>NZ_JBIVMP010000001.1:0-688902 GCF_044753145.1 Glutamicibacter sp. NPDC088483
GTCGTCGCACCCACAACCAGGGCCACACGTCGAATAATCACGGTCACCAAAACGGCTCATGATTCCACCACCGGGCGGTACAGGACACGGGCGGGGAGGTCGATGCTTCCCGAAAGGTGCGGGGCACTTGATGGGCGGTTGACAATCAAGTGCCATCCACCGTTCCAGTCTTTGGCATGGTTGAACCCGTCGTTGCCTTGCACGTAACTATGCATCGGCAACTTGTCGAGTTCTTCCACGCTGTTCACTACCGGCTGGGCGACGGCGAGGAGATATCCGGTGATAGCAGCGCGAGACACGTCATCCTGATCACCGCCAATCGCATAGGCGCAGTGTCCAGCGTCTAATCCAGCTTTGAGCGCGTCCGGGTTTAGCGGGGGCTGGTTAGGCATTGTTTTCTCCTTGGTTGGTTCGTGCCATACGGTCGGCGTAGTCGTACCAGTGGGTGCAATCGCGCCCTAACAGCGTGCAGTTACACATTCTGCTCACCGTCCAGGGCGCGGCGGACAATGTGCTTGGCTGTGATAGCACTTCCCCAAGGCTTTCCCATGGCCTCCCGCACTCTTGCTACGGCCTGCTCAGCCTGTTCGAGGCGGTCAATCAGTTCGATTACGCTCTTGTCTGCTGGGTGGTCATACGTTGCACGCAGCTCATCAAGGTCTAGTTCCTCACTCATTACCACCACTCCATATCTGCTATGACAACGAAAACTAGGGCCGCGAACGGGGTAACACACGACCAAATGAACACGGTGGCGGGGCTAGGCCGTGGCACGATGCTTCACCCCAACCCAACGCCGCAACGAACCGCCACGACGTGAACTAGACCGCGACAACTCAAACCCGACAGTGCGAATAAGCTTCATCGACTGATAACCCTTGAAAATTGCGCCCACCCAATTCGGGTTAGCTGGCATTGGTACGAGGTCACGCAGATCATCAGCGGTAAAGCTCGTGTTCCGTGCGATCAAGGTATCCATGCCAGCGTTCGCGGCTTCGAACCATTCAGCGCGGGTATCAAGGATCATCGGGACCGGGAGAGGTTTTGATATGCTTTCCATGTTGAATCCTTTCTGAAATGACGAAGGCCACTAGGTTTGCAGCTAGTGGCCTTTACTTATTTGGTGACGCGATCAGCGTCATTGTGAGTGAACAGTTCATTTCGCTTGGCTATAACAGCCCTTTCGGCTTCGGCGATGCTACTAAACGACCCCGCGTTGATTCCGACCCCATTGTGCGTAAGTTGGGCACGCCATCTCTTTTTCCTCGAATCCCATGTCACTCCTAGGATTCCTGAAGTAGAATTCCTGTTTGGACCTGCCCTGTGCTCCCCATTCATCTTTGGGTTGCTGATGCGCAAGTGATCTGGATTGACACAGGCTTTATTTCGGCACTTGTGATCTATGATTTGCCCACGTGCGATATGTTCTATGTGCATCTCATAAGAAACCCTGTGAGCAAATTTTCCTGCCCTACCAACTTTGATTCGGCCATATCCCGCTGGACTTATGTATCCGATCCAGTTCCAGCACGTATCAGTCTTTTCGACCTGCTGAAGGAACCTGTCTTCGAGTGAGGGCCTTGGTAGACCAATAACGGTCAGCGGTCGCCCCTCTTTCACCTGCTTGCCATGAGTCACGCAGTACCCATGTGCGCGGTGCTTCCGTCCACACCCACTGAAAGAGCAGTTTTTCATGCGGCATGCTCCATGTTCTTGAAAGCCTGAACTGGCGTTGGGTCGCTGATGCCAGGGCTACGGCGGATGAACGTTACTTGCTCGGGCCATATGTCCGTGTGCCATGCTTCGGGAAGGTTTGTGCGGGACGTTGCTTCGTCCCTATACACTTCCCGCGCCATGTATTCGGCGTCTCGCTTGGATAGGCGTAGTTCGGTGCGGAAGTACTTCTTCAACGCTGGAAGAGGTACCGCGTTATCGACTACGACACGAGGGGATGTCTTGATCGGGCATTCGCCCGGCGACTGGGTTTTGACTTGGCGGCTCATGAGTTTGGCGATTCTGTTGGCAGATCTTCGAGCCATTTGATGAGGTCCTGATGCATGATTACGCATTTCGTATTGGCGTACTTCGCGATCAGGTTGCCGTCTTTGATGTGCCGTTGCAGTGTGCGGATGCTGTATCCGGTTTGCCCTGCGGCTTCGTCTAGGTTGTAACTGATCTTGGGGTTCATGCCGCATCGCTCATTTTATCCACTTCGTACACTTCGAACGCTTCGCCTAGACCAAGTCCGTAAGTGGTGCAGAGGGTGGCCATGAACTTTCCAGAAGGCTGCTCGCCGTTCTTGATGCGATTGATGGTTGATCGGTCCACGCCAAGCATTCGCGCTTGAGCATCGTCCGATTTGATTTCCGATAGATTTCGAAGACGTTCAAGAAGTCCTGGTTTGATTCGAAGACGGTAGTCCATGCCGAAAATCCTTAAGTTTGTTGCGTTTTTGCTTTTCGATGTTTCGAGTCTGACACACCCGCTGACAGAATTGCAACACTGTATTTCGAATCCGCACCACCGAATGTTCGAATCTTGCAATGGGCAATTGCGCTGACATGCATCAATAGACTTGCGCATGTAGCAAAAATGCAACATAATTAATTTTATGAACACGAACATCTCACAGTGGCTCGAAGCTAAGACCGGCGACACCAAGCGCCAGATGGCCATAAAGCTCGGACAGCAACCAAGCACGTTCAACCGCAACATCGAAACAGCGGAAGTAATCATCGCAGTGTGCCGCGCATACAACCTGAACCCAGTAGACGGGCTATTAGCAGCCGGACTACTGGAAGCATCCGAGGTAAACGACGCAGCAGCTGAAGCCAGCCTCAAGGATGTTCCCGAAACCGCGTTACTTGAAGAAGTCCTGCGCCGAGCTGCCGGACGCCAAAACATCGACAACGTCCGCAAACTGCAACTAGTAGACGACGACCCCGACTACTCCAAAATGTCGGCAGAGGATGCTAGAAATTATGGTCTAGCAGCAAAGAAAGCAGATCCAAACATTGGACCAGACGACAGCCCACACGAACCTTAATGCCACAGCAGAGGCGTTGGGTGTGCGCGTAAGAGAAGCGCCCACACCTAACGGGCTCTGGGGCATCTACGACAAACCCCGACACCTCATCACGCTCTCCCCCGGCCTTAGCGAAGCCCAATACCGTTCCACCCTCGCCCACGAACTCGGGCATGCCAGATACGGGCACCACGGACACCACCCAAAAACAGAGAGACTTGCCGATAAGTGGGCAGCGGGGAAGCTGCTCAACTTCGACATGATCCTTGAACAAGCACGATTCACGCTTGCCACTAGTGAGATAGCCGCACAACTCAACGTCATGCCATGGGTTGTCGAAGCATTCGTGAACACCCTCAACGCCGAACAAGTTGTCGATATGATGAATCAGATAGCCGAGTTCCAGGCATAAAAAAAGACCCCCACCAGATCAGAAGATCCAGTGGGGGTCCAATGCTATTCAGGAAGCGTCGATGAACTTCCCTAGTGATTCAAGGGCTAGTTTCGCCTGCCCCTGATTGACGCGGGTCTTGTAACTACGGGTCATTTTTACGTCCGAATGGCCGACGATCTGCTGAATCGTCTGCTCCGAAACACCAGCGTCGTAGAGAAGATCGACAAGCGTGTGCCGTGTCCCGTGCAGGTTCACATCCTCGTCGATCTCGGCGCTCGCGAGTAGCTTTCGCCAAGCCTTGCTGACATTCGACGGGTTGTAAGGCTCACCATCCATGGTGCGGAAGATCAGCCCCTCTCCCTCAAACTGTTCCAAGTGCCGAGCTAGAACTGATTTCAGGGGCTCAACCAAAGGCAGGACGCGCCAACCAGATTTGGACTTGGGGCGCGCCAACCAAATGTTCCCGCGCACCTTGCGGATCTGATAGTCCTCTTTGGCTGCTTTTACAGCATCAGGCTGCAAGTTGAGCAACTGCCAAGACATGTCCAACTGGTCTGCCGATACCCGCTCGCGTTCGACTCCGAGCACTTCGCCGCGTCGGGCCCCGGTGAACAGGTAAGTAATCCACATGGCTCCTTCTGGGTGGGTTGCCAGATAAGCGAGGAGCTTCTTGACTCCTTCTACACTCATGGATTTCGCCTCGCCCACGGCACCGCCCTTCGGCTGTCCAGCAAGGCGAGCGACGTTCACATTCACTTTGCGGTCATTCATTGCCGCATCCAACGCGACCACCAGGGCGGAGTGGACGGCACGCATTGTTGAGCGGCCTACAACCTTGTAACCTTCTGGGCGTTGAGTCTCAGGCTTATCGCGCAAGTCCTTCTTCACAGGTGTTGAAGATAGCTGCTTGTGGAACTCGCGAATCCGCATAGTGGTTAGCTTGCTCATCTTAACCTTGCCCAGCATCGGGATCAGGAAACTCTCGCAGGAGTTCTTGTGCGCAGTGTAGGTGTTGGGCGCGACTGTGCCGGGCAGGATCTCTTCGAGCCAGTAGGTAAGCCATTGACCGACTGTTTGGGAATTGGTTACGAGGTCGCCATGCTTGGAGAATTCGTCTTTGAGTTTGCCTAGTTGGTCGAGTGCGTCTCTTTTGTTCTTTCGTCGCACGACTTTGCGCCGGCGTTTCCCGTCTGGTCCTTCGGGGAGTTCTACGACTGCTGTCCATAGTCCACGGCTGTCTTTGTACAGTCCCCCGTCGCCATTGCTTCTTGCCATGCTTCCGCCTTTATAATGTAGTGTAGCCACAGTGTAGCCATGACTGGCCGATTTGGTCATCTTTAGTCGCGACATTCATTAACTAAACCCCGTAATCATGCGGAACTAAGCCCCTTGGTAGGTAATTATCCATATAGACGTGACAGACATCCAGTATTTCCTTTCCGACGGCACCCAGCTTCTGGGCGGTGCGGCCTTCAAGGTCACCGCCGGCTCCAAGACCGCGCTGATCGGACCCAACGGCACCGGCAAGACAACCCTGTTCAAGATCATCGCAGGAGACCTGAAGGCCGACGAAGGCTCCATCAACCGCACCGGCACCCTGGGCATCATGCGCCAATTCGTCGGGCAGGTGCGCGACGACTCCACGGTGAAGGACCTGCTGCTGTCCACCGCCGCACCGGCTTTGGCCCAGGCCGCCGCCAAGGTCGCCGAGTACGAAGCCAAGATGCTCACCAGCGAGGACGAGAAAGTCCACATGCGCTACGCCGAGGCGATCATCGAGTGGGGCGACGCCGGCGGCTACGAGCTGGAAACCACCTGGGACAAGGTCTGCATGGCCGCCTTGGGCATCGGGTTCGACAAGGCCCGGGACCGGCTGGCGCGCACCCTGTCCGGCGGCGAGCAGAAGCGCCTGGTCCTCGAAGCGCTCTTCGAAGGCAACGACGAACTGCTGCTGCTCGACGAGCCGGATAACTACCTTGACGTGCCCGGCAAGCGCTGGCTGGAAGAGATCATGTCCCGCTCCAACAAGACCGTGCTGTTCATCAGCCACGACCGCGAGCTGCTGGACAACGCCGCCACCCGCATCGTGACCCTGGAACCGGGCCACGGCGGGGCCACCGCCTGGGTGCACGGCGGCGCGTTCGGCTCCTATGTGGAAGCCCGCAAGGAGCGCAACGAGCGCTTCGAGGAGCTGCGCAAGCGCTGGGACGAGGAGCACGCCAAGCTCAAGGAACTGGTCAACATGTACAAGACCAAGGCCGCGTTCCGCTCCGACATGGCCAACCGCTACCAGGCGGCCACCACCCGGCTGGAGAAGTTCCTGGAGGCCGGCCCGCCGCAGGCGATCCCGCTGGAGCAGAACGTGCAGATGCGGCTGAAGGGCGGGCGCACCGCCAAGCGCGCGGTCGTGGCCGAAAAGCTCGAGCTGACCGGCCTGATGAAGCCCTTCAATACCGAAATCTGGTTCGGCGACCGGGTGGGCGTGCTGGGTTCGAACGGCTCGGGCAAGTCGCACTTCCTGCGCCTGCTGGCCTCCGGCGGATCCGATCCGGAGCGCGAGCACCTGCCGGTCTCCGATGTGGTGATCGCCCCGGTGGCGCATGCCGGCACGGTGAAGCTGGGAGCGCGCATCCGCCCGGGCTACTTCGCCCAGACCCACAGCCGCCCGGACCTGTTTGGCCGAACCCTGCTCGAAATCCTGCACCGCGGCGACGAGCACCGCTCCGGAATGCCGCGCGAGGCAGCGGCCGGAGCGCTGGATGGCTACGGGCTGGCAGCGCAGTCCGAGCAGAAGTTCGAATCGCTCTCCGGAGGCCAGCAGGCGCGCTTCCAGATCCTGCTGCTGCAGCTCTCGGGGGCAACCCTGCTGCTGCTCGATGAGCCCACCGACAACCTGGACCTGCACTCGGGCGAAGCCCTGGAGCGTGCCATCGACGCGTTCGAGGGCACGGTGCTGGCGGTGACCCACGACCGCTGGTTCGCCCGCGGCTTCGACCGCTTCCTGGTCTTCGGCTCCGACGGCACCGTCTACGAGTCCGACGAGCCGGTCTGGGACGAGGCCCGGGTGCAGCGCAAGCGCTAGGCTGCCTCCTGCATGGAGCGCCAGGTGCTGCGGGCTTTCCAGCAGCTGAATCCGGCGGCCGCGGCCAGCACGCAGAGGGCGGTCCAACCCGCAGCCGGCGACGTGGACCACCGCTCGTTCTGCGCGAACAGCGCCGGGATGGTGCTGCTCGGGATGCCGGCGCTGAGCATCAACCATGCGGTGGCCACGGGCACCTGGACCGGGCCGAGCCGGCGCAGCCCCAGCCCGTCGGAGAGGAACAGGCCCAGCCACATCAGCGCCCAGGCCAGCCAGATGACCGCGAACAGCGGGTCCGGGCCGATGGACAGCACGCTCTTGTAGAGCGCGATCGCGGCTACGAACGCGCTGAACCAGCCCAGCGTGGCCGGGTCGAAACCGGACAGGGTGTTGAACCCGACCAGCAGATAGGTCATCCCGAACAGGTAGCTGGGCCAGGTGGCATTGACCAGTGCGATATCGCTGCCTGCCTGGCTGAGTATCAAGGTCGGCAACATGATCTGCAGCGCGCCGACCATCAGGTTGAGCACCGCCGCCGAGCGGGCCGGAATCCGGCCCAGCCCCACCAACGCATTCACACTCAGAATCAGTCCTACGAATACGAGCCCCACATGGGCCATCTCATCCTCCACTCGCGAAGGGCACCCACGCCTGGCCGGTCGCCCACTGAGCTCAGTTTCAGCGCAGCCGCCGGGCCTTGGCAAGTTCGCACCGGTTCATTACTCCACGAGCTTGCCTGCCTGCGATACCTCGGTGATCAGCGCGGCCACTTCCGCAGGCACCTCGGGGATCGGCTCACGGGTGATGCCCTCAGGCGACCAGATGAGGTTCACCTGCAGCTGCGGATCGGTGTGCGGATAGTCGCTGCGGTTATGGCAGCCGCGGGTTTCCCGGCGCTCCAGCGCCGACTCCAAGGTGGCGCGCGCGGCCAGAGCCGAGGACTTCAGGTCGAAGGCGTGGCACAGGTCCTGGTAGCCGGCGATGTCCGGGTGGATGCCCACCCGCGCCATCCGCGCTTCGACCTCTGCCAGCTTCTCCAGCCCCAGCTTCAGCCCCGCCTTCTCGCGCACGACTCCGGCGTGCTGGGTCATGATGTCGCGGATCGCCCGCTGCAGGGACCGGACATTTTCCTGCCCATCGGCGGCCAGCAGCCGGTCCACTTCCCCGCGCGCCTTCTCGATGGCCGCCTGCGAACGCGGCTGGGAAGTGAGCGCACGCGAATACCGGGCAGCTCCCTGCCCGACGATCCGGCCGAAGACCAGCAGCTCGATCAGCGAGTTGCCGCCCAGCCGGTTGGCCCCGTGCAGGCCCGAGGAGGCTTCACCGATCGCGTACAGGCCGGGGACCGCCGTCTCGTGGGTGAGCGGGTCCACCTGCACCCCGCCCATGGAATAGTGCGCCGTCGGGGCGATCTCGATCTTCTGCTCGGTGATGTCCAGCATCTGCTCTTCGAGCAGCGTCTGGTAGACCCGGGGCAGCCGTTCCATGATGGTGGCCCGGGGCAGGTGCGAGACATCCAGCCAGACCCCGCCCTTGGCGGTGCCGCGCCCGGCGGCGATCTCGGTGTAGGCGGCCAGGGCGACCCGGTCGCGGGTGGACAATTCCATGCGCTGGGGATCGTAGCGCTCCATGAAGCGTTCGCCCAGGGCGTTGGTCAGGATCCCGCCTTCGCCGCGGGCGGCCTCGGAGACCAGGGTCCCGGCCACCGATTCGGGTTCGATGATGCCCGAGGGGTGGAATTGTACGAGCTCGGCATCGCGCAGCCGGGCACCGGCCTCCACGGCCAGGCGGAAGGCGTCGCCGGTGTTCTCGTCGCGCCGCGAGCTGCTGCGCCGCCAGATGCGGGTGTGGCCGCCGGCGGCCAGGATGACCGCGTCGGCATGGATCAGGTACCCGGTGCCGTCGTTGACGTCGAAGCCGTAGGCGCCGAAGATCCGCCCCTCGGCGACCAGCAGCTCGGTGATATAGACCGAGTCCAGGATCGGGACCTGCAGCTGCTGCGCACGGCGGACCAGGGTGCGCTGGATTTCCAGCCCGGTGTAGTCCCCGGCGAAGGCGGTGCGCCGGAATTTGTGGGCACCGAAGAAGCGCTGGGAGATCCGGCCGTCGGTTTCGCGGGCGAAGTTCATGCCGTAGCGTTCCAGGTCCTCGATGCCGCGGGCCGCGCCTTGGGCGACCACCTGCACGGTGCGCGGATCGGCCAGGTAGTAGCTTTCCTTGATGGTGTCCGCCGCGTGCTGCTGCCAGCTGTCCTCGGCGTCCATCGTGCCCAGTGCGGCGTTGATGCCGCCGGCGGCCAGCGCGGTGTGCGCGTCGTGGCGCGGGCGCTTGCCCACGGCCAGCACGTCGGTGCCCGATTCTGCCAGCTCGATGGCCGCGCGCAAGCCTGAACCACCGGTGCCGATGACCAGTACGGAGGTGGATATCTGCTGTTCGTTTCTCATGGTTTCCAGCATCACCCCGCGCCCAGAATACGTCCAATGAATTATTGGCATGATGTTGATAGCAGTAGGCTATGCACCATGAACCTAGAGCAATTGCGCGGCTTCACCGCCATCGCCGAAGTGGGGCACTTCACCCGGGCCGCCGAGCAGCTGCACCTGGCCCAGCCATCGCTCAGCCGGCAGATCGCCACGCTGGAACAGGAACTGGGCTCCGAGCTGTTCCACCGGGCCCGCGGCAACATCACGCTCACCGCCGCCGGGCAGGCATTGCTGCCCCGTGCGCGCCGGATGCTGGCCGACGAGGAGTCCATCCGCACCGAAATGGCCGACCTGGCCGGGCTGCATCGCGGGCGGGTGCGCCTGGGCGCCCCGCCTACCCTGTGCGTGTCGCTGGTCGCCGAGGCGCTGTCCATCTTCCGCACCCGCTACCCCGGGGTGCAACTGCAGATTTTCGAAGCGGGCTCGCACAAGCTGCTGGAGCAGCTGGACGGCGGCGCACTGGATCTGGCGCTCATCGTGACCTCGGAGCATGCGGTGAACGACAACCATCTGGAGAACCTGCCGCTGCTCGAAGAGGAATTGGTGGTCATCGACGCACTGGAGCACCCGCACCTGGCTGGCCAGGAGCTTGATTTGCGCGCGTTGGCTCCGGTGCCCCAGCTGGCCTTCTCACACAGCTACGATCTGCGCGCCAGCACCGCCCTGGCCTACAAGAACGCCGGCCTGGTGCCCAATATCGTCGTGGAAGGCGGGGAGATGGACGCGGTGCTGCGCTTCGTGCAGCGCGGGCTCGGAGTCGCCGTGGTTCCGGCGACGGTGGCGCTGGACGCTCCGGGAGTGCGCTCCATTGCCTTGCGCGAACCGCTGGCCCGCACCATCGGGCTGGCGCACCGGCGCGATGTCTCATTGACCCGAGCCGCCGCGGCCATGGCGCAGCTGCTGGCCGAAACCGCGCAGCAGCTGGCCGCCGGCCACGGGCAAATCAACTCCCTAGCTTGATCCCCAGGTGGCTGGCCATCGCCTCTGCCAGCAGGCCCAGCTGCAGTGAGCTGATCCGCGCGCCGCGCAACCCATCGACCCCCTCAACCTGGGCGAAGTCCAGCCCTTGCAGGTCGACCTCGCGCAATTGCGCCCCGGCAGCGGTAATTTGCCCGGCCCGCGAATCGACGAAGCCCAGGCGCTGGATCTGCCCGCCCAGGTCGATCTCCTCGAATTGGCAATTGACGAAGAGCACATCGCGCACCGTTGCACCGCGCAAATTCAGCCAGCCGAATTTGCAGTTCTCGAATACCACGCCATCGAGCTGGGCCTCGGCGAAATCCGCAGACCCGAAGCGGCTGTGGGTCACCCGCACATCGTTGAGGAACGCACCAGCGGCTTGCAGGGCGGGAGCCCCGGATTGGTCCAGTTCGCACTGGATCAGCCGGGCATTGCGCAAGGCCTCGATCTGCACGGAGCTGAAACGGCATTCCTCCAGCCGCGCGCCATCGGCCGCCAGCGGCTCATCGAAATCCCTGAAGTGCAGCAGTTCAACGTAGTCATCGCCCAGATCCCCGCGGTAGCCAGGGGCCAGTTCGGGCAGGGTGAAGCGGCGGATTCTCGGTGCCAATGCGCGTCCTTAAAGTGCTTGCTTCGCAGCCAGGTTCCCGGCCACGTCATCCAGTGCCGCATCCAGGTGCGGCCAGCGGAACTCGTACCCGGTCCCCTGCAGCACCCCGGGCAGCGCCCAGCGGGACTTGAGCAGCATTTCCGGTTCCACGCGCAGCACGAACATGGCCGGCTCCAGCATCCAACGATACGCGGGCAGCCCGAATTTCGCGCCGGTGGCGCGGCGCAGCGAGGCCATCAGCGCCCGGTTGGCAACCGGGTTCGGCGAGCTGAGGTTGACCGGGCCGGTGATTTCGGGGTGATCCATGATATGCCCGATCGCGCCGATCGCATCATCCACGTGGATCCAGCTGAAGCGCTGGTTCCCGCGCGTGCGGTGCCAGCCGCTGCGTTCGGATCCGCTCGGATCCGGGCCGATGCCGCGGTAGCGCCGATGCGCTGGCCACCAGCTATCGTGCTGCGCCCCGCCCAGCCCCAGCCGCGCGACGGCAAGCAGCTTGCGCGTAGCCGGGCCGTCGCCGAGCACGATGGCCATGCGCAGGGCGACCCGGCGCGTGGGCAGCTCGCCGCGGAAGAACTCGCGTTCCCAGTTGCGCGCCACATCCACCGAGAACCCTTCGCCGATCCGGCCGTCCTCGGTGTTCGGCGCGTCCATGCTGTGCCGGTAGATGGTCGCGGTGGACGCGTTCAGCCACAGCGCCGGCGGATCAGCTGCCTGGGACACTGCCTCGTGCAGCGCGCGGGTCGTGTCCACGCGCGAGGCGAGGATCTCGTTGCGCGCCGCCTCGTGATAGCGGCAGCCGACATTCTTCCCGGCCAGATTGACCAGCAGTTCTGCACCATCGATGAGTGCCGCCAGCGCCGGGCCATCGCCCCACTGCGCATCCGCTGTACGGCCGCGGCCGATGACCGCCACCTTGTATCCAGCCCCGCGCAGCTGCGCGATCAGCCGTTCGCCAATGAACCCGCTGGCTCCTGCCACTACCGCCCGCCGTGCAGCGCTCTGCATCGTTCCCCGCTCAGAAGTCGTTGATCACCAGTTTCTTCATCTTCAGCATATGCTCGAATGCGCCGGGTCGCTCCATCAGCTCGCCCATGTTCGAGGGCACGATCTGCCAGCTCACCCCGAATTTGTCGGTCAGCCAGCCGCAGGCCTCGGCTTCAGGCACCGCGGACAGCGCCTCCCAGACGCGGTCGATCTCCGCCTGGCCATCGCATGGCCATTCCAGCGAGACGCCGGGAGTGAAGGTGAAGTCCTGTGGCACGGCCGAATCCATGGCCGCAACGCAATCCTCGCCGAGCGTGAATTGGGCGTACATCAGCGCTTCGGCGGTAGCGGCTTCGGTCGGCTCCCCGTACGGGAAGGCGCTGTCCAGTTTCGCGCCGAGCACCTGGCTGTAGTACTCGATGGCCTCGACCGCGCGGTTCTGGGCCGCACCGCCGAACATCAGCGCAGGAAAGACCGAGGCGCGCGGCTCAACGGGCTCATCGGACTCCATCAGCTGCCAGGAGACACCGTACTTGTCGTTCACCCAGCCGTAGCGCGCGCTGAACGGGTAGGTGTCCAGCGGCATCAGCGCCGTGCCGCCCTCCAGCAGCGCGGCCCAGGTGGCATCGAGGGACTCGCGCTGGCCGGCGTTGAAGACCACGATGATCGAGATCGCCGGATTGGGCATGAATTCCTGGCCCGCGTTGATCAGCGTGATCTTGGTTCCCCGCACCCACAGCGAAACGGTCAGCGCCTTGCCGGCGAAGGGTTCCTGGAATTCCAGCAGGCCCTCGGTGGGATAGCGCGATTCGACTTCGGTTTTTGCCTCCGGCAGGGCGCGGGCATAGAATTCCCCCGCTTCCTCTGCAGTGCCTTGCATCCATAAATTGACGGTGAGCTTTTGCATGACGGTCCTCCTAGCTGGGCGATGCTCCAAAGCTACCCCGCAGGGCCCTCCAGCAACAGATGGGCCAGCGAACTTTCAGCCCCGATTCATCTGCTCGTCCCGCGTTGTTCGCCCGGTGAACTCGTCCATCGAGCGGTATACGCCGATAACCTTGCCGGCCACGAAATCCCAGGCCGGTCGCGGCAGCACGCCGCGCAGCAGCTGGCCCAGCTTGCTGGTCCACGGCATCAGCACCAGCGGCGTGCCGGCAAGCATCGCCCGCCACGCCCGGTCCACCACGACTTCCGGCTCCAGGATCGGGGTCAGCAGCAACGGCTTGGCGCCCGCGAACATGCCGGTGCTGATATAGGTCGGGCAAATGGTGCTCACGGCGATCTGGTCGTTGCCTTCCAGCCGCAGCGAATCGCTGAAGGACAGGGCCGCGGCCTTGGAGGCCGCGTAGACGCTCATATTCGGGTTGGACACCAGCGCGGCCGCCGAGGCGATGGTCAGCACCCGGCCCTTGCCCCGTCGGCCCAGCTGCGGAAGCAGGGCGTGGGTCAAGTACATCGGGGCGAGCGCGTTCACATGCATGGCCGCGGTGATTTGCGCGGTGCTGTGCTTCGCGAAGGAGGTGCCGGTGACCACCCCGGCGTTGTTGACCAGCACGTCGATTCCCCCGCCCTCCACCGCCGTGGCGGCGTAGCGCTGGATTTGGCTCTGGTCGGCAAGGTCCACCACATGGGTCTCGACAGTGCCGCCGAGCTGGCGCAGCTCCTCGGCAGCCGCGTCGAGCTTGGCCGCGTCGATGTCCCAGATGACCACCCGTGCCGCGCCCTCGAGGCAAGCCTGCCTGGCGAAAAGCAAACCCATGCCCTGCGCGGCCCCGGTGACAAGGACGTGCAAACCGGCTACCGACTGGAGAGGTGTCTTGCCCATCAGTGAACTCCTTGAGGATCAGTATGGCAACAGCCTAGCCTGTGGCGCGGATTACACTTGGCTCATTTTCATCGAGCGCGCCCAGCAAACACCGCTAGCCTTGGATCATTGGACCGACTCGTCGAAAGGACGACCGTGCGCATTGACCGCCTGGACGCGGATTTGATCGAACTGCTCACCGAATCGCCGATGCTTCCGGTGATGGAGTGCGCCCGGCGCTTGGGTGTTGCCCGCGGCACGATCAGCAGCCGGCTGGCCCGGCTCCACGAGGCTGGCGTCATCCAGGGCATCGTCCCGCGGGTCAAGCCTGCGGGGTTCGGGTACACGCTGGTCGCGTTCTGCCAGGTGGAGATCATCCAGCGCTACGGGCACGATCCGGTCGCGAGCGCATTGGAGGAATCCATCCCGGAAATCCTCGACATGTACACCGTGACCGGCAGTTCGGACTTGCAGCTGCGCGTTGTGGCCCGGACCCCCGAGGACCTGCAGGCGATTTTCAACCGCATCAACAAGGTGCCGGGTGTGGCAAGGACCTCATCCTCCTTCGCCCTGCACGAGCATTTCCAGGGAAGGACACTGCCACTGGTCGCAGCGTGCGCTAGGGCCGAGGCAGAAGTGGAAAACACTGGGCAGATTGACTAGTAAAATGGGTTGATTGGCGGCGATTGCTATGCAGCCTGCATAGAAACAGAGTTTGCGATTGCGCCGGCAGATTCATTCAACCTACAGTCGATGCTTGTGAATCGCGACACGCGAGGATATGAGCAGGGCCACCGCTGACCACGCACCACGGCTTTGCCATACGAACGATTGCCAACCTCGTGCAGCTCTGGCAGTCAGAGAGGAAACTCATGACCCTTCACCAGCGCCCCTCCTTGCAGGAAGTGCCCGCTTACAAGCAGGGCAAGCCCGCAGCCGCTGGAGCCTCCAAGCTCTCATCCAACGAATCCCCGCATAGCCCGCTGCCCTCGGTGCTGTCCAGCATCCAGGAGGGCCTGGCCACGATCCACCGCTACCCGAGCATCGCGGCGCCCGAATTGACCGGCGCCCTCAGCTCGCAGTTCGGCGTCCCGGCGGAGCACATCACCCTGGGCGCGGGCTCGGTCGAGGTCGCGGCCCAGATCATCCATGCGGTTGCCGCCGAGGGCGACGAAGTCATCTACGCGTGGCGCTCCTTCGAGGCGTATCCTTCGCTGGTGCGGATCGCCGGCGCAACCCCGGTCGAGGTGCCCCTGGATGCCGATAGCCGCCACGATCTGCCCGCCATGCTGGCCGCGATCACCGATAAGACCCGATTGGTCTTCATCTGCAACCCGAACAACCCGACCGGCACGGTGGTGGAGGCCCGCGCGCTGGATGAGTTCATCAATGCCGTGCCGCGCAACGTGCTGGTCGTCGTCGACGAAGCCTACGTGCACTTCGACCGCTCGGCCGTGCGGGCCGATGGCATCGAGCTGTTCCGCAAGTACCCGCATGTGGCCGTGCTGCACACCTTCTCCAAGGCCTACGGCCTGGCTGGCCTGCGCGTCGGGTACGCCATCAGCCCGCTGGAAGTTGCCGGGAACCTGCGCAAGGTGGCCGTGCCATTTGGCGTCTCCGACTTGGCACAGCGCGCGGCGGTGGCCTCGCTGGCCGCCATCGGCGAGCTGTCGCTGCGCATCGAGGAAGTCGTCACCCAGCGCGAGCGGATGTACGAGGGCCTGGCCGCTGCCGGGTACCCGGTCGTGAAGTCGCAGGCGAACTTCGTCTGGGTGGATGCCGGAGAGTCAACCGAACAGCTTGAAGCCAAGCTCGCCGCCGGCGGTGTAGTGGTTCGCGCCTTCCCCGGAGACGGGTTGAGGATTTCCTCCGGTACCGCACACGACGTCGATCGCGTGCTCGCGGCCCTGTCCGTCCAGGAGGCCACCGCGTGAGCGCAGTCAAAGCCCCCGAGCAGCTGCATACCGGGCTGACCCGGCGCCAGATCTCCATGATGGGCCTGGGCGGCGCGATCGGCGCTGGCCTGTTCGTCGGCTCCGGCCAGGCCATTTCCATCGCTGGTCCGGCAGTGCTGGTCTCCTACCTGATCGCTGGAACCGTGATCATCGTGATCATGGCCATGCTCGCGGAGATGGTAGCCGCCAATCCGTCCTCCGGCGCGTTCTCCACCTTCGCTGGCCAAGCCATGGGGCGCAGCGCAGGGTCCACCCTGGGCTGGCTCTACTGGATCCAGCTGGTCGTGGTGATCGCTGCCGAGGCTACCGGGGCCGCGGCTATTACTGCCGGCTGGGTTCCGGCCTTCCCGCAGTGGGCATGGGTGCTCGGCTTCGTGGTGGTCCTGACCGGAGCGAATCTGCTCGGCGTAAGGAATTACGGCCGTTTCGAATACTGGTTTGCCGTGATCAAGGTGGCTGCGATCATCGCGTTCCTGGTCTTCGGCGCCTTGGTGCTGACCCGGGTGATCCCGACGCCGGAACCAGTTGGCTTCGCCAATCTGGCCGCCCATGGCGGCTTCGCCCCCGGTGGCATGGCCGGCATCGCCGCCGCAGTCCTGATCGTCATCTTCTCCTTCGGCGGTACCGAGGTGGTGTCCATCGCGGCCGCCGAGTCCAAGGACCCGGCCGGCAACATCAAGCGCGTGGTCAAATCCGTGATGATGCGTATCCTGTTCTTCTACCTCGGCTCGATCCTGGTCATTGTCGCCCTGGTGCCCTGGAATGATCCGGCGATCGTGGACGGCCCATTTGCGGCTGCACTGGATGTCATGCACATTCCAGGCGTGGGCTTCTTGATGAACGCCGTGGTCGTGGTCGCCTTGCTTTCGGCGATGAACGCGAATATCTACGGTTCCTCGCGCATGCTGTACTCGCTGGGCCAGCGCAAGCTCGCCCCGAGCGCCGTCACCCACGTGACCGGCAAGGGCGTGCCGTCGAAGGCCGTGATCGCCTCCGTGGCCTTCTCCTTCCTGGCCGTGGGCCTGAACTGGATCTGGCCCGAGGCTGTGATGCCGATCTTGCTGAACGTGGTGGGTTCGACCATCATCTTCATCTGGGCGTTCATTGCCGTGACGCAGCTGATCCTGCGTCGCCGCGCGGACCGCGATGGCGGGCATCTGCCGTTGCGGCTGTGGGGTTTCCCGGGCCTGTCGATCGCTACGATCATCGTCCTTGCGGCGATTGTCGCCATCGCGATGACTGATCCCGCGGCGCGCACCCAGCTGCTGCTCACCGGCGGGCTGACCGCCGTGATCTGGGTGATCTCCAAGATCGCGCTGCGCGATAAGCGCGAGGAACCGGCGGACGCCTAGCTCCCGGAAGCCTAGGTCCAGCGATTGCTGGACCTAGGCTTTTCTTTTGGCCATTTCGGTGATCCATATGGGAGCGAATGGTGAAATGCACCCGGCGGAGGTCGGGTAGTCCGCCAGCACCTGCAAGGTCTCGCCGATGGCCAGGGCACGTCGGCGCAAATGCTCATGCTCGATGCCGATGTGCGCCAGGGTCGTATTCATCGCCCACTGCAGGCGATCCGGTGCGGCGCTCATTCGGGCTTCGATCGTGTCAAGCAGCTGTTCCAGGTCCAGCAGTTCCGGGGCCTTGACTACCTGGTGGGCAGTCAGCTCCCAGCCGGCAGCCAGCTGTACCGGGTCGCTCTGGCTCATGAGCAGCAGGCGGAGCTCCTCGAGCAGCTTGGATTTCTTGACGATGTAGCTCAGGAACCATGCTTGGACCTTGGGAGTGCTGGCGCCTTGGCTCCACACCTGCAGCTGCTCCAAGGTAAAGCTCCGTGGTTTGGCGATCAGCAGCGCGACCAGCCGGGTTGCGGTTTCGCCGGTGGCCCAGAGTTCCTCGGCAAGCTCCTGGTTGCTCTTCAACGACTTGGCCAAGGCGCGGAGCTTGCCTAGATTCACGCCGAAATCATCGCCGTGCTTCTCATTGACCGCGCGGTACTTGGGGTCTTCGAGCTCGGCCAGTGCCTGTTGCACTTGGGCAACTGTGCTCTGGGGTGCCAGTTCCATCTATTTTCCTCTCGCTAGTTGGGCTCAACGGGTTGGCGCAGGATCGTGCGAAGCTTTTCCGGTGCCACCTTACGAGGGTCGCCGAGGTAGATCTCGTGGTGCTTGCCAGTCATGCGCAGTCCCTGGCCGGGTATGAATTCGTGGTGCATCGCGGCCAGGATTTCGGCTTCTGCATCGTAGGGGCCAATGTGCAGCGTCTGCACGCATTGGCCTTCAGCAAGCGACTGGAACCGGATGCGCCCAGGGCAAGGCAACGGCTTCTTCGCCTGGGCGGTTTCCAGAGCCGTCGCGTAGTCGTCCTCGTTGATCCACGCCGGGACCATCAGCATCATGGTCCAGCTCCACTGTTCCTTGTCTCTCCGTTCGGTAAAGACCGCCATGTCCTCGGCCCACCACAAGCCTTCCAGCGGCGGGACGACATAGTCCTTGCCCTGCGCCTTGCTCGCGAATTTGAGTTTGTAGGCCACCGGATACAAGGTTTGCAGGGCTTGCTGGTACAAGTTGCTGGTATTCGGGTCACCTGATCCATCGAACATCAGGTAGTGCATCGCTGGCAGCTGCAGGACACGGAACTGCCCGGCCACGGACCGATAGCTGTCCAGCGACTTCTTGAAGTCGATTTTCGCCGTCAATGTCTCCCCTGGAATCTTTCCGCTCAGAACCACTTGCGCCATTTGAATACACCATATAGTGCGGCAGCAAATCCCAGCATGAGGCCGGCCGCAATCGGGTAGCCGAAGGTCCAATGCAGTTCTGGCATGTTCTCGAAGTTCATCCCGTAAATCGCTGCAATCAAGGTCGGGGCGAAGAGGATCGCTGCCCAACCGGAAATCTTCTTCATGTCCTCGTTTTGGCGCTGGGCTACGAGGGTGGAATTGACGCTCAAGATCTGCGATAGCGCATCCCGGTATTCCACGGCTTGGGTATGCGCGCGGGTGAGGTGGTCAGTGACATCCTGCAGGTAGGTTTCCAGCTCAGCGGGCACCGGGTACTTCTTGAACCCGTCGTCGAGCGATTGCACGACCTCCAGCAATGACGCGGTCGCATGCTGCATGTCGATCACTTCTTGGCTGAGGCGATAAATGCGTTCGGTGACTGCGGCATCGCCACTGAAGACTTGCCGTTCGATCTGCTCCTTGTCGATCCCCAGGCCGTGGAGCACGGGGGCGTATCCATCAACAATCGCATCAAGTATCCGGTACAGCACTGCTTCGGCGCCCAACCGGAGCAGCTCCGGGTCTTTGAGCAGCACCTGGTCCTTGCGAAGCTTGCCGTTCCTGATTGACTCGACGAATTCCTCGCCGTCTGTGCCGTCGATCCACCGGTGGTCCTGGCAGAGCACCGCCACAGCGCCTTTGCGCATCAGGATGTGGAACTCGGACAGCTCGACTTCTTCGGATTCATCGAGGTACAACGCTGAGCGAACTACCAGTAGGAGCACCTCGCCGTAGCGTTCGAGTTTAGGCCGCTGGCGGGCGTGCACGAGGTCTTCGGCCAGCACTGGATGCAGTTCCCACGCCTCGGTGAGATCGTGGATGTCAGCTTCATCTGGTGTGGGATACAAGGACAAAGCAATGCGCTGATCACCAGTCTGGCCGAACGCCAGCGCATCGGCCGCGCTCGTGCCTTCCGGAGCGGATTCCACGTTGCCATCATCAATATAGCGAACAGCCATCGAGGTATGCGACGAATTCTGGGTACCGAAAAATGGTCGGGAATTCGCAGCCCGGCGTTGAACACGTGACATATTGCTCCTGAATGATCTTCGTTCATTCAAGTATCGCAACTCCGGCGAGAATATCGGCGCTGAAACGGTCCTCCGCTCGTCGGCGGCTGAATCTTGCTAGGGGGATCTCAAGGTTCGACGATTTCTACGTCCAGCTCCCCCGCGCGCCACTTCGCTGTCGTTTCATCCGCCAACGCTTCAGCTTCCAATGCCTCTGCGGGAGTCATGAAATACGTATTGATCCGCAATTTCTGTTCCGGATCCAATTCTGGTGAAAGCAATACCATCGGCCTGCTCTCCGGAATCTTCACCGCGTGGAACAACCCGCAATGCCGGGCAGTGTGGTGTATCAGGCAATTCAACCCGGCAGACTTGATATCCGTTCGTCCACCCTTTTCCCACGCGTCCAGATGATCAATTTCGCACCGTTCTACGGGCATGCTGCATCCAGGATAGGAACAGCCCCGGTAGGCGGCTCGGATCGCACGGCGCTGGGACTTCGAATACAGTCGTTGCGTCCGGCCTAAGTCGAGGGGCAGGCTCTGGCCATTGAGCACTACCGGATACACTCCGGCATTGCACAGCGCAGTTCTGACTTCACCAGCAGACAAGGACATCCCACTGCTGGTGACCGCGAAGTCTTGTGCTTGCTCTTGCATCTTGTCCCAATTCAGAATGATGCTCACCTGCGGTGCGACCAACCCAGCACGTTGACCCGGCGGGTCACTGGTGCTCGTCCTGTCACTCATCAGCATTGCCATGAATCCAACTAAACGGCGTCGCTCGGGCTTCAAATCCTCCCATGGAGTGACTGCACCATTGGTAGCTGATTCAGTATTACGTTCTTCAGGATCCCCCGGCCGGCAACATTCTTCCTCGTCATCCGAGGTCTCCGAAACTTGTTCGTTGTTGTCTGCCGGCGGACTATCGTCTTCGGTTTCTTCGTCCGCCACCGGATCGTCTTTTGCCCAGTCCGGTTTGGACTCCGCATCGTCCCAACCGGAGTCCTGCTGGCCCGTGAATTGAGCCTCGGCGTCTTTCAAGCCGTCCCTGTTCCCGGCCACGGTGGCAGGATTGTCCAGTTGCGCGAAGTAGGCCTCGATATACGCCGCCTGGGAGGGCAACACACGAAGCGTATACTCGATCAGGCCCTGGCGCATGCCCTTCTTGAAGATGCCAATGCGCTCCAGCAGAGCTTTCAGCGGGCGTTTGCCGGCTTTCACCTGAGCCACCAAGTCATTGATGTGCTTACGAGCCGATTTGGGTTCTGAGCGCAGGAAAGCGACTGATTCTGCTTCCAATCGCGCTTTCTCCGCCTGGCCGGTTTCATCGTCGCCGAAATCATTACGTGCCGAATGCAGCTTCAAGGCCGTAGAAGCTACCAATCGCGGGTCCACATTCGGGGCTTCGAATTGCGCGGCTAGCTCCGGGAGCCACGGCTCTACCGGTTGCCCTGCTTGATCGACACCACCTAGCAGGCAGTCGGCTTGGACTAGCCGAGTTCCTGCAGTGCCGCGCGGAATATTCAGCCAGTCGGTCATCATGCCTTTGGCGTCTTTGAAATGGGTGCGCCCGGTAGTGGCATGTCCTTCGGCGGCTTCAAGTTGTTCCAGCGTGGGATCGACACCAGCATCGCTGATCGCTTGGAAGGAGGCCTGATCAAGTTTGTGTGCACCGGTGCGGCGTAGGGCATGAGCTGCGTGGATCTGTGCCCGACTGAGCTTTTGGTTGATTTCCTCGACATACAGCGCGAATATCGCAGCGTGGCCGGCCGGTACGTCGCCGGACAGGATCGAAGTAGCCAAGGCGATTAGCTTGCCCGCCTCGACCAGATTCGATAGTGCTTGTGCCGTCACTGTGCTCATGGGATACAGCATGCCGTGGGCATCGCGGGCACCGGCGGTGGGCAACACGGTTTGTGGAAAACAAAAAATCCTGAAATCTCGGATAAACCGAAATTTCAGGATTTTAATTTGTGGAGGTAAGGGGATTCGAACCCCTGACCTTCTGCATGCCATGCAGACGCGCTACCAACTGCGCCATACCCCCAAAAGGATTGCTGCCCTGATCAGGCAACTCCATAATCATAGATGACTACCTGATCAGGATGCAAATTGAGGGTTACTTCTGGTTTTCAGAAAGTTCCTCAGGCAGCTCGATGACTGGGCAGTCGGCCCACAGGCGTTCGAGCGCGTAGAAGATGCGGTCTTCCTGGTGCTGAACGTGGACGACTACGTCGCCGTAGTCCAGCAGGACCCAGCGGCCCTGGCCGAAGCCTTCACGGCGAATCGGACGCATGCTGTACTCGTCGAGCACCTCAGCGACGATTTCATCGACGATTGCGTTCACCTGAGGTTCTGATCCACCAGAGACAATCAAGAAAGCGTCGGTGACGCCCAAGCGGTCGGCAACGTCCAGCGCGACCATGTTTTCTGCCATCTTCTCGGAAGCCGCGTGCGCGGCAACTTTCACGAGGGCAATTGATTCTGCGTGTGCTCCCATAGAGTGGAGTGTCTCCTTATAGAGGTGTAGATCGAGAACCTAATTGTCCTACGAAAACTAGTTGCCAAGCAACATGATCAAGCCAGCAATCAATGCTGCACCGCCCACGCTGAGGGCGACGATCATCGCGATCAGCATGTTATTGGCGCGGCGGAGGCCGTGCGCCTGCACGTCAAGTGGCTGCAAGCCCTGTGCATTGACCGCATCGATGCGTGGCATGTCAACGTCCGGGGCCGGTTGGGCCGTATGGGTTTCAGCCTTCTGATCCGCCGGCGCCTTTGGCGCAGGCTTAGCGGCTGGTTTTGCAACTGGCTTGGCTGCAGGCTTGGCCGGTGCCTTGGCCGCAGGCTTGGCGGGGGCCTTCGCTGCGGGTTTGGGCGCCGGCTTGGCCATAGGCTTCTTGGCTGCTGGTGCCGCTTCGTCCTTCTTGGAGCTGAGCTTGCCGCCGGCGTTGAAGTCCAGCGAAACACTCTGGGTCTTGGGCCCTTGCACGCCGGTTTTGGCGATGCGGTCCTCGACCTCGCGAATGTTGCCCATGGCGCCGGTGAAAGGATCGGAGGCCTTGTCGTCCTTGCCCTGGTTGGCATTCTGGATGCGCAGGCGTTCACGTTCCGCGGCACGGCGGGAAATGATGGCCGCGCGGGCTGCCATTTCACGCTGGTGGGCGAGCACTTCGAGATCGATCTCGGAGTCGTCCTCCCCCAGCAGGTTTGGATCGACCGGGGTCTTCGGCGCGTGGGCACGGCGGGCGGCTAGCGCCTGCTCGACGCTCATGACCGTAGTCTCCGGGGCGTCTTCCTTGGGCGCAGGCTTCTTGGCGGCCGGGGCCTTCGGCTCGGCCTTGCCCTGGTCTGCCAGCGCCTGGAGGCGCAGTTGACGGCGGGTCAGCGGCTTAGGTTCCTCCGCGGGGGCGACCGTTGGAATATTAGTGGTCAGCGCGCCGACCTCTTCTTCCAGTCGACGACGCTCGCGCAAGGCCTCGCGGTCACGGGCACGGCGCAACGACGCCCGTTCACCCAGGGACTCTTCGGACTGTGGTGCGCTAGCTGGCTCAGCTGCAGGCTTTGCGCTGGGAGCCTTGGCTGGGGCTCCAGCCGGCTTGGCCGTTTCTGGCCTGGCACCTGCGGCCTTGGCGGCTGGCTTGGCCGGCTGCGGCTTGGCTGGAGCTGGTTTTGCCGGCTCTGGCTTGGGTGCAGGCTTGGCCGGCTGCGGCTTGGCTGGAGCTGGTTTGGCTGGCTCTGCCTTGGGTGCCGGCTTGGCCTTTGGGGTCGCGTCAGATTTCGCTGGCTTCGCCGAATCCTCGGCCTTTTCCGCGCTTTTCGACGCGTGCTCCTTGGCTGCCTGCTCGGCCTTGCTGTTGGCCAGCAAAGCTTCCATCTCAGCACGTCGTTTTTCGCGCAGAGCTCGCCTGCTTGAAACCGGCTGCGAGTTATCGCTCATCCTGATACTTCTCCCGACCGCATAGACAAATACCGTCACCCTTACCTAGAGATTATGCCGTGCTACCCCACCTTATGTGAGGTTACGACTCGGTATACAGCCCATATTTTGCAATGTACTGCACCACACCGTCCGGCACAAGATACCAAACCGGCTTGTCGGCGGCGACACGCTCCCGGCAATCGGTAGAGGAAATTGCCAGTGCCGGAATTTCCAATTGCGAGACATTGTCGCGACCCACATCCGCGATGACATAGCCAGGGCGGCTCACGCCAACGAAGTGGGCGAGGTCGAAGACCTGGTCGATGTCGCGCCAGCTCATGATCTGGCTCATCGCATCGGCACCGGTAATGAAGAAGAGCTCCGCATCCGGGCGCAAGGCGCGCAGATCGAGCAAGGTGTCACGCGTGTAGGTGGCGCCTTCGCGGTCGACGTCGACCCGGCTTACGGTGAAGCGCGGGTTCGACGCGGTGGCGATCACGGTCATCAGGTAGCGGTGCTCAGCGCTGGTGACCTGGCGATCGGCCTTCTGCCACGGCTGGCCGGTGGGCACGAAAACGACCTCATCCAGGCCGTACTCGGCGGCTACCTCGCTGGCAGCGACCAAGTGGCCATTGTGGATGGGGTCAAAAGTACCGCCCATCACGCCGAGGCGCAATGGGCGGTCTTGAGGCTTTTGCTCTGCCAAGACTAGTGGCTATGTGGTACGTGAGTCTTGAACTGGCGGTGGGTGTCCTCTGGTTCAGGCTTTGCCTCGTGGCGGTTGCCTACGTTGGTGTAGGAAACGGTAATCAGCAGCAGGACCATCAGTGCTGCGAAGATGCCACCACCGACGATCACAGCGAAAGTGTGAGGATCCATGCCGGTGGAAGCGGCTTCTGAAGCCAAAATCAGCGCGTTCAAGATAATTCTCCAGTCGTTTTCACGAGTTCGCTAAGCCAGCAACCTGGGCGGCTGGATCAGTAGCTCGAAAAGTAACGGTACGTTTCTTCTACATCGTACCGAAAAGGGCGGTCAGAAACTATTTGCGAATGTGCCCGTCGCCCTGGACGATCCACTTGGTCGTGGTCAGTTCGGCCAGGCCCATCGGGCCGCGAGCGTGCATCTTCTGGGTTGAGATGCCCACTTCTGCGCCCAGGCCCAGCTGCCCGCCGTCGGTGAACCGGGTCGAGGCGTTGACAATCACCGCGGCCGAGTCGATCTCCGCCACGAACCGCTCGGAAGCAGCCAGCGTGGAGGTGATGATCGCCTCGGTATGGCCGGTGGAGTAGGCGCGGATGTGCTCCAGGGCCTGGTCCATGCCATCGACGACCTTCACCGCGATATCCAAGTCCAGGTACTCGTTGCGCCAGTCATCCTCCCCCGCCGGGATGGTCGGCAGCTGCGGAACCAGCGCGGCGGCTCGGTCGTCCGTGTGCAATCTCACGCCGGCTGCGGCCAGGGCCTGCAGCACTGCCGGGGCCACAGCGGCATCCTTGTGGACCAGCAGGGTCTCCACGGTGTTGCAGACGCTGGGGCGGTGGGTTTTCGCGTTGAGCAGGATATCGACGGCCATTTCCTCGTCGGCGCTCGCGTCGAGGAAGATGTGCACGTTGCCTTCGCCGGTTTCGATTACCGGGACCTTGGCGGTGGTGACCACGCGCTGGATCAGCTCGCGGCCGCCACGCGGGATGAGCACGTCGATCTTTCCGCGCGCTCCCATCATGGCGTCGGCACCGGCGCGGCCGAATTCGTCGACCGAGATCACGATGTCGCGGGGCAGGGAGACGGACTCCAGTGCGTCGCGGATCACCGCGACCAGCGCCTGGTTGGAGTTCAGCGCCGCCGAACCGCCACGCAGCAGCACCGAGTTGCCGCTCTTGAGCGCCAGGCCGGCGATGTCCACGGTGACGTTCGGACGCGCTTCGTAGATGGTGCCGATGACGCCCAGCGGGACGTTGACCTGGCGCATGCGCAGGCCGTTGGGCAGGGTTTCCCCGCGCACCACGCGACCGACCGGGTCGGGCAGGCCAGCGAGTTCATGCAGCGCGGAAATCAAGCCGTCGATGCGCTTGCCATCGAGCTTCAACCGGTCCAGCAGGGCCTCGGAGGTGCCATTGGCGCGGCCGGCAGCCAGGTCCTTCTCGTTGGCGCGCAGGATCATCGCACGGTTCTGGTCGATGCGCGAAGCCATGGCCGCGAGGGCGCGGTCCTTCCAGTCGCGGTTGGCGCGCTTGAGGATCCGTGCGGCGCGGCGTGCACGGTCGGCCAGCTGGTGGACCGAGGTGGTGACGTCGGTGGTCGTTTCTTCGGTGTTTACGGCATCCATACTCATGCTCCTCATTCTAGAAAATGGGTTCGATCAAAGCTAGGTCGTCAACATGCACTACTGATCTGTCGTAACCTTCGCCCAGCTCTTCAACCAGATCCGTGGTGTTGTGTCCGAGCATCTCGGGCAGTTCATGGGAGCTGAAGTTCACCAGCCCGCGAGCGAAGGGGGTTCCTTCCGCGTCGCAGATCTCTACGGCGTCACCAGCCTCGAATTCCCCGCGGACGGCGGTAATGCCGGCTGCCAGCAGCGAGTTGGTTCCCTTTTCGATGGCCTTGACTGCGCCGGCATCCAGGATCAGCTTGCCTTCGATGGAAGCCAGGTAGGCCAGCCAGACGTCGCGGGCCGAACGGCGGGAGTTGCGGGCGGCGAACCAGGTGCCTACATCCTGTCCGCGCAGCGCCTTGGCGGCATTGTCGGTGCTGGTCACCAGGGTAGGAATGCCCGCCGAGGAGCTCAGGGTCGCGGCATCGACTTTGGTGATCATGCCGCCGGTGCCGACTCCGGCTGCCCCCGGGGTGCCCAGGTCCACCGCTTCGAGTTCGTCGGGGTGCTCGATGGTGGTGATGCGGCTGCCGCCGTCATCAGGGTGCGCGTCGTAGACCGAGTCCACGTCGGAGAAGAGCAGCAGCGCGTCGGCCTTGACCAGGTGGGCCACAAGCGAGGCGAGGCGGTCGTTGTCGCCGAAGCGGATTTCGCGGGTGGCGACCGCGTCATTTTCGTTCACGATGGGCAGCACGCCCAGGTTCAGCAAGCGAACCAGGGAGCGCAGCGCGTTGGTGTAGGAAGAGCGGCGCATCAGGTCGTCGGCGGTGAGCAGCACCTGGCCTACGCGCTGGTCGTACTCATCGAAAAGCTGGGTGTACTGCGCCAGCAGCAGACCCTGGCCTACGGCCGCCGCGGCCTGCTGGGTGGCAAGGTCCTTGGGACGCTTGGCCAACCCGAGCGGGGCCAGACCGGCGGCAATGGCACCTGAGGATACAAGAATGACCTCGGTACCGTTGTCGACAGTTTCAGCGAGAGTGTCCACCAGGAACTTCAACCGCTCGTGGGATATCCCGCCGCTGACCGTGGTCAGCGAGCTGGATCCAACTTTGACCACTAAGCGCTTGGCTTGAGGCAGTTGGTGGGGCGAGGTAATGGCTGAAATTGTTTTGGTGGCACTTTCACTCATACTTTAATTTTCCTCCTGGGTTGCCTTTGGTTCCGCAGTCTTTCGTCCGTACTTGGAGTCAACCGATTCGGTCCAGACGCCGGCCTTGCGTTCGGCTTCCAGTTCGGCGCGAGCCGACGCCTTGGCCGCCCGGCGCTCTTCGTGCTCGGCACGCTTTTCCTCGCGGGTCTTGCGATCGCCGCGATCCTCGAGGCGGATGTCCTCGCCGCGTCGGCTGCCGCCGAGCAGTTCGGCGCCAGCTGCCATAGTTGGCTCCCAATCGAAGACCACTGCGTTGTCCTCGGCGCCGATGATTACCGCGTCCCCTGGCTTGGCACCGGCCTTGAACAGCTGGTTTTCGACGCCCAGCTTGGCCAGGCGGTCAGCCAGGTAGCCGACAGCTTCATCGTTGCGGAAATCGGTCTGCATAATCCAGCGTTCCGGCTTTTCACCGATAACTCGCCACATTGGCTCAAAGTTCTGCTCCTCGCGGCGGATGGTGAACTCGGCACGCTTGGTGGTACGTGGACGAATCACAGGCACCTCGACTACTGGGGCTTCAACAACCTGTTCAGCGCGTGCCTGCTCTACCAATTCAGCCATAGCGAAGGACAGATCACGCAATCCGTTACGCGAGAGCGCGGAGATCTCGAAGACGCGGTAACCGCGTTTTTCCAACTCAGGGCGCACGAATTCAGCCATGTCGGCACCGTCTGGCATGTCAACCTTATTAAGTGCGATCAGCTTCGGGCGCTCGATCAGCGGCACGATGGTGCCGTCGGTACCGGCGAAGGTGGAGTCGGCTTCGTAGTTGGCCAGCTCTGCTTCGATGATGTCCAGGTCGCTGATTGGGTCGCGGTCCGCTTCCAGCGAGGCGCAGTCCAGCACGTGCACGATGGCGGCACAGCGCTCAACGTGGCGCAGGAACTCGTGGCCCAGCCCCTTGCCTTCGGAGGCTCCAGGGATCAGGCCAGGCACGTCGGCGACAGTGAAGCGGGTTTCGCCTGCTTCGACGACACCCAGGTTGGGCACCAGGGTGGTGAACGGGTAGTCGGCGATCTTCGGGCGTGCCGCGGACAGGGCGGCGATCAGCGAGGATTTGCCGGCCGATGGGTAGCCCACCAGCGCGATATCCGCCATGGACTTCAGTTCCAGGACAATATCCTGGCCGGTTCCGGGAATGCCCAGCAACGCGAAGCCCGGGGCCTTGCGCTTGTCCGAGGCGATGGACGCATTGCCCAGGCCGCCCATGCCGCCTATTGCGGCGATGTATTCATCGCCCGGCTTGACCAGGTCGCCGAGGATGTCGCCGTCCTTGGTCTTGATGACGGTGCCGGCAGGTACGCCCAGGACCAGGTCCTCGCCGCTCTTGCCCGGGTGCAGACCGCCCTTGCCCGGCTCGCCGTTGCCAGCCTTGCGGTGCGGCAGGTGGTGGAAGTCCAGCAGCGTGGTGACCTGGGGGTCGACGCGCAGGATGATGTCTCCGCCCTTGCCGCCGTTGCCGCCGTCGGGACCGCCAAGCGGCTTGAATTTCTCACGCTTGATGGACACACAACCGTGGCCACCATTACCTGCGGTGACATGAAGGGTTACGCGATCAACGAATGCAGCCACGGGGCCATCTTCTCCTAGTACGGGGTTGCGAGGGATACTCGCTTAAAAGTCTAACTATGCACGCAAGGGGCGGACCGAAATCGGCCCACCCCTTGTGTACTAAAAAATTTGCCTGTTGCCTGAATTAGGCAGCAGCCACAATGTTCACCACGCGGCGACCACGACGGGTGCCGAACTCGACTGCGCCAGCAGCCAATGCGAACAGGGTGTCATCCTTGCCACGGCCTACGCCGGCGCCTGGGTGGAAGTGGGTGCCACGCTGGCGAACGATGATTTCGCCTGCCTTGACTTCCTGTCCACCATAGCGCTTTACGCCTAGGTACTGTGCGTTGGAATCGCGACCGTTGCGAGTGGAACTCGCACCTTTCTTATGTGCCATGCCTTTTAGCCTCTTTCGCTACAAAAATGGATTCTACGATTGCCTGAATTAGGCGATCGAGGTGACCTTGACCTTGGTCAGAGCGGCACGGAAGCCCTGGCGCTTCTTGTAACCGGTCTTGTTCTTGTACTTCTGGATTACGATCTTCTCGCCGCGAAGGTTTTCTACAACCTCAGCGGTGACCGTGACCTTAGCCAGATCGGCAGCTGCGGAAGTTACCTTCTCGCCATCTACCAACAGCAAAGCTGGAAGCTCGATGGAGCTGCCTGGGGCAGCCTGAAGACGGTCAACGGTGATGAGGTCTCCAACGGAAACCTTCTCCTGGTGGCCGCCTGCGCGGACAATTGCGTACACCACGTGGGTACTCACTTCTACTCGACGTTTATTGTCTTACCGGCGCAGATATCGACCCGAACACCCACAAAGTGGATGCGATCCCGGGGATCTCATGCGCTTGTGCCTTGACGCCGAGCGGACCAAAAGTCCGTGATCTTGGCGTTTAGCACCGATCAACTAGATTACGCTAGTCCACACCGCTGGAGCAAATACAAACTGCCCCAGCGAGGGAAGCGTGATCAAGTTCATCTATTTCAGTTCGCGTACTGGAACACCCACACCGAGCATTACCGGTTGCCCGGCAGGCTCAGCTGGCTTATCTTTCTGCGAACCGGAGGAATCCATCTGAACTACCGAACCGGTAGCGGCGGATACCTCTGCCACGAGAACCTCTGCAGTCGCATCGCCCTGGACCGAGGTGGCCCGACGACTGCGACGCTTTGGCTTCGTGGAATTCTGTGGGGCTGCCGCGGTGGCGGCAACTGGGACGGAAGCCGCGGGGCTGCTGGACTCAGCAGGCGCGCTGGCAGCAGGCATGGCCAGGCCGGTGAGCACCGGCTGGTCCTGCTGTGCCGCTTCCTGCGGACGCGAAGCACGGCGTGAGCGCTTGCGCGGCTGCTCCTGGGACGTCGAGGCGGCAACAGGTTCAGGAGCAGCCTGCTGCTCCTGGTTGGCCTGAGCTTCCTCGTTGCCCGAAGCGTTTTCCTCGGACTGGTTGCGTCCGCGTCCACGGGAGCGTGAACGGCGGCGCGGCTTGCGGCTGCCGTCCTGCTCGTCGCTGGACTCATCCTGGCCCGGCAACGCTGCTTCCAGCGCTTCCAGGGTAACCGAGGCCTCGGTGCCCTGCGCAGACGCCGCGGACTTGGCCACAGGAATCTGTTCGCCCTCGATGCTCACTGCGTTTTCAGCAGCGGCATCCAGGTGCGAAGCGGCGGCAATGCTGGCCAGGGCGTTGCGCGTGGCTTCGTCCTTCTCCCCTGCTGCCGGCTCCTGCTTCTCAACTGGCTTCTGCTCGTCCTTCTCGCCGCCACGACGGCGGCGGGAGTTGCGGCTTGGCTTGTCGTTGAACTTCTTGCTGTGCGCTTCGCCCTGCGAGTTGAAGGTCTTGCGCGATTCAACTGGCTCTTCGTGGGTGATGAAGCCAGCACCTGCACAGTGCTCGCACTCTTCACCGAAGACTTCGAGCAGGCCGGTGCCCATGCGCTTGCGCGTCATCTGGACCAGACCCAGCGAGGTCACTTCAGCAACCTGGTGCTTGGTCCGGTCGCGGCCCAGGCACTCCACCAGGCGGCGCAGCACCAGATCGCGGTTGGATTCCAGGACCATGTCGATGAAGTCGATGACGATGATGCCGCCGATGTCACGCAGGCGCAGCTGGCGGACCACTTCTTCGGCCGCTTCCAGGTTGTTCTTGGTCACGGTCTCTTCGAGGTTGCCGCCCGAACCGGTGAATTTGCCGGTGTTCACGTCGATGACGGTCATCGCTTCGGTGCGGTCGATGACCAGCGAACCACCCGAAGGCAGGAAGACCTTGCGGTCCAGCGCCTTGGCGATCTGCTCGTCCACACGGAAGTTGGCGAAGATGTCCTCTTCGGCTTCCCACTTCTCCAGGCGGCCCATCAGATCCGGCGCCACGTACATGACGTAGGCCTCGATGGTGTCCCAGGCGTGGTCACCGGAAACGATCAGCTTGGTGAAGTCCTCGTTGAAGACGTCGCGGACCACCTTGATGGTCAGATCGGGTTCCGAGTACAGCAGTTCCGGAGCCAGGGTCTTGGTGGAGTTGGCCTGCTCTTCGATGCCTTCCCACTGCGCACGCAGCCGGTTGATATCGTTGGTCAGTTCTTCCTCGGAAGCGCCTTCGGCGGCGGTGCGCACGATGACGCCCGCGTTTTCCGGCAGGTGGTCCTTCAGGATCTTCTTCAGGCGCTGGCGTTCGACATCAGGGAGCTTGCGCGAGATGCCGGTCATCGAACCACCTGGCACGTAGACCAGGTAGCGGCCAGGCAGGGAGATCTGGCTGGTCAGCCGGGCGCCCTTGTGGCCTACCGGGTCCTTGGTGACCTGCACCAGGACCGAGTCGCCAGCCTTCAAGGCGTTCTCAATGCGGCGCGGCGCGCCTTCGAGAGCGGCTACGTCCCAGTTCACTTCGCCGGCGTACAGCACGGCGTTGCGGCCGCGGCCGATATCCACGAAAGCAGCTTCCATGGATGGCAGCACATTCTGCACCTTGCCGACGTACACGTTGCCGATCAGCGAATCCTGCTGGGTCTTGGAGACGAAGTGCTCTGCAAGCACTCCATCTTCCAGTACGCCGATCTGGATGCGGTCCTCGCGCTGGCGCACGATCATCTTGCGCTCGACGGATTCGCGGCGGGCCAGGAACTCGGCCTCGGTGATCACCTGGCGGCGGCGACCGGTTTCGCGTGATTCGCGGCGGCGCTGGCGCTTGGCTTCCAATCGGGTGGAACCGCGCACCGAAGCGACCTTGTCGTTGACCGAGCTGTGGCTTTCGATGCTGCCACGCGGGGCGCGCACACGGGTAACGGTGTTCGGCGGATCATCCTGCGAGCCGCCCTCAAGTTCCAGATCCACTTCCCCGCGGCGACGGCGGCGGCGGCGGCGCGAAGTCACGTCGTCGGCATCGGCGTCTGCCTCGGGATCTGCGGCAGCTGCGCGGCGAGCAGGTTCCTGCTTCTTCGCAACAGCCTGGGCCAGAACAGCCTGAGCTGTTTCCGGCACGGCGAAAGGATTCAAGATCATGGTGCTGCCGTGTTCGGCCAGCAGCATGCCGGTCTGGTCAACGTCGTTCGCTTCCTCAACCGGTGCAACTTCCTGCTCGGCCGGGGCAGCGATTTCGGCGCTCTGCTCCTGGACGTCTTCCTGCTTGTCCTGGACGTCTTCCTGCTTGGCCGCGGCGACCTCTACGGCCTCGTCATTCGCGGTATTGCGCACTGCCTGCGCCCGGCGTTCGGCCTGGCGGCTGGCCCGCTTGGTGGAATCAGGGGTGGAAATCTGGGTGCGGCGGGTGGCCCGCCAGCGGTATGGGCTTTCCTCGACGCCGGCAGCGGCATTGAGTTCGGCCAAGGTCATGGCGCGACGCAGTGGTCGCGCGGGTGTGGTTGAAACACTGGTACGGCGGGCTCGTGTTGAACGGTTGCCCCGCTTATTACCCTGCGTTCCGCCCTTTCGTTGATTTGCTGCGCTCATTTAAATTCGCGTACTCCTACTATGTCCCGCTCGGGCATCCTCCACAGACGGCGCCGTTGCTGAAACTACAATCATCACGTGTCGCTTGGCCTACTTATCTTCCAGTAGTCCGGACACAAAAGCTCGCTATTTTCCGCGGGTTCGACGCTGGTCCAAATTTATGAACCAGGCGCAAATCCTGCGGATCAACGTGGCCTAAGAAAACCGGCTGCTTTCCTTTGCAGCCCTACGATCCGCGGTATTCCCCCGGGAGGCGCACATATTGGGCACTCAACCGAAGCGATGCATCGCCTGTCGATCTGTTGTTTCAAAAGTCTATCGTCGGGTTGAAAGCAGACTGTGGATCCGCGAACAACCATTCCCATTCTCTCATATTTCGTTCACGCCTTGTTCATTGCTTCTCACCAGATGCACAGAAATGCTTCCTAGGATGAAAAAGGCCTTGGCGGAATAACCCGCTTTCCTATGAACTTATGGAATAGTCAAAACATGGTTTCATCACAAGAAAATAGCCACGGCTCGGGCGTGTTGCCCTGGTGGGCTAAGGAACGCGGCTTCGGGCTGTTCATCATCGTTACGGGATTGATCTCTTGGCTCGCCGCCGGAATCCTGGTCCTGGAACGCTTGGAGTTGTACAAGAACCCCGACTACATCACCAGTTGCGACGTCAATCCCTGGATCTCCTGTGGCACCGTGATGAAATCCGAGCAGGCAGGAATCTTCGGATTCCCCAATCCCTTCTTCGGGATCGTTTGCTTCGCTGTTGTTATCGCCATCGGCTTCGCCCTGCTGGCCGGCGCAACAAACCTGAAGCGCTGGTTCTGGCTGTGCTTCCAGCTGGGCATCACCGCCGCTATGGGCTTCGTGATCTGGTTCTGGTCCCAGGCCCTGTATGAAATCAATGCCTTGTGCCCTTACTGCATGGTCGTGTGGGCCATGACGATTCCCTTGTTCGTGTTCACAACCGCACGCAATGTGCTTACCGGCGTGATTCCTGCTGGCGCCGGCGTGAAGAAGTTCTTCGCCGAGTGGAGCTGGATCATTACTGCCGTCATCTGGGCGCTCGTTGCCGCATCGGTCGTCCTGCGTTTCCCGCTCGCCTTCTTCGGCTAGAGCCCGGCTTCCATGCCCACCTGCGGGGCCGCTACTTCGGTAGCGGCCCCGCAGTGCTGTTCCTGGCGCTCCCCCCACCCCGCCGCCAACCAGGTCGGCCGGCCTTGTGCCACTGCTTGTTGCGCCCCGGCGCGCCACCGGCGCCAAGACATCCCGCTTCGGCCTCCGATCCGCGTCAAAACGTCCATCGGCAAGGCCGGAAAGGGTTCGCCGTCAACGATCTTCCGGATACTGTCCAGCTAGACCCGGTAGATTAGAAGCATGGCAAGTGACATATGGAACACAGAAAATGCCCAGGACTACGGAATCAACCTGCTGATTTCCGAACACCTTCGGCTCCGTGAACTACAAGAGGAAGATCTTGCGTTCCTCACCCAATGGTGGAATAGCCCAGAATTCATGGCCCTGCAGGGCAACCTGGTACTTCCCCACCCGATCACCGAAGCCGCAGAACTCTTCAAGTCGCGCAGCGTCAACCGTGGCACTACCGACGGCGTGGGGCTTTCCATCACGCTTCCCGACGACACGCTGATCGGGCACACCGCTTTGTACGACTACAACGCGCCGGCCCGTTCCGCCGAATTGATGATCATGATCGGTGGTTCAAATGTGGGCCAAGGCTATGGCACCATGGCCACCAAGATGATCATCGACTACGGCTTCCGCGAGATGGGCTTGAACCGCATCGGCTTGAACGCCTGGGCGTACAACGAGCGCGCACTGCGCACCTTCAACCGCGCAGGGTTCCGCGAAGAGGGCCGAGTGCGCCAGGCTGGATTCCACGATGGGTCGTTCCACGACAAGATCATCATGGGCCTGCTGGCCAAGGAGTACTTCAACGCCAAGTAGTCCGCACAGGCAGAGAACGAGACCTTAACAGAGCTGGGGCCGCGCATTGCGCGGCCCCAGCTCTGCTGCGTCAGTTCACTTCTGGACCAGACCCGCATAATCGGTCTGATAGCCCGTCACCGGCTGGTGAGGGATTTCCTCCCAGCGTTCTGGATCTTCTTGTTGGACTTCGCCCGATGCCATTCCGAGCAGCAATTCCTTGAGCGCAAGAACATTTTGGCGAATCAACTTGCCGCGGGACTTCTGCCCGAGGCTTCCGTCACTGCTATTTCCACTGGTTTCAAAGAAGACCACCGGGTTTCGATGCCCGTCGGCATTGATCCCCCGCTAGTTCAAGCCCAGCATCATTGCAGAGACGACGCCGCAGGAATGCCGGGGAAATCAGCCCGTGGGTGCACGAATCGATGCATTCGGGCACGAAAACGGGTTAGTGGCCAGTGTGAACGCCAAAAAATCAGCATTTCGGTGTTGCCTTGGGACCTTGTCAAGTCGTTAGCCTATTGTTAGAGCTATCAGAACCAGCTACAAGGAGCGACTATGGCTTTTTTCCGTAAGGTCAGGCCCGCCGCGTTGTTGAAAAAGCAACCTCAGGACGACAAGCCGACACCTGCCGAGCACCACCGTGTTCCGGCCAGGGACGCCAAACCAGATTTCACGGTCACCAGCCTGTGGACCGACTTGCTAGGACGCCTAGGCATTCGAAGCGCCCAGCTGCTGGTAGTTGGCGCGCTGGCAACATTCCTCATCATCGGCATGCTCCGCTTGACCATGATCGTGATCCCGACGTTGCTGGCCGTCATCATTTCCTGTGCGTTGTGGCCCCTGGTGGTCAAGCTGCGCAAGTTTGTTTCCCCGATGCTGGCAGCATGGATCGTTTTTCTCGGATCCCTATTGGTCCTCGGAGGCATTGGCACCGGCCTGGTCTTCTCGGTCATCAAGGAATGGCCAAAGCTCGTTGACCAAGCTGTTGAGGGCTTCAACCAGCTCAATGACATGGTTCAGGGCTTCATCGGCACGATGCCTTTCAGCGTCGACCAGAGCCAGATCGATAATGTTGTCGAAACGGTAACCGGCTTCTTGACCAGTTCCCAGTTCGGCACCGGCGCTTTGAACACGCTGAGCGCAGCAGGCAGCTTCGTGACCGGCCTGGTCCTGCTGCTGGTGATCCTGTTCTTCTTCCTGAAGGACGGCGACAAGATCTGGGCCTTTGCCGTGTCGTGGACTCCACGCCACTACCGCAACAAGTGGATTCTTTCCGGCGACCGCGCGCTGCGCACCTTCGGCGGCTACATCCGCGGTACTGCCACCGTGGCCGCGGTGGATGCTTTGGGCATCACCGCGACGCTGCTGATCGTGCAGGTTCCATTGGCCATCCCGCTAGGCGTCATTGTCTTCCTCGGTTCCTTCGTGCCGATGGTAGGTGCCACCGTTGCCGGCATCCTGGCCACGCTGATTGCATTGGTTACCAACGGACCTGTGGTGGCGCTGATCGTGCTGGCTGCGGTGATCCTGGTGAACCAGCTGGAGGGCAACTTCCTGCAGCCGGTCGTCATGGCCAACGCCCTGAGCCTGCATGCACTGGTCGTGCTGATGGCACTGACCGCAGGCACCGTCCTGGCAGGCATCGTTGGCGCCGTCCTGGCGGTGCCACTGGTGGCCGCTTCATGGGCGGTGATCAAGGTATGGACCGGGCGCGACAAATCCGATGCGGTGGCTGAAGCCAGCGAGGACATCAAGTCTGAAGTCGAGATCAGCGAAGAGCAAGCGGCTTTCGACAAACTCGAAGCGAAGGAACAGCACCAGGAATCCCTGAAGGATTCCGAGTAGCTGTTGCGGCTGGGGCGCTCCTGCACGTCAGGGGCGTCCTTCCTTTTGCCACTTAAATGCTCTTGATCGAATTATTTCCGATTAATTCTCAAAGAGTTCACGCCCTCATCCAGCCCCGGCTTCCCGGGGTTTTCGCGCTGGGGACAAGACCGGTGGACCCGATCCCGCGTTGCCGTGGATGTGGTTTGTGTGTTTAATGTGACTGAAGTGATGGAAGTGGAGCGACGCGGGATGCGCAATCGCCTTGAGAAGTTTTGCTGCATGTCTTCGTTTTCCCCAACAGGGAAAACCCGCGCCACGCTTCGCCCGCAATCAATGTGCTAACGCGCACTGAAGACTGGGAGGTATCCACGTGCTGGAATTCAGCAATGACGGAGCAGATAAGTATCTTTCGCACATAGTCGGCCCTATCACCGACCACCACCAGGTGGTCAGGATCGGCGCTGCAGAGCAGCTGCCGCTGGACTCGACTGCACAGGCGCTCGTAAGTTCGGTGCAGCAGGCAGCTAGCCCGCAAGGAGCTATGCTCGCCCAGGACAGTTTGGATGACTGGTTCTAGAACCCGCTTCCAGGCATGAAAAATCCCGGCAGTTTCCAACTGCCGGGATTTTCGCGTTTCGATCTACTTGCCGAACCAGATGCCGATCTCGCGCTCGGCGGACTCGACGGAGTCCGAACCGTGGACCAGGTTCTGCTGGACCTTCAGGCCCCAGTCGCGGCCGAAGTCGCCACGGATGGTGCCTGGAGCCGCGGTGGTCGGGTCGGTGGTGCCAGCCAGCGAACGGAAGCCGGGGATAACGCCCTGGCCTTCAGCCACGATCGCCACCACCGGACCGGAGAGCATGAACTCAACCAGCGGCTCGTAGAATGGCTTGCCTTCGTGCTCTGCATAGTGCTCGGCGAGCAGCTCGCGAGTAGCTTCCAGCTGCTGCAGCTTGGCAATGGTGTAACCCTTGGCTTCAATGCGGCCAAGGATCTGTCCGGTCAGACCGCGCTTGACGCCATCTGGCTTGACCAGGATCAGGGTACGTTCAGTCATGTGACTACCTCTTCGTATCGTTGATGTACTTCTTAGGTTCTCAGGCTTGCTCGGGGTTCGCCTTTTCCCAGGCTTCTTGGGCGGCGGCGCGGCGCTTGTTCACTGCGTCGATTTCGCCGCCCTTGTTCAGCGCATACCACCAGCACAGGGCGAAGGCCGCTGCGAGGTAGAACATGTCCGGCAGGATGAAGCCGCACAGGAAGAACACTACCTGCAGGATCCAGCCGATGATGTAGCCGATCTTCTTGCCCAGCAGGGCGCAGTTGAAGATGCACAGCAGCGCCACGGCAGCGCCGAGGCTGAGCACGACCACCGGTTCTCCGCCACGCTTGAGCCCGAAGGCCGCGAGGGTGACGAACACCGCCAGCAGCGCCTCGCAGACCAGCACTGTTGATGCGAACATCATTTTCGTGGAGCGCTGCTTCTTCTTCATCCCAGGACGCCACTCGCGCTGGGCACGGGTGAGTTTAGCCATCAGGATTCGCCTCCCTTGAGCAACAGTGAAATCTCGCCCACCAGTGTAATCGAACCGGTCACCAGCACGCCGCCGGACAAGTCGTTGCCTGCCTCGGCGCGGCCCACCGACCATTCGATGGCATCTTCCAGGTCCTCGGTGACGTGGATGTCCTCTTCCGGCCAGCCAGCGTCGATCGCCATGGTGGACAGTTCGCCGGCCGGGATGGCCCGCGGCGAGGACGACTGGGTGATGCAAATGTCCTCAACCATGTCACCGTACTGCTCGCGCATGGTGTAAAGCATTGCTTCGGCGTCCTTCTCCTGCAAGATGCCAACCATCAGCACCAGGCGGGTGAAGCCGAAGGATTCCTTGATCGCCTCTGCGGTGACGCGGATGCCATCCGGGTTGTGGCCGGCATCCACCAGGATGCTCGGTGCCGCGCGGACCAGTTCCAGGCGGCCCGGGCTGGTGGCGGCCGCGAAGCCGTCGCGGACCAGATCGGCATTCAGCTCGCGCTGGCCGCCGCCCAGGAAGGCCTCCACCGCAGCCAAGGCCACGGTGGCGTTCTGCGCCTGGTGGGCACCGAACAATGGCAGGAAGATCTCGTCGTAGCGCGCCGCTTGGCCCTGGATGGACAGCAGCTGCCCGCCCACGCCATGCTGGCGTTCCAGGAGCTTGAAGTCCAGGCTGTCGAAAGCTGCCGGCACCTCAAGCTCGCGGGCGCGAGCCAGCAGCACGTCGGCGGCATCCACCGGTTGCACCGAAGAGACCAGGTAGCCGCCGGGCTTGAGGATGCCGACCTTTTCTTCGGCAATCTCGCCCGGGGTATCCCCCAGCAGATCGGTGTGGTCCAAGGAGATCGGGGTGATCACCGAAACGTCGGCATCTGCCACGTTGGTGGCGTCGGTGATGCCGCCCAGGCCGACTTCGAGCACCACGACATCCACCGGAACCTCGGCGAAAACCGCGAAGGCCAGGATGGTGACAGCTTCGAAGTAGGTCAGCTTGTTTTCGCCGCGCTCGACGAGCTCGGTGTCCACGATCTGAAGGAACGGGCTGATTTCATCCCACACCCGCACGAAGGTCCCGTCGTCTACCGGGGCACCGTCAATGGCGATGCGCTCGGTGACCGAGATCAGGTGCGGCGAGGAGTAGCGGCCGGTGCGCAAGTCGTGCGCCATCAGCAGCGACTCGATCATGCGTGCGGTCGAGGTCTTGCCGTTGGTGCCGGTGATGTGGATGACCGGGCAAGCCTTGTTCGGCTCGCCGAGGATCTCCATCGCGCGGAACATCGGATCCATGCGCGGTTCCATCTTGTTTTCCGGCGCACGGGAGAGAAGTTGCGCGTAGACGCGGTCCAATTCGCTCACTAGTTGGCCTCGACTTTGCCAGAATCCAGCTTGGCCACGGTGACCTGCTCGCCATCTACCGAATCATCGGCGACAAGTTCCAGCTGCGCGGTCAGGGTTTCAGCTGCCACCAGCTCGCGGTTCGCTTCCAGTGCCGCGATGGCGGCCGTGTTGGCGGTGACCACGGTGTGGATGCGATCCGATACCTGCAGGTCCGCGTCCTTGCGGGCGGACTGGATGGAGCGGATCATGTCGCGTGCGGTGCCTTCGGCAGCCAGTGCCTCGGTGACCTCGGTATCCAGCACCAGGAAGCCGCCGTCGATGACTGCCGCGGCAATTTCGCCTGCTGCATCCACCACGGTGTCCAGGGTGTATTCGCCCTCGGCCAGTTCCAGTCCGCCCGCGGTGACCACCCCGTCGGTGACCGACCAGTCCCCGGACTTGGCGCCCTTGATCGCCTGCTGCACGTTCTTGCCCAGGCGCGGACCGGCCGCACGGGCGTTCACTACCAGCTGCTGGCTGATGCCGTAGCTGGCGGCGTCGACGCCTTCGGCATCGATCAGGGTGACGGCCTTCAGGTTCAGCTCGTCCTTGATGATCGACGCGTAGGTGCCTTCCAGGCGGGCAGCGCCGGTGAGCACGACCTTCAGCTCGGCCAGCGGCAGGCGCACGCGCAGGTTCTTGGCCTTGCGCAGCGAGGAGCCCACGGAACAGATCTTGCGGGTGGTTTCCATAGTTTCCAGCAACGCGGCATCGGTTGGGAATTCGCTGGCGTCCGGCCAGTCCTCCAGGTGCACCGAGCGCTTGCCAGTCAGCCCGCGGAAGATCTCTTCGCTGGCCAGCGGCAGCAGCGAAGCGGTGACCTTCACCAGGGTTTCCAGCGCGGTGTACAGGGTGTCGAAGGCCTGGGTGTCTTCATCGAAGAAACGCTGGCGGCTACGGCGCACGTACCAGTTGGTCAGGGTGTCCATGTACTGGCGTACGGCCTCGGTAGCATCGGAGACCTCGTAGGAATCCAGTGCCTCGGTGACTTCGCGCACCAGCTGGCCCGTGGCAGCCAGCATGTACTGGTCCAGCGGGTCGGTGGAGTCCATCGAGCGCTTGGCCTCGTAGCCGGCCCCGTTGTTGGCGGAGTTGGTGTAGAGGTTGAAGAAGTGCCAGACGTTCCACAGCGGCAGCAGCACCTGGCGCACGCCATCGCGGATGCCCTGTTCGGTCACGACCAGGTTGCCGCCGCGCAGGATCGGCGAGGCCATCAGGAACCAGCGCATGGCATCGGAGCCGTCGCGGTCCAGGACCTCGGTGACATCCGGGTAGTTGCGCAAGGACTTGGACATCTTCTGCCCGTCCGAGCCCAGCACGATGCCGTGGGAGATCACGTTGGTGTAGGCCGGGCGGTCGAAGAGCGCGGTGGAGAGCACGTGCATGGTGTAGAACCAGCCGCGGGTCTGTCCGATGTACTCCACGATGAAGTCCGCCGGGTGGTGGCCGGAATCGAACCATTCCTGGTTGTTGAACGGGTAGTGCACCTGGGCGTACGGCATCGAGCCGGAGTCGAACCAGACATCGAGCACGTCTTCCACGCGCTTGAGGGTGCCGGATTCGGCGCAGCCCTCATGGGCCTTGGTCAGCTCGTCGATGAATGGGCGGTGCAGGTCAGGCTGGCCTTCGTGGTTAACCGGCATGCGGCCGAAGAAGTCCTGCATTTCCTGCAGCGAGCCGAAGACTTCGCGGTGCTCGCATTCGGCACCGCTGCATTCCCACACCGGGATCGGCGAACCCCAGTAGCGGTTGCGCGAGATGGACCAGTCGCGGGCGTTTTCCAGCCACTTGCCGAACTGGCCGTGCTTGACGTTGCCCGGGATCCAGTTGATCTGCTCGTTCAGCTCGACCATGCGGTCCTTGAACTTGGAGACCTCGACGTACCACGAGGAGATCGCGCGGTAGATCAGCGGGGTGCGGCAGCGCCAGCAATGCGGGTAGGAGTGCTCGTAGGAGGCCTGCTTGACCAGCTTGGCCTCGTCCTTGAGCACATTGGTGATGGTCTTGTTGGCGTCGAAGACCTGCACGCCGGCGATCTCGGCCAGCGGACCGTTGCCGAAGACCGGCAGGAACTTGGCGCCCTCGTCTACCGAGAGGATCACCGGGATGCCGTGCTCTTCGCAGACCTTCTGGTCATCCTCGCCGTAGGCCGGAGCCTGGTGCACGATGCCGGTGCCGTCGGCCACAGTGACGTAGTCGGCGGTGAGAATCTGCCATGCGTTTTCGGTGCCGTACTTCTCGGTGTCGGTGTAGGTGTCCCACAGCGGCTGGTAGCGCACGCCGGCAAGCTGCTCACCGGTGTAGCTGGCGGTGATGGCCGCAGCGGCTTCCTTGGCATCCTTGTAGCCCAGGTCCTTGGCGTAGGAGCCGAGCAGGTCGCGGGCCAGCAGGAATGGCCCGGCGGCGGCCGAAGCCTTCACGCCGGCTTCGCCTGCAGGAACCACGACATAGTCGATCGCCGGGTGCACGGCCAGTGCGGCGTTGGTTGGCAGGGTCCACGGGGTGGTGGTCCACGCCAGGGCCTGCACGCCGGCAAGTGCCTTGGAGGCTTCGGTTTCACCGGCAAGGATGGTGAAGCCCACGGTGACGGTCTGGTCCTGGCGGTTCTTGTAGACGTCGTCGTCCATGCGCAGCTCGTGGTTGGACAGCGGGGTCTCGTCCTTCCAGCAGTATGGAAGCACGCGGAAGCCCTTGTAGGTCAGGTCCTTGTCCGAAAGCTGCTTGAAGGCCCAGATGACCGATTCCATGAACTCGACGTTCAGGGTCTTGTAGTCGTTTTCGAAGTCGACCCAGCGAGCCTGGCGGTTCACGTACTGCTTCCACTCATCGGCATACTTCATCACCGAGGTGCGGCAGGCGTCATTGAACTTGTCGATGCCCATGGCTTCGATCTGCTTCTTGTCGGTCATGCCCAGCTGCTTCATGGCTTCCAGCTCGGCTGGCAGGCCGTGGGTGTCCCAGCCGAAGCGGCGCTCCACGCGCTTGCCGCGCTGGGTCTGGTAGCGCGCTACCAGGTCCTTGACGTAGCCGGTGAGCAGGTGGCCGTAGTGCGGCAGGCCGTTGGCGAAGGGAGGGCCATCGTAGAAGACGAATTCTTCGCCCTCGCGCTGGTCAATGGAGGCCTGGAAAGTGTCGTCGTTCTTCCAGTATTCGAGGACGCGCTTCTCAAGATCTGGGAATCGCGGTGAAGCCGGGGTCGAACCGGTTGGGTCTGTAGTGACCTTCGGGTAGAAGCTCATCGAATGGGCCGTCCTTCAAGCGTAGGGTCGATAAATCCTTGCCTACGAGGACGGCACGAATGCCGCGGTACCACCCCGCTTATCCCCCGCCGCAATGATGGGGAATCGCTTATCTTCAGCTGTGACGGGCTGGTCCCGTTCGGTTCTACTTGGCGTTCATGATGCTCGCGGTTCTTCCGAAGACTCACCGGTGATAGCCGGATCAAAGTCGCAGTCCTTATATCCTACCGCGTGATGCCCCAGCTGAAAATTCCCAGCAGCCTTCGAAATGCAAGTGAGCGCAGGCTCACAGTACGCAGCTGGAAAACCGAAAACGCCATTCCCTGCATTTTCAGGATAGCGCGCCCAGGGGGCCTTGCCGCAAGGCCCCGCATAGGGTCCATAATCAATATCTTCCCCACGAGAACTAGCCAGACCAGGGAGCCCGTGTGCCTGCCAAAATCGCAAACACCAACTATTTCGATGCCATCGAGCACAGTCCAGCACCGGAGAACTCGGCCGAGATTGGCGAGGACCAGCAACGGCTCTGCGAAATTGCCAACCGGGTTGGGCAGCTTCGATCCGAAATTTTGGAGCGCATCGCCCGACGAGGACAAGACCAGGGCGGCGTGCTGCAGCAATCCCTTGAACGCGATGTTGAACTCAGCGAATTAGCCCAGCGGCTGCGCCAGCTGGACCGCATGGGTCCCTACGCCTGCTTGGGCTTCATGGAAATAGCCGGGACCGGCGAGCGCCTCTACATTGGCCGCAGTGGCTTGAGCGACGACCAGGGCAAGCAGCTGCTGCTTGATTGGCGAGCCCCTGCAGCAGAACCATTCTTCGCCGCCACCCATGAGAAGGACCATGGGTTGGCCATGAGACGCCGCTACCGTTGGCGCCGGCAACGCATCTGCGACTATTGGGATGAAGTGTTTGATTCCTCCCAGCTGGCTTCCCATGCCCGCTTGGATGACCATTCTTCATTTCTCGCTTCCCTTGGCAGCAAGCGTTCACCAAAAATGCAGGACGTGCTCGCAACCATCCAATCGGACCAGGACACGATCATCCGGAGAAGCTCGCAAGGCGCGCTGGTAGTTGACGGAGGGCCGGGTACCGGCAAGACGGTGGTCGCCCTGCATCGAGCCGCCTATTTGCTGCATGCGGACCCACGGCTTCAACGCCAGGGTGGCAAGGTTTTGGTGGTAAGCCCGCACGAGGCCTATAGCTCCTATGTCGCTGACATTCTTCCGAATCTCGGCGAGGACGAGGTGCTCATTTCAACACTTTCGAACATAGTTTCGATTGGCGATGATTAGCCCTCGGAACCGGATCACGGAGTCCACCGCATTAAATCCAGTCTGGCAATGCTGGATGCAGTCAAGAGGGCCGTGCAGGTCTTTGAAGAGCCTCCCTCCGTTGACGTTCAAATCGACTTTGGGGAAGCTCAAGCCACTCTGACAACGCAGCTGTGGCGCACTGCGGTCACCATGATTGGCGAAGCAACGCCGCACAATGAAGCACGCATCGAATTGCGTGATGCCCTCATTGATCAATTGCTCCCCCAAGCCCTCAGAGGCGAAGACACGAAGCCACTGCCGCGCTCGGAGTGGGAGAGAAATCCAGCACTGAATGGGTTGCTAGATGAGCACTGGCCTGTCCTGGATCCATGCAAGCTGCTGCGGGCGCTCTATTCAACCTCGGAACTGCTCCGCTACAGCGGCAGAGACCTTGGCAACGAAGAGATCGAAAAGCTACTGGCAAGTTCGGCTTCTGGCCGATGGACCACGTCGGATATTCCGCTGATTGACCTTGCGCGCTTTCTCATTGGCGACCCGCACAGCGAAGCGAAACGTCGTGATGAACAGTTCAGAGTGCACGCCGAGCGTACTCGATGGAAAAACGTCGTTGATGATCTGATGGACTCGGTTGACGACAGCGAGGATCTGGCATCCCAGCTCATCCACCACGATCTCCAGGAGCAGCTTCTCGCCGGAGCTCCGGAGAACAATTTGGCCTCGCTCAATTACGACGGACCCTTTTCGCATGTCATCATCGATGAAGCCCAGGACCTGACCGATGCGCAATGGGCAATGATCCAACGCCGTTGCCCATCAGGGAGCCTGACGATTGTGGGCGATAGGGCCCAGGCCGTTCACGGCTTCAACACGACATGGGAACAGCGTTTGGCCAGGATTGGCATTCGCGGCATCTCCGTATCCCGCTTGCGGGTCAACTACCGCAGCACGGCACAGATCATGGAAGCAGCCGCAGAGCAGATCCAGGCACAGATGCCCGAGGCGAACGTGCCGCGATCATTGCGCACGGATGGTGCACCGGTGCGTTATGCCCGCCTGACCGAACTGGAATTAATACTCGATGATTGGCTAGGCGAAAATGCCGAGGGCACGGCGGCAGTTATCGGGGCCTCTGGCTTCCACGACTCTGGCAGGGTCCGCTTTCTTTCGCCAGAGAACGCCAAGGGCCTGGAATTCGATCTGGTGCTCGTCTGCCAGCCACGCTCCTTCGGCACCGGATTAAGCGGAGCCGTGCGCAGATACGTGGCCATGACCAGAGCGACAGCTCAACTGGTAATACTTGCCGATCAATAACCGGCAGCAGCCTTTAGTAGGCTGGCATTCATGAGTACTTCCGAGCCGCAGTGGTTGGACACCCAGAATCAGCAGCACTCGTTGGCCTCGCCAGTGGTGCTGCGCTGGGGGCAGCACCTGGTGACGGCAATCCTGCTTGCCATCGCGTTGCTGCGACAGATTTCAGCGCAAGGAAATGTCCTGCCCGCGATCCTCGTCTCGGTACTCTTCGCCACTTGGTACAGCCTCGGCTTCGTTTCCCGTGCCAAGAAAGGAGTCTTCGCCAAGCCCGCGTGGTGGTTGGCGCTGCTGCTAGGGATCTGGATTGCAAGCCTCTTCGTTTCCGCTGAATTCATGTGGTTGGCCTTCAGCCTTTGGCTTCTTCTGGGCCACCAGCTGCCATTTCTTCCCTCAATATTGTGGTCAGTGGTCGTCTACGCCTTTACTTTGCTCGCTCCCTACCTGCACAATGCCGAGCTCAGCATTGCCGCCATTGCCGGCCCCTTGGTTGGCGGGCTATTCGCCTGGGGCATCTCCCGCGGATACCTGCAGATGGAACGCGATGCCGAAGTGCGCACATCCTTGGTGAATTCCCTGGTGCGAGCCCAGCAGGAAATGGCAGACCTGCAAGGAGAATTGGCCCGCTCCCAGCATGAGGCTGGCATCGCCACCGAACGCACCCGCTTGGCCCGCGAAATCCACGACACCGTGGCCCAGCAGCTCTCCTCCATCGGATTGCATGCCAAGGCGGCAGAAGCCTCCAAAGACCCAGAGTCTGCCTCGGCGGCCCTGAGTCGCATCGATGAGCTTTCCGGGCAAGCGCTGACCGATTTGCGTCGCATCATCGCCGCCCTGGCTCCGGCAGAACTCGATTCCCAGGCGCTCGCCGGAGCCTTGGGCCGCGTCTTGGAGAATTTCAAGGCCGATTCGAAGTTGGAGACCCGATTGGATATCGAACCGGGGCTGCCCACTTTGGATCCGAATGTGCAGATCGCGCTGCTGCGCACCACCCAATCCGCCCTGTCCAACGTGCTGCGCCATGCCCAGGCCTCCGCGGTGGCGCTCAGCCTGGGGTCCAGCGGCGACGAGGTACGTTTGGATATTGTCGATGACGGCATCGGCTTCGTTCCCAAAACTGGTCGCGTGCAAACCAGTACGCACACCGGAGGCTTCGGCCTGACCGCAATGAACCAGCGCCTGCGCGAACTCGGCGGCGGTTTGGATGTCGAGAGCTCACCCGGTGAAGGCACCGCCCTGTGCGCCCACCTTCCGCTTCGCTTAGCAAAGGACAACTCATGATCCGGATCCTGCTGGTCGACGACCACCCCATCGTGCGGACCGGCCTGCGCGCGCTGTTCGAGAACTACGACGACATCGTTGTCATTGGCGAAGCATCCAGCGGCGAGGAAGCGGTGGAATTCGTCAAGGCCAACACCGTCGATGTGGTGCTCTGCGACTTGCGCTTGGGTGCCGGGATGAACGGTGCACAAACCACCGCGGCGATCCGCCAACTGGCCAAACCGCCTTATGTGCTGATCCTGACCACCTTCGACAAGGACTCAGAGCTGCTCGCTTGCATCGAAGCTGGAGCTGCCGGCTACCTGCTCAAGGATGTTAGTGCCCAGACCATCGTCGAGTCCATCCGCCAAGCCTCCGCCGGGCACATGGTCCTGGCCCCGGAGATGACCCAGCGCGTTGTCGAGGGCATGCGCCGTCCCAAAATCGAGCTCACCAAGCGCGAAAAGGACGTATTGGCCCAACTGTCTACCGGTGCCGGCAACAAGCAGATCGCCAAGGCCCTGTTCGTCTCGGAGGCGACGGTCAAAACCCACCTGGTCCACATTTTCGACAAGCTCCAAGCAACCACGCGTACCGACGCGATCAACAAGGCCAAAGACCACGGGCTGCTGTAGCTGATCAACAGAATCCCGGTGACACGGCGGGGTGCATCTCAACCTTTCGGTTGAAGTTTTATTCACCCCTTTCCACGATGGCCTGACCTGCGAAATCTCGTTAACTGGAACTATGAAAGTTCCAGTTATCCCCCGGATCGGCGATTCGCTGACCAGCCGCCGCGGAGCCCGCATTTGGGCCGCTGGCATCTTTGCAATAGTTCTCGTTCTTTTTGGTGCGCTGAGCAGCATCCAAGCCCCAACGCGTGCGGCCAGCTCCCTGGTCGAAGGCTCTGAATCGGCACAGGTCGCCGAAATCCTGGATGCCAACACCAGCGATTCCCAGAGCTCGGCTTTGCTGGTGGCCAACCGCGCCGATGGCCATGCGTTGAGCAATGCCGACACCGCTGCCCTTGATGAGCAGACCGCGGCGCTAGCCCACGACGCGGAGCTTTCCGCTGGCCCCACCATGGCCAGCGAAGACCAGCAGGCAGCCATGGTTCCGCTCACCTGGGATACGGTCTCCGATACGGCCGACCGCCAGAAGCTGGATGAGATCCGCAACTGGATCCAGGCCCATCCCATTCAGGGGCTGGCCGTGCAGGTCACTGGTTCTACCGCCTTCGCAGTAGATATCACCAATGCGTTCGCCGGGGCGGACTTCACCCTGCTGGCCGTCACGGTGGGCATCGTGGCAGTCTTGCTGATCCTCACCTACCGTTCGCCGGTACTCTGGCTTATCCCGCTGGTCGTTGTTGCCATAGCCGATCGCAGCGCCTCCCTGGTGGCGAACCTGCTGGGCAACGCCTTCAATCTGCACTTCGACTCCGGCGTGCTCAGCGTGCTGGTCTTCGGCGCCGGCACCAACTACGCCTTGCTGCTGATCTCCCGTTACCGCGATGAACTGCAGAAGACTACTGACCACCGCCAGGCGCTGTCCAAGGCGTGGGCGGCCAGCTTCGAAGCGATTCTGACCTCCAACCTCACCGTAGTGCTGGCCCTGCTGACCTTGGGACTGGCCGTCATGGAAGATACCCGCGGGCTGGGCATCGTCTGCGCCGCTGGCTTGCTGATCGCTGCGTTCTTCGTGCTCTTTGCGCTGCCACCGATCCTGGCCTTCGCCGGGCGCAAGGCATTCTGGCCGCTGGTCCCCCGCCCGGGACAGGAAAGCAAGAAGGAAAACTTCTTCGGACGTGCTGCTCGTGCTGTCATGACCCGTCCGGGCCTGAACCTGGCAGCATTGGCGGTCTTGCTCATGGTTCTGGCCGGAGCGCTGACCGGTACGCGTATCGGTCTGGACCAGACCCAGCAATTCCGCACCGCCACCGAGTCTTCCAGTGCCATGCAGACCCTGGCCGCGCACTTCCCCGCAGGTGAAACCCAGCCGATCACCGTGTTGGCGCAGGGAACCGATGTCCAGGTCCTGCGAGATGAATTCTCCGGAGTCGAAAACGTCAAGCGTGTTGGCGAATCCTCCCAGCTCGGCACCACGCCATGGCAGCAGTTCTCTGTCATCTCGGCTGTCGATCCCAGCTCGGCCATGGCACAGGACCTGGTAGCGGACCTGCGCGGTGCTGCGGCAACCGGCAGTACCGGGCAGGTGCTCATTGGCGGGCAGAGCGCCGAACAGCTTGATTCGCACCAGATGCACCTGCGCGACCTGTTCGTGATTGCCCCGCTGATCATGGTCATCTGCTTCGTGATGCTCGGCTGGCTGACCCGTTCCTGGCGAACCGCACTTGCCTTGGGTCTGGTGAATTTGCTCAGCGCGGGCGCCGCCGTCGGCTTGGGTTCCCTGGTTTCCTCGGTGGTCTTCGAGGCCAACGCCCTGGATGTCCAGGTGCCGCTGCTGGCCTTCGTCTTCTTGGTCGCCTTGGGCGTGGATTACACCATCTTCTTGACCCAGCGAGTCCGCCAAGACTCGCAGGTGCTGGCGCTGGGCGACGCAGTGGTACTGGCCGCAAGCCGCACCGGTTCGGTGATCACCAGTGCCGGGCTCGTGCTGGCAGGTGTCTTCGCGGCACTGGCAACACTGCCGCTCACGGTATTAGGCCAGCTCGGCCTGATCGTCGGACTCGGCGTCCTGCTGGACACCTTCGTCGTTCGCACCCTGCTGCTCCCGGCGCTGTTCGCAGTCCTGGGCTCAGGCAAGCATCCACTCTTCGGCACAACTTCCTCCGCTGCAGAAGCAACTGCAGAACCAACCGTTCAGAAAGAAAACAAAATCAATGCGTAAGCTCGTGAATTTCTCCTTCGCCTACATGGTCCTCGGTGTAGCTTCCGGTCTTTTCTACCGTGAATTCACCAAGATGAACGGATTCCCTGAAGGCCAGTGGACCCAGCTCTCCGTAGTCCACACCCACCTGCTGGTGCTGGGCTTCATCATCTTGCTGCTGGTGCTCCTTCTGGAAAAGGCCTTCGGCCTGAGCCAGCACCGCAAGCTCTTCGCGTGGTTCATGGGCACCTACAACGCGGGCGTGATCCTAACCGCGGGCATGCAGCTCACCCACGGCATCATGACCGTACTAGGCATTGAGTCGTCCAAGATGATCTCGGGCATCGCGGGCCTTGGCCACATGTCTATCACCGCAGGCATGATCTTGCTGTTCATCATGCTGCGCCGCAGTGTCGGCGCCCAGAAGCCAACCCAAAAGGTTGAGCTGGCCGGCTAGCCCAGCCAAGTACCACAGCGGAACTGACACTCGGCCCAGACGAAGATCGTCTGGGCCGAGTTCGCTCGCGCTTCTGGCCCCCACTGCCAGGACCCCAAGATTGGCCACTTGGCTAAAGATAAAATGATCCGCTGCTGCTATAGATTGAACTAACAATCTTTCTCCCAGGAGCGGTCATGAGCGACGAATTCTTTTCCATCGTGGATACCGAAACCACCGGCCTGTTCCCCGGAGGGAACGACCGCATCGCCGAAATTGCGATAGTCACCATGAATCGGCAGGGCACGATTGTCGACTCGTGGGAAACACTGATCAACCCGCAACGCGATCTTGGCAAGCAATCAATCCATGGCATCCAGAGCCGCGACGTGCTCGATGCGCCCAGCTTCAAGGATCTGGCAGAAGAACTGCATTGGAGGCTATCGGGCACAGTGCTCGTGGCACACAATCTTTCCTTCGATTCCAGATTCCTTGAGGCTGAATTCCGCAAGTGCGGCCTGCCGGTGCCCGAGACCTTCCTGGCGCAAGGAATGTGCACCATGCGAATGTCCCACCGCTACCTGCAAGGCGCAGGCCGCTCGCTTCAAGACTGCTGCGATTCCTTTGGCATCGAGTTGCAACAGGCTCACAGCGCAGTGGGAGATGCGACGGCCACAGCGACATTGCTTTCGCGCTACATGGAACTGGATCCCGATGAACCAGAATGGGACGGACGACTGCGTTTAGCCTCGACAGGGCGGTGGTTTGATTCCACGCCGCGCTCGCGCGTCGTTCCAGTTAAGCGGTCCCAGTACAGAGCTGAATCTGCCGGGCATTTTCTGGAAAAGCTTGCGACCCGGTTGCCGGAATTTTCGGGCACGGCTACGGAGGAGAACTACTTGGCTGTACTGGATTTAGCTTTGATGGACCGCTACGTATCAGCCCATGAAGAAGCCCAGCTGCTCCAGGCCGCCACTGAAATTGGTTTGGATAAGCACCAAGCGCTGAGATTGCACGAACTGTACTTCCAACAGCTTGTCGCAACGGCTTGGTCCGATGGCGTACTGACCGAAGACGAAATAGACGATCTGGCGAAAGTCATCGGATTGCTAGGACTTCCGCCGCAGCTAATCGAGGTAGCCAAGGTGGCGCCGGTGGCTTCCGAAGATCACGAACCCATCCGCGAGCCTCAGGGCAATCATCAGATCGATCTCGGCGCCATGGTGGTGCTCACCGGCGATATGACTCGTCCGCGTTCGGAGATTGAAGCTCAGCTTGCGTCCGCAGGGTTCACCCCTCATCGCGCGATCACCAAGAAAGTAGCCTTGCTGGTGGCCGCGGATCCTGACTCGCTCTCCGGCAAAGCCAAGAAAGCACGCGACTACTGCATCCCTGTTGTCGGCGAAGATTATCTCTGGAACACCCTACTCCGCTGACACCTGCGCCAGGTACAGCAATGGGCGATGTTCCCCAGCAATGATTTGCCGAGGGACATCGCCCATAGTTGCTAGAGCCCGGGGTGAAACTTACAGGCTCTCAACCAATTTTTTTGCCGAGGAGAATTCCATCATCGCTTCGCGCTCTACGACCTTGACGCGGTCGCGAGTGATCTCGCCGAAGCGAGTCGAAACGGTGCCGGCTGTGGCGCCCAGTTCCTTCTCGTGCGCGTCCAAGTTCTTCCAGCCATCCCAGTTGGAGAAGTTCACGCCGCGGCTTTCGAGCAGTTCCGAGATCTTCTGGGAAGAATCCGGCTGCGCCAGCTTAGTGAGGTCTTCAAGCAAGTGGGTAATGGTCTCCAGGGCGTCGCCCTTGGTGTGGCCAATCAGCCCAATCGGGCCACGCTTGATCCAGCCAGTGGCATACAGGCCGGGAACGTGAGCGCCGGACGCGTTCAGCACGCGGCCTTCCACGTTGGGCAAAACGCCCTTGGCCCCGTCGTATTCAATGTCGTCGACTGCCGAACCGAAGTAGCCGACGGCACGGTAGATGGCCTGCAGCGGGTACTCGACGAATTCGCCGGTGCCGCGTGCGCCGCCATTTCCGTCGAGCTCGTTGCGCTCCACCTTCAAGCCGGTGACCTTGCCATCTTCGCCCAATACCTCGACTGGCGACTGCAGGAAGTGCAGGTGCAGGCGGCGCGAGGCGCTTGGAGCTTCTTCACGCTCTTCCTGCTCGATCAGCCAGTTGGTCAGGGTGGAGACCATGGTCTTGGTCTGGTTATTGGTCTTCATGGCTTCATCCGAAGCCTTGTCGAACTCGAAGTCCTCTGGGTACAGGACGATGTCAACGTCCTTGGAGTGCGAGAGTTCGCGCAGTTCCAGCGGGGTGAACTTCACCTGGGCCGGGCCACGGCGGCCGAAGACATGCACGTCGGTGACGGCCGAGTCATTCAGCTGCTCGTAGATGTGCTCAGGGATTTCGGTTTCCAGCAGCTGGTCAGCATGCTTGGAAAGGATGCGGGCCACGTCCAGGGCAACGTTGCCGTTGCCGATGACAGCAACTTCCTTGGCGGACAGGTCCCAATTCTTGTCAACATCTGGGTGTGCGTCATACCAGGACACGAAGTCGGCGCCGCCGAAGGACCCTTCAAGATCGACACCTGGGATGTTCAGGTCAGCGTCCTTCTGGGCGCCGGTGGAGATGATCACTGCGTCGTAACGGGTATGCAGGTCTTCCAGCGAAATGTCTCGGCCCAAGCCGACGTTGCCGTAGAAGTCGATCCAGTCGTTGTCCAGCACCTTGTGCAGGGCGTTGATGATGCCCTTGATACGCGGGTGATCCGGGGAAACTCCGTAACGGATCAGACCGAATGGCGTAGGAAGCTCGTCAAAGAGATCAACGTGCAGCTTCAATTCTCCCGATGCGACCGGCTGGCTCTTGTTGAGCAGGTCAGCGGCGTAGATGCCGGCCGGACCGGCACCAACGATGGCAACACGCAGCGCCCGGGAATGGAGGTGCTCAGGGACGATAATTTCACTCATCAAACAACTTCTCTTTCTTAGTCAACGAATGAGGCCGCCGCGGTGGCATCGGCATTCTCTAGCGGCAGGAGGTCTACCAGTTGGTCGGAGGCTTCCGGGGCTAGCCGAACGACGTCACCAATAACGATAACGGCCGGATTCGCCACTGCGGCCTTGCGGGCGCGCTTTACTATCCCTTCTAGCGTACCGATAGTTGTGCGCTGCGTCTGTGAGTAACCTCGCTCAACTATCGCAATCGGTGTACTTGACGGTAAACCACGGGTAAGCAATGTCTCAACAATTTGTGGCAAATTCGATACTCCCATCAGCACCGCAAGGGTGTGATCGGAGCGGATCGGCACGTCCGCGAGTTCGCTGTGTCCACTGACTACGGTAAAACCGGCCGCAATTCCCCGGTGCGTGACGGGAATGCCAGCGGCCATGGGCACGGAGACTGCACTGGTAATGCCGGGAATCACACGCGTAGGGATCCCGTATTTCGCGGCGTGGAGCAGTTCCTCGCCGCCGCGTCCAAGTACAAACGGGTCGCCACCTTTGAGGCGAACTACCCGCTTACCTTCTAAAGCGTACTTGACCAGTAATTCATTGGTTTCATCCTGGGTTTTGACGTGGCAGCCTGGTGACTTGCCCACATCGATGACAACCACATCATCGGAAAGTTCTGCCAGCAACGCGGTAGGTCCCAGCTTGTCGGCCAAAACCACTTCCGCGGCAAGCAGGGCCCTATAGCCGGCGATGGTAATCAGCTCGGGATCCCCCGGTCCACCGCCAATCAGGGTGATATGCCCTTTAGCCATTGTTTTCTCCCGTTCGGGTCATTCCTCGATCGCGCAACAGCTTGCGTTCAATCGGAGCGAAAAATACCAACTCGATCAGCACACCCACCAGCAGGATGGTCAAGATCACCAGCATGACCAATGGCAGGTCTGCCAGATCGCGGCCCCGTTGCAGCAGTGAACCGACGCCCAGGGCCAGCGAACCGCCCACGGCAATCAATTCGGCAGCCATCAACGAACGCCAAGCGAAAGCCCAGCCCTGACGCAGTCCGGCTACATACCCTGGCATGGCAGCTGGCAGCTCAATGTGCAGCACATGCTCCCACTTGGAGGCACCGAGCACCTTGGACAAGGACTTGTACTGCGCTGGAATCATGTCGATCCCGGCGAGCAGGCCATTGATGATGGATGGAATCGCGCCGAGCAGCAGAACCGTGTAGATGGTCGCATCGCTCAGGCCAAAAAGAATGATGGCTGCGGGAACCCACGCAATAGAGGGCAATACCTGCATGGCCGATACCAGTGGCCCCACCCCCTTGCGCAACAGCGGCTGATGCGCCAGCAGCAACGCCAGCGGGGTGGAAATAATCACGGCAATCGCAAATCCGCTCACGGCGCGGAACAACGAATTGCCCACGGCCGCAACCAATGATCCATCTGCCAGCAGTTGCGGAAGCTTAGCCGCGACAGCCAGTGGACCGGGGAAAAGGTCTTCGCGCAGTGGGCTTGCCCAGGAAATAATTTGCCACAGGCTCAGAAGCACAACCACAGTGAGCAAGGGGGCAACCCATGAATCGAGCTGGTTGTTCGGGCGTAGCTTGATAACGCGCACGGGTTTGAACCTAGTTCGAGATTCTGTCAGTGAGCTCATGTTTCCGCTGCTCCTTTCTGAGAATCGTGGTTAGTTCATCGGCCAATGCGGCGGCCTCGGCCGGGTTATTGCGGAGTTCGCCGGTGATCCGGCGAGTCTCAAGGATGCGCCCGGGGTGCGAAGAAAGCACCAGAATGCGGCCGGAGAGGCGAATCGCCTCACGCACATTGTGGGTGACGAAGATGATGGTTTTGCCCGTTTGCCTCCACAAGGCGCGCAACTGCTCATGGAGCATGTCACGCGTGATGGCGTCCAGGGCGGCAAATGGCTCATCCATCAACAGAACCTGGCGGTCCTGAGCCAAAGCCCTGGCCAAAGCTACGCGTTGGCGCATGCCGCCAGAAAGTTCATGCGGCTTCTTGCCGCTTGCATGCCCCAGCTGAACGAGGTTGAGCAGTTCCTCGACGCGTTGCTGGCGTTCCGGAGCTGGCTTCCCCGCGAGCTTGAGCGCCAGGTCAACGTTCTCGCTGGCTGTCAGCCACGGCAGGAGGTTGGCATCCTGGAACATGAATGCCGCGCCGTCTTCAGGTACTTCAAGCCAGCCGCAGCTGGGCGGCAGTAACCCAGCAATCATGTTGAGCAAGGACGACTTGCCGCAGCCTGAGGCCCCCAAGACAGCGATAAACTCTCCGTCTTCAATTTCTGCACTGAGGCGATCTATGACCAAGCCAGTGCCTGGATAGCTCAGGGAAACTTCATTCAGCCGTACTCCCATTACTTCTCCTGCTGTTCAAGAAAACGCGTATCCACGACTCCGTCTGCGTTACCGCCAGACCCCACTCCTACGGCCAATGCGTGGTCCACGAGTGACTGGTAGGTTTCAGGCAGGGGGTCCTCGCTGAAGTGCACCTGCTTCAAGGCTTCAGCGATCACTGATTTGTCAAAGGAACTTCCGTTGGCTTCGACCAAAGCTTTCTGCACAGCCGCCAACTTCTGTTTTCCGTCCGCATGATTGAGCCAATCGATGGCTTGGGTATTTGCATCGACCAGCTTCTGGACGGTTTGCGGATGGCTAGCCATGAATTCCTTGGAGACCACCAGAACCGTTGTCGGGAACTTGCCGTCGGGCCAGAGCTCGGCTTCATTCACCAAGCGGTGTCCCCCGTTCTTCTCGACTAGCAATGAAGCGTAGGGCTCCGGAAGCCAAGCACCGTCAATTTCACCGCGGCCGAAAAGCTGTGCGACGGTTCCATTGGAGCTCGGGGTCACTGTGGCGTCCTGTTTCAAGCCCAGGCCCTTCAGGTAGCTGCGCAAGGCAACATCCTGGGTTCCGCCGAATTGCGGGCTGGCCAGATTGCTGCCGGCCAGTTCCTCGGGCTCAGTGATCTTCTTGTCCACGACCAGGCTGGCTCCGCCGTAGGCGACGCCGGACACCACGTTCAAAGACTCGCCATCGCTGGACAGGTAGCTGTTCAACGCTGGGTTTGGCCCCAGATACGCGGCGTCGATGGCCCCCGAGTTCAAGGCTTCTACGGCTGCCGGTCCCGCGTTGAATATCTGGCTTTGGACACTGGTACCGTCTTCTTCAAGGTGATCTTGGAGAAGACCTTCGGACTGGGCGATCAAGGCCGGAGCATGGGTGAGGTTGGCGAAATAGCCAATCTTCAGCTCATCTGCCGGTCCGTGATGTGCCGCCTGCGCTGGTACTTCATTTGGTCCCGGAAGAAACGTCGTCGCCACAGCAACTGCGCTCAATGCTCCGACCGCCGCCAGCCCGAGGAAGCGTCCTCGGAAGCCGGTCTTCTGCCCATGAGCCGTCAGCCGGACCCGGCCTTGGTTTCCTGCTGGCTGGCCAGCATCAGGCTGCTTCATTATTTTCCTCGAAGATCCCCGCCGCAAGGGTGCGCCCCGTAGCTGGATCGATCAGCAGGAAGCTTCCGCCAGTGCGCGAGGTGGCGTACTGCTCGATGGCCAACGCTGCCTGGCTGCGCAAGGTGATCCGGCCCAGGTCGTTGAGCTCCAAGGAGTGGGCGGGCTGCTGCGAATAGTCGGCCACGTTGATGACGTAGTCGATGGTTGACAGCTTGGCTGCGGCGACCTTGGTACCGTGCTTGATCAACAGCCGTTGGCCGCTAGTGAGCTTCACTGGATCCAATACGCAGATGTTCGCCTGGAACTCCCGGTGCGCGGTTGGCAGTTCGCCGGCGACGATGGTGTCGCCGCGGGCAATATCCAAGTCGGTCTCCAGCTCGACAACGATGGCGTCGCCGGCCTGGGCGCGGTGCGCGGCACCAGCAGGCGTGCTGATGGCCTTGATCCGGCTACTCACCGGCTGGCCGTTGGAGAGCACCTGCACGGACTCCCCCACGGCCAAGCTGCCGTCAACCAGAGTTCCGGCATATCCGCGGTAGTCGCGGTACGCGTCCGGGTCCAGGCCTGGAGCCAAGGCGCCCTGCGGGCGGATCACGTACTGGACATCCAGACGGGCAGTGCCCCCGCCGAGCCGTGGCTCGATGTCCTCGAGCAGCCCCAGCAAGGTCGGGCCGGCATACCAGTGCGCGGAAGCCGAAGGATCGACGATGTTATCTCCCTGAAGCGCGGAGACCGGGATGACGGTGGTTGACTTCAGGCCGAGTTCTCCGGCGAGCGCGAGTACTTCGGCCTCGATCTGGCTGAAGGCCGCTTCGTCCCAGTCGATCAGGTCCATCTTGTTCACGGCGATGACCAGTTGCGGAACCCGCAGCAAGGCGAGCACGCCAAGGTGGCGCCGGGTCTGCTCCAGCACGCCGTGCCTCGCGTCAACCAGCACGATCGCCGCGTCTGCGGTCGACGCGCCGGTGACGGTGTTGCGGGTGTACTGCACGTGTCCGGGGCAATCGGCCAAGATGAAGGACCGCTTGTCGGTGGAGAAGTAGCGGTAGGCCACGTCGATGGTGATGCCCTGCTCGCGTTCGGCGCGCAGCCCGTCGGTGACCAGCGCGAGGTCCAGGGTTCCGGCGCTGCCGCCGAAGCCGCGTTCGGCGCTGGTACGGGCCAGGTCATCGAGCGAGTCGGCGAGGATGGCCTTGGCGTCATGGAGCAGGCGGCCCACGAGAGTGGACTTGCCGTCGTCGACCGAACCGGCGGTAGCGATGCGCAATAGTGTGGTGGTCATCTTAGAAGTACCCTTCGGTCTTGCGGTCTTCCATTCCCGCGGCGGAAATACGGTCGTCGGCGCGGGTGGCTCCGCGTTCGGTGATGGTGGCGACGGCCAATTCATCGAGCACCTTCGCCACGGTGTCGGCGGCGGAGAGCACCGCACCGGTGCAGCTGGCGTCGCCCACGGTGCGGTAGCGCACCTGCTTGACGACGACCGGCTCATCGGCGTTGGGCTGGCTGACGCTGGTCAGTGCCCGCCACATGCCGTCGCGTTCGAAGACCTGGCGGCAGTGCGCGAAGTAGATCGGCGGCAGCTCGATGTTCTCGCGCTGGATGTAGGCCCAGATATCGCGTTCGGTCCAGTTGGAGATCGGGAAGGCGCGCACATGCCAATCCGGCTCGTGCCGCCCGTTGTACAGGCTCCAGATTTCCGGGCGCTGGTTGCGCGGATCCCAGACGCCGAACTCGTCGCGCAGGGACAGGATGCGCTCCTTGGCGCGGGCCTTGTCCTCATCGCGGCGCGCCCCGCCGAAGACCACGTCGAAGCCGTTGGATTCGATGGTGTCCAGCAGGACCCGGGTCTGCAGGCGGTTGCGGGTGCCGTCGGGCAGCTCGGCCAGCTCTCCGCGGTCGATGTACTCCTGCACGGAGCCGACGACGAGGTTCAGCCCGTACTTTTCCACGACCGCGTCGCGGAAGTTGAGCACCTCGGCGAAGTTGTGGCCGGTATCGATGTGCACGACGGGGATGGGCACGCGGCCCGGGGAGACGGCCTTGGCCAGCAGGTGCAGGACGACTACGGAGTCCTTGCCGCCGGAGAACAGCAGTCCGGGCTTGTCGAATTCGGCGAGCACTTCGCGGATGATGTGGATTGATTCGGCTTCCAGGGCGTCCAGGACGCTGCGCTGGGTGCCTGCGGGCGCGTTAGCGGTGATGGTCATGATTCGCTCCTTAGACGTGGATTCCGCATTCGGTTTTATTCAGCCCGGCCCAGCGGCCAGCCCGCGGGTCCTCGCCCTCGGCTACCGGCCGGGTGCAAGGCTGGCATCCGATGGACGGGTAGCCGTTGGACAGCAGCAGGTTCACGGGTACTTGGTGCCCGGTGGCGTAGTCGATCAGCTGATCGAAGCTCCAGGGGGCCACGGGATTGAATTTGACCAGTCCGTGCTTCTCGTCGAAAGCGACCAGGGGCGTGTTGATGCGGGTCTCAGCTTCGTCACGGCGGACCCCGGTGAACCACGCGCTGTATCCGGACAGGGATCTGGCCAGCGGGTCCATCTTGCGCAGCTGGCAGCAGGCGGCCGGATCCCGGGAGAACAGGTCCTTGCCGAACTTCGCATCCTGTTCGGCCACGGTCAAGGCAGGCAGCACGTCGACGATGTTCACGTCCAGCGTGCGAGCCACTTCGTCGCGGGTTCCGTGGGTTTCGGCAAAGTGGTATCCGGTTTCCAGGAACAGCACATCGACCTTGGGCAGCTGCGCGCAGACCAGGTGCGGCAGCACGGCATCGGCCATCGAGCAGGCCACCGCTACCTCGTCGGCGTCGAGGTGCTCAGCTGCGAAAGCGACGACCTGGTCCGCTGTGGCATCCCAGCCCAGCTCGGCGGCGCCCAGCTTGGCGATGCGCCGCAGTTCAGCCTCGCTGCGGGTACGTACTGGGGTCGGCTTGCTCATTTCAGCTCATCCTCTTCAGCTCGGTGGGCCCAGGCAGCGAAGGATTCCCCTTCGGCAGCCGAGGCCGAGTAGTTCTTCACTACCCGCTCCACGTATTCGGGCAATTCATCAGCCGCGACCTTGAGCCCGCGCACCGTGCGCCCCAGGGCGGCTTCGCCATTTTCGAAACCGGCCAGGGTGCCACCGAGGTGAACCTGGAATCCGGAGACCTGTTCTCCCTGGTCGTTGGTAATCAGCTGGCCCTTGAATCCGAGGTCCGCGGTTTGGATGCGGGCGCAGGAGTTCGGGCAGCCGTTGACGTGCAGGGACAGCTGGCGAGGCAGCTTGCCCTCGTGGTCGGCCAGGCGATCCTCGATTTTTGCTACCGCGTCAATCATGGTGTCTTTGGTGTCCACAATGGCCAGCTTGCAGAATTCGATACCGGTGCAGGCAATGGCCGAACGCTTGAACAAGCTGGGGAATGCCTCCAGGCCCAGGACCCGGGCCGAAGCGACGAAATCCTGCACCTGCTCTTCGGCGATGTCCAGGGCGATGATCTTCTGGTGCGGGGTGGTGCGCAGCCGGGTGGATCCATGGGCTTCGGCCAAATCGGCAAGGCCGGTCAGCGCGGTACCGGATACGCGGCCAGCCGGAGCGGTCAACCCGATGTAGAACTTGCCGTCCTTCTGCTCGTTGACTCCGCTGTGGTCTCCTGCTTCGGTGGGCTGCTCCGGCAACGGGCCGTCGGGCAGCTCATAGCCCAGGTACTCATCTTGCAGCACCTGGCGCATTTTTTCCGTGCCCCATTCGGCCAGCAGGAACTTCAGGCGTGCGCGGTTGCGCAAGCGGCGGTATCCGTAGTCCCGGAAGATGGAAACTACGCCCTCCCAGACATCCGGGGCCTGCTCTTCGGTCACGAAAGCGCCGAGGCGTTCGCCAAGGCGGGGGTTTGCCGACAGCCCGCCGCCGACCCAAAGGTCGTATCCGGGGCCGAGCTGCGGGTGGACGGTGCCGATCAAGGCGATGTCGTTGATTTCGTGGACGACATCCTGGCTTGGGTGGCCGGTGATGGCGGTCTTGAACTTGCGCGGGAGGTTCGCGAATTCCGGCTTGCCGATGTAGCGGTGGGAAATTTCGGCGATCACCGGGCTGGGATCGATGATCTCGTCCTTGCTGATGCCTGCCACCGGAGAGCCGAGGATGACACGGGGCACGTCGCCGCAGGCCTCGGTGGTGTGCAGGCCGACGGCTTCCAGCCGCTGCCAGATCTCCGGGACATCGACGACGTCGATCCAGTGCAGCTGGACGTTCTGGCGATCTGTCAGGTCGGCGGTGTCGCGGGCGAAGTCGGTGGAGATCTGGCCGATGACGCGCAGTTGCTCGGTGGTCAGGGCGCCGCCGTCGATGCGCACGCGCAGCATGAAGTAGCGGTCTTCAAGTTCTTCTGGGCTCAGCGTCGCCGTCTTGCCGCCGGGGATCCCCTGGGCACGCTGGGTGTAGAGGCCCCACCAGCGGAAGCGGCCGTGCAGATCCTCGGGTTCAATGGAATCGAAGCCCTGCTTCGAGTAGATTTCCTCGATGCGCTGGCGCACGTTCAGGCCGTTGTCGGCGGCCTTCATCTCTTCGTTGGCATTCAACGGGGCAGGGCCGTCGATTTTCCATTGGCCGTTGGGTTTTGCCGCTCTTGTGGAGCGAACTGGTGTGGTTGTCTGCGTCATGTCCACCAGCGTAGGAACTGCCCCCAGGGGGTCGGCAACCTGCCGGTGTCACATGGCTACGCGTTGCCTAACGAGTTAGGACTTCGTCATCTGGAGACATGAAAAGCTCCTCTTCGAGCGCCTTTTGCAGTCGCACAAGGAAACATTGAGCAATCATTACGTCAGGAAGCAGGGGGCTTGTCACCACGCCTGCCCCCGTGCTAGCCAGCTTCTGCTGGAAGAATCCGTCGGCGAGCAGCGAGCTGAGCACGAGCACTGGACGCGCGGCAGCATTTCCCACGACGTCAGCGATCCGCGGCTGGGCCCCTGCGCAGTAGCCCACCTGCACTTCGCGCTCCAATAGGACAGCGAGCTGCTCGGCGAGATTCTTGACCTGGTTTTGGCCGACTTCCAATCTCGTGCCCGCCGTCGCCAAGACAACGAGCGGGTCGTTGGCCAGGTGCCCTGCGGCGCGTTGCGCCAGGACTTGGGCCAGCTCCGGCAGCGGACCCAATGGCAGGGCGGCGGAGGTTCCCGCGCGCGAGGAGACCGCCTGCGCAATGTCGTGCGTCGTATGAACGCCGTCGGAGACCAGCAGCGGCAAGACCACTGCCGGCTCGCCTTCAGGCAAACCGGCGATAACCGTTTCAAGCCGGGGCTCTTGGACATCCACATAGGCTTCGTGCCAGACAAGCTGCACCGGGAATCGCTCTTCGCTCCGCCGTTCCAGGTCGGCACGCAGATCATGGATTAGTTGCTGCCCGTTGGCGTTGTCCGTGCCATGGGATGTTGCGACAACATGTATCTTCTGCTGGGTCGCTTGACTCATGAATTGATCCTCACCGATGTTGTTGGGCGCCTAGTTGGCGCTGCGCACTAGCTTGTGGTTGGCGGCCTGCGCCTGCGGGCGGATGACAATTTCATCCAGATTCACGTGGGCCGGGGCGCTGACCGCATAGCGGATGACTTCGGCAACGTCTTCACCGGTCAAGGGATTCTCCACACCGGCGTAGACGTTGTCGGCGGCGCTCTGGCTTCCCAGACGACGGAGCGCGAACTCTTCTGTCTGCACCAGGCCGGGCAGGATCTCGATTACCCGCAGCCCGTTCTCGACTTCTTCAAGACGAAGCGCCTGGGTCATGGCACGTTCAGCGGCCTTTGCCGCGTTGTAGCCGCTGCCGCCTTCGTAGCTGGCCAGTGCGGCGGTGGAGGTAACGTTCAAGACGGTGCCTCGCGCCTCGCGAAGCTGGGGCAGCAGTGCACGGGTCAAGCGCATGGTTCCCATGACATTGGCTTGCCACATGAAGTCCCAGTTTTCATCGACCGCGTCGGCCCAGGTTTCGGTTCCACGCGCACCGCCGGCGCAATTGACCAGCGTATCTGCGCCGCCTTGCGCGGTGACCGTTTCTACCAGTGCGTCGACATCTGCCTGCACGCTGACATCTGCTGGCACCGCGATCGCACCGCATTCAGCGGCGAGCTTTTCCAAGCGGTCGGCCCGGCGGGCTACTGCGAAGACGGTCCATCCTTGTGCGCGCAACGCACGGACTGTTGCCTGGCCGATTCCGCTGGAAGCTCCGGTAACAACGGCCGAACGGGAAGAAGTCTTATCTGTAATTGTCATACGTCAACTGTAGAACCAGATCATTACCAGTTGGTAAGGCATGAATTTCTCTTACATTTCATGCGGCAAGATTTTCTTCCGGGCCAGGGCCTGGAATCCAGGGCGGCGTGCGTCGGCGGTGCCGCCAGGGCCATGGCCGATGCTGTCCCGTCTGCGCCTACTGCGCGGCGGCAACGTGCAGCTGGCGCGGCTGCCGGAGGAATGCAATCGGAGGGAATATCTTGCGTAAGCGGAGCCATGCAGGAATGCGCCAACGCCAGACAGCGCTGCTATGCCCGGGTGCACCGTGCCGCTGGTGCGGGCGACAAGGCGATTCGGCGTTCGCGGCAGGACGGCTGAGCCAAGGGCCGCCGGTCCGGCACAGGCTTTTGATCCAGCTGGTCCCGGCTGGACAGCGGCGTGGTGCAAGCCATGGGCAACAATGACTGTGCGCCGGGCAAAACATGGAAGAATAGACGCATGGCAGAAGAAAACTTGGGCACAGACACGCCCGCAACGGTTTCCGTTCCTGACAAGCCCGCTTTGGAAGGCTTGGAAGAACGTCTTTCGTCCCGGTGGCGCACCGAGGGCACCTATCACTTCAATGAGGACACGACTCGCGAAGCCGTGTACTCCATCGACACTCCCCCGCCAACCGCTTCGGGTTCGCTGCACGTAGGACACATGTTCTCGTACACGCAGACCGACGTGTTGGCTCGCTACCAGCGCATGATCGGCAAGAACGTGTTCTACCCACTTGGTTGGGATGACAACGGCTTGCCTACCGAGCGCCGCGTGCAGAACTACTTCGGCGTCCGTTGCGACCCGACCAAGCCTTACATCGAGGGCTACCGTCCACCGGAAAAGCCTGCGAAGAACCAGCGCGACTGGGATGTCATCAGCCGCAAGAACTTCATCGAGATCTGTGAAGAGCTGGCGGTCGAAGACGAAAAGGTCTTCGAGCAGCTGTTCACCACCCTGGGCCTTTCGGTGGACTGGCGCATGACCTACCGCACGATCGACGACAATTCGCGTGCAACTTCGCAGCGCGCCTTCCTGGACAACCTGGCAAAGGGCGACGCCTACATGGCTGAAGCTCCAACCCTGTGGGACGTGACCTTCCGTACCGCAGTGGCCCAGGCCGAACTCGAAGACCGGGAAATGCCCGGCGCCTACTACCGTTATGCATTCGACGCTGAAAACGGCGAGCAGGTCTTCATCGAGACCACCCGCCCGGAACTGCTCGCTGCTTGCGCCGCGCTAGTGGCCCACCCGGATGACGAGCGCTACCAGCACTTGTTCGGCAAGACCGTGACCTCGCCGATCTTCGGAGTTCCCGTCACCGTCCACCCGCACCCATTGGCCCAGGCCGACAAGGGTTCTGGCATTGCCATGGTGTGCACGTTTGGCGACTTGACCGACGTGACCTGGTGGCGCGAACTGCAGCTGCCAACCCGTCCGATCATTGGACGCGACGGCCGCATCCTTGCAGACACCCCCGAGTGGATCACCACCGAGGCCGGCAAGGAAGCGTACGCCCAGATTTCGGCAAAGACCGTGTTCTCCGCCAAGGAAACCGTCGTCGAGATGCTTTCCGACGCGGGCCTGCTTGATGGCGAGCCGAAGAAGATTTCCCGTCCGGTGAACTTCTTCGAAAAGGGCGACAAGCCGCTGGAAATCGTGACCTCGCGCCAGTGGTACATCCGCAACGGCGGCCGTGATGAAGAACGCCGCAACCAGATGATCGCACGCGGCCAGGAAATTGATTTCCACCCGTCGTTCATGCGCTCGCGCTACGAAAACTGGGTTTCGGGCCTGAACGGCGACTGGCTCGTTTCCCGCCAACGCTTCTTCGGCGTACCAGTGCCAGTGTGGTACCAGGTCAACGAGTACGGCGAACCGAACTACGATGCGCCGCTGTTGCCGACCATCGACCAGCTTCCGGTTGACCCGGCAGCAGACGCGCCGACCGGCTATACCGAGGACCAACGCGGCTCCGCTAACGGCTTCATTGGCGATGCCGATGTCCTGGACACCTGGGCAACCAGCTCGCTGACCCCGCAAATCGCTGGCCGTTGGGGCCGTGACGACGAGTTCTTCTCGAAGGTCTACCCCTTCGACCTGCGCCCGCAGGGCCACGACATCATCCGTACTTGGCTGTTCTCCACCGCGGTTCGCGCAGATTCCCTGCACGGCAACGCTCCGTGGAAGCACGCTGCGATTTCGGGCTGGATCCTGGATCCGGACCGCAAGAAGATGTCCAAGTCCAAGGGCAACGTGGTTGTACCTAACGAAGTCCTGGATAAGTTCGGCGCGGACGCCGTACGCTACTGGGCGGCCAGTGCCAAGCTGGGTGCCGATACCGCGTATGAAATCAACCAGATGAAGATCGGCCGCCGCCTGGCCATCAAGATCCTCAACGCCTCGAAGTTCGTGCTGAACTTGGGCGCGACCGACGCCAACGTCTTGACCGATGACGCTTCGGTAGTCACCAACGGGCTGGATCGTTCGCTGCTCGCTCGCCTGTCGACCGTTATCGAAGACGCCCAGCGCGCTTTCGACAACTACGACTATGCTCGCGCGCTGGATATCACCGAGTCGTTCTTCTGGTCGTTCACCGACGACTACGTCGAATTGGTCAAGGACCGCGCCTACGGCGGCCACGGCGAAGCCGAGCAGGCGTCGGTTCTGGCTACCCTGGCCACCACCCTTGATTCCGTGCTGCGGCTGTTCGCGCCATTCCTGCCATTCGCTACCGAAGAGGTTTGGGGTTGGTGGCGCACCGGGTCGGTGCACCTGACCCAGTGGCCAAGCACCGGGCACTTGTCCGCTGCAGTGGAGGGCTCCGACCCGGCGGTACTGCCACTGGTTGGCGTCGCTCTCTCGGGCATCCGCAAGGCCAAGTCCGATGCGAAGGTCAAGCAGCGTACCGAAGTGCTCTCGGGCGAGATCCACGCTCCAGCGTCTCAGGTTGCGCAGCTCAAGGCAGGATTCGAGGACTTGAAGTCCGCGGCGAACGCCCGTGAGCTGACCCTGGTTGAAGCCGACGGTGAAATGACTGTCACCAACGTTGAATTGGCTCCGGCTGAAGAAACCGAATAGCAGTTGAACCAGAAAAACCGGTTGCCATCCCGTCATCGGGATGGCAACCGGTTTTGCTATTTCTGCCCTTGCTCCTCCCCCGCATCAGGGTCATCCGTCTCGGGTGGAGACTGGACGGTTTTCTCCATGGGCCGAGCCGCGCGTCGACGTTCGCCGGTGAAGTGTTCCAATTGGTCTTCCGCGCTGGACTCAAGACGATGCTTCTGGACCGAGTCTTCTGACCCGGCAGCTGGCGAATTTCCGTCGGTCATCTTCTCTTCCCATCTACTTGCAGCCAGCAGCTGGATCCCCATCGATGTCCAGCTGCTGGGTTATTAGTGCTTAGTTCTGCGCGCTCTGGTATGCCTGCTGGATCACCGACCCCCAGTACGGTCCGAACATGGTGTCGCGCACCGAGCTGTAGCCGAAGCTGTTCACAGAGTTCTGGTAGCCGTTAGATCCACTCCCCAGGAACCATGGGCCACCGGACGAGCCGCCGGTCATGTTGCATGGAATGCCTTGGGACTGGGACTGGCCAAACGGATCGTCGCTGGAGTATCCGCTGCACGATTGCAAGGTCTCGCCGTTGAATGGCGAAGCAGCTGGGTAGCCGTAAGCAGTGTAGTACTGTCCGCGCGCCTGGTTGAAGGCGACCCCCGAAGCGCCAACGGCATCAGTCAAGGACGCACCACCGCTGGAGCTGACCACGGCGAAGCCTGTGTCATAGGTGATGTCCCCGCCATTTGACCATTCAGTTGGTGCCACCAGCTCGGTCGCTGCGTAGGAACCGTAGGGTGCTTTGCCGTTTTCATAGGCTGGAACGAAGACCCAACGGGTTGCGAATGAACCGGGTCCTTCATTCAGGCAGTGGCCAGCGGTGGAGACCGTCGACTCGTTGGCGGAGACGACAGCGTTGCCAGAGCACACATAGTCTGATCCGCCGAGAGTGAAGAACACCTTGCCGATGTGCGAAACCGGTGTTTCCTGGGTAGCGCGAGTCTTGCCACCCTTCGTTTGGGCCTGCTTTCCGGCTGCCGCCTGCGCGCCATGACCGGCGACCTTGGCCGGCTTGCCGGCTTCAACCTTGGCAGCCGAACCCGACTTGCCAGCTACGAGTGAATCTGCGTTCTTTGCGGCTTTCATCCGATCCGCGGTCCAGTAGGATACCGCTGCGTCAGCCTTCTGTTCCGAGATCGTGATTGACTCGACGCTGCCACCAGTGGTCGTCGGCGCTGCCGAGGCCATCGGTGCCACGCCGAGCATCAGCGCGCCTGCAAGAACCGCGGCGCTTGCCAGCTTGCGTCGCCCCTTGCCCTTGGATGAATCCGTAATTAGAGAACGAATCTGCACGATTTAACTCCTTGTCCAGTGGCTTCTTTGCCACTATCGATGGGGGTGCTGTTGCACTCGTGGGAAACAGTCAAACACACACTTCAAGCATTTTCTACAGGAATATTTTCCTCCGCCCGCCGCGTCACCGACCTGCAACGGCCACCAAGTTATGAAGCGAAATAGTTTTGAAACAGATACTTTCAATCGATTCCCCGGCGCCACGACTCCCCTTCGAATGAGCCCGTGCATTTCTGGTGATTTCAAACCAGCCCCTAAATACCAGTGAGCCGAATCACACGCCCAGAGTCCGGCCTTGCCGCGCGAGACCAGAACAGCGTGTCTGAATATATGAAATAGAAGCTTCGGTAACAGATACTTTCCCGGCTTCGCGATGTCTGCCCCGTACGAAAAAATATGCATTAATTAGGCTTTAAAATTGGACTTATTCGACACCCGATATTGCCGGTTGCCGACGTCGATGGCCTACCTCCACGACTTGCCTTGCGATCCGATGACGCTCCTGCGCACTCTGCGAAGGCAGCATGAACTGTCCGCCCACCGCGCGCCGTTGCCCTGGACTCATGAGTCATCATCCGAGCCTAAGAAACGGAGGTTCGAACGACGCACCAATTGGACTGTGGAACCGTCCCTGGCCAATATGAACCGCGTGCTCCGCGATCCGACGAGAAGGTGAAGCACCGATGCAACGATGCAACGAATGGCGGATGCACAAAATACTGGTCCGGCCCATGCGGATCGGCGCCTTGATGGCGCGCCTTCCTCCGTCGGCGGATAGCCAATCGTTCCGTGGATTAGTGGCATCGGAGGGCGAACACCCGGCCCTCCTTGCCAAGCGCCTTCACTGATTAAAAACCAAGGGCGCTGCCTCGCAATGAGACAACGTCCTTGGAACAGAAAATTCCCGCTTAGTCGAAAACCGGGCTTTCGGTACGAGTGCGCTTCATTTCGAAGAAGTACGGGAAGGATGCGAGCTGCGCCGCAGCGTCAAACATCTTTCCTGCATCTTCCCCAGTTGGAATACGGGTAATGACCGGACCGAAGAAAGCAACGCCATCAACGGCGACGATTGGCGTGCCTACATCCTGCCCCACCAAGTTGATGCCTGCCTCGTGGCTCGAGCGCAGCATGTCATCGTTAGCATCGGTATGCGCAGCTTCAGCGAGTTCCGCCGGCAATCCCGCCTTCTGCAGCGCCTTGGCGATGACTTCATCACGATCTTCGATCTTCTCGTAATGGAACAGTTCACCCATGGCGGTGTACAAGCTGTCCTTGACTCCCTCGCCGTGTTCCTGGGCAGCACGCGTGACCACCCGCACCGGCCCCCATGAGATGTCCATCTTGGCGCGGTAGTCAGCTGGAAGGTCGCGGCCTTCGTTAAGCATCGAGAGGCTCATGACGTTCCAGTTCACGTCGATGTCGCGGACCTTCTCCACTTCCTTGATCCAGCGGCTCGTCGCCCAAGCGAACGGGCAGATAGGATCGAACCAAAAATCAACTTGCTGACGTTCAGCCATGAACTACCAACTTTCTTCCGAAGAGAATTTTTGAATACGGCTAGGCGGACTTCATATCGCGCTTGGCCACCATCGCGTGAGAGAGCAACGTGGGATCTTCACGGTCGATGACGGTTGCCCGAGTAATGACCACTTCGGCAACGTCGTCGCGGCTTGGAAGGTCGAACATTACGCCGCCGAGGGTTTCTTCAAGAATCGACCGCAAACCACGCGCGCCGGTCTCGCGTGCAATAGCCTGTTCTGCGATTGCTTCCAGTGCCGACTGGTCGAAGCTCAAAGCCACGCCATCCATCTGGAACATCTTCTGGTACTGCTTGAGAAGTGCGTTCTTTGGTTCGGTCAGTACGCGCACTAGCGCGTCCTTATCCAGATGCTCCACCGTGGTGATCACCGGCAGGCGACCAATGAATTCTGGAATCAGGCCGAACTTGAGCAAGTCTTCCGGCCGAACATCCGAGTAGGAAGCGGTCTCCGACTTCAGCGCTTTCAGCGGAGCACCGAAACCGATGCCCTTCTGCCCGGCCCGTGAAGAAATAATTTCTTCCAGTCCGGCAAAGGCGCCGGCAACGATGAACAGGATATTGGTGGTGTCGAGCTGAATGAAATCCTGATGAGGGTGCTTGCGGCCACCCTGGGGCGGCACCGCAGCGACTGTGCCTTCAAGGATCTTCAGAAGCGCCTGCTGGACGCCTTCACCGGAAACGTCCCGGGTGATCGAAGGGTTCTCGCTCTTGCGGGAAATCTTGTCGATCTCGTCGATATAGATGATGCCGGTCTCGGCCTTCTTGACGTCATAGTCGGCAGACTGAAGCAGCTTGAGGAGAATATTTTCCACATCTTCACCCACGTAGCCTGCTTCAGTCAGGCTTGTAGCGTCGGCGACAGCGAAAGGAACATTCAGCTTCTTCGCCAGCGACTGCGCCAGGTACGTCTTACCGCATCCGGTAGGACCAATAAGCATGATGTTGGACTTCGAGACTTCCACATCATCCAGCGGGTCATCGTTAGTCAGCGCCGCAACAGGACCGTGGTCCTGGTTGCCGTGGATACGCTTGTAGTGGTTGTAGACAGCGACCGAGAGAGCACGCTTGGCGTTCTCCTGGCCGATGACGTATTCCTGCAGCGAGTTGAAGATCTCGCGTGGCTTAGCCAAGGAGAACTCTTCGTGCACCTGCTCTTCGGCGAACTCTTCAGCGATGATTTCGTTGCAGAGTTCGATGCATTCAGTACAAATGTAGACACCATGGCCTGCAATTAGCTTCTTAACCTGCTTCTGGCTCTTCCCGCAGAAAGAGCATTTCAACAGATCCGAGCCTTCACCCATGCGTCCCATCGCACCATTCTCCCGTTTACTTGAGTAGCTGTGGACTTACTCAATTCTAGGCTAGTAGTCCCCCAAATTAGATGAATATGGCGGTTTACCTGTGTTGTGCCGTCTGCCTTTGGACAGACCAACAACTAGGTAAACCGCCATTCATCATGGATTATTCCAAGTATGCGCTAGCTTCCCAGCTGAGCACGGTTCAGCTTACGAGGAGTCAATACCTCGTCTACGATGCCGTACACCTTGGCTTCGCTAGCAGTCATGAACAAGTCACGCTCCACGTCGCCGCGCACCTTCTCAACGTCCTGGCCGGAGTGGGAGGCAATGGTCTCTTCCAGCCAGCTGCGCATGCGCATAACTTCCTCGGCCTGGATCTGCAGGTCAGTCGCGGTGCCGCGTTCGCCGCCACCCATTGCTGGCTGGTGGATCAATACGCGCGCGTTAGGCAGGGCCAAACGCTTGCCCGGGGTACCAGCTGCGAGCAGTACTGCTGCTGCGGACGCCGCCTGGCCAAGGCACACGGTCTGGACCTCTGGGCGGATGAACTGAATCGTGTCGTAGATTGCAGTCATCGCGGTGAAGGAACCACCTGGCGAATTGATGTACAGGGTAACGTCGCGCTCAGGGTCCATGGATTCCAGGACCAGCAGCTGGGCCATCACGTCATCGGCCGATGCGTCATCAACCTGGGCGCCGAGGAAGATGATGCGATCTTCGAATAGCTTTGCGTATGGGTCCTGGCGCTTGAAGCCGTATGGGGTGCGCTCTTCGAACTGTGGCAGGATGTAGCGGGCCGACGGCATCTGACCGCTGACGGCTTCCGGATTGAAGTTCATGGTTTTCTCCTAGGACAAATCTTTGGGTATCAAGCGATGCGGTGCGACTATTTGTTGTCGTCGCCTACGAAACCGTTGACCGAGCCTGCGTGGGTTGCGATCTGATCGAAGAAGCCGTACTTCAAGCCATCTTCTGCGGTGAACCACTTATCACGCTGGTTGTCGATGAGGATCTGCTCCACGGTCTGACCGGTCTGTTCTGCAGTCAACTCGCTCATGACCTTCTTCATGTGCATGATCAGTTCAGCCTGGATCTTGATATCCGAGGCGGTACCGCCGATGCCGCCCGATGGCTGGTGCATCAGGATGCGGGCGTTCGGCGTAGCGAAACGCTTGCCCGGGGTGCCCGAGGAAAGCAGGAACTGGCCCATCGATGCGGCCAGACCGGTTGCTACGGTCACGACGTCATTCGGGATGAAGTTCATGGTGTCGTAGATGGCCATGCCAGCGGTGATCGATCCACCTGGCGAGTTGATGTACAGGTAGATGTCCTTCTCAGGATCCTCTGCCGAGAGCAGCAGCAACTGCGAGCAAATGGCATTCGCATTGTCGTCGCGGACGTCGGAGCCCAGCCAGATGATGCGCTCCTTGAGCAGGCGGTTGTAGATGTAGTCATCACGGCCGGCCGGCTCTGCGGCTGCCATAGTGGGAGTGCGCGAATCATTTGACATGTTCTCTACCTCTTCCAAACGTGTAGATCAGTTTCTGGAATCTCTGTTTCTAATCCCATAGCTACAACTGGTTACTTTGAGATTACTTACTTCAAGCCATTCTTGGGCAGTTTCATGCCCCTGTTTCGCTCACGGCGCATGATGCACGCCCGCAGCGAACAAAAATGGCCATCGGCGGCTTGTTTTGAACAAGCGGCCGATGGCCATCAGAGTTTAGTGAAGACTACTTGGCCTCTTCGGCCTCAACCTCAGCAGCTTCTTCTTCACCGGCTGGCTTGACGAAGGAGGTCAGGTCAACTGCGGCACCGTTGGAATCGGTAACCTTAGCGAACTCGAGAACCTTTGCAAGTGCCTTGCGGCGGCGAACTTCGCCCATGAGCATTGGAACCTGGCCTGCGCCGTCCAGCATCTGTGCAAACTGGTTTGGCTCCATGCCGTACTGGCCTGCGGTCTGAACGATGTAGTCGATCAGCTCGGACTGCTCGACGCCAACTTCTTCAGCATCTGCAACAGCGTCGAGGATGATCTCGTTCTTGAAAGCACGCTCGGTGTTCTCGCGAACCTCTGCGCGGTGCTCTTCGGTGTCGTGGTCTGCTTCAGCGTCTGGTGCGTTGAAGTGCTGCTCGATCTGCTCATCGATAACCGATGCAGGAACAGGAACCTCAACCAGTTCAACCAGCTTGTCCAGAACCAGCTCGCGAGCCTCTACGCCCTGCTCGACAACCTTGCCCTCTGCAGCGTCCTTCGATAGGTTCTCGCGCAGTTCGGCGATGGTGTCGAATTCCGAAGCCAGCTGAGCGAAGTCATCGTTAGCTTCTGGCAGTTCGCGCTGCTTCACAGCGTTGACGACAACCTTGACGGTTGCGGTCTTGCCGGCGTGCTCGCCGCCAGCCAGGGTGGTCTCGAAGGTTGCGTCTTCGCCAGCGGACAGGCCGGTAACAGCCTCGTCCATGCCCTCAAGCATGTTGCCGGAACCGATCTGGTAGGACAGGCCCTGTGCGGAGTCGACTTCTTCGCCTTCTACAGCAGCGGTCAGGTCGATGGTCACGAAGGAGTCTGCAGCTGCTGGAGCTTCAACTTCCTTCAGGGTGCCGAAGCGGCCGCGCAGATCGTCGAGAGCCTTCTCGATGTCCTCGTCAGCAACTTCCTTGGCCTCAACAGAAACTTCGATGCCTTTGTAGTCCGGAAGTTCAACCTTCGGACGTACGTCTACCTCGAGGGTGAAGACCAGCTGGCCTTCGCCTTCCTTTTCGAGGGATGGCAATTCGGTGATGTCTACCTCTGGGCGGGACAGCGGGGTGAGTTCGTTCTCAACCATTGCCTTCTGGTAGTACTCGTTCAGACCTTCGTTGACGGCAATCTCGATGACATGGCCGCGACCGACGCGCTGGTCGATCATCTTTGCAGGAACTTTGCCCTTGCGGAAGCCTGGGATCTGAATCTGCTGAGCGATGGTCTTGTACGCCTCATCGACGCGGGGCTTCAGTTCCTCGTAAGGAACTTCAACGGTCAGCTTAACCCGGGTCGGGTTGACGTTTTCGACGGCGCTCTTCACAGCGTTGTACTCCTGAGTTGTCTAATATTAGGTCTAATCTGCAAAAAACCCCGCAACATGGTGGCGTTGCGGGGTTGTTCGACAGAGTCGGGGTGACAGGATTCGAACCTGCGACCTCACGCTCCCAAAGCGCGCGCTCTAGCCAAGCTGAGCTACACCCCGATTAGCAGTGAACAGTCTAACCCGAGTTATCCTGTATCCACTAATCGTTTGTGATGCTTACTAGTTACTTTTTACGGTTCTTAGTGATCACAAGATCTAAATTATATTTAGCTCTCAAATTTCACGAGCTGAATCCGAAGATTTTCACTCGTAAAGTCGGGGTGACAGGATTCGAACCTGCGACCTCACGCTCCCAAAGCGCGCGCTCTAGCCAAGCTGAGCTACACCCCGATTAGCCAGGAAGCCGCATCAAGCGATGCTTTGCTCCAACTAACCGTTTTGCTTGAATACCGAGAATTTTTCAATTTCCGCCACTCACGAGGACTGATCTCTCAGTTCTCAATTCTACGGCTGAATTGCTTCAGCCATAAAGTCGGGGTGACAGGATTCGAACCTGCGACCTCACGCTCCCAAAGCGCGCGCTCTAGCCAAGCTGAGCTACACCCCGGTAAAGTTCAGAAGAAAGCTTGTTTCATCTGGACTAACCGTTTTGCAATCGGTCCGGGAATGTTTTGTTTCCCGTGCTGATCACAAGAAACTAAGTTACACGGGTTCGAACCAAAAGCAAAATCGAGGATTTTGCATGTTGCAGAAAGACATCCGCATGATTTAGCGGTTTTCCTCGTTTCACAAGACAGAATTTAGCCAAAACTCGCTTTTTCGTGAGTTGAATTACAGGTAGATTTTCGAGCGACCGCAACACCAGTGCCGCCGGCCGACTGGAAGACAGGATCCACCCATTCTCCTTTGAAGCATTGACTGGGACCCAGATGCGGCCGATTATTTTTCCAGGTGTTCACGCAGCAACTGTTGCTTTGCTCGGCGACCCGGCACATAATCCGTGGCTGCTGGACTGAACCCCGGTCGAAACCAAGCGTCACGCTTGCAAACCTGACGCCATGCCAACAGCTCCCAGGCAGGCGTTAGGAGGGCGCCAGTTTGGCAAATTTGAAAGCGGGAAACCGCCATTTCCCGAAGCTGCACCCCGGAACCCGAGGCTCATCGAATCAATTAGCGACGTTCGGCGACGACTCTTCTCCGCCGCTGACGAAGTGAACGGGCCTGGGAAAAACGCTCCCCGCCGATGCACAAGAATGCGATTTGACGTCCAGGAGCAGAAAAATGGAAGCCGCAAACATTCTCGTAGCCTCATTTCTGCAGTGACCCGAAATGGCTGCACTACGCAGAGGAGGCCAGGAAAAGAGCGGCCTTCGTCCAGATACGCGAAAAAGCCCCGCACGGCGAGGCCTTTTCATTTGGAGGGGATGACGGGAATCGAACCCGCATCATTAGTTTGGAAGACTAAGGCTTTACCACTAAGCTACATCCCCATTTCGAAGCTTCTGCGCTTCGAACAAGATTCAGTCTAGACCATAAAACTCTTGCTTTGCAAATCGGGGATTCCATGTCTCACTTGGCACCTCTCCCTTATCACTGCCGTACGGTGATGGGTAGCAAAACACGCCGACGAGCCTGAACGAAAAGAACTCCGCTCGTCCCATCGACGAATCTGCAGCTTATGCCTTCACATGTTTGCGCGGAAGCTTCTGGCAACGAGGGCACCAGTACAGCTTGCGAGCCGCGATTTCGGCCAGGGAAATCTGCGCCGAACATTTCCGGCACCCCATTCCCTGCCGCTGATAAACGTAGTACGCGTTATCGGGCCAAACCACGCCCTGTGGGTCGCGGTCTTCGGGCAAGGTAGTGATGATCTTGCCATCGCGAACGCCGTCTTCCATTACCGATACGATGTCCCACCAAAGTGATTTGGCCTTTTGAGCACTGAGTTCATTCGCCGGCAATTCCGGAGCGATTCGATTCCGGAATAGGGCTTCCGCTCGGTAGATATTGCCGACACCAGAAATGAGCGCCTGGTTCATGAGCACGATGCCAATGGCTGTCTTGGTCTTCATCAGGTTCGCCCGGAATTCCTTGAAGCCTGCTTCAAGCCGAATATCTGCGTCCGCTAAATCAGCCTGGCCTTTGGCTGCCCTGAAAAGCACTGCGGACCCAATCAATGGATCCGGGCCGAGCTTATCCAGATGAATCTGGACCTGTTCGTACTCCAGAACCTCGCATGCAGTTGGCCCGCGCAAATCAGCCCAGCCGTGTTCGGAAACGATCCGCGCTCTAACTGCTCCTACCGGTGCGGGCGGGCCGGTGTACTTCTCAGCATCCGTACTGGCACTGGCTTCGATTTCACCAATCTTCCGAGGGGCGCCAATAGAGGAAGCACCCGTAAAGTAGCTGTCTCCCCCGAAATTGAACGCGCCATAGAGCCCCAGATGCACTCGCAGATAGAGATCGTTGGAAAAGCGGCAGAAGAGCTGCTTGCCCTTGGCAAAGGCCTGTTCCAGCTGATGGCCGTCGATGCGCGCGGCATCGGAGCTGAAACGGCCCTGCGGAGAAGTAACCAGGACCGTTTGCCCGCCAAAGACATCGTCGAACTGGCGGGCAAGACGGTGAAGGGAATGACCTTCAGGCACGACTAGTCGATGACCTCGCCGGTCGTTTCATACGTGGCGATTTTGCCGATGCGGCGTACGTGGCGCTCCGCTTCGCTAAATGGTTCATTGAGGAAGGCCTCGATAAGTTCCGCAGCTTCTTCTACTGAGTGCTGGCGCCCGCCAACGGCTATGACGTTGGCGTTGTTGTGCTCACGGGCCAATTTCGCGGTATCCATGTTCCACGCCAGTGCGGCGCGAATCCCTTCGACCTTGTTGGCAGCAATTTGTTCGCCGTTGCCGGAGCCGCCCAAGACGATACCCAGTGCGTCCACGCCCGCGCGCTGGTCATCAACAACAGCTTGTGCCGCGTTGATGCAGAATGCCGGGTAATCATCCTCCGGATCGTAGGACTTCGGGCCGTGGTTGACCATTTCGTAGCCCTTGGCGGTCAGGTGCTTTACCAGGTATTCGCTGAGCTCAAGTCCTGCATGGTCAGTAGCGATATGCACGCGCATAGTCGATTGCCTCATTTACTAGGGAGGGTTCTTTTACTGTCCTATCTAGGATAGCGACCGCTGCACGCGCTCCGGCTACTTCTCAGCTGCGCATCACGGAGTATGAACCGAATAAGTCTCCGAGGCGTCCCAAAGCGTGCAATTTCGGGACGCTATTGGAAAATTGAGTAAATTGTTCGGCCCGATGACTTGCGCAATGCCCGGTCAAAGGTGACACAATAGACAGATATTCAATATTCATTTCACAACTTCCACCGGTGGATAGCCATCACCAAGAATTGGAGAACCCATGCCAGGAATGAACCTCACTCGCGCCGAGGCCAGCGAACGCGCAAATCTGCTCAACGTTGACAGCTATGAGGTAAGCCTGGATCTTACTCGCGGTGCGCGCGTCTTCACTTCCAAGACTACGGTGCGGTTCTCCGCCACCGCCGGCGCTTCGACATTCATTGATGCAGTCACCGACTCGGTACGCTCCATCAATCTCAATGGCGTCGAGCTGGACCCAGCGCAGCATTCAGATGGCATCCGTATCCAGTTGCCGAACCTCGCCGCAGAAAACCTACTCGTGATCGACGCGGACGCGCTGTACATGAACACCGGCGAAGGCCTGCATCGATTCGTGGACCCAGTGGACCAGGAAGTCTACTTGTACACCCAGTTCGAGGTCGCGGACTGCCGGCGCATGTTCGCCGTCTTCGAGCAGCCTGATTTGAAGGCCACCTTCCAGTTCTCGGTCACCGCGCCAAAATACTGGAACGTTGTTTCCAACGCCCCGACTCCTGCGCCAGAGGAAAACGGCGATTCAGCAACTTGGGCCTTTGCCCCAACCCAGCGCATCTCGTGCTACATCACTGCCCTGATCGCAGGCCCCTACCAGGTCGCCCGCGATTCGCTGGTTTCCTCCAGCGGCCGCACCATCGAGCTGGGTGTCTTCGCCCGCGCATCCATGATGCAGTACCTGGACGTCGAGAACATCGTCACCGTGACCCGTCAGGGTTTCGAATTCTACGAGAAGAACTTCGGCACCCCATACCCATTCGAGAAGTACGATCAGTTGTTCGTTCCCGAATTCAACGCAGGCGCCATGGAAAACGCTGGAGCGGTGACCTTCCTCGAGGAATACATCTTCCGTTCCCGTCCAACCGGTGCCATGATTGAGCGCCGCGCGATCACCATCCTGCATGAGCTGGCACACATGTGGTTCGGTGACCTGGTCACCATGAAGTGGTGGAACGATCTGTGGCTCAATGAGTCCTTCGCAGAATTCATGTCCACTCTGGCGGCCGCGCAGAACACCGAGTTCACAAGCGCTTGGACCACCTTCAATACGTTGGAGAAGAACTGGGCCTACCGCCAGGACCAGTTGCCTTCCACCCACCCCATTGTCGCGGAGATCAATGACCTTGAAGACGTAGAGGTCAACTTCGATGGAATCACCTATGCCAAGGGGGCCAGCGTTCTGCGCCAGCTGGTAGCTTTCGTAGGCCAGGAAGAATTCATGGCTGGCGTACGCGAGTACTTCGCCAAGCATGCCTGGAAGAACACCGAGCTGCCAGACCTGCTCAAGGAACTGGAAGCCGCCAGCGGCCGCGATCTCAGCGGCTGGGGCGCATCCTGGCTGGAAACCGCTGGTGTGAACACCCTCAAGGCCGAAATTGAAACCGGCAATGACGGTGCTATTACGTCCTTTGCCATTCGCCAGTCCGCCGTTGCCCAGTTCCCGACTTTGCGCCAGCACCGACTTGCTGTCGGCTTCTACTCGCTCAATGAGGCCGGAACGCTGCAGCGCGTGCACCGCGAAGAACTTGATATCGATGGCGAGCTCACCTTCGTTCCCGCGCTGGCCGGCATGAAGCGCCCGGATTTGGTTCTGCTCAATGACGATGACCTGACCTACGCGAAGATCCGCCTGGATGAAGTTTCCTTGGCGACTGCCACCGAGCATCTGAAGGACTTCCAGGAGTCGCTGCCGCGCACTCTTGTTTGGTCAGCCGCGTGGGACTCTGTACGTGATGCCGAAGCCCCTGCAAGCACCTACGTCCAGTTGCTGCTGAACAATATTGGCCACGAGGTGGATTCCACGGTGATCATGGTGCTGTTGCGCCAGCTGAACACCTCGCTGGATCTTTATGTTGCTGCAGAACGCAGCGAAGAACTTTCGGTGCAGGCTGCCGACCAGCTGTGGCAGCTGGCTTCCAATGCTGAAGCAGGCTCCGACGCGCAGCTGCAGTTCGTCAAGGCCTTCGCGCACCGCTCGCGCGCCGCCGCCCAGTTGGATCGCGTCAGGAACTTGTTCGACGGCTCGGCGAGCTTGCCAGGCCTGGCCGTTGACACCGATTTGCGCTGGTCCTTCGCAATTGCGCTGAGTGCCGGCGGCTACCTGAGCGATGCTGATCTCGACGCAGTTCTGGCCAGCGACGACACGGCCAAGGGCAAGGCCTCGTGGTACACCGCGCGAGCTTCCCGCCCAACTGCAGAAGCAAAGGCAGAGGCATTCGGGGCGGCAACCGCTGCTACCTTGTCCAACGATCAGCAAAGCGCGGTCATTTCCGGTTTCAACAACGTGCACCAGAACGCGTTGATCTCCGGATACGCCGAGGACTACTTCGGGCTGCTGGTCAACGCGTGGGAATCCTACTCGCATGAGATGGCCAAGCAGATTGTGATCGGCTTCTACCCCAGCTCCAACGTCTCGCATGAAACTTTGGACCAGACGGATGCATTCCTGGAATCCCTGGGATCCAAGCACGCGGCGATGCGCCGTCTGCTGGTGGAATCGCGTGCCGACGTGGTCCGGGCTCTCGCTGCGCGTCGGGCGGACGCCGAGACACTAGAAATCTAGGGTCGCTCGGATGGTGGCGGCGGCTTCTGCTCAATGCGGAAGCCGCCGCCACCTTTCGGTTAAAAGTGGGAGAATAGACCTATGGACCTCTCGCAACATGAATATCGGGTAGGGCTCGAATGGACAGGCAATCGTGGAACCGGAACGGAAAGCTACCGCAGCTACGGCCGGGACCATGTATTGCGCGCATCGGGCTTGCCAGATTTGCCGGGCACCGCGGATCCAACATTCCATGGGGATCGCGATCGCTGGAATCCAGAACAACTCCTGCTTGCTGCCCTGAGCCAATGCCACATGCTCTCGTATCTGCATGTAGCGGTTACCCACGGCGTGAATATCACTGGCTATACGGACGATGCTTCTGGAACACTGCGTCTCAATCGGGATAACAGCGGTGAATTCACCCAAGCCATCTTGCGGCCCGTCGTTTACCTTGCCGATGAATCCCAACGAGAACTTGCCGATTCGCTCCACTCCCAAGCGAACAAGGTTTGCTTCATCGCCCGGTCCGTCAACTTCCCGGTTCTCCACGAGCCGGTATCCCCTAGCTCCTCCTGAGGATTTTTACGAATGACTGAAAACCTGCCACTTGCACATGACCCGAAAAAAGATCCCTTCAGCAATCCCCTGGTTCTAGGCCGATCCAGCCAAGAATTCTTGGATGCCGCCGAAACGCCGATCGACGTTGCCAACTATCCCGGTACCTTCTACGCAGAGGTTGGCGGTCGCGAAATCTTCGCGCAGCTGACCAAGAATTTCTACAGTTCCGTTGCCGAAGACGAGGATTTCCGACGGATGTACCCAGAGAAGGAGCTTCGGGCTGCCCAAGTTCGCCTCCAGCTGTTCCTGGAACAATACTGGGGTGGTCCGACAACATTCTCCGAGCATCGTGGCCACCCTCGGCTCCGCATGCGTCATGCAAATTACCCGGTGAACGGCCACTACCGTGATGTCTGGCTGGGCCATATGAACAAGGCTATAGACCAGCTAGAGCTGCCAATGCTGCAGGCCGAAACCCTTCGGGACTACTTTGAGCGTGCAGCCCACTCGCTGCTGAACACTCCGGATGAACACCGGAATCTGCTCTAAGAATTTATGGACTAGAACCGCCACGGGCGCGTTCTAGTCCATATCCTTATTACTGCTTAGCCGAGCAAAGAGGCTTTGCGGACAAGGACATGCCCTCGCTCGTTGCTCAGTCGAGTCCAACTGCCATTGCGGAATACTCGGCTTTGCCCGCCAGACGCCAAGAAACCCAAGGCATGCATGGCAAATGCGGAGCCCATAGGAATCTTCAAATCTTCTCCTGGCACATCCGCAGCCCAAATTCGCTGCCGTATCTGCACAAGCACAGGCAATCCCGGGTTTACCGGCAATGCTTGGGCGACGGCGTCGATGCCGTTTTGAGCTGAGGAAGATAGCATGTCGTTCGCTACGGCTCCTGCATCTTCCCAGCCTGAGACCGGCACGGAGATCCCAGCCCATTTAGGGTTCTCTTCAACCGGTGGGAGCGCGAAGTCGACGGTTGACTCCCCCATGCGAGCAAGGCGATCCTGGATCGATGCCAAGGAATAGCTGGCCTTGAGATCTGCAGGCTGCGCCAAGCGATGAACTCGCATTCCGAGGATGGTATAGCCGCCTTGACCGAGGTCGGAAGGGACCAAAACAGGTACATAGACAGCCAAGGCCGTATTTCGAGCGACGAATTGGGCCGCATCATCTTCAATTGTTTTCGCCCGGCTAATAAAGTTCGCTAAGTCGCTTACTGAATTACTGTCGTCGAAAATCACCGCATCACTAGCCATATATTTATCGTCTCACGGAGCGGCAACTACGCGTGGCGACTTTGCTCATGGCGTGATGCTGCTCCGTGAAACGTATAGTTTTCCTATGAGCCCGAATCTCAACTGAAAATATTACTTTCGAGTAGCATTAAATTTGGTTTTGTTCCGCTATCGCATTCCAAGGAGCCCGCACAGTGACTGAAGACCTAGGCACCACCCAGATCCTGCTGGATCTGTTGAATCTGGATGGAGAAGACCAGGCGCGCACGGATGAGGATATCTTCATCGGCCATACCCCTGGGCAGACTCGACCTCGCGTCTTTGGCGGGCAGGTTCTGGCCCAATCGATCATGGCCGCCACGCGTACAGTTGAAGCGACCCGTGCGATCCATTCCCTGCACGGTTACTTCCTGCGTCCGGGAGACCCGAACCAGAACATCACTTTCGGCGTACAGCGCCTGCGCGATGGCCGCTCATTTTCCGCACGTCGAGTGCACGCCTACCAAAATGGCGAACCGATCCTATCAATGATCACCTCATTCCAGGAACCGGCAAACGGCCTCGAACACCATGATCCAATGCCTGCCGGAATCCCGGATCCCGAGTCGCTTCCGACTACCGCAGATCTCGTGGGGCACCTGGACCATCCAGTGGCAAAGGAATGGGCTTTCGAACGGCCTTTCGACGTCCGGCATGTTTCGGAACCGATCTACCTTCCAGGAAATTCGGCCAAGCTTGCCGATAGTGCGGTTTGGTTGCGCACCACCTCGGCAATGCCCAATGAGCCCGCCCTGCACCGAGCTGCCTTGGCTTACGCGAGCGACTACATGCTACTTGAGCCTGCCCTGCGAGCCCATGGAGTGCCATGGGTACATCGCGGCTTGAGCATCGCCAGCCTCGATCACGCAATGTGGTGGCACCGGGATTTCCGAGTCGATGAATGGCTGCTCTACGTACTTCATTCGCCATCGGCCTCGTCGGCCCGCGGACTTGGTGCGGGAAAGTTCTACAACAAGGCAGGCGAGCTCGTCGCGACCGTCGCCCAGGAAGGCATGATCCGCCTGCCTGAGTTCGCAGAGGGGCACTAGTCCTGAATCGATAGCGCACCGCCCGCGTGGTTCATGCGTCCAGTTCAATATCGCCTGCTGGTACGGCCATACAGGCGAGGATCTGGCCCGGTGCTACGCGGGCGCTCGGCTCCAACGGGTAGGAAATCCTGCCCCTGAGCAGGCTAACGGCGCATTCGCCGCAAGAACCCGAGCGGCAAAGACTAGCCGGTTCAAGCCCTTGCTCTTCCAGCGCATCAAGCAACACTCCATTCTCCGCACTCCAGGTGAAATTCTTTTCGCTCCCGCGACAAGAGACTTCTGCGGGCGGATAGTTCTCAAAAAGGCGTTCCAGATCGGTCGCCGGTGATGCGAAGGTTTCGCTGTAAATCTGCGAAGCAGAAATTCCCGCTTGCTCGCACGCCTCGAATACCATCTTGGTGAACTCTTCAGGCCCGCACACCACCACCCTGCTGCAACCGCGTAGTCGTGCTGCGATCGCAGCAGCCGCTGGCCGCCCCTCGGAGGTGTCGATGCGATCCAAGCTGATTGGCGCCTTCAGCCCGGCAGCCATCTGTTCCAGCCGGCAGTACAAGGCACTGGCTCCGCCACGTTCGACATGGATGAACCTCAGATCTTGGCTGCCATTCACCGCTGCAGCATCCCCGAGCAGCCCCAAAGCAGGAGTGATGCCAATTCCAGCGCTGACGATGGCAGTGCTGGAGCCCAGTACATTAGCCGAGGTCAGCACACCGTACGGCCCTGAGACAAGAAGTTGCTCGTCCTCCTGCAGCTGTGCTATTTTCGCTGAAGCTTCACCTTGGATGCGAACGGCGATACTAATGCCCCGGTCGCTCGCCGAGGTGATGGTGTAATTTCTCCACAGCGGATCTGGCAAGTGAACCCTTAGATGCATGCCCGGTTCATACTCAGACTTAATCCATCCGTAAGGATCGTGAAGCAGCAGTTCGACTACTCCTGAGCCCAAGTCCTCGTTTCGAAGTATGGTCATGAACCGTGGAGAGATCTTCACTGGAACCAGTTCTTCGGCCTCTGTTGCTTCGTTTTCTATTTCAATTGAGGCGCCAGTCTCCAAGACCCCGGATTCCAGAACGGTTCCATAAATGCCACAGTGAACGTGGCCAAAGTGCGTTGCCAGCAAACGGGGTCCGTTGGTATCGACTTCGGTAGTATCCGGATTTACCGAGGTTGCTGAGCAACGGGCGATTGATTTGGTAATGGCAATACGGGTTTCGCCTATGCGCAGCACTTTGCCAATAAGCCCATATTCCGAGTATGCGGGCAGGCCTTCCACCACAAGGTTGCCTCGATACCGCCGGGGATCCAAGTGCACCCCGGATACTCGCGACAGCTCCGCAACCGTATTGGGGTTAATAATCGAAATGCCCGACAGTCGCGAATCGAACATTCCTTGCGGTGCAGACACCAATCTTCGCGGTTTTGGCCCCTGCGCCGGCAAGTGATTCGACAGATAGGTGCTGGCGGCATCCCTGCCATGCTGGCTACTGGCATCAAAGGTCAATGGTGCCGCACCTGTAGATGCTGGCGCGGTCATGGTGATAAGTGGAAAACTGGATTCAACTTGCCACTTTTGCAGGCTCTTGTTGTTCTTGAGAATAGTGAAGCTCAGGCAGCTCTGCCACTGTCCGTCTTGGTGCTCAATTGTGCCGTTTCCGAAGGCGACACAGCGATCGCCCTCTAGCCCGCTTCCCTTTTTGGCTGCGACCGAACTGACTGCTTCGCCTGGTAGCCCTTTAACAGGAAAGCGATATATTTGAGCAATTTTCATGATTACATTCTAGTAAGTGCCGAGTTCAGTACGGGAGTTCGAGGCGGCGCCAACCGAAGGCGCCAGAGGATATCGGAATTTCAAAACAGGTAATGTTCTGCCCCTCCGGCTACATGGACTGCTCCCCGGCATCTGCGGGTGCTTCCAATCGCCGCGCGCCCACACCTTCACGCGCCAATTGGTCTTCCGGATTCAGGAGGCTGCAGGCCTGCATCGACAGGCAGCCGCATCCAATGCATCCCATAAGCCGATCTTCTAATTCCTCGATGGCACGCCGCCTCGCTTCGAGTACTTTCTTCCATTCCTCTGTCGCGCGAAGCCAGTCTCTTTCCTCGGGGATTTTTCCCATCGGCACTGGTGCCAAAGCACGCTTGATGTCGCTGAGTGGGATGCCCAACTTACTGCCGACACTGATCAACGAGATACGACGCAGCAAGTGGCGAGGATAGCGTCGCTGATTCCCCGCTGTCCGCATGGAAACGATCAGCCCAATATCTTCGTAATAATGCAGTGCAGATCTGGCCACACCAGTGCGTTCGCTAACCTGCCCGATGCTTAGCAGTTCACGCCCGGGAAAATCTTTTTCGCAATCCCCAGATTCCGCTGTGTGAAGCATCACCACCCCTTTCCTTGACCTCAAGTTTACTTGAGGTCTTAGGGTGGAAGTATTCAAAGTTGTTGGCAAAAGCTCGGGCTTTTGCATCAGTTACTGGAGTTTTATTCCAACTCCAGGCAAAGGAGCGGCTCAGTGAGCGAATTATCAGATGGATTCCGTACAGCCTTCCGTCACCATCCTGCTGGAGTAGCAGTGATTACTGCAGCGGTCGACGGGGCATTCTACGGTTTAACTATCTCTTCCCTCGCTTCACTTTCCATTGATCCCGTTGCCGTTTCGTTCTCGCTGGCCAAAGAATCCGGCGCTGCCGGCGCTGTGCTAGCAGCATCGAGTTTCGTGATCCATATGCTCGGCGAAGACCAGCACGAGCTGGCAAATAATTTCGCGCGCCCGGGTGCCCCACGATTTACCAGCGATCAACATTTCCGGGTCTTGCCCACCGGCGAGCCACATTTCATCGAGGCTCCCGTTGCTTTCCGCGCCAGTATCCACTCCTCCATCAGCGTTGGAGGCTCCCGCCTGATTGCTGCTGAAGTCCATGCGGTACTCTTCGGGCATGCGCAACAGCAACACCTGCTTTACCAGGATCGCGAGTATCTGAAATTGTCCGGATTGCGTGCCGATTCGACGACGAGCTAATTGAACGATGCCTCCTGCGGCATAAAAATAGCCGCCACAAATGTGGCGGCTATTTTCATGCCCGTGGATTAGTCGCGGGTCAGGCGACGGTGGGTAACACGGTGCGGCTTAGCCGCGTCGGCACCCAATCGTTCAACCTTGTTGCTCTCGTAAGAGTCGAAGTTGCCTTCGAACCAGTACCAGTTCGATGGGTTCTCCTCAGTGCCCTCGTACGACAAGATGTGGGTCGCGACTCGGTCCAGGAACCAACGGTCGTGGGAGACCACTACAGCGCAACCCGGGAACTCAAGCAGCGCGTTTTCCAACGACGACAGGGTTTCAACGTCCAAGTCGTTAGTAGGCTCATCGAGCAGCAACAGGTTGCCACCCTGCTTGAGGGTCAGTGCCAGGTTCAGACGGTTGCGCTCACCACCGGAGAGAACACCTGCCTTCTTCTGCTGGTCTGGGCCCTTGAACCCGAACGCCGAAACGTAGGCACGCGATGGCATCTCAACTTGACCGACGTTGATGTAATCGAGGCCGTCAGAAACGACCTCCCACAACGACTTCTCTGGGTCGATATTTTCGCGATTCTGGTCGACATAGGAAATCTTGACCGTGTCGCCGACCTTCAGGGTGCCACCGTCAAGCTCTTCCATGCCAACGATGGTCTTGAACAGGGTCGACTTGCCGACGCCGTTGGGACCAATGACACCCACGATGCCGTTGCGCGGTAGCGAGAAGGACAGACCATCGATCAATACACGATCGCCGAATCCCTTCTTCAAGTTTTCGGCTTCGATTACCAGCTGGCCCAGGCGCGGGCCTGGCGGAATCTGGATTTCTTCGAAGTCCAGCTTGCGGGTGCGCTCGGCTTCCGCAGCCATTTCCTCGTAGCGCGCCAGACGAGCCTTCGACTTAGTCTGACGGCCCTTGGCGTTCGAACGAACCCACTCGAGTTCTTCTGCCAGACGCTTAGCAAGCTTCTGGTCTTTCTTGCCCTGAACTTCCATGCGCTCGCGCTTCTTCTCCAGGTAAGTGGAGTAGTTGCCCTCGTATGGGTGCAGGCGACCGCGGTCAACTTCACAGATCCATTCGGCGACATGGTCCAGGAAGTAGCGGTCGTGGGTTACGGCCAGCACGGCGCCCGGGTAAGATGCCAGGTGCTGTTCCAGCCACAGTACGGACTCTGCGTCCAAGTGGTTAGTAGGCTCATCGAGCAACAGCAAGTCCGGCTTCTGCAGGAGAAGCTTGCACAGTGCTACACGTCGACGTTCACCACCGGAGAGGTGGGTAACTTTCTCGTCGCCTGGTGGGCAGCGCAGCGCGTCCATTGCCTGTTCGAGCTGATTGTCAATGTCCCAAGCGTCGGCAGCGTCAATCGCTTCCTGCAGCTTGCCCATTTCTTCCAGGAGCGTGTCGAAGTCGGCACCGTCCTGTGCCATCTCTTCCGAGATTTCGTTGAAGCGAGTGATCTTTTCATAGATCTCGCCAACACCTTCCTGGACGTTGCCCAGGACGGTCTTTTCTTCATTCAGTGGGGGTTCCTGCAGCAGGATGCCTACCGAGTAGCCCGGTGAAAGACGCGCTTCACCGTTGGAGGGAGTATCGATCCCCGCCATGATCTTTAGGATCGTTGACTTACCAGCACCGTTGGGTCCCACGACGCCAATTTTGGCACCGGGGAAGAACGACATGCTGACATTGTCAAGGATGACTTTGTCGCCAACGGCCTTGCGAGCCTTGGTCATCGTGTAAATGAATTCCGCCATGTTCTTAAGGCTAGTCTGTTGCGGGGGTCATTTCCGAATCCACACACCACTATTTTGGGTTGGTGGTGCCCGGATTCACACGAAACCCTCAAACACCACCAGAACACGCGTCTTCAGGCCGCTTCCCCATCCTCGCTTTGCCAGCTCGCTTCAGTGTCGGACGAACGTGACGGGTGCTGCACACGCTCCATTTCGCCGGTATCTGTCCGTACACGGTTGAAGGAACTCGTTCCAAAACGCAGATCGTGACCAATTGAATAAGCCTCGATATCTGCGCTATTCCCTCGCGAGCCATCTGCTCGTTCGTATTCTCGGATCTGCAACTTTCCGAAAATCATTACATGGTCGCCTTGCCCCAGGGATTCCATGGAATTCTCTCCCAGGGCACGGAACGCCGAAACCGCATACCAATTGGTCGGCCCGTCGACCCAATGCCCTGTTTCAAGATCGCGTTTTCGCTCATGCGTCGCTACTCGGAATTTCAAGATGGAAACGCCCTTGGGCGTAATGCTGAGTTGAGGTTCCGTTCCGACAATTCCGCGGATTGTCACAAGATCGCTCATTGGACTGCCTCCTATTGGATACAAATGGCAGAAGCCTTTTCTGCCATTGAATCCGATGATGGCGCACCGCAAGATCCGGTCGGACGCAAAGTCAACGGCCTGTGGATAAATCTTTAGCCCATTGAGGTTTGAATGCGCCTTTCAATAGCATGGCGGCTATGACGGTTCCTGGCAAGATCCAGCCGGACCAACCCATGATTGATGCTTTTGTTGCGTCCAAAGGAACTCCCATCACCATAAACAGTGAAACCAATCCCACGCTGGCGTTGAAGGCTCCATGCGCCAAAGCCGCTGGCCATACGGAATCACTGTAGGTACGCAACCAGCCAAGGAAGGCGCCAAATACGGTACACATGCCGCACATAGCCATGACTCCCCACGCGCCCGTAGCCATCGGATAGTTGTAGCCCAGAAGCACCAATGGTGCATGCCAGATCCCCCAGACGACGCCGGATACAAGAATTGATACAAGCTGCCCATAAGGCTGCAGGCGAATCCAAAGCCATCCCCGCCAACCAATCTCCTCTCCTAAAGCAAACAAGGAATTCATGAGGCCAGCGACAACTATCAACCCCACCTGTCCGAGAAGGTAGATTGTCGGGCCTTCCTGGCCGGAGACAACGCGCAGTACGGTGAAATTCTGCAGATCACCAGGGAAGACCCCTAGCCATGTTCCGATGAAGGGCGCTTGAAGTATGAGCCCGAGCGGAATCCCATAGGACAGCACCAGTGCGATGGCAAACTTCCCCGGACGCTTGATTGGCCAGAGCCCAACCTCGGAGCTGAAGCTCGTTAGCCGGCGTTCGACAATGGCAATCACTAGAGCAGCGATGGTCGGGGTAAACATCATTGCCATGGCGATTCCTGGAAGCTTGGCATCATTTATGCCTTCTCCCATCCAAAGCGGCAACGCTACGGCCCAAGCTAAAACCACGCTTAGCAGACAGAAGCACACGATGCTCAACACGCTACCGATTCTCAATTTCGGCAACTTAACTACTCCTAATCAGATGATGATCTACATTCGCTTCTCCAGCCTATCGGCCTCAAGTCGTATTTTTGGTGATCAATGAGCTAAACTATTTTCGGTTATGCCTCCGTAGCTCAGCTGGATAGAGCAAGAGCCTTCTAATCTCTAGGTCGCCGGTTCGAATCCGGCCGGGGGTACGAAATAAACCGCCGTTCACTTGGTAATGCAAGTGAACGGCGGTTTTCGCATCTATCCAGATCTAGGAATTTGACCAGTGTTAGGCCTCTTTTCTAGCTTGAGGCCCTTTCCGGCCGATCCTGTCAGCCAGCCCTCGTCCTATTTGCCGGCCACTAAATAAGCACCCGCCCAAGAAAGTTCCTTCCAGCGCGTTGTACCCATGCATCCCGCCTCCCCCGAATCCAGATGCTTCACCGGCCGCATAAAGCCCGTCAAGAACTGTTCCGTCGTATTTGAGGACTCGCCCAGATAGATCTGTCTGCAGTCCGCCTAATGACTTTCGTGTCAGAATGTGCAGCTTCACAGCTATCAATGGCCCCGCCGCAGGATCGAGTATGCTGTGCGGAGCAACTGCTCGGGTCAAACGGTCTCCGATGTACTTTCGGGCATTGCGGATAGATTGAATTTGGCGATCTTTGCTAAATGGATTTTCAGTTTGCGAATCACGAACCATTAATTGCTGGTGAAGCCGCATCGGATCAATATGTGCTTCCGGGGCGATTGCATTCATTTTCGTGACGAGCTCCTCGACGGTAGTCGCTGAAACGAAATCCGCACCTTTGTTCAAGAAATCCATGACCGGCCCCGGAGCACCCTTGCCAAAGATCCGGTCCTTGATAACTCCGGCTTTATCCCGATTAGTCAGATCTGGATTTTGCTCCGACCCTGACAGCGCAAACTCCTTCTCGATAATTCGCTGATTCAGCACGAACCATGAATAGTCGTACTTTCGCGCAGTGGGATCGGTGCGCAGGTATTTCAACGTGCCCAAAGTGTCGTGCCCTGGAAGGCAAGGAGGACGAAGGCGGTTCCCTTCAGCATCGAACCACATCGGGCTTGGACCGGGCAAAATTCTAATTCCATGAGCGGGCCAAATTGGGTTCCAATTCTGGATTCCCTCTGTGTAATGCCACATTCGATCGCGGTTAACAAGACGCGCCCCCACCTCCTGCGAGAGTTCAATGCCGCTGCCGTCAACATAATTCGGAACGCCGGTAATCATGCGCCCCGGCGCGATGCCGAGCCTGTCGGGCCAGAATTTCCGAACCAGGTCCTGATTTCCGCCTATTCCCCCGGTTGCAATCACCACGGCTTCAGCCGAAAACTCGAACTCCGAAACCACGTTTCTTGACGACTGTTGCCCGCGTGGAGCGTCATCAGGCGACAAGACCTCACCGCGAACGCCGGTAACTGAACCGTCAGTGGTCACCAATCCAGTAACCCTGTGGCGGTTGAGCAACTCGGCATGTCCCGTTTGCAGTCCGTCGAGCACCCTATTCACAAATGGCATCGATACCCCGGTGCCAGTTCCCCAGGCGATGTGAAATCTGGGTACAGAATTCCCATGCCCATCGGCGCGACCATCGCCGCGCTCTGCCCAGCCCACAACTGGAGTCAGATCTATGCCCTTTTGCTTGATCCAGGACCGTTTTTCAGTAGCTGCGAACTCCACGTAGGCTTTGGCCCAACGTTGCGCCCACAGGTCCTCATCGTCCAACCGGTCAAATTGTGCACTATGCTGCCAATCCGACCAGGCAAGGTCAAAAGAATCACGAACTCCCAAGCGTCGCTGTTCAGGAGTTCCAACGAGAAACAGTCCCCCAAAAGACCAGTAAGCCTGGCCGCCGAGATTACCCCTGTTTTCCTGATCCAGGATTCGGACTCTCAGTCCTTCATCAAGTGCCTCGGACGCTGCAACCAACCCGGCCAATCCAGCACCCACGATGATCACTCCGCATTGTTCGGAACTCAACTTCACGATCCCACCTCTGCACGCAAGAAATTTACGAGTTTTCATCTCGAGCGTACTTCCCGGTAGGCAATGCCACCATACCCGTATTTTCCGCAAAGAAATCTGCTGACTAGCGAGAACTTTCGTTCTTCACCACCGTTTCTTTTCCTGGTCCGGCCGTCGAATCTGTGAATGTCATGATCGTGAGCCGTGCAGCGGCGCATAATCACGCAGAATCCCGACTGAACAGTAACTTATCCCCCTAATTTGAGATAAACTCTAGGAATTGTAGAAATCGAAAGGGACAGTGCCCGATGACCCAACTGGTCGCCCACCTCGCGCGACAGAGAATCACGGAACGCACCAGCATCAATCTAATATTCCTTCTTGCAGGATTATCTTTTGCGACTTGGGCAGGCCGCCTCTCCATTATCGACGCTGTTTTCGATTTCTCTGGTTTGAACCTCGGGTCGTTCTTGATTTGCAGCACCATCGGAACTTTGCTCGGAATCTCCCTTATTCCGTCGGTGAGCAAATTCGTTCCAACACGCCGCCTGTTGTGCTGTTTGCCCATCGGATTAGCAGCATGCTTGGTCGTACTGGGCATAGCTATTTCCATAACCGAGGAAGCCACTCTTGCCTACGTAGCCCTGTTCTTTTACGGGCTTACTTTTGGCTGTTTGGACATCATGATGAACGTCAGCGGCGCACAGGTTGAACGTCGTGTCGGCCGCAGCATCATGCCTTCCCTTCATGGGTTCTTCAGCCTGGGAACCCTAATTGGCGCCGGGGTGGCAACAGCAACCATTTCCTTGAATATCTCGAGCCTTTGGCACTTCTCGTTTGTCGCGGTCATCATTCTTCTTCTCGCTTACGTTGCCCATCGAGGTATTACCTGCTGGGAAAACGAAAATTTGGTTCCAATCAACAAGGATGTCCCCCAGAACCGAACTCAATCAACGCACAAAATGGGACTCTTGCTGCTGCTTGGCATAATGGTCGCCGGTTTAAGTTTCAGCGAGGGTGCGGCCAATGATTGGATTGCCGTTACTTCGGTTGACGGGCACGGTTTCAAGCATCAAATTGGCGCGCTCATGTTCACCTTGTTCGTCGCAGCAATGACGCTGGGACGCTTTGTCGGTGGTCGCCTTGTGGACCGCTTCGGCACGAAAAATACACTCCTGATCATGGGAATTATCGGCCTTCTCGGCGTCGGCTTGTTCATCACCGGCACAAGCCCCTCCCTAGTAGGCCTCGGTGCAGCATTGTGGGGCCTCGGTAGCTCGCTCGGCTTCCCCTTGGGCATGAGCATCGCGGCTTCCCGCGGAGAACGCCTGGGTCCAAAAGCGGTGAGCATCGTCAGTGCGTTTGGATATGGAGCAATGCTTGGCGGTCCGCCATTTATTGGTTTCGTCGTCGATACCTTGAAGTTGCCTCAGGCCTTATGGATTTGCGCGGTAGTTCTGATTATTTCGTTGTCCTTGACGCCGGCGGTAACCCGCAACTGGAAGCCGTCCAACAAGACGTCCTAGACGGGCAGAACCGCCCGCTCCTTGATGTTTCGCATGACTATGGTGCTCGTCAATTTTTCCACGCCCGGTAGGTCAACTAGGACCTCGTCGTATACACGCTGGTAATGCGGCAGATCCTTGGCAAAGACTCGCAATAGGAAGTCTGGCTCGCCGAAAAGGCGCTGCGCATCAACTATTAGCTCTTCGCTCTCTACCGCTAATTCAAAATGCTTAAGCTGCGCTCTGTCTTTCAACGTGACGAAAACCAGGGCCTCGAATCCCAGTCCAACCTTCTCCGGGTCAATCACCGCTTGGTAGCCGCTGATGACTCCCCTGCGCTCAAGATCTTTGATCCGGCGATGGCAGGGAGCCACCGATAGCCCAACTTTTGCAGCTACCGCGGTAGCGCTCATCCGTCCGTCATTCTGCAACTCGGCCAAGATCGCACGGTCTAGTTCATCCATGAAATTAGACTACAGCACAAATAATTTGCGTCATTTAACGCCAGAGCAATTTTTTCTTGCCGTAGGGACGGATATCCCCAAAGAATCGGCAAGCACATTTCACGATTTTTTCCTTACTGTTATCAGAGCACAGGTTTCTAGATTTTGGAGAAGCAATGGATCTCTCGCAGTTCACCGGATTCCTCTTGGTATCGGTGACGTTGGCGTGCACGCCCGGCGCCGACTGGGCGTACATCATTTCCTCTGCACTGGGCAAAACCAGCTATCGCCCAGCCGTATGGGGATTGCTCTCGGGATACCTGGTTCATACTGCATTGCTGGTGTGCGGAATTGCGGCCCTGGTCGCGAGTTCCCCGTCACTTCTCCTCTGGCTCACGGCAGCCGGATCGGTCTATCTGCTGTGGCTAGGCATCGCGACCCTGCGTTCTTGCAGGAACGCCAGGTTCTTTGATGCCGATGCTCCATCTACCTCGGAGATTGAAGCACTCGATGGCGATTACACTCGGAGCAAACCCGAACCTACCGATAGCACCGTCGCGCTATTGGACAAGGTCCGGCATCGATCGCGACGCGGCCAATTCCTCAAGGGCCTGCTCACCAGCGGCACTAACCCCAAGGCACTACTGCTGTATGTGGCCCTCATCCCGCAGTACCTGGATTCGTCCCTGGATCTTCCGCTCTCCCTGCAAACCGGCGCTCTTGGGCTTACTCATTTCGCGGTATCGATCCTCGTGTACTTCTCCGTTGCATTGGCTGCCAGGGTGCTGCTTCGTTCCCGGCCCATGGCGGCACGCATCGTAACCATGTGCTCCGGAACCATAATGATCCTCTTGGCCCTGGGCTTGGTCTACGAACAATTCTTCGTCGCATAAGAATTTATTGAACACTGATCAAGACAATTGAACGGTGATCAAGTATGCTCTTAATCGATGGCTCTTCGGTCATCTGTAACGCAAGCATGAATGGCTGTCCGATCATGGAGCCCGCCGTTCAAGCTACGAACCTTGCGCTGGAGCACTCGTGGAACTACCCCCAATTCGATTTGAGAATGTCACTGTCCGCTTTGAAGAGCGCGATGTCCTCAAAGATGTGCGCTTGACTCTCAACGAACAGCGCATCGGCATTATCGGGGCAAACGGTGCTGGGAAGAGTACGCTCTCCCGGCTCATCAATGGCCTCGTTTTGCCTACTGAAGGATCCGTGCACGTTGGCGACCTGAACACTCGGAATCATGCAAAGCAGATCCGCCGCGATGTGGGTTTTGTCTTCCAGAATCCAGCAAATCAAATCATCATGCCGCTGGTCTATGAAGACATTGCGTTCGGACTGAAGAATTTGCAAATTCCCAAAGCAGAGCGCCAATTGCGCGTGCATGAGACACTGGCAGAGCTCAACATCTCGCATCTGGCAGATCGCGAAAGCCACACTCTTTCCGGCGGCGAGCAGCAAATGGTTGCACTCGCTTCCGTCCTTGCCATGCGGCCACGAACGATTGTGTTCGATGAACCCACTACGATGCTGGATCTGCGCAATCGACTCGCGTTCCAACGCGAAATTGCCAAGCTGGCGCAACGTGCAATTGTGGTGACGCACGATTTGGAAATACTTGAAGATTTCGACCGCGTTCTCGTGGTCACCGACGGAGCTATCGCATTCGATGGCCGACCGGAAGAAGCAATCGCCCATTACCGCCAATGGAGCCACGCATGATCGCGGCCAAGAATACTTCGTATCTAGCGCGTGTTAAGCCGGGATGGAAATTCGGAACATTGCTGGTTCTGAGCATCGGGCTTTACTTGATTAGCTCGTGGCAGGTCTTGCTGCCCCTGTTCATTCTCAGTGCGATACTGCTGCTTTCGGCTAGGGTCGACCTCAAGCAACTGCGCATGCCACTGTTCTCATTGGCCATGATTCTCGGCATCGTCTTCATTCTTCTCGGCCTGCAAACCGATTGGGCCAACGCCGTGGTCTCGGTCCTGCGGCTGCTGACCATGTGCCTGATGGCCTACGCCGTCAGCCTCACCACAAGCTTTGACGCGATGCTCGAGCTCTTCCAACAGGTTGCCTCTCCATTACGATTCCTTGGAGCTAATCCAGCGCAAATCGCATTGGGATTGTCCATGACAATACGGTTCATTCCGGAATTGAAAAAGGTATACCTCGAAGTCCGCGAAGCCCAGCATGCTCGGGGTCTGGGCAACAATCCGTTGGCCGTGAGTGTCCCATTAGTTATCAGATCACTAAAAATCGCTGACGAGACAGCCGAAGCGTTAGACGCCCGCGGCTACGATTCAGCACCTTACCGACGCTAAGCGCGTCATCTACTTCCATCTCGCTCGCACTTCCAAGGAAACACAATGCCAACTCGCACCGACTCAACTTCGCAAACTCGCAATACGGTATACGTCGCAGTCTTTGCCGCCATGATCGCGGCCATGGGGCTCCTTCCCCCTATTACATTGGGGATCATCCCGGTACCCATTACCCTGCAAACCCTGGGTGTCATGCTGGCCGGCGCCTTATTGGGACCTTGGCGAGGTTCATTGGCCTCACTGGTTGTCGTAGTCCTGTCTTTGGCAGGGCTGCCCTTGTTGGCTGGTGGGCGTGGTGGGCTTGGAGTCCTGTTCGGGCCGACCGGCGGATATCTCATTGGATGGATTTTCGGCTCACTCGTTATTGGAGCCCTCTTCAAATACTGGGTTCTGCGCAACGAAAACAAGGTCGCCCGATTCATGTCCGGACTGGCCTCGGCTCTCCTTGGCGGAATCGTCGTCATCTATCTGTTTGGCGTTCCGTGGACCGCTGCTGTTACCGGGCTTGATCTGGGCACATCCTTGCTGGGGTCTCTCGGATTCCTGCCCGGGGACGTCCTCAAAGCCGTAGTCGCCACCCTGGTGGCCCTGACCGTGCACCGTAGCTACCGCGGGTTGATGAAGTAGCTCGATGGAACTGTGGCAGGCACTGGCAAGGTGGGCCAATCAACGACCGGATCATCTTGCCCTGCTCACGGTTGAAAGCCGGCTGACTTATGCGCAGTTGGCCAGCAGAAGCGGTGCTCTGGCCAAGCGGCTAGAATCCGTTCCAGGCAATCGGATCGCCGTGCACACCAGCGATCCGATTGAGATGGCCATCGCTTTTTATGCGATCGCGCGCAGTGGCAAGACATTGGTGGTGATTGACCCTGCTTGGCCCGGAAAACTGGCCACTTCCATGGCAACCGCTCTTCAATGCGATTTCGTGCTTGAATCGACGGTTCCGCGGCCTTTGCCCGGCGTCCCAAGATTCGCCTTGCCGCCCGAGCCGCCCGAGCCCGGTGAATACATTGCGCCCGCGACCAAGACTCATTGCGCTGAAGACCTGCTGATCATTTGTACTTCTGGAAGCTCATCGCGTCCCAAGGCTGTGCTCCGGAGTGCTGCATCGTGGGAAGCGTCCCTGAGTGCCGGCGCCACGATCTTGGGCGCTTCGCCAGATGATTCCACTCTTTGCCCGAGTCCCATTTCCCACGGTCTGGGCCTCTACGCGATGGTCGAGTCCCTGCATGCTGGCGGCACCTTCCTGGCTTCCGGAAAATGGGATCAAAAGGGCGTTGCATCATTGCTGGCGCGCGTCAGCTGCACCCGTATCGTCAGCGTACCGACAATTCTAGGCAAGGTGCTGGCCCTGGATGACCCGGCACGGTTCTCCAGCCTGCGATTGGTCATCAGCGGAGGGGAATTCCTGGACCAGGAGACCATGCAAACTCTTCACCAGATGGCTCCCTCGGCGCGCTGCGTTGAATATTTCGGGAGCAGCGAGCACAGCCTCATCGCGTATCGCGAGCGGCTGGCCAACCAGCCGCGAACTCCGTACTTCGACGGCCAGCTGTTTCCCGGGGTGCAGGCTCACACCCATGAGGCAACGCCGGGTTCAGGCTTTGGCTCGCTCTATATCGATAGCCCGTTCAACGCCAAAGGGTACGACCTTAGCTCGGACTCTGTCATCTCTCGGTGCGGCACAGCAATCGGCATTGGTGATCAGGCGAAGCTCCTGGGTTCAAATCGCATCGTCCTGTCCCGTCGCAACGACGGGATGATGAATCTCAACGGAAACAATATCCACCCGGGCGAAGTGGGCGCAGCGCTTAATGCCGAGGGGCTGGCCAATGCCGTAGTGCGGATCGATGCATCGAGCGCACCAGCCAAGTTGCTGGCCTACACGGTTTCGCCACCCCGCAATCCGTCCGCGCTTCTCACCGGCCTGCAGAAGCATTTGCCCCAGTACAAGATCCCGCACCAAATCATCTACTTGCGATCGTGGCCCGAGACCTTCAGCGGAAAATTGAATGCCTCGGCTTTGGACTTCCAGGATCTGGACATTGAACGGAGCGACTGGCTCAGATGAATGACGCCTTCATTATCAATGCAGCACGCACGCCCATCGTCAGAGCAGGCAAGGAGTATTCCCGCATTACCGCAGACCAACTGCTGGCTCAGGTGATCAACGCGCTAATAGATCGAAGCGGCATCTCCCCTGCGGATGTAGACCACGTATTTGCCGGCAATGCGGCGGGACCGGGCGGAAATATAGCGCGAGTGTCTGCTTTGGCGTCGGTGCTGCCCAATACCGTCAGCGCGACCAGCATCGATGCCCAATGCGCCAGTGGACTGGACGCAATTGCCGCCGCTGCGCGGATGATACGTTGCGGTGAAGCGCATGTCGTGGTGGCCGGTGGCGTGGAGTCGGTGAGTACCGCGCCATGGCGGGTTGAAAAGCAAACCTCCGTAATCCAGCCTCCGCGCCTCTACTCGCGTGCCCGATTCACTCCAGTACGAGACCCGGACCCCGAAATGGGCGAAGCTGCGGAGAATATTGCCCAGTCCTACGGCATCGCACAAGAGCGGCAAGATTCTTTCGCTTTGCAGAGCCACCAGCGTGCGCTGCGCGCTCAAGCGGCTGGGCTCTTTGATCGCGAGCTTGTCACCGTGGATACAAGCAACGGGCAAGTAGCGGCCGACACCTGCCCCAGGCCCGGACTGACACTTCGCAAGCTCGCCGCGCTCAAGCAGGCATTCGTACCCGGTGGCACCGTGACTGCGGGAAACTCCTGCCCGATTAACGATGGTGCAGCCGCGGTGATCTTGGTGAGCGAACAAATGCGCCAGAGACTGAACCCAACCTTCGCAATGCGCTACCTTGCTTCTGCTTCAGGTGCTTGCGATCCCGGCATTCTCGGCATGGCGGCGGTACCGGCGTACCGCAAGCTCATCGGCCTGCTGCCATCCGCTGCTGCTTCCAGCACTCCACTGATCGAGTTCAACGAAGCCTTTGCCGTCCAGGCCCTGGCATGCCTCGATGAGCTAGGGATCACCGAGGTGACGGTGAACCAGGGTGGCGGGGCCTTGGCGTTGGGACACCCCTACGGTGCTAGCGGCGCGATTCTTGCGACTCGGCTGTTCTGGCAGGCCAACCAGGCCCGGATACCTGGGCAAAGGGCGATCGCGCTCATGGCCGCCGCGGGTGGCACCGGAAGCGCGGTTGCTTTCGAGTCAGTACCGCATTGAGCCCTTGGGGCATTGGCCTAGATGTTGAACCCCAAGGCCTGCATCTGATTCCGGCCGTCGACAAGGTTCTTCAGCACTTCATCAATCTGCGCTTCGAGTAGATCGGTCAGCGGGCAGGCAGGCGTCGTCAACGTCAGGTCGATTTCCAGGACTGAATCGCCGTCGAAACACCGTCCGTAAAGCAGGCCCAGGCCAACAATGTTGACTCCCAGCTCGAGGTCATTCACGTACTTGGGTGCTTCGTCGATTTCTGCGATCGGCCACGTTGCGCTCTCATGTGCACCGTTTGCAGCTTCGGACATGCGCTGCTCCCCGATTCTGCCCCGGGTACCCCTTTCGCTTTCGGCTCTTCCACGAGGTACCAGAAGGAATGCAGGCCCCTCGGGCGTTAACGAACAGAACCGCTCACCCCCGTAGGGAGCAAGCGGTTCTGCTTGAAACAGTCTAAATTAGATGTTGAAGCCCAGGGCTCGCATCTGATCGCGACCGTCATCGGTGATTCGTTCTGGACCCCAAGGCGGCATCCAGACCCAGTTCAAACGGTGGTCGTCCACAACGCTCTCCAGCGCCTGGCCGACCTGCTCTTCGATAATATCGGTGAGCGGGCAAGCGGCGGTTGTCAGCGTGAGGTCCAGCAAAAGTACGCCGTCATCCGCGTACTTCAGGCCGTACAGCAAACCCAGGTCGACAATATTGACACCCAGTTCAGGGTCAATGACGTCCTTGAGCGCTTCCTCAACGTCTTCCAGAGGAGTCGTAGCGGCTCCCGTGCTCTGTTCGGTCGATTCGCTCATGACTGTAACCTTAGGCCTTGACGTTCAGGTAACGGTCGTAGCCTTCTTCTTCCAGACGGTCAGCCAGTTCCGGGCCGCCCTGTTCTGCAACTCGGCCATCCACGAACACGTGCACGAATTCTGGCTTGATGTAGCGCAGGATGCGGGTGTAGTGGGTGATGAGCAGGGTGCCCATTTCGTTCTCGTCCTGTGCGCGGTTAACGCCCTCGGAGACAACCTTCAGAGCGTCGACGTCCAGGCCGGAGTCGGTCTCGTCCAGTACTGCGAACTTGGGCTTGAACAGTTCCAGCTGCAGGATCTCGACGCGCTTCTTCTCGCCGCCGGAGAAGCCTTCGTTGACGTTACGGCCAGCGAAGTCGGCATCGATCTTCAGCTTGCTCATAGCTTCCTTGACGTCTTTGGTCCAAGTACGCAGCTTTGGAGCTTCGCCGTCGATGGCGGTCTTGGCGGTACGCAGGAAGTTGGTCATGGTTACGCCTGGTACCTCTACCGGGTACTGCATAGCCAGGAACAGGCCAGCCTTGGCGCGCTCGTCGACGCTCATCTCCAGGACATCTTCACCATCGAGGGTGATGGAGCCGGAGGTGACGTTGTAGCGCGGGTGGCCAGCGATGGTCGAAGCCAAGGTCGACTTGCCCGAGCCGTTAGGGCCCATGATTGCGTGGGTTTCGCCGGTCTTGATGGTCAGGGTTACACCCTTGAGAATTTCCTTCTCGCCCTGCTCGGTGTCAATCGAGACGTGCAGGTCCTTGATTTCCAGAGTAGACATACGTCGTTCCGTTTCTTTCTAAAAAGCGCTAAGGCTAAAAAGCTGGTGAAGCGAGCACTACCTAGTTCTCGGTAGCAGCCAATTCTTCTTCGATGGTGTCGGTCAGTCGCTCCTGCAGAGCCTCATCGCCGATCTGCTGAACGATTTCGTTCAGGAATCCGCGAACTACCAAGCGGCGTGCGGTCTTTTCATCGATGCCGCGAGCCATCAGGTAGAAGAGGTGCTCATCGTCGAAGCGGCCGGTGGTCGATGCGTGGCCAGCACCATCGATCAGACCGGTTTCGATTTCCAGGTTCGGAACCGAATCAGCGCGGGCGCCATCGGTCAGAACCAGGTTGCGGTTGGCTTCGTAGGAGTCGGTACCCACAGCAGCCTTCTGGATCAGCACATCGCCAACCCACACGGTGTGTGCGTCCTTGCCCTGCAGCGCACCCTTGTACAGCACGTTCGACTTGCAGTTGGCAACAGCGTGGTCAACGAACAAGCGGTGCTCCAGGTGCTGGCCGGCATCTGCGAAGTACAAGCCGTAGAGCTCGATCTCAGCGCGTTCGCCGATGAAGCGAGCCGATGGGTTCACGCGAACCAAGTCGCCACCGAAGGAAACTACAATGTGCTTGAACGAAGCGCCAGCAGCTACCAGCGCTTGCTGCGAGGAAGCGTGAACGGCGTCATCTTCCCAAGCCTGCAGGGAGATCACGGTCAGGCGGGCGTTGGCCTGGACGTCGAACTCGACGTTCTGTGCCAGCACTGCCGAACCAACGTGGTCCAGCACAACAGTAGCTTCGGAATTTTCCTCGGCAACAACGATGAGGTGCTGAGCCGCCGCTGCCAGCGACTCGCCGGTGATGCGCAGGGTTGCGTTGGCACCTTCGGCGTTCTTCGGGATCGTCACAACGTGGGTCTCGGAAGCGAACTTCCAAGCGTTGGCCGACACGCGGTCATCCGGGGTATGCGCAACACCGTTCAGCGCGTCGCCAGCCGGAACAACCGACAGCTTGGCGATTCCGTTGCCGGCGAGCTCTATCTTCGGAGCCGCGCCGGTGAGGTCATCGCTGTGCAGGCCCTTCAGGCGCTTGAGCGGGGTGAAGCGCCAGTCCTCTTCACGACCGGTCAGCTTGGCGAAGTCATCTACGTTGGTGCTGGTCAGTCGACCGGCACGCGATGAATCGGGAACTCCAACTCCGCCGCCGTGGCTGTGCGCCTTGGTGGAGGCACCGGCCAGCGGCGAGCTGTCATTGTCGTTGATCGGCGAAAGGTCTTCGCCCTCTTCGGTGAAACCAGGAATCGATGGTGCGCCGATGCGCGCCTTCTCTGCTGGGATATGGGTGGTGGTCTCCGACATTCTTAGCCGACCGATCCTTCCATCTGAAGTTCAATAAGGCGGTTCAGTTCCAGCGCGTACTCCATAGGCAGCTCGCGTGCGATTGGCTCAACGAAGCCACGCACGATCATTGCCATGGCCTCGTCCTCGGCCATGCCGCGGGACATCAGGTAGAACAGCTGCTCTTCGGAAACGCGCGAGACGGTCGCCTCGTGGCCCATGGTTACGTCGTCCTCGCGGACGTCGATGTACGGGTAGGTATCCGAACGCGAGATCTGGTCGACCAGCAACGCGTCGCAGACCACCGAGTTCTTGGTGCCCTTGGCGCCTTCCTGGACCTGGACCAGGCCGCGGTAAGCCGAGCGGCCACCGTTACGAGCCACCGACTTGGCCACAATGGCCGAAGAGGTGTTCGGAGCGATGTGGACCATCTTGGATCCGGTGTCCTGGTGCTGGCCCTCGCCGGCGAAGGCGATGGACAGGGTCTCACCCTTGGCGCGTTCGCCAACGAGGTAAACGGCTGGGTACTTCATGGTGACCTTCGAGCCGATGTTGCCATCGACCCATTCCATGGTGGCGCCTTCTTCGCAGACGGCACGCTTGGTCACCAGGTTGTAGACGTTGTTCGACCAGTTCTGGATCGTGGTGTAGCGAACGCGGGCGTCCTTCTTCACGATGATTTCCACAACGGCAGAGTGCAGCGAATCCGACTGGTAGATCGGTGCGGTGCAACCCTCGATGTAGTGAACGTAGGAGCCCTCATCAGCGATGATCAGGGTGCGTTCAAACTGGCCCATGTTTTCCGTGTTGATGCGGAAGTAAGCCTGCAGCGGGATCTCCACGTGGACGCCCTTCGGGACGTACACGAACGAGCCGCCGGACCACACGGCAGTGTTCAGCGAAGCGAACTTGTTGTCGCCCGCTGGAATGACCGAGCCGAAGTACTCCTGGAAGATCTCCGGGTGCTCCTTCAGTCCAGTGTCGGTGTCAAGGAAGATGACGCCCTGGGCTTCAAGGTCTTCACGCAGCTGGTGGTAAACAACCTCGGACTCGTACTGGGCGGCAACGCCAGACACCAGACGCTGCTTTTCAGCCTCTGGAATACCCAACTTGTCGTAGGTGTTCTTGATGTCTTCTGGAAGTTCTTCCCAGGAGGTCGCCTGCTTCTCGGTGGAACGCACGAAGTACTTGATGTTGTCGAAATCAATACCCGAGAGGTCTGGACCCCAGGTAGGCATTGGCTTGCGATCGAAGTACTTCAGCGCCTTCTGGCGACGCTCCAGCATCCATTCTGGCTCGGACTTCAGGGCGGAGATATTCGCCACTACGTCCTTGTCGACGCCACGGCGCGCATTTGCACCCGCGTCGTTCTTGTCTGACCAGCCGTATTCGTAATTGCCGATTCCGTGGAGTTCGGGGTTCTTCTCCAGAATTTCGGAAATTACACCCGGGTCGGCAGACTCCTGTGCAATCTGATCCGTCATCGCGGCCTCTCCTGCTTCGTGAACTGAATTCGAGTTCTTTTCTCAGCGCGCATTGGCGCCTTTTCACGCCCCACAGGGATGTGGGTCGTGCACACGTGTCCTCCACCGGCCAAGGTCGACAGTCGTCGGACGTCGACGCCCAGCAAGCGGGCGAACATTTCCGTTTCCATGTCGCAAAACACTGGAAACTCTCGTGCCAAGTCTTGTATCGGGCAGTGTCCCTGGCATAGCTGCACGCTATGCATCAGGGCAGTTGCCACTTTGGTATCCACTTTTCGGGTGTATCCCACGAATCCATCTGCACTGAGCAAATTGCCCAGCACCTCGGCTCGTGCTTCCAGCCCTTCAACGCCGACCAGCGCCTTGGCGTATCGGTCTTCCATTGATGCGAAGCGGTTACGCGCAAACTTGCGAATCGCGTCCTCTCCGGCCGCATCGCCGAGCATCTTCAATGCGTCGGAAGCAATCTCCAGGTAATCGTTGCCCAACTTCGTCTGCCCGCGGTGCGAAAGCACGTAGCGACGCGACGGACGTCCAGCACCGGTTTTCTGGTTGGCTACCAGTTTCACCTCTACGAGTCCCGATTTTGAGAGCGCGTCGAGGTGACGGCGGACCGCAGCAGGCGTGAAGCCCAGCTTGCTTCCAAGCTCGGCAGCACTGACCGGCCCGTCCTCGAGTACTGCGTACAGGACGCGGTCGCGCGTACGCTCCTCGGTATCCCCAACTGCGCCAACTGTCGCGGCAGTGGAGCCACTAGCTGATTCTGAATTTGATGAATACACAACACAATCATGCGTAAATTTTTGCTCTAGGTCTAGTAAGGAAGGACTTACTAAGGACATGCTTGCCCGACCAGTGCGTTACTTGAATCGAACCTCTGACACTTCCATTGTCCCGCCCACCTCAACGGAACTCGAGGGTTGGTGACAAAACACTCAGCTCAGCCAGTTCGACATGTCGTAGAATGTTTCAGTGTCTTCTGTAACTCCCAGCCTTGTCATCAACGAGCTGGCTAAAGATTTAGGTCCGGTCCCCGCCTTGGACAATCGCATGTTGCGAGTCCTGGAGTCGGTGTCCCTAAAAGCTTATCCGGGTCAGGTCACCACGCTTTTAGGCGCTAACGGAGCCGGCAAATCCACGACCCTCGCTTGTGCCCAGGGGCTGCTTCAGCCCGAAGGCGGAACCGTCGAACTCCTGGGCCAGAACCCCTTCGGCGACAATCCCGAATTGCGTTCCCGCGTCGGAGTCATGCTCCAGGACGGAGGGTTGCCACCCTCAATGCGCCCGGTTCCGCTCTTGAGGCACGTCGCTTCCCTCTATCAGAAGCCCATTGATATTGATGCGTTGATCACACGGTTGGATCTAGAATCATTTGGCACCCGCACGATCCGCCGTCTCTCTGGTGGCCAGAAGCAGCGCGTCGCCTTGGCCCTGGCGCTGGCCGGAGATCCGGAAGTGCTCTTCCTCGATGAACCAAGTGCTGGTCTGGATCCGCAGTCCCGCCAGGTAGTCTTCGACCTCATTGCCGAACTTCGCGATGCAGGAAAGGCCATCATCCTCACCACCCACCTCATGGATGACGCGCAACGCCTCAGCGACTACGTCTACATCATCGACAAGGGCTGCACCGTGGCGCAAGGCACCGTGGCCGAGCTGACGGCCCGCGCTGCCGAAGACCAGGACACCCGCCCGGTGTCCTTCTGCGCCCCAGCAGGGCTGCGCCTACCTGAACCACCGGCAGGATTGCACCTGGAGGAGACCGGAGCCGGCCAATACCGGCTCGACGGGGTCAACTCCCCCGAACACTTGAACTGGCTAACCCATTGGTGGCTCCAGGAGGGCATTTTGCCAACCGAGCTCAACTTGCAGTCACGAAGCCTCGAAGACGTTTTCCTTGAAATCGCACAAAAGGAGGGAAGGGCATGAGCCAAACACAGGCACGCTCCAATGCTGTCTCGCCACTGCGCCGAATCCTGAACCAGGGCAAATACGAATCCATCCAGATGCTCAGCAATGGCGAACAGCTCATTCTCGCTGTTGTCATGCCGCTCATTGCACTCTTCGTGCTCACCCTGACCGATCTGGTCAAGGATGTCGCAGACCGCAGCATTGATGCCGCCGTTCCTGGCGTCTTGGCCTTGTGCGTCATTTCGACGGCTTTCACCGGGCAGGGAATTGGCACCGGATTTGACCGCCGCTATGGCGTGCTGACCATGTTCTCCACTACGCCGCTGGGGAAAACCGGACTGATTTTCGGCAAGGTCATTGCCGTGCTGTCGGTCCTGCTGATCCAGGTCGTCTTAATCTGCTCTGTCTCCTTGTTGTTCCTGGACTGGCATCCGAACCCCTGGGGCATTGCTCCGGCTATACTCTTCCTGCTCCTGGGCGCAGCCGCGTTTACCGCGCTGGGCCTGCTGATTGCCGGCACCGTCCGCCCTGAAGCGACGTTGGCGATCACCAACCTTGCCTGGATCCTGCTGGCCGGTGCCGGCGGTGTCCTCTACCCCTTGAGCATGGCCCCTGATTGGGCCCAGCCAACCCTGAATGCGCTGCCATCAGCAGCGCTGGGCGATGCCATGCGCGATGCCCTGATCCACGGCCAGTTCAGCATTGCTGGCCTCATCTTCTTGATCCTTTGGTCAGCAGTTGGCTCCTTTGCAGCCATCAAGCTGTTCAAATGGAGCTGACCACCACCCAAATTCCGAAAAGGGAGATTTCAATGTCTTCAGCCCAAGCCACCCAGAGCTGGGCCGATAAACTGCCCACGAAGGTCACTCGCCTCGTGCATGGTCTAGCGATCGCATCCCTGATCTCGCAGATTGGCATTATCGTCACCGGTGGAGCCGTACGCTTGACGAATTCGGGCCTCGGCTGCTCCCACTGGCCCAATTGCGTTCCCGGTTCGATGACCCCTGTCCCGGAAATGGGCATCCATGGAATCATCGAGTTCGGCAACCGCCTGCTGACCTTTGTCCTGCTGGTCATCGCTGTCGCGTTCCTGATCTCCATCTGGAAGATGCGCCCGACCCACCGCACCCTGTTCAAGCTGTCCATCGGCTTGCTCGCCGGCATCGCGTTGCAGGCGCTCATCGGAGCCATCACCGTGTGGACCGGACTGAACGCTTGGGTCGTTTCGGTTCACTTCCTGATTTCCGGCGCACTGGTCATCATGGCAACATTCCAGGTGAACCGCACCGCCAAGGAACTGAAGAACCGCAAGTTCGATCAGAGCAGCAAGTCGATCCGCCAGCTCTCCTTCGCCGCATGGATCTTCTCCCTGCTCGCAGTGGCATTCGGAACTATCGTGACCGGCACCGGACCGCATGCAGGCGATGCCGATGCCCCGCGCCACTTGTTCGATCCGCTGCTGGTAACCCGCATGCATACTGCTCCGGTGTACTTGCTCGTTGCCGCAACCATCGTGGTGCTGATCCTGGCCTACAAGCAGGGCGGAAACACCCAGCTTCGCATCGCCATCTGGTGGCTTGTCGCGGCAATTGCGGTCCAGGCAGCAATTGGCTACATCCAGCATTTCAATGGGTTGCCTGTCGCCCTGGTACTCTCCCACATGCTCGGCGCGAGCTTGCTGCTTGCCGCCTCGGCAAACGTCTGGGATCGGGCTGCCATCCTTCCCGAATACCAGCGCAACGATTACTAGAATCCTGAGTAAATGACTGGGGGTTGCCCTGCACTCGATGTGCAGGGCAACCCCCAGATGCTTAACGCTGTCCCCCGGCCGTTCCACGGCGCGTGAACCACATCAAACCATAAAGTCCAAAGAAGAAATAGACTGTTCCGGCTAGCCAGAATGACGCAAGCAGCAGCCCTTGATCCACGACGGAAACCGCAAGGAGGGCAGCACCGCAAGCGCAGGTAGCCCATAGAGCAATCCGGGAATTGGACAAGAACCCGATGCCGCAGGCCAAGCCCAGGGCAAGGTATGCGTATACGGCGACGTTCGGCTCGATACCCGTGAACGATGCGGCTCCCAGGAACACGACTGGCAATAGCAGAGCAGTGCCACCAATGATGCGGATCAATTTCGAACGCGGTTCTCGATTCACCGATTTGGAAGAACGCCCATTGATTCCGACAAGCATCCATGCTGCGATCATTGACGGGATATAGAAGATTCCACTGCTGGTAATGAATCCGGCAACGAGCACTGTCATGCACAAGGCCGCCGCGTAGCCGTAGATTCGTGCCGCTTTTCCCTTCATGACCGCGGTGGCCGCTACGCCAAGTCCGAATATTGCGAAGATCAGCAGTTGCAATGCGCCTTGCTCATATATCGAGTCGTAGCTACTGCCCTCACCTCCTGGCACAGAAGCGCCAAAAATCAGGTCACCCAGGGTATCTGCCAGAGTCGTATCGATGATGGAGACAAGGACACCGAGGACCAGTGCCACCGCACCGAGCACCAAGCTATTCCTGCGTAGGATGGCCCGCTCTTGCGGAGCCGCGTACTCGGCCACCAGAGGGGCTGCAACAGCTTCAGGACTGCCTAGCGCGGCGAGGATCTGGTCATCATCCCTGCCTAGGGCTCGGCCATCCTCGATATGCTGCGCCACATCCTCCAGAAGCTCTAAGCCCATATCCCTTGGAGCACCGCGCAGGAGCTTCCCCAATTCCCGCAAATACGCTTCCGCGCTGTACTGCTCAGCTGTCGATGCCATGTTGTTCTCCAAGTAGATCGGTGACTTGCATTGAAATTGCTTCCCATACCCCGCGGAACTCGCCAACCATCAGATGCCCGTGCTCGGTAATGGTGTAGTACTTCCGTTTGCGTCCCGACGCGCTTTCTTCCCAGTAGGTTTCTACCAGCCCAGTGGCTTTCATGCGCGCCAGCAACGGATACAGGCTCCCCTCGCCGGCGGTAAGCTTCCGCGCGGTGAGCTCTTCTGCCAGCTCCAACCCGTATTTATCTGCGCTGGCTAACGAAGCCAGCACACAGTACTCAAGGACGCCCTTGCGTATATTCGTGGCGATTTTCTCGCGTTGATCGGACATGCCATAACCATACCTTGCGTAGCAAGACTTGCATAGCAAGGTCCAGTCTTATCTCCCTCGATGAGAGTAATTTCTGCCTAAACGCTTGGTGCGCATGCATTGACCAACGTAAAGGGCAACTACGCCTGAACGCAGAAAAGCGCCCTTCCTGGAATCCAATTTCATTTGGATTCCAGGAAGGGCGCTAACCGACGCTCAGCTGGGGCGTTGAACCTAGCCGAACAGCGGGCTACCCACGAACGGGTCAATGGCCAAGGCCAGGAATACGATCGACAAGTAGGTGATGGAGATATGGAAGACCTTCATGGCCTTGCGGTTGATCTCAGCCGGCTTATGGTCGCTCTGCGCTTCGCGGTAGAGCACGTGCGATTCGTAGACGAACCAGATGCCCGCGCCGCCAGCGATTGCGGTGTAAACGATTCCTGCGCTACCTAGTGGGACCAGCAGCATCGAGCAAACGACAGTGGCCCAAGCGTAGAGCACAACCTGCACCGAAACGCGGCGAGCGTTAGCGATCGCGCCCAGCATAGGCACTGAAGCCGCGTTGTAGTCATCCGCATACTTCATGGACAGTGGCCAGTAATGCGGTGGGGTCCAGAGGAAGATCACCAGGAACAGGATGATCGCTGGCCATTCAATTGTGTTGGTCACTGCGGCCCAAGCGATCAGCACAGGCATGCAGCCGGCGATGCCACCCCAGACAATGTTCTGGGCGGTACGGCGCTTGAGGATCAAAGTGTAGAACACGACGTAGAGGAGGATTGCAGCCAGGCCCAAGGCGGTCGTCAGCGGATTGGTGCCAACCCAGAGAACCACCAGGGAGGCTATGGCCAATACCCAAGAGAAGACCAGTGCTTCCCTCGGGGTGAGGTCCCCAGTGACCAAAGGGCGCCCCTTGGTACGCTTCATCAACTTATCCATATCGCGATCGATATAGCAGTTGAATGCACCAGAAGCACCTGCGGCCATAGCTCCACCAACAAGGGTGGAGATCATGAGCCAGACGGAGGGGAAACCCCGTTCGGCAAAGATCATGGTCGGAAGGGTGCTCACTAGCAGCAACTCGATTACGCGAGGCTTCGTCAACGCCACATAGGCATTGGCCTTGCGCTTCAGAAAATCGCCGGCATTTTCATCAGGCTGACGCGATGCGCGGGGCACTGATGCTGCGGCGACACTTTGAGTCTTCAATTAAACGCACTCAGTTCTTCACGGGTACAAGACAGACACTGTCATTCTACGCTGGATAGAAATTGATTGAAACTCCCCACGGAGAGGATCACAGTTGAAAAATGGTGATTTGGCTCAATTCAAGACGCTACAATCACCTGCCCGGTGGCTAGCCATGCACCTTTGCGGCTTCGCGCTCCCATCGGATTCTGCTCCTCGAACCGATCTTCTGCAGGCGGCCCCCGCCCCAACCAGCGTTTCCCGCGAACCGTTGCAGCACGTCAAAGTCGACGAGCCGGGAGCCTTCGATGGAATAACCCCGCGCGGCGGGAGAACTCATCCGGTCCCAAATGCCCAACAGTATTTCGGCAGATCGCGCGTGGTCCCCCGGACGCTGCTCCCAAATGAACAAAGATGGCAACTGATGTCCGCCAGCTGAACAAATCTTATTCCTTGTAACGTTAGTTGGTTGCCGTGCACCGGCTGGCAGAAGTGCCCGGCCACCCATATCCCCCGGCTGCCACCTGCGCACGAATGCGCAGAATGCCTGAGCAATTCGCTCACGCCGTGGCATGAATAGCCGTATCAAGTCCACCTTCTGCGCAAACCGAATAATTCTGTGTCATCTTGCTAAATCCAACGCCCCAATACGCCTTTTCGCGATAGAGTTGACTCAGATTGCGCCGTCGCGACCTGCATCCCTCTGAATAAAGCACAGCCGGAGGAAGCAGGAGGCGACGGCGTATTGCGTGTCAGCGGGAGATATCTCCCGTCCAAGCCTGAATGGAAGGAACGCCGCTGTGGCGACTGAATCCTTAGTTGAAGAATTCTCACTGACCGAGTTGGACCGTAAGGCCATCGACACCACCCGTGTCCTGGCAGCCGACGCCGTCGAAAAGGTTGGCAATGGCCACCCCGGTACCGCAATGAGCTTGGCTCCGGCCGCCTACTTGATTTTCCAGAAGCACCTGCGCCACGATCCGAAGGATCCGAACTGGATCGGCCGAGACCGTTTCGTGCTTTCCCCGGGCCACACCTCGCTGACCCTGTACCTGCAGCTGTTCCTCTCGGGCTACGGCCTGGAGATGGAAGACATCGAAGCGCTGCGCACCTGGGGCGCCAAGACTCCGGGCCACCCCGAGTTCGGCCACACCGCCGGCGTTGAGATCACCACCGGTCCGCTGGGCCAGGGCCTGGCTTCCGCCGTTGGTTTCGCCTACTCCCAGCGCCGCATGCGCGGCCTGCTGGATCCAGCTGCCGAGGCAGGGACCAGCCCGTTCGACCACACTGTCTACGTCATCGCTTCCGATGGCGACCTGCAGGAAGGCGTCACCTCCGAGGCCTCCTCGCTGGCCGGCCACCAGGAACTGGGCAACCTCGTTGTGATCTACGATGACAACAAGATCTCCATCGAGAACGACACCGACATCGCCTTCACCGAAGACGTGCTGGGCCGCTACGAATCCTACGGCTGGCACACCCAGCGCGTGGACTGGACCGTCACCGGAGAATACGTCGAGGACATGGCCGCACTGGATGCTGCTGTGCGCGCCGCGAAGGCCGAGACCTCCCGCCCATCGATCATCAGCCTGCGCACCATCATCGGCTGGCCTTCGCCGACCAAGCAGAACACCGGCGGCATCCACGGCTCGAAGCTGGGTACCGACGAAGTTGCCGGCCTGAAGACGATCCTGGGCTTCGACCCCGAGAAGAACTTCCAGATCGAGGACGATGTACTGGCTCACGCCCGCGAGGTCGTAACCCGCGGTGCGCAGCTGCACGCCTCGTGGAACGAGACCTTCGAGGCCTGGAAGTCAGCCAATCCGGAAGAAGCCGCCCTGCTTGAGCGCCTGCAGGCTGGCGAATTGCCAGAGGGCTGGACCGAGAAGATCCCGACCTTCGAGCCAGGCTCCACCATGGCTACCCGCGCCGCGTCGGGCAAGGTCATCAACGCGATCGCCGATGAATTGCCAGAACTCTGGGGCGGCTCTGCCGACCTCGCCGGTTCGAACAACACCACCATCGAGACCGCGAAGTCCTTCGCTCCCGAGCGCCGCTCCACCGATTCCTGGTCCGCCAGCCCATACGGCCGCGTACTGCACTTCGGCATCCGCGAGCACGCTGCCGCTTCGATCGTGAACGGCATTGTGCTCTCCAGCCCAACCCGTGCATTCTCCGGCACCTTCCTGATCTTCTCGGACTACCAGCGTCCGGCCATCCGCTTGGCCGCACTGATGGGCGTCCCGTCGATCTTCGTATGGACCCACGACTCCATCGGCCTGGGCGAAGACGGCCCGACCCACCAGCCAGTGGAGCAGCTCGCTAGCCTGCGCATCATCCCGAACTTCGATGTGGTCCGCCCAGCGGATGCCAACGAGGTCGCCTACGCATGGCGCGGCATGCTGGAATTGACCGATACCCCATCGGGCATCGTGCTTTCCCGCCAGAACCTGCCAATCTACGACCGCGCGGCCACCGGCTTCCGCGGCGCAGAAGGCACCCTGAAGGGCGGCTACATCCTGGCCGAAGCCGTCCGCGACGGCGCAGAGACCACCCCGGATGTCATCTTGCTGGCTACCGGTTCCGAGGTTGAGCTGGCCGTTGAGGCCCGTGAAGCACTGGCAGCCAAGAACATCGCTGCCCGCGTGGTATCCCTGCCTTCGCTGGAATGGTTCGCCAAGCAGGATGCTGCCTACCGCGAAGAGGTCCTGCCCGCCGCGATCACCGCCCGCGTTTCGGTTGAAGCCGGCGTAGCCCAGGGCTGGCGCGAGCTGGTCGGGGCACATGGCGAAATCATTTCGCTCGATCACTTCGGCGCTTCCGCCGATTACAAGAAGCTGTACTCGGAGTTCGGCATCACCACCGAGGCTGTTGTAGCCGCCGCCGAAACCTCCCTGCAGAACGCTGCCAAGTAAGGAACTGAAGTAACTATTATGAGCAACCCGAATACTCAGGCCCTGTCCGACGCTGGCGTCTCCATCTGGTTGGACGACCTTTCGCGTGAACGACTGACCAGCGGCTCGCTGGCCAAGCTGATCGAAGAGCAGAACGTGGTCGGCGTGACCACCAACCCATCGATCTTCGCCGCGGCACTGTCCAAGGCAGAGGTGTATGGCCAGGCGATTGCCGAGCAGAAGCACCGCTCGGTAGAAGACGCGATCACCGAGATCACCAGCGATGACGTAGCAGCAGCCTGCGACCTGTTCAAGGGCATCTACGAGTCCTCCAAGGGCTTCGATGGCCGCGTGTCCATCGAGGTTGATCCCCGCCTGGCTCACGAGACCGCACCAACCATCGCCCAGGCCAAGGCCCTGTACGAGCGCGTGAACCGCGAAAACGTGCTGATCAAGATCCCGGCAACCGTCGAGGGCCTGGAAGCAATCACCGAAACCATTGCCGCTGGCATTTCGGTGAACGTCACCCTGATCTTCTCGCTGGAACGCTACCGCGAGGTCATCAACGCCTACCTGCTGGGCCTGGAGAAGGCCAAGGCCGAGGGCCTGGACCTGTCCAAGATCCACTCGGTCGCTTCCTTCTTCGTTTCCCGCGTGGATTCGGAAATCGACAAGCGCCTGGATGCCATCGGCACCGATGCGGCAGCAGCCGTACGCGGACAGGCCGGCGTAGCCAACGCCCGCTTGGCCTACCAGGTCTTCGAAGAGTCCTTCGCTTCGGCACGCTACGAGGTGCTGGCAGCTGCCGGCGCCAACGTCCAGCGTCCACTGTGGGCTTCGACCGGCGTGAAGGATCCTGCCTACCCATCGACACTGTACGTCACCGAGCTGGTTGCACCGCAGACCGTGAACACCATGCCGGAGAAGACCCTGGACGCCACCGCGGCTGAAGCAGAGGTCCGCGGCAACGCAATCGCTGGCAGCTACGACGCCGCCAACCGCGTGCTGGACAAGCTCGCTGCGCTGGGCATCGACTACAACGAGGTCGTGGACCTGCTTGAGGTTGAAGGCGTATCGAAGTTCGACGTCGCATGGAACGAACTGCTTGAGGACATGGCTGTGGCACTGAAGGGAGCCAAGTAGATGGAGCTTGGTCTGGTAACCTCCGGCGAGGCCCTGGCCTCCGTCGACGCGTTGCTCCCGAAGCTGATCGAAGCGAAGATCGGCAGCCGCATCGCCGCCCAGGACCCAACCATTTGGGGTCCTGAAGCAGAAGCTGAATCGGCCATCCGCCTCGGTTGGGTCAACCCCTTCGAGGCAGCTGGCAAACTGATCCCGCAGATCCTGGATCTGCGCGATGAGCTGCAAGAAGAGGGCCTGACCCGCATCGTGCTGTGCGGCATGGGCGGCTCCTCGCTGGCTCCTGAGGTCATCACCGCCCATGACGAGGTGGAACTGGTCATCTGCGACACCACCGATCCGTCGATGGTCAAGCAGATCGTGGAAACCGATCTGCAGCGCACCGTCGTGGTAGTTGCTTCCAAGTCGGGTTCCACCGTGGAAACCGATTCGCAGCGCCGTGCGTTCACCGCTGCGTTCCAGGCTGCCGGCATTGATCCGGCGACCCGCTTGGTGCTGGTCACCGATCCGGGCTCGCCCATGGATAATCCTGATGGCGTGCGCGCGGTATTCACTGCGGATCCGAACGTCGGCGGGCGCTACTCGGCGTTGACCGCTTTCGGCCTGGTCCCTTCGGGCCTGGCCGGCGCGGACATCGAAGCCCTGGTTGAAGAATCCGGGCTGATCAACGATGTGCTGGCCCTGGACGACGAGGACAACCTCGCGCTGCACCTGGGTGCCGCCATGGCTACCGCGGGCCGCGACAAGCTGCTGATTGCCTGTGTGGGCGATGCACTGCCGGGCTTCGGCGACTGGGCCGAGCAGCTGATCGCCGAGTCCACCGGCAAGGAAGGCAAGGGCGTGCTGCCTGTTGCCGCGCATGTGGATGCACCGGAGCTGGCGAACCCGGCCCAGGACGTGCTGCCGCTGTTCGTCTACGACGCGCTGCCTGAGGATTTCGACGAGGACGCCACCGCCGTGCACTTCAGTGCACCGCTGGGCACCGCCTTCATGATCTTCGAGTACGCCACCGCCGTGGCCGGCTACCTGCTGGGCATCAGCCCCTTCGACCAGCCTGATGTCGAGGCCGCGAAGATCGCCGCCCGTTCCATGCTCGATGCTCCGGCGCAGAGCGCACCGGATGCAGTGGACGGACCAGTTGAGCTCTACGGCACCGGGGCCAAGACCTTGGAGGCGGCTGTGGAGCAGCTCGCCGCGCAGCTTCCGGCAGACGGCTACCTTGCCATCCAGGCATACCTGAACCGCAATGCGGACCAGGAGCTTGCCGCACTGCGCGATCTGCTCGCCAAGAAGACCGGCCGTCCAGTCACCTTCGGCTGGGGTCCGCGCTTCTTGCACTCCACCGGCCAGTACCACAAGGGCGGCCCGGCACAGGGCGTGTTCTTGCAGGTCACCGCGAATCACAAGGAAGACCTTGGGATCCCGGAGCGTCCGTACACCTTCGGCGGCCTGATCACCGCCCAGGCGATCGGCGATGGCGCAGTACTGGCTGACGCCGAACATAACCGCCCAGTGCTGCGCGTGAACCTCACGGACCGCGCCGCCGGAATCGCTGCCCTGCTAGAGGCAGCGAAGTAAGGCACTATGAGCAACCCACTACGCGACGCCCGCGACCGGCGGCTTAACCGCATTGCCGGTCCGGGCGCGCTGGTGTTCTTCGGAATCACCGGCGACCTTGCCCGCAAGAAACTCATGCCAGCGGTCTACGACCTGGCTAACCGCGGACTGCTTCCCCCGAATTTTGCGATTGTCGGCTTCGGCCGCCGCGACTGGACGGCACAGGACTTCGCCGACCAGGCCCGCGAATGGATCCTCGCCAGCGCCCGCACCCCCTTCAACGAAACCGTGTTCGCCCAGCTGGCCGCCGGTATGCGCTTCATCTCCGGCGCCTTCGACGATGATGGCGCCTACGAGAAGCTGGCCGCGACCCTGGACGAACTGGCCGAATCCCGGTCCACCGGGCGCAACCACGCCTTCTACCTCTCGATCCCGCCGAGCTGGTTCGAGGTTGTCTGCCAGAAGCTCTCCGAGCACAAGCTGGCCAAGGACAAGAACCCGGGCTGGGAACGCGTGGTCATCGAGAAGCCCTTCGGCCACGACCTGCAGAGCGCCCGCGAACTGAACGAGATCGTGGAGTCCGTGTTCCCGCCGGACGCGGTGTTCCGCATCGACCACTATCTGGGCAAGGAAACCGTGCAGAACCTGCTGGCTTTGCGTTTCGGCAACCAGATGTTCGAGCCGCTGTGGAACAACAAGTACGTGGACCACGTGCAGATCACCATGGCCGAGGACATCGGCATTGGCGGCCGCGCCAGCTACTACGACGGTGTGGGCGCGGCCCGCGACGTCATCCAGAACCACCTGCTCCAGCTGCTGGCGCTGACCGCCATGGAGGAACCCATTTCCTTCGACGCGGACCACTTGCGCAGCGAAAAGGAGAAGGTGCTCACCGCAGTCCAGCTGCCCGAGGACCTGGGAGCGGCCAGTGCCCGAGGCCAGTACACCTCTGGCTGGCAGGGCGCCGAGGAGGTCGTCGGCTTCCTCGACGAGGAGGGCTTCAACCCGAAGTCCAAGACCGAGACCTACGCGGCGGTGCGCCTGAACATCAATACCCGCCGCTGGTCCGGGGTGCCGTTCTACCTGCGTGCCGGCAAGCGCCTGGGCCGCCGCGTCACCGAAATCGCGGTGGTCTTCAAGAAGGCGCCGAACCTGCTGTTCACCGACCACAAGGACGATGAATTCGGCCAGAACGCGTTCGTGATCCGCGTGCAGCCCGATGAAGGCGCGACCATCCGCTTCTCCTCCAAGGTGCCCGGCACCCAGATGGAGATCCGCGATGTGACCATGGACTTCGGCTACGGCAACGCCTTCACCGAATCCTCGCCCGAGGCCTACGAGCGGCTGATCCTCGATGTGCTGCTCGGTGAGCCGCCGCTGTTCCCGCGACATGAGGAAGTCGAGCAGTCCTGGCGCATCCTGGATCCTTTCGAGGAGTACTGGGCCTCGCAGCCCACCCAGCCCGATCCCTACGCTCCGGGCTCCTGGGGACCCGAAAGCAGCGATGAGCTGATGGCCAAGGATGGAAGGACCTGGAGACGACCATGATGATCGATCTTCCCAACACCACCACCTCCAAGGTGGCCAAGAAGCTGATCTCCTCGCGCCGCACCCACGGCGTGGTGGCGCTCTCCCGCGTGATGACCCTGGTGGTCATCACCCGCGAGGGGTTCGCCGAGAACGCGATCGAGGCGGCCAACCTGGCCAGCCGCGAGCATCCCTGCCGGATCATCGTGGTGGTCCGCGGCAGCAAGTCCGAGGCCAACCGCCTGGACGTGCAAATCCGCGTGGGCGGGGACGCCGGCGCCTCCGAGGTGATCGTGATGCGCACCTACGGCCCGGATGTCGTGGCCGACGAGGCGCTGATCTCCGCACTGCTGCTGCCCGATGCGCCGATCGTGGCCTGGTGGCCGCATGGCGTGCCGCAGGATCCGGCCGGCACCGCGCTGGGCAAGCTGGCGCACCGCCGCATCACCGATTCGGCGGAAACCGAAGACCCCACCGCCGCGCTGTTCAGCCGCATCGAGACCTACCAGGCCGGCGACACCGACCTCGCCTGGACGCGGCTGACCCTGTGGCGTGCCCAGCTGGCGAGCATCATCGACCTGATCGGCACCGAGGGGCTCTCGGGCATCACCGTGAAGGGCTCGGATAATTCCCCGTCCACCACCTTGCTGGCCGCTTGGCTGACCCTGTGCCTGGACGTCCCGGTGACCATCGCCGCGGACAAGTCCAATGGCGGGCTCTCCAGCGTCCGGCTGGCGCGCGAAGCCGGCGACGTGGAGCTTTCGCGGCCTTCCGGCGCGGTAGCCCACCTTTACCTGCCCGGATCGGCCCCGCAGCGCATCTCCCTGCCTCGGCGTTCGGTGGCCGAATGCCTGGCCGAAGAGATGCGCCGCCTGGACGCCGATGACGTCTTCGGCGAGGTCATCACCAAGGGCCTGAACCTGACCAACCTGAGGAGCATCAGATCCAGTGATCGCTAGGCAAATACTGATCCATGAGAACCCGGAAGCTACCGCCCACGCCATTGCGGCCCGGCTGATCACCTCGATCGCCGATGCACTGGCCGCCCGCGGAGTTGCCCACGTGGTGGTGACCGGCGGTTCGCTGGGCATCGCCGCCCTGGAAGCCGTCGCGGCCAACCCCGCCAAGGCCTCGGTCAACTGGTCGCAGGTGCACTTCTGGTGGGGCGACGAGCGCTTTGTCGCCACCGATTCAGCAGATCGCAACGTGCTGCAGGCCGCAGCCCTGTTCGACGCGCTGGATGAATTGGGCCTGGACCGCGCCACCGTGCACGCCATGGGCGCCAGCGACAAGTACGAGTCCGCCGAGCAGGCCGCCGCGGCCTACGCCGAGGAACTGGCCGGGGAAGCCGAAGACGGCTCCTTGAACCCCGCGTTCGATGTGCTGATGCTGGGCATGGGCCCGGACTCGCATGTCGCCTCGCTCTTCCCGAACCACACCCGGTCCGATGAGCCAGGAGTCATCGCGGTCCACGACTCCCCCAAGCCGCCTGCGCACCGCGTCACGCTCACCATGGGCACCATCAACACCGCCAAGGAGGTCTGGCTGATCGTGGCCGGTGCCGACAAGGCGCCGGCGCTGGCCAAGGCCCAGCACGAGGTCAACGAGACCGCTGTCCCGGCCTCGGCCGTGCACGGCACCCAAGCGACCCGCTGGATCATCGACCGCGCCGCGGCCACCTTGCTCTAGCCTGCACCGCATCGCCGGTGCCGCGATCCTGCACTCCAGGATCGCGGCACCGGCCTTTGCTTTCCCCTCGCCACCTGCCCGAAAGGTTCCCATGCATTCCGCCCCGCTGCCCGATGCCGCGCAGCCATCCCGCAAGGTCACGGTGATCGGCGCCGGCGTCATCGGGCTCTCCACCGCCCATGAGCTGGCTGCCGCCGGCCACCAGGTCACCGTCATCGCCGACCAGCTGCCGCTGCAGACGGTCTCCGCGGTGGCCGCAGCCATCTGGTTCCCGTACCACTCGGAGAACTCCGCTGCCGCCGATCTGCTGCTCGCCCGTTCACTGGCACGCTTCGAGGAGCTCTCCGGCATCAAGGAAACCGGCATCGACCTGCGCCGCGGCCTGAATCTGGAAGCGTCCCCGGAGCAAGACCGCTCTTGGGCGCAGATCGTCGCCGACGCCGCCGAAGCCCCGGCAGAAGACATCCCGCGCATTGCCGCCGCCGGCATGCGTGCCACCGTCCCGGTGATCACTATGCCTCTCTACCTGTCCTGGCTGCATGAACAAGCCTTGGCCAAGGGCGTCAAGTTCATCCAGCGCACCATCGAATCCATCGACGAGTTGCAGGAGGAGGCCGACGCCGTCGTATTGGCCACGGGTCTGCGTGGCGGCGAACTCACCGGGGATGACGGCACTGTCTACCCCATCCGAGGCCAGGTGATCCGCCTGGCAAACACCGCAGGGTTGGTCCACTGGCTCTGCTATGACGAGCATCCCCAGGGCGTTACCTACATCATTCCGCGCCGCGATGACATCATTGTTGGCGGTACCGACGTGGCCAACGACTTCAACGCCGAGGTCGACCCGCAGACCGCCACCGACATGCTGCGCCGTGCCATCGGCCTGGTCCCCCAGCTGGCCGGCTGCGAGATCCTGGAGCACAAGGTGGGGCTGCGCCCGGCACGCGAGACGATCCGCCTGGAGCGCGTCGACGGGCACGCGGTGCCTGTCATTGCGGCCTACGGCCACGGCGGGGCTGGGGTCACCCTTTCCTGGGGTACCGCACAGCGGGTCGTGGAATTGCTCGAAACCTAGCAGTACCAGCGTCCAACCGGCAGCCACGCGTTTTCCGCGTGGCTGCCGGTCTGCTTTAACCGGCGGCGCGGCTGTGGCAGATCCGCCCAATCGCTCCCGCAGGCGCGCTATTAACACCGGGCCAGGTGACGGGAATCACCATTGACACCGGCTTTTCCGAGCGTATTATTTCATTCGTACTACTCGTCCCACGGTTTCGCGAGACGTTATTTCGACCATTGCGATCTCCATGAATCTTCCCAATGCGCGGTCCGCCGCGCAGCACAGCGTGCTGGCCAAACCCGCACGCGCAGTGGCCTTCGCCTTTGCCGGCGCAATCCTCATAGGCGGGTTGCTCCTGTCTTCACCGGCGGCCAGCACGCAAGGCACCTTCACATCCTTGGTGGACGGGATCTTCACCGCGACGTCAGCGGTGTGCGTCACCGGCCTGACTGTCTTGGATACGGCAACCCACTACACCCTCTTCGGCAAGATCGTCATCCTGGTCCTGATCCAGGTCGGCGGCCTGGGACTGATGCTCGTCGCATCATTGCTGAGCATGCTGGTCATGGGCCGCATCGGCTACCTGACCCGGCTCTCCACCCAGCGCGAAAGCTCCGCCGTTTCCGGCACCGACGTGCGCACCTCGGCATTGATGATCATCAAGCTGTCGCTGGCCATCGAATCCGCAGTGGCCCTCGTCTTGGCCCTCCGCTTCTGGCTGGCCTACGACTACGAACCCGTCAGGGCGATCTGGCATGGCCTGTTCCATGCTGTCTCTTCCTTCAATAACGCGGGATTCGCCCTCTACACGAATAACCTGATGGATTTCGTGGCGGATCCATGGCTATGCATCCCCATCAGCATCGCCATCATCCTCGGCGGCTTGGGCTTCCCGGTTCTGGTCCAGCTCAGGCATCATTGGCGGAATTCGCTGAAGTGGACGATGAACACTCGCCTGGTCCTGCTCATGACCGCATTGCTGCTGCTTGGCGGCACCATCTTCATCACCGCCATGGAATGGTCCAATCCGAAGACGCTGGGCGAGCTTGAACCTGCCCAGCGGATCCTGGCTGGATTCTTCCAATCGGTGCAGACGCGTACCGCTGGCTTCAATTCCATCGATATCGGCGCGATGCATCCAGCCTCCTGGCTGGGCATGGATGTGCTGATGTTCATCGGCGGAGGGCCGGCCGGCACCGCCGGCGGCATCAAGATCACCACGGCTGCGATCCTGCTGTTCATCATCATGACCGAACTTCGCGGCGAGACCGCCGTCAATGTCCTGGGCAAGCGCCTGTCCCGCTCGGTGCACCGGCAGGCCATCACGGTGGCGCTGATGGGCGTAGCTGCCGTATTCGTCGGCACCATGGGCCTGCTGCTGCTGACCGGCTATTCCCTGGACCGCTGCCTCTTTGAAGCCACCTCCGCATTTGGCACCGTCGGGCTGTCCACCGGCATTACCCCGGATTTGCCGGACCCTGCCAAGGGCATCCTCGTTGCATTGATGTACCTGGGCCGCGTCGGGGTCCTCTCGCTGGGCTCCGCGCTGGCCCTGCGCGATCGAAAAGCGCTCTACGAACTCCCCAAGGAAAGGCCTTCAATTGGCTAAGCTACTGAATTTTCGAAATGACGCCAAGGGGCTGTCAAAAGCGAACTCCGTTGCCGTGATCGGGCTCGGACGATTTGGCGAATCCCTGGCCCTGGAACTGATGAAGTCCGGTACCCATGTCCTGGGCATTGACGTGCACGAGAACATCGTCCAGTCCCTGAACGGGGAATTGACTCAGGTGGTTCGCGCCGACGCCTCAAGCCGGGAAATCCTTGAACAGCTCGCGATCCACGAGTTCGACCGCGTCGTGGTTGCCGTAGGCAGCCACCTGCAGTCATCCATCCTGTGCTGCTCGCTCTTGGTCAGCATGGGGATCCCGCAGATCTGGGCCAAGGCGCAGGACGATCGGCACGGGCTGATCCTGGAGCAGCTCGGAATCCACCACATCGTCTACCCGGAGAAGGACATGGGCAAGCGAGTCGCCCACCTGGTGCGCGGATCCATGATGGACTACCTGGAAGTCGATCCAGGCTATGCCATGGTGAAAATGAGCGCACCAGCCACATTGCACGGTGTGAAACTCAGTGATGCCGCGGTACGCAATAAATACCGGGTGACCATCGCTGCCACGACCAATGCGGCCGGCGAATGGAAGAACACGGACGGAAACACCGTCCTGCAGACCGGAGACAAGATCCTCGTGCTGGGATCGATTGCCGATACCGAGAAGTTCGGGCAACTGGCCTGAGACGCGCAATAGGCGCCTTCCACATAATGTGGAAGGCGCCTATTGACTGCTACGGAACGGTACTGCCTAGGCTTCGATGCTGAATCGCAGGACCAGAGCGAGGCCGATAATCACGGCACCCCAGATCAGACCAAGAATAATGGTGATGCGGTTCAGGTTGCGCTCGGCTACACCCGAAGATCCCATTGAGCTGGTCATGCCGCCGCCGAACATGTCGGACATACCGCCACCACGGCCCTTGTGCAAAAGGATCAGCAGGGTCAGCAGGACGCTTGTAATGCCCAGCAATACCTGCAAAATGATCTTGATAATATCCAAGTCGACGGTTCCTTAGTTAGATTCAGTCGGTGACGAGATGATGCTCGAACCTGACAATATTAGCAAATTCCTCGGCATCCAGGCTGGCACCGCCAACCAACACGCCATCAACATCGCGTTCGCGCATGATCGATGCGGCATTTGCTGCCTTAACACTACCGCCATAGAGCAGTTGAGTCTTCTCGGCAATCTCTGCACCGAAGCGTTCAGCCAGCGCACCGCGAATTGCGGCGCACATTTCCTGCGCGTCAGCTGGTCCGGCAACTTCACCCGTACCGATGGCCCAGACTGGTTCGTAGGCGATGACCAGGCTTGCGGCCTGCTCAGCGGTTACGCCTTCCAGCGACTGAGCCAACTGGTCCAGGGTGAATGCCACATGCTCGCCGGCCTTGCGTACTTCCAGGCCTTCGCCGACGCAGAGCATCGGGGTCAGGTCGTGGCGGTAGGCAGCAGCCAGCTTGGCGGCAATCACCTGGTTGGTTTCATTGTGGTACTCGCGACGCTCGGAGTGGCCTACCAATACGTAGGTGCAGCCGAGCTTCTTGAGGAACTGCCCCGAAATTTCACCAGTGTACGCACCTGAGTCCTGTGCGGACAGATCCTGGGCACCGTAAACAATATCCAGTTTGTCGCCCAGGGTCAGCGTCTGCACGCCGCGGATGTCGGTGAAGGGAGGGAACACTGCGACCTCGGCACGATCGTAATCGTGCTCGTGGTCCTTCAAGGTCCACGCCAGCTTCTGCACCAGGGTGATGCCCTGGACGTGGTCCATGTTCATCTTCCAGTTGCCGGCAATCAGCGGCTGGCGCACAAAGGCGCCGTTCTGCGAAATGGTCATTATTAGCCTTCCAATGCGGCAACACCCGGCAGGGTCTTGCCTTCGAGGTACTCCAGCGAAGCGCCGCCACCGGTGGAGATATGGCCGAAGTCATCCTCCGAGAAGCCCAGTGCGCGCACGGCTGCAGCGGAATCGCCGCCGCCTACGACGCTGAACGCTTCCGAGTCCGCCAGAGCCTGCGCGACGGTACGGGTACCTTCGGCGAAAGCAGGGATCTCGAAGACGCCCATCGGGCCATTCCAGAACACGGTATTTGCGCTGGTGATGTAGCTTGCGAAGAGTTCAGCGGACTTTGGTCCGATGTCCAGGCCAAGGCCGTTGGAGCCGAAGCTGGCTTCTTCGATCTTGTCTGCGGCCAGCACCTCGTGCTCTGCGTCGGCACCGAACTTGCTTGCCACGACGACGTCGCTAGGCACGATGATGTCGCAGCCGAGCTTCTCGGCCCGCTGCAGGTATTCCTGGCAGGTCGCGATCTGGTCTTCTTCAAGCAGCGAGCTGCCAATGGCGAAGCCCTGCGCCTTGAGGAAAGTGAAGGCCATGCCGCCACCGATCAGCAGCTGATCGGCCTTGCCCAGTAGGTTGTCGATGACAGCGAGCTTGTCCGATACCTTGGACCCTCCGAGCACCACAACGTATGGGCGCTTCGGGGCCTCGGTCAGGGTCTTGAGGACCTTGACCTCGGTAGCAACCAGGTCGCCCTGGTAGCTAGGGAGCAGACTGGCGATGTCGTAGACCGAAGCGTGCTTCCGGTGCACAGCACCGAAAGCGTCGTTCACGTAAGCGCCGTTCTGACCGGTCAGCGCAGCCAATTCCTTGGCTAACTCTTCGCGCTGCGCATCATCCTTGGAGGTTTCGCGAGCATCGAAGCGGACGTTCTCCAGAACCAGCACGGAGCCCTCTTCGAGGTTTGCCGCCAACTGGCGAGCGGAGTCGCCCACCACGTCTTCGGCAACAGCTACGTCGAAGTCAGCCAGTTCGTCCAGGCGGTTAGCCGCAGGAGCGATGGAGTACTTGGCATCGACCTGGCCCTTGGGGCGTCCCAAGTGGGCCATTACGATGACCTTTGCGCCAGCTTCAGCCAGCTTGCCGATGACTGGCAGCGACGCGCGGACGCGGCCATCATCGGTCACAGTTGCACCGTCGAGCGGTACGTTCAGGTCACTGCGGACCAGAACGTACCGTCCGCGGACGCCGTTGTCAGCGATCAATTCGTCAATGGTGTGAGAAGACATGTCTCTAGGTTATCGACTAGAGGCTGGATCCCACGAATTCAACGAGGTCAACAAGTCGCGAGGAGTAGCCCCACTCGTTGTCGTACCACGCGACGACCTTCACGCTGTTGCCCATCACGGTGGTCAGACCGGAGTCGAAAACTGCCGAGTGGGGGTTGGTCACGATGTCCGAAGAAACCAGTGGATCGGTGGAGTACTCCAGGTATCCGCTCAATGTACCCTCGGCAGCTGCCTTCTCGAATGCTGCGTTGATTTCTTCCACAGTTGCGGTGCGGGCCAGGTTCACGGTCAGGTCGGTGGCCGAACCGGTTGGAACTGGTACGCGCATAGCGTAACCGTGCAGCTTGCCCTTCAGCTCTGGGAGCACCACGCCGATGGCCTTTGCGGCACCGGTCGAGGTCGGGATGACGTTCAGCGCCGCGGCGCGGGCACGGCGTGGGTCGCTGTGCGGTGCATCCTGCAGGCGCTGGTCTGCGGTGTAAGCGTGGATGGTGGTCATCAGGCCATCAACAATGCCGAACTCTTCGTTCAGCACCTTGGCTACTGGAGCCAGGCAGTTGGTGGTGCATGACGCGTTCGAAATGATGGCGTGGTTTGCAGGATCGTACTTGTCCTGGTTGACGCCCATCACGATGGTGATGTCTTCATTCTTGGCAGGAGCCGAGATGATGACCTTCTTTGCGCCAGCAGCTACGTGCTTCTTGGCGTCTTCTGCGTTGGTAAAGAATCCGGTCGATTCAATGACGACATCGACGTTCAATTCGCCCCATGGAAGGTTGGCTGGCTCGCGCTCAGACAGAACCTTGATACGGCGTTCTCCGACGACGATGGTATCGCCGTCCACGGATACCGGCTCGCCCACTGGGCCGAGCACGGAATCGAACTTCACCAGGTGAGCAAGCGAATCGATTGAACCAAGGTCATTGACGGCGACGATTTCAATGTCTGCCTTATGGGCCAGAACTGCACGCAGGAAGTTGCGTCCGATACGACCGAAACCATTGATTCCAACACGGGTTGTCACGTGACTATCTCCTCTAAATGGGATGATGATGCCACGACCGCACGCGAGCGGAGGTGGCCTTCTTTAAGAGGACACTCCGTTGTGCCGTGCTTGCGGATCCCAACGAATTGCCGGGATCCGCAACACACTTGAAACATACTACGCTACATTAGCGCAGAATGTGAGCTAACTTACCAGATAAGTCTTACTTACCTGGAAGGATCAGCGCTGCTGCGCCGTTGCGGGCAGCTTCGAAACGAGCCTGGACATCTGCCCAGTTCACGATGTTCCAGAATGCCTTGACGTAGTCAGCCTTGACGTTGACGTAGTCCAGGTAGAAGGCGTGCTCCCACATGTCCAGCATCAGCAGCGGGGTGGTTGCCACTGGGATGTTGCCCTGCTGGTCGTACAGCTGCTCGATGACCAGCTGGCCGCCCAGTGCGTCGTAAGCCAGCACTGCCCAGCCCGAGCCCTGCAGGCTCATGGCCGAAGCGGTGAAGTGGCCACGGAAAGCGTCGAACGAACCGAAGAAGTCGTCGATGGCCGCTGCCAGCTCGCCCTCAGGCTTGTCGCCACCCTCTGGGGACAGGTTGTTCCAGAAGATCGAGTGGTTGGTGTGGCCACCCAGGTGGAACGCCAGGTCCTTGGACAGCTTAGGGATATTGCCGAATTCGCCCTTTTCGCGAGCTTCAGCCAACTGCTCCAGTGCCGAGTTTGCGCCAGCAACGTAAGTTGCATGGTGCTTGGAGTGGTGCAGTTCCATGATGCGAGCCGAGATGTTCGGCTCCAGTGCGGCGTAGTCGTACTGCAGTTCTGGCAGTGAATAAACAGCCATGATTCTCCTCAATCTTCTCAATTGGTTGAATCTCCGCGGGAGGGCTCCCGCGGGGACATTTTAATGTTCCAGTTCATCTCCTGGAACGCTGGACTCCGTACCTGGTATTCCCAGATCGCTCGCCTTTTTATCCGCCATAGCCAAAAGGCGGCGGATTCGGCCAGCGATGGCGTCCTTGGTCATTGGCGGTTCGGCCATGCGGCCGAGCTCATCCAAGGAGGCTTGCTTGTGCTCAAGGCGCAGCAGTCCCGCATAGCGCAAGTGCTCGGGAACCTCGTCGCCCAAGATGCCCAGTGCACGCTCAACGCGGGCACCGGCAGCTACCGCTGCCTGGGCGCTGCGCCGCAGGTTGGCGTCGTCGAAGTTCGCCAAGCGGTTCGCCGTCGCGCGCACTTCCTTGCGCATGCGCCGTTCTTCCCAGACCATGAGCGCATCGTGAGCGCCCATGCGGGTCAGCAGTTGGGCGATGGCATCGCCATCACGGATCACAACGCGGTCCACACCGCGCACTTCACGCGCCTTGACCGTCAGTCCCAGGCGGCGAGCTGCACCGACCAGCGCCAAAGCGGCTTCTGGCCCAGGGCAGGTGATTTCCAAAGCGGAGCTGCGTCCGGGTTCGGTCAACGATCCGTGGGACAGGAATGCGCCGCGCCATACAGCTTCAGCGTCGGCGGTAGAACCGTTGACGATCACCGAGGGCAGGCCGCGTACCGGCCGGCCGCGCTGGTCAAGCAGGCCAGTTTGGCGTGCAAGCACTTCGCCGTCCTTGGAAACACGCACAATGTAGCGGCTCCCCTTGCGGATGCCCGATCCGGAAACCATGACGATTTCGGCATCGTGGCCGTACAGCTCGCCGATAGCAATCTTCAACCGCCGGGCCGTCGCCGCGAGGTCCACTTCTGCTTCGATGACAATTCGTCCGGAGACGATGTGCAGCCCGCCGCTGAAGCGGAGCATGGTCGAAACCTCGGCCTTGCGGACCGATGGCTTGCGAATCTCTACCCGCGACAGCTCGTCTTTGACGGAAGCCGTCAATGCCATGAATCAAACTCCCTTACTTGGATCTTCCTAAGACCCGATCGCGGTAAACACCTCGTGATAGGCCGCCGCTAGTCGCAACGGGTCGTGCACAGCACGACCGTCAGATACTCCTACTGTACTAAAAAAGACACGCGCACCGAGTTTTTGCGCTGCCAGCTCAAATCGATCCCTGTTAAGAATCTTTGATTCGTCGGCAATAATTGCATCGAATTTGACCTCGGGTGCGTAACGTCCCAGCACCTCCAAGTGCGCCGCGGCGTCCATCCCGGAAGTCTCTGCCGTATCAAAGGCCAGGTTCATGGTCAGCAGCTTCTTGGCCGTGGTCGATGCCAGGGCCTGGCGCATATCCGGCAGCAGCAGATGCGGGAGCACCGAGGTGTACCAGGAACCGGGACCGAGAATCACCCAGTCCGCCAGATCGATGGATTCCAGCGCTTCGGAGCAGGCCGGCGCATCGGACGGTTCCAGGTACACGTGGGTAACCAGGCCGCCGGAACCGGCACGAGCCAGCTTGGCCTGCCCATCGATTCGGCGACGCACCAAGGTGTCGTTCACCGGGTCGGATTCAAGAACCTCGCCATGGATGGACAGCGGAACCGTGCTCATTGGCAGGACCTGCCCGCGCGCGCCGAGCAGGGCACCTGCCCAACGCAGGCCAGCTACCGGGTTATCGAGCAACTCCCACAGCGCCAGGATCAGCAAATTGCCAACAGCATGGCCGTTCAATGGCTCGTCGGCGTTTTCGGTCGATTCAAAGCGGTACTGCATGACATCGCGCCAGGTACGGCCCCAGTCATTGTCGTCGCACAGCGCAGCCAGCGCCATGCGCAAGTCTCCCGGGGGCAGCACATCGAAGGATCCCCGAAGCCGCCCGGAACTGCCGCCGTCATCGGCCACCGTTACTACGGCGGTGAGGTCGGTAGTCAGACGGCGCAGGGCAGAGAGCGACGAGGACAGCCCGTGTCCCCCGCCCAAGGCCACCACCGATGGGTTGCGGTAATCATCACTTCGAGTCAGTCCCTGGATCGGGATCGGACCTGTAGCAAAGGCCATGGCGGCTACTCACGCCCCAGATCACGGTGGCTGATATTCACCCTGACGTTCGGGAACTGCGCCAGGCGCCGGCCCAGCTCAATGGTGGTTGCTACCGAGCGGTGCTTGCCGCCGGTGCAGCCCACGGCAATAGTCGCGTAGTGCTTATTCTCGCGGCGGTAACCTTCAAAGACCGGTTCCAATGCCTTGAGGTAGTTCTCGATGAACTCGCTCGTGCCTTCCTGGCTCAGCACATAGTCCGACACTTCCTTGTCCTTGCCTGTCTGCGGGCGCAGTTCAGGTACCCAATGGGGGTTGGGGATGAAACGGACATCTGCCACGTAGTTGGCATCGGCGGGCAGGCCGTACTTGAACCCGAAGCTCATCACGTTGATGCGCAGGATGATCGGCCCGGATTCGCTGAACAGTTCGTTGACTGCACGTGCCAGGTCGTGCACCGACATGGTCGTGGAATCCAAGATGATTTCGGCAGCTTCACGCAATTGATCGGTGATCCCGCGTTCGCGCTTGATGCCGTCGACAATGCGGCCGTCATCCTGCAGCGGATGCGGCCGGCGACCCTGCTCGAAGCGGCGGATCAGCACCTCGTCGCTGGCGTCGAGGTAGACCAGGCGGAACTTCACCCCGCTGGCTGTCAGGTTCGCCAAGGCATCGCGGATTTCCGGGAACATTTCCTTGGAGCGCACGTCCATCACGACAGCCATCTTCGGGATGGAGCCCTGCGAACGGCTCATCATCTCCGTCAAGGGTCCAAGCATGGCCGGTGGAAGGTTCTCCACTACGTACCAGCCCTGGTCTTCCAGAGCATGCGCGACTGTGGTGCGACCGGCACCTGACATGCCGGTTACGATCACGAGTTCGGACTCAGGGGGTTTTACTGCTTCATACTCAGCGGTCATACCACAAGGCTAGTCGACAATTTCGCCTGTAGTCATATTCACACCGGTTAATGAAGCGTCTTCTAGGGACTCTTTGATGGAAGTCGCAAGTTTTTCACCGACTCCTGGCACGTCCATCAGCTCCTCGATGCTCGCCGCACGGATCTTCTTCATCGACCCGAAGTGCTTGCGCAGGGCAGCCTGCTTGGACTTGCCCAGCCCCGGGATCGCGTCCAAATCCGAGGCGATCATGGATTTAGCACGCTTGGCGCGGTGGAAGTTGATCGCAAAACGGTGCGCCTCGTCGCGAAGCCGCTGCACCAAATACAGGGCAGCTGAGGCACGCGGCAGGATCACCGGGAACGGATCGTCGGGCAGCCACAGTTCTTCCAAGCGCTTAGCCAGGCCGACCACTGGAATGTCATTGATTCCCAGGTCGTCCATGGCCTTCTGCGCCGCGGCCACCTGGGGCGGTCCGCCGTCAACGATCACCAGAGATGGCGGGTAGGAGAATCGCTTCTTTTCCTGCTCACCGGTTTCTTCATTCATTTCCCCGGTTGCAAAGCTCTTGGGGTCGTTCTTCTCCTTCAGATAGCGGCTGAAGCGACGGTAGATCACGTCGTACATGCTGGCGGTATCATCGCGTGCTGCATCACCGGTGATGGAGAACTTTCGATATTCGCTCTTCTTGGGCAATCCATCTTCAAAGACCACCATGGAAGCAACCACGTTGGTGCCTTGGGTATGCGACGCGTCATAGCATTCGATGCGAAGCAGTGCTTGTTCGGCTCCCAGTGCATCCTGCAGTTCCTGCATCGCCAGCGAACGCGTGGTGATATCACCTGCTCGCTTCGATTTGTGCAGGCGCAGCGCTTGTTCGGCGTTCTCCACGACGGTGGATGCCAGTGCCGCCTTGTCGCCGCGTTGGGCGACGCGCAAGGAGACTTTGGAACCGCGCAGCTCAGTGAGCCAGGTCGTGACATCCTCAATGTCTTCGGGCAGAGTCGGAACCAGGATTTCCTTGGGAATCCGGTCCGCGTGATCTGCGTAGACCTGGGTGAGAAGCTGCTCGACGAATTCAGCGCCGGTGGTATCCGCAACCTTTTCGACGACCCAGCCTCGTTGCGAACGGATACGGCCGTCGCGGACATGGAATACCTGCACGGCGGCTTCCAATTCATCGCCATGAATGCCGAAGATATCAGCTTCGGTACGGTCATCAAGGACCACGGCGTTGCGTTCAAAAACTCTGTTCAGTGCGGCAATGTCATCGCGATAGCGGGCGGCCTTCTCGTATTCGAGTTCTGCCACCGCCTCTTGCATCTTGGCTGTCAGGGCCTTGGTGAACTTAGTAGCCTCACCGCTCATGAAGGTGCATAGGTCATCAGCCAGTTGACGGTGGTCTTCTTCGCTGATGCGCCCCACGCAGGGCGCCGAGCATTTGTCTATGTACCCCAAGAGGCAAGGGCGACCCGATGCTTCGGCACGCTTGAACACGCCCGGCGCACAGCTGCGCACAGGAAAGACCCGCAACAGCGTATCGAGGGTTTCCCGGATGGCCTTGGCCGGATAGAACGGCCCGAAATACTTCACGCCCTTGCGCTTGTCCCCGCGCATGACCAGGGCGCGCGGGTACTTTTCGTTCAAGGTGACAGCAAGGTACGGGTAGGTCTTGTCATCACGGAAAACAATATTGAACCGGGGATTGTATTCCTTGATCCAGGAGTACTCCAGCTGCAGCGCTTCCAATTCGGAACCCACCACGGTCCACTCCACGCTGCCGGCGGTGAATACCATGGCCCGGGTTTTGGGCGTGAGCCGGTCAGGATTGGCGAAGTAGGAGGTCAAGCGGTTGCGCAGGACCTTGGCCTTGCCAACGTAGATGACACGCCCGTGTTCATCGCGGAAACGGTACACGCCCGGTTTCGTGGGAATGTCCGAAGTTCTCGGACGGTAACTTGCCGGATCAGCCATGGTCTATTTCGCGTCCGGTGGCAGTTGGTTGTAGGAATCGACGCGTTCCTGGCCGGAAAGCTCGGCAATCGCATCAACGATCCGGTCCGTGGCCTGGCGGCGCTGCGGCAACGGGTGCTTGCGTCCGAGCTGGTCGAAGTACAGCGGCTCGCCATAGTGGATATGGAATTTGGCAGGACGGAAACCCTTTGAACCAGCAGGCTGCAGCTTCTCCGTGCCGATCAAGCCCACCGGTACCACTGGTACACCGGTGGTCAGCGCCAGCCAGCCCACGCCGGTGCGTCCGCGGTACAACTTGCCATCGCGCGAGCGAGTGCCCTCGGGGTAGATGCCGATGCCCTTGCCGCCTTCGACGATTTCCACCAGGGAATCGAGGGCGGCAACCGAAGCTGCCTGTTCGCCACGCTGCACCGGAATGGATCCCACGGATTCGAAGAAGGTCTTCATCACCTTGCCCTTCAGTCCCGGGGTGGTGAAGTATTCCGCCTTGGCGAAGAACGCCACGTCGCGCGGGGTCAGCGCCTGAATGATCAAGGAGTCGAAGAATGACAGGTGGTTGGAGGCGACAATGAAGCCGCCTTCCTTGGGAACGTTCTCAAGCCCGGTCACTTCCGCACGGCAGACACCGTGGATGACGCCCCGAATCGACGAACGGGTCATGGTGTAGATGCTCATCTACTTTGCACCTTCCTGCATGAGGTCATCGTCGAGGTTCAGCGTGTTTGCCAGCTGTGCTCCGAGCAGGAGCTCAGCAAGGTCCCGGGTTGTCGCCACAGTTGCGCCTGCCTGCTGCAGTTCATCGTCCTGGGCAAAGCCCCACGCGACACCGACCGAAGCCACCGAATTCTCGCGGGCGGCATCCCAATCGTAGTACCGGTCCCCCACAACGACGCTGCTCGCCGGGTCCAGCTGCCCGTGCTCCAAAGCCTCAGCGACAATGTGCGTCTTGCTCGAACCCATGCTCCCGTGCTCATCCGCGTTGCCGTGAATCGCATCGAGATGCTCATCCAGCCCCTTGCGTGCAATGAGCTGGCGCGCAATGTTGATGGGCTTGGCCGTGGTCACTGCGACGTAGATCCCGGCCGCGCGCAACGCGTCCAGGAGCGCCACAATGCCCGGGTAGATCACGGATTCGGCCATGCCCACCTCGGCATAGCGGGCGCGGTAGGCCGCGATGATGGAGTCGATGTTCTCGTCGGTGACGCCGTCAAGCGTACGCAGCCCGATTTGGAGGGGCGGGCCTACCAGCGCTTCAACTCGTGCTTCGCCCGGATCGGCCAAACCATGGGAGGTGACCGCGTGGCGGATACCCGAAGTTATGGCACCGGCAGGGTCCACGAGGGTCCCATCCAGATCGAAGAGCACACTTGTTACCGACATATTCACCTAGCCATCTTCCCATGAAGCGGACGCGGGTTAGCAATCCATAACTGAAATCGCATATGTCGAACATTCTCCGCCAGGCATTACAGGATCTCGGAGAGGAACTTCCCGGTGTGCGATTCGCTCACCTTGGCCACCTTTTCCGGGGTGCCAGCAGCCAGGATCGTGCCGCCGCCTGAGCCGCCTTCCGGGCCGAGGTCGATGACCCAGTCAGCCGACTTGATGACATCCAGGTTGTGCTCGATGGTCAACACGGTGTTGCCCTTGTCGACCAATCCCTGCAGCACCTTGAGCAGCTTGCGGATATCTTCGAAGTGCAGACCGGTGGTCGGCTCGTCCAGGACGTAGATGGAGCGGCCATTGGAACGCTTCTGCAGTTCCGCAGCCAGCTTCACGCGCTGGGCCTCGCCGCCGGAGAGGGTGGTTGCCGGCTGACCCAGGCGCACGTAGCCCAACCCCACGTCCACCAGCGTGCGCAGGTGGCGGGCGATCGGGGTGAAGGCACTGAAGAACTCGGCGCCTTCGGCAATCGGCATATCCAGCACATCGGCAATGTTCTTGCCCTTGTACAGCACCTGCAGGGTTTCGCGGTTGTAGCGGGCGCCCTGGCAGACCTCGCAGGGCACGTAGACGTCCGGCAGGAAGTTCATCTCGATCTTCAGCGTGCCGTCACCCGAGCAGGATTCGCAGCGTCCGCCCTTGACGTTGAAGGAGAAACGGCCCGGCTGGTAGCCGCGCAGCTTCGCCTCATTGGTCTCCGCAAACAGCTTGCGGATGTGGTCGAACACGCCGGTATAGGTCGCAGGGTTCGAACGCGGGGTCCGGCCGATCGGCGACTGGTCAACGTGGACCACCTTGTCCAGGTGTTCCAGGCCCTGCACGCGGGTGTGGCGGCCGGGCACCTGCTTGGCGCCGTTGAGCTTGTTGGCCAGCACCTTGTACAGGATGTCGTTGACCAGGGTGGACTTGCCCGAGCCGGACACGCCGGTCACCGCGGTCAGCACGCCCAGCGGGAACTCCACCGACACGTTCTGCAGGTTGTTCTCGTTGGCACCGACCACCTTGAGCTTGCGCTCCTTGTCGATCTTGCGGCGCTTGGACGGGATGTCGATCTGCTTGCGGCCCGAAAGGTAGTCTCCGGTCAGCGACTTGGTGTTCTGCTTCAGGCCCTCCAGGGATCCGGAGTGCACCACTTCGCCGCCGTGCTCGCCGGCGCCCGGACCGATGTCCACGATCCAGTCAGCTTCGGCAATGGTGTCTTCGTCGTGCTCCACCACGATCAGGGTGTTGCCCAGCGATCGCAGGTGCAGCAGGGTGTCGATCAGGCGGCGGTTATCGCGCTGGTGCAGGCCGATGGACGGCTCGTCCAGAACGTAGAGCACGCCGACCAGGCCCGAACCAATCTGCGTAGCCAGGCGAATGCGCTGCGCCTCGCCGCCGGACAGGGTGCCAGCAGCGCGTTCCAGGGTCAGGTACTCCAGCCCGACGTCCAGCAGGAACTTCATGCGCGCGTCGATTTCCTTGAGCACTTGCGCGGCGATCTGCGCCTCGCGTGCGGTGAGCACGATCGTGGAGAGGAATTCCGCGGCGCTGCGCAGGTCCATGGCGGCAACTTCAGCGATGGAACGCCCGCCCACCAAGACCGAGAGCGACGCCGGGTTCAGGCGCGCGCCGCCGCAGGTAGGGCACGGAATCTGGCGCATGTACTGCTCGTAGCGGTCGCGGGCGTGATCCGATTCGGTTTCCTGGTGCTTGCGGTGCACGTAGGAGATGACGCCCTCGAAGCCGGTGGAGTACTTGCGCTCGCGGCCGAAGCGGTTCTTGTACTGCACGACCACCTTGTGGTCCTTGCCGTTCAGGATCGCTTCGCGGGCAGCAGCCGGCAGGTCCTGCCATTGGGTGTCCATGGTGAAGCCCAGCTCATGGCCCAGGCCTTCGATCAGGCGGTTCCAGTATTCGGTGGTGGCCTTGCCCAATGACCATGGGGCGATCGCACCCTCGGCCAGGGTGACCTCGGTATCCGGGACGATCAGGTGCTCATCGACTTCCAGCTTGGTGCCGATGCCGGAACAGGCCGAGCAGGCACCGAACGGGTTATTGAAGGAGAAAGTACGCGGCTCGATCTCATCGATGGCCAGCGGATGCTCATTGGGGCAGGCCAGGTTCTCGGAGAACGCGCGCACGCGCTGGGGATCATCCTCGTCCAGGTCCACGAAGTCGGCCAGCACGCGTCCTTCGGCGATGCCCAGGGCCGTTTCGATGGAGTCAGTCAAGCGCTGGCGGGCATCTTCCTTGATGGCCAGGCGGTCGACGACCACCTCAATGGTGTGCTTGACCTGTTTGGCCAGCTTCGGCGGATCGTTCAGCTGGATGGTGGCGCCGTCAACGCGGGCACGGGCGAAGCCCTTGGAAGAGAGCTCCGCGAACAGGTCGACGAATTCGCCCTTGCGCGAGCGCACTACCGGGGCGAGGATCTGGAAGCGGGTTTTCTCCGGAAGCTCCATCAGCTGGTCGACGATCTGCTGCGGCGTCTGCTTGGAGATCGGTTCGTGGCAGATCGGGCAATGCGGACGGCCCACGCGGGCCCACAGCAGGCGCATGTAGTCGTACACTTCGGTAATCGTGCCCACGGTGGAACGCGGGTTGCGGCTGGTCGACTTCTGGTCGATGGACACCGCTGGCGACAGGCCCTCGATGAAATCCACATCGGGCTTGTCCACCTGGCCGAGGAACATGCGGGCGTAGGCAGAGAGAGATTCGACGTAGCGGCGCTGGCCTTCGGCAAAAATGGTGTCGAAGGCCAAGGAGGACTTGCCCGAACCGGAAAGGCCGGTAAAGACAATCATTGCGTCACGCGGGAGATCAATGTCCACGTTTTTCAGGTTGTGCTCGCGTGCACCCTTGACGACCAGGCGAGTCAGATCAGTTCTTTTACTCTGCGATGAAATAGCCACGAGGCCATACTAATCGAAAACTACTTCGAATACGTGTACGAATGGACGCAACTCACAGTTAATTCTCCAAACCCCTGATCCTGCGCACGGCGAGCGCAATGCGTGCTCGTCCATCCACCCGGAATGTCGACCGGTGAGCCGGCGTCCCCATGAATCCAGATCGGACCACGACGTCCCATTCGAGGTACCGGGCCCTTGGATTCCCGCTTGTGCCTGTCATGTGTGCGTCCCCTCCCCAAGTTCGCAGCTATCTCGTAGATGCCAATGAGCGGCGAGCGCATGCTCTGTGTTGCACGAGCGGGAAAACGGATAAAATTCGACGTTCGGTTCACGCCGCCAACCAGGGGCACCGCAACCGCTGATCCGCAATGCAACAACATAGCGAACCTGGCCAAATGTTCCGCGCAATGGCATCGTCCGCGGTGCATGCCATCCGACAGCAATTGTTTTCTGTGCAAGCATTCGACATCATGAGGCAGCGCCACACCGTTCCGTTTCGCGCCCCCCCTCACCGGTCACTACACGGACGGGGCATACGGAACAGCCGGTGTTCCTGTAAATCCATGAAACTTCTGCGATGCGAGTCAGCACGTGGCGCGATCCTATTTGTGACCGGCTTTCGGGACACTTTCGTCGAAAGCCAGCTGAGCCTACTCAACACGTCAAAAGTATTGGAAAATTTTCTGTAGACCACTGATTTTTTGGATGCTAGATTCAAGTCATGTTCCATTCATGAAGTTTTCTCTCAATTAGTTCAGAAGACCTACGAATGGATTTGCCATGCCCTCTGATGTTTTGCAAGCTGTTCTTCAGAACGCAGATTTCGCTCCCGCTGTTTCTTCGTACGCAGAAATTTGCCATGCAGAATCTTCATCCGCGACGGAGCTAGCTGATCCGTATTTCGCAGCGTACCCACCCGGAATTGCGGCCGGGACTCTTGAAGAAGCGCAATCCGAGATGGAAGAAACTTTTGCCAACGAGTTTGGTCAGTTCCTCGAAAATGCTTCTTTTGTCGCGTTGCGACAGGGAAGGCCGATTGGGGCGATCTTTGTTGTCGAGAAATCGATCTGGGATGAGGATCTATTCGGCCCATTCATCATCGATCTTTTCGTTGATCCCCTTCATCAAGGGCATGGCCTGGGCCACACCTTGATTGCCGCTGCCGTGTCTGCGTGCAAGAAGCATGGGGCGGACACCCTGAGTTTGCGGATCGGAGATGGAACTTCCGGTGCTGCACTAAATCTATATAAGCGACTTGGGTTCCGCGAATTGGCCTAACCGAACAACGCTGGTGTCATGCTTCGGATAAGTGAAGCATGACATCACCGCACGCCTCCCCTATAGTACTTTCCTCTACGTGCCGGTACGGGTTCCGGTTACTGACGTCGCGTTGGACGTTTCACTGTGTAACTGGCGCTATCGGGAAGCAGAATCTGTCGATGCAGACGGTGATGCAGGGTGCTCCGGAACCTCGGGATACAGCTTTGGCGGCAGGCCCACCGTGAATCCATCGTCGCGGACGACCGTGTCGCTGATGTCGATCGCGCGGGAAGCGTTATTGCTGCCGTCTGTCAATTGGACGGCCACACCAATTCCCATCTGTTCTCCAGTTACCACAGTGACGTTCTGTGGGGTGATGCCCCGTTCGGCCAGGATTTCCCGAGTCATGGCGACCATTGAATCGTCCAGAACTCCGCCTGGGAAAGGTGCGGTCACTCGGCATACACCGTCCCGATCGGCGGCGTAGGCGGCAGCCACTAGGTCCCTGCCGGCTTGCTCCAGAGAGCCAACCGGTTTACGTCCATCGCAGGTATCACCCGAATAATCCGGGACTACGGAGCATCCCGCCAAGAGGCCTGCGCACATCACCGCACTGACGATGCCCCAACCAGCTGACTGGTACTTATTCGGGAATCGCATGCTCCACCGTTCACGTTCGATCATGCAGACCATTATTGCCGAGGTGTCTCCAGTCACTGGGCAACCGCTCCGTGTCGCTAGGCGCGGATGACAACTAGTCCAGTGTGCTCCCGCTTCATTCTGCAAACATCTGGTCCTTGGCGTCTCGATGAAGGTTCCTGAACAGGACAGCAATCTGGGCATCTCACGGTTTATCGAATTACACCGTGATCCAGTTGATTCCACAATTGGTCGCGCTCGGTACCGATGACTCTGGTGGCACTAAAGCTGGTCTCTTGACCAATCCTGGGGTCATCGGTGACGAAATGCCCGTACCGCAGTTCTTCGACTGTGTACCACCCTGGCGCGTAGTCCTCCTCCGGTAATTCATGCTCGCCCTCTAACCAGTGCACTTGGAACCACATGTTCTCTTGCTTGTCCCAGAAAAACGGGAACGATCGCATAATAGTGATCGAGGTGGTCAGCCACCCTCTGGTCTCTCCGGCGAGCGTGAGCTCCCAAACTGAATCGCGGAATTCATCCAGGAGAGGGTCCCTCGGCCAGTCAGTTTCGTCGAACCATTTCGCAAGCCATCGCATGCATCCGTTCTACCAGAGTGAATACTAGGTCTAGCGGTCGCTAGCAATCCTAAGTCCCGTTGGTCGTTCCACTTGCGGGCGCTCCTCAAGTTGTTCTTCTCACGAGAATCTGAGAAATATCGATGCGGAGTCGATGCCAAGGCGAACCTGGAAATCGTGTCGCTACGGATGCAAGTGGAAAATGAATTGGTCATCAGGAAACCAACGCTGCGGGCCTTCGCAACAGTAGCCTCGAACCCGGAGCTGCCCATTCACTGCACGGAGGTAGAAACCTCTTGGATACTCATCGTCGTCGCCAAGCGTCGGAGCAGCCACTGTGAAAGAACGTTCAGGTGCATGCCGTCGACGCATCACGAAGTGTGTGGACGATTTTGTCCATAGCTAGACGGGGACATGGGCCAGCGGTCGGAGGGCAAAGCTTCGATCGGCGCATTAGAGCCGCGTCGAATACTTGCTTAAGTGTTCCGCCATCTGGCAAGCCTAAGTTACTCACACCGCGTTCAACCAGGCTAATAACGTGTTGCTTGTTGGCATCTCCAAACACCGCAGCGCCGAGCAAATGCTCTGCGTGGGCGTTGAGCTGTATCTATTGCGAGTTGAGCACGGCGATAAGGTCATACCGGGAAAACCCGCCAACCGTAACTCCAAGTGAATCGCCATCGGGAAAGTGGGTAATTCGCACTTACCCTATCGCTTGCGGAAGGTGCAGTGTCGAGGGCTACGGGCAGCAGTGCTGGCGACTTCGGAAACTGACAAACTAGGCAACGCGACACACCGTATAGAGATACTCAAGAACCATTACGGTTCACCAACCCGACAGCATTCGGTGGAGTCCCGCTGAAGGCACGGCGAGCGGCGGCACCCTGGCGGTCGTAAAGTTGGCGATGCGACAAATCGATCACCCGTTACCTTGCTGGCAGCTAATCAACCCCGGGAAATACTGGAGCTGTCCACAGCAAAACGTACCCCTATGCCATTTCGCTTTCACCAGGCTCCATCCCCCGCCGGGATTCGGGACCGACTCCAGGACCGCGTCGGGCTACCTTGGCAGGGAGCTGAACGCAGCGCGCAGGTACTTTACCGCGGTTGCTTCGTCGACCGACCACAGTTGGGCGATGCGGGCCAGATCGGCGGCCGCATCGCTGACTTCCTGCTCTGCACGATTCTCCGCGGCTTGGACCACGGTTCCATGGCGGCCGCGGGTGACCACTGCACCCTGCAGCTCAAGTTCCTTGTAGACCTTGGCGACGGTATTCACCGCGAGGTTCAAGGTGCCCGAGAGCGCACGAACCGACGGCAATTTGGTGCCCGGAGCTAGTTTGCCCTTGGCAATTGCTGAGAGGATCTGCTCACGGACCTGCTGATACGGCGCCACGCCCGAGTTCGGCTCGATCTTGATGAATTCCAGTTCGGTCATCCTGCACTCCATCCTTTGGACTGTGTTTGGCATTTATCCGAGCCTATCGCGTCAGCCGGGATCTGCACCGTAGTCTGGTTGCATGAACGAACTATTGCTGAACGATGTGACCGTCCGTTGGGTCTCAGTATCCGACATGGCAAACAACGTGTACCTGGTAACTAATCGGAAGACCGGCGAACAGCTGCTGGTAGATGCGGCGGATGACATGCCGGCCATCGAGCGGCTCATCCAGGCGGCCAGCGAAGACGCGAGCGACCCGCGCATTATCGGCATCGCCACGACGCATCAGCACTGGGACCACGTGCGCGCGTTGGCCGAAGCCGTGGAGAAGTACCCGGTGCCAACCTACGCCGGTGCAGACGACGTGGCCGGCATCGCTGGAGAATGCGGGGTCAAGATCGACCATGCGCTGAACCACGGCGACCAGCTGAAGCTGGGCGATGTGATCATCGAGGCGATCCACCTGCGAGGGCATACTCCGGGTTCAATCGGCTATGCGCTGGTTGATTCCTCCGGCCAGCCGGCGGTGCTCAGCGGCGACAGCTTGTTCCCCGGAGGCGTGGGCAACACATGGAAGGACCCGCAGCGGTTCCTCTCTTTGCTCACCGACGTCACCGAACGCATCTTCGACCGCTTCCCGGACGAAACCAAGGTTTTGCCGGGGCACGGAGATTCGACGACACTGGGGGCAGAACGCCCGAATTTGGAGCAGTGGCGCGAACGCGGGTGGTAGCCCTTTGACTGCAATGCCAGCGGCATCCGTGCCGCTGGCAGCAGCGTTTAATGGTGCGGGACCTCTTCCAGCTGATGCCTGCCGCCGGATCAGATCCGTATAATCACCACTTGTGAAGTCACGGTCCTCCGCACCAATTTCCGTCGTCCCCTCGCGGCCAGCCATCATCGTCGCGGTTCTCGCCGTGCTGGCGATGGCCTCCTATCCGTTGCGTGATGCCTTGTACCTGGGGATTTCAGGACCTGTTGCCATGTCGGCACCGCTCTCCGCAGCGGCTGCGTTCTTTTCCGAGACCTTGCTCTTGCTGCTGATGGCCGAGGCATGCAGGCTCGCCGTCCTGTGCTGCTTCCGTAATCGAGTTGCGTTTTGGCGCCTGGTTTCAGGCGCGATTGGCGCCGTAGCGGCCTATGGCCTGAGCGAACTGGCCAAGATCCTGGCCGCCGAGGAACGCCCCTGCCGCGCCCTGGATGCTCTCACCGCAGTGGCATGCCCGGAAGCAGGCGACTGGTCCTGGCCCTCCAAGCATTCGGTCGTCGCCGCCGGCGTCGCCGCAGCCTGCACGCTGGCCCTTCCGAAGCTGGCCAAGTACGCGATACCGGCCGTCTTGCTCATTGCCCTGTCCCGCGTGGGCGTAGGCGCCCACTTCGTCCACGATGTCTTCTCCGGGGTGGCGTTGGGCATCCTGGTTGTCCTGGTCTGCGTCCGCGTGCTGCCCGGCATCGTGCAAAGGTGCCTGGCGGGACGCAATCGCTGAGCCAGCTCACCCTCGAAGCGCTCTGCCGATGCCGAGCCTGGAGCAAATCAGCCGAGCTTGTGCCCGATCATGAAAATCCTGCGGAACGGGAAGTTCGTCAGGACGGTACCGTCCTGCGAAGCAAATGACGGGTAGTGCGTGGAGACTTCGGCCCGGTAGTCGTTTTCGAACTCCCGATAGTCTTCGTCGCTGAGCGTGTGGCGAATGGGCAGCAGCGCCGTCCCGCGAACCCAGTTCAGGATCGGGTCCTCCCCCGCGAGCAGCTGATGGTAGGTGGTTTCCCAGACATTAGCCTGGAACCCCGCGTCCAGGAAGATCCGCTGGTATTCGCCGGGCTCGCCCACCACGTCGTCATGGCGCAGCACCCCTGCCAGCTGGCCGGACCACTTCGGGCTGTCGGCAACTGCGCGCATCACCGCGTGCGACGGAGAGCCGAAATTGCCCGGGACCTGGATGGCCACGTTCGCTCCGGGCTTCAGGTGCTCCAGCCAACCGGCCAGCAACTCGCGGTGCCTCGGAAGCCATTGCAGCATCGCATTGGAGAACAGCAGGTCCGTGTCGGAGTCAGGGGTCCAGGCCGTGGCATCGGCCAGCGCGAAGCCCAGGTTTTCCTCGTGCTCGCTCTGCGTGGCCCTGGCGATCATCTCCGGTGAGGAATCAAGTCCGGTGACCTGCGCTTGCGGCCAGCGCTGGGCCAGCAGCCGGGTCATATTTCCCGGCCCGCACCCCAGATCGATGACCTTCGACGCGTCAACCGAGACCAGCTGCCCCAGCAAATCCAGGTACGGGCGGCCCCGGTAATCGGAGAATTCGGTGTATTTCGTCGGATCCCATTTCATGTTCCCGAGCCTAAACGAGAGGCGCACGCAACAACTAGCCCCCAGTCATAGTTCTCAACCGATAGGCTAGGAACATCATGTTGCTCACCGATTATCTGCCAGCAGACGCCAAGAACGTATCCGACGACGAAATCTACGAGGCTTTCGGCCAATGGGTCGCAACCCGTGGCATCAACCTCTACCCCGCACAGGACGAAGCGTCGATGGCGCTGGCCGGCGGCAACAACGTCATCCTGGCCACCCCCACCGGCTCGGGCAAGTCCATGGTTGCCATCGCAGCCCACTTCTACGCCATGGCCCGAGACCAGATCAGCTTCTACACCGCGCCGATCAAGGCGCTGGTCTCCGAGAAGTTCTTCGACCTGTGCAAGATCTTCGGCGCAGAGAACGTCGGCATGGTCACCGGTGATTCCTCGGTGAACGCCGACGCCCCGATCATCTGCTGCACCGCTGAGATCCTGGCGAACATCGCCCTGCGCGAAGGCTCCAAGGCGGACGTGGGCTGCGTGATCATGGACGAGTTCCACTTCTACGCCGATCCGCAGCGCGGCTGGGCCTGGCAGGTGCCGCTCATCGAACTGCCGCAGGCGCAGTTCCTGCTGATGAGCGCCACCCTGGGCGATGTCACCCGCTTCGAGCAGGAACTCGAAGAGCGCACCGGCACCCCGACGGTGACCGTCGCGCACACCGAGCGCCCAATCCCGCTGCACTTCTACTACTCCATGGAGCCGGTGCAGGAGGCCGTGGAGGAACTGATCAAGACCAAGCAGGTGCCGATCTACATCGTGCACTTCTCCCAGCTCGATGCCATCGACCGCGCCACCGGGCTGATGAGCGTGAATGTGGCCACGCGCGAGGAGAAGGAAAAGATCTCCGAGATGATCGGCGGATTCCGCTTTGCCGCCGGGTTCGGCAAGACGCTGAACCGCCTGGTGCGCCACGGCATCGGCATCCACCACGCCGGCATGCTGCCCAAGTACCGCCGCCTGGTCGAGCAGCTGGCGCAGGCCGGCCTGCTCAAGGTCATCTGCGGCACCGACACCCTGGGGGTGGGCATCAACGTGCCGATCCGCACCGTGGTGATCACCGCGCTGTCCAAGTTCGACGGCACCCGTACGCGCATCGTGAACGCCCGCGAATTCCACCAGATTGCCGGGCGCGCGGGCCGCGCAGGTTTCGATACCGCAGGCACCGTGCTGGTGCAGGCTCCGGAGCATGCGATCGAGAACCACAAGGCCATGGAAAAGGCGCTGAAGAAGCACGGCGAGGGCTCTTCCAAGCTCAAGCAGATCCCGAAGAAGAAGCCGCCGCAGAACTTCGTGACCTGGGGCGAGAAGACCTTCGAGAAGATCGTCGAGGCCGCCCCCGAGACGCTGAAGTCCTCATTCCAGGTCTCGCACTCGATGCTGCTGAACCTGCTGGAGCGCGAGGACAATTCGTTCGAGGCCGCCCAGCGCCTGCTCAGCGAAAACCACGAGACCCCGGCGTCCCAGCGCAAGCTGAAGCTGCGCGCCCTGGGAATCCTGCGCGAACTGATCGCCACCGAGGTGGTCGTGCGCCGCAATGAGCCAGACGAATACGGCAACTACTATGAGCTGACCGTGCACCTGCAGCAGAACTTCGCGCTGAACCAGCCGCTCTCGCCCTTCGCGCTGGCCGCCCTGGACCTGCTGGATCCGGATTCGGCCAGCTACGCGCTGGATGTCGTTTCGGTGATCGAGGCGACCTTGGAAAAGCCGCGCCAGGTGCTCTCCGGCCAGGAGAAGAAGGCCCGCGGCGAGGCCATCGCCGCGATGAAGGCCGAAGGCATGGACTACAACGACCGCATGAACGCACTGGATGAAATCACCTATGCGATGCCGCTGGCCGAGAAGCTGGAAAGCGCCTTCGAGCAGTACCGCTCCGGCGCGCCGTGGCTCTCGGACTTCGAACTGGCGCCGAAGTCGATCGTGCGCGACATGTACGAACGCGCCATGGGCTTCTCCGATTTCGTCCAGTACTACCAGCTGGCCCGCTCCGAGGGCGTGCTGCTGCGCTACCTCACCGATGCCTACAAGGCCCTGCGACAGACCGTTCCCCAGGACGCGCTGCGCGAGGACCTCGAAGACCTGATCGAATGGCTCGGCGAGATGATCCGCCAGATCGACTCCTCGCTGCTGGACGAATGGGAAGAGCTCTCCCGCGGCGAGCTGAGCGAGGCAACCGAAACCGCACCGCCTCCGGCACCGGAAAAGCTGACCAGCAATGTGCGCGCCTTCCGCGTAATGGTCCGCAACGAGATGTTCCGCCGCGTGAAGCTGTTCGCCGACGAGCAGGACAAGGCCCTAGGCGAGCTCGACGGGCATAGCGGCTTCGACGCGGACACCTGGGCCGATGCCATGGACGACTACTTCGACGAGCACGAGGACATCGACGACGGTCCCGCCGGACGCGGCTCGAAGCTGTTCATCATCAAGGACATGCCCCAGCGCACCTGGGAGGTGCGCCAGATCTTCGCCGACCCATCCGAGCACCACGACTGGGGCATCACCGCCACCATCTCGCTGGATGACTCGGACGAGGCCGGCGAACCTGTGGTCAAGGTGACTTCGGTGGGCCGCCTGGACTCCTGATGCCCGCCATCAGCTACGCCATCTTGCGGCGCGCCGACGAAGTCCTGCTTCAACTGAGGTCGGGAACCGGCTACATGGACGGGTTCTGGAGCACGGCGGCCGCCGGGCACGTTGAGCCCGGCGAGGCTGCCGTTGCCGCCGCCGTTCGCGAAGCCCGTGAGGAACTGGGCATCCGGATCGCGGCAGACCAGCTCCAGCCGCTGTGCACGGTGCACCGCTACCTGCAAGCGGGCAGCGGCGCCCAATCCCCTGTGGATTTCTTCTTCCTGGCGCGCCAGTGGGACGGTACTCCACGCCTCATGGAACCGGAGAAAGCCCGCGAGCTTCGCTGGTTCCCGCTCGATGCCCTGCCGCAGAACCTCGTTGCGCAGGAACAGCTGGTACTTTCCCGGCTGGATTCCGGCTTGCCGCCAATTATCTGCATGGGATCCGGCACGGCGCTGGACCAGCCCCGGCATCGAGGCTAGTCGCGCACTCGATGCCCGAGGCATCTTCCCGGAGTCCGGTGGCAATGCCGCGGACAGTGCCGTAGGGTATGGCCATGAACGGGCACAAGCTTCGCCTGCTCGGGGCAGGCCTCCTGCTGCTGGTCCTGGTCGGGCTGCTCAGCGGCTGGTCCGAGCTCTTTGCTTCCGGCGCGTGGCTGGCGACCTTGGTCCAGCTCGGTTCGCTGGTCCTGGGCCTGGCCCTGGTCTACCGCGGGGAAAATGCCACGCCGGCCCGGTTCAGCTAGCCCCTGCAATAGCCAGCTAGGCCAGCCGCGCCTTGAGCCACCCAACGGTGGCGGCCGCCTGCTTCGCGTGATAGCTGCGCAGCGTGGGCAGCCGGGGAACCTCGGGCCTGCGCGCCGCGTCCACATAGTAGGCGGCCAGTCCAGCTAAGACCGCGCTGACCGCGTCAGCGCCCACCGATTCGAAGATCGGGTGGGAGGCGGCAATGGCATCCGCATCCAGCGCCGGGTCGAAGATCCGCGCTTCAACCAGCACCGTCAACGCGTCATACCATGCGGCGCCCCGCGAAGCCCAGGGCCAATCCACCAGCAGCACTTCTCCGCCGTCTCCCAGCAGGATGTTGTCCGAGCGCAGATCCGAATGCACCAGCTGGTCTCCGGCCAGCGCCCCGATACCGTCCATGGCCAGCCCATGGAGTTCTTCCAGGTTCTGTGCCACCCAGGGATCAGCTGGAAGCCAGCCGTCCTGCATGATCCGCCCAAAACCGGCTACGTCCTCGCGCAGTTCCTCCTCCAGCGGCGGCAGCAGCTCAATCAGGGAATCGGGGGCCTGATGAGCCAGCTGCGCCAGCGTGTCCAGTACCCGTTCCAGCTGTCCGGCCGGCCAGGGAAGCTGCGGGCTGGCCCCTGGGCCTTCAGCGAAGACCAAGGCCTCCCAGCCTTGCTAGCTGATGCGCCCCAGGAACTGCGGAACCGGCAAGGCCGCCGGGAGCTTGGCCGCTATTGCCGCTTCGCGGGCGTGCAATGCCGTGGCCGGGGCGCTGAGGCCCGGATGCACCGCCTTGGCGAAGACCCGCTGGCTATCGGCGGTGAGCAGCCGATCGGCGCTGCCCGGGGAAAACCCCGAGGCTTGGCTTAGCGCCCGGATCACCCGGGATCCAAGGTGCGATTCGATCCGCGCGCGCAGTTCGCCGGGAAGCTGATCCCAGGTGATGCGCCGGGTGAATTGAAACTGCATGGTTCGGATCATGCCAGATCACCGGCTGCCAGCCAAAGCGCGTTGCACTGCGGCGAGCCGGCAGCGGGCCGGGGGCCGTCAGGCGACGATCAGCGCGATGCCCACATAGGTAGTGAGCAGCGTCGCGAGCAGCCATTCTGCGGTGGAGCCCGTCTCGGCCAGAATCGGCAATGCCACCCGCCCATTGGACTTCCAGCAGCCGCCAATCAGCGGCAGCCGGCGGAACCAGCGCGGCGAGCCGATCTTGATCGGCCACAGCAGATTGCAGCCGCCGATGGTCAGCATGTCGCCCAGCACGTGCACGATCGCGCCCAGGGAGACTGCCATCAGGAACCAGAGGTTCTGCTCCGGCGCATTCATCCCGACGAAAGTCCCGGCGGCCAAGGCGATAATCCAGCACAGCAGCGGCGGCATGAATTTCATGGTCTTCACCGCGAAGGAAATCAGCAGGATCGCGAACAGCGCCGCGGCCGGGTAGACCGTGCCCAACGCCGCGGTCTGCACATCCCAGCCGTTGGCCAGCCAGGCCAGGAAGATGAAGAAGGCGATGCCGATCAGCGAATGGGTGCCGTTGCGGTGCCCGCCCGAAACCGAACCGACAATCCGCGTGAAAATGCTGGAGAACGGGGGCAGCGAGCGGGCGATCGTGGCCCCATGGTGATCCGCGTCGGGCAGCAGGGCCGCGCCAGCGCAGACGATCGCGCCGGCCAGGGTTTCCCAGCGGTCCATCTGGAAAGTTCCCAGCCCCAGGTTCACCGAACCCACGGTGACGTCAGTTGTAATTGCCAACCATGCGGCTGCGCCGCTCACCGCGTGGTGTCCACCCATCATGCATTCAACCTTAGGTCTGGTCACCGACGTTTTAGCGGTGCGACGGAGGTAAGCTGGAACACATGAGTATTGTGCGTGAAGCTGTTCCGGGCGACTGCCCGCAGATCTTGGCGATGATCCAGGAATTGGCCGACTATGAAAGGGAACCTGATGCGGTGCTCAACACCGCAGCAGACCTCCAATCCCATCTGTTCGGCCCCAATCCCCAGGTCTTCGCCCATGTTGCCGAGGATGAAACCGGGACGCTCAGGGGCATGGCCCTGTGGTATCTGACCTACTCCACTTGGGAAGGCCGGCACGGCATCCATCTGGAGGATCTGTATGTGCGCGAATCCCAGCGCGGTTCAGGCACCGGCACCGCGTTGCTGCGCACGCTGGCGCAGATCTGCGTCGAACGCGGCTACAAGCGCCTGGAATGGTCAGTGCTGGATTGGAACGAGCCGGCCATCAGGTTCTACGACGCCATCGGTTCCAGCTCCATGGACGGCTGGAGCACCCGGCGCCTGGACGGCGAAGCACTGCAACAACTTGGCATGCAAGGAGCGAGCTAATGCGCCACTACCGCGGTATGGATGTCACCGACCATCGCATCGAGGTTCCACTGGATCACGCCGATCCGCAGGGCGAAAAGATTTCGGTCTTCGCCCGCGAGATCAGCACCGGCACGGCCAAGCCCTGGCTGCTGTTCCTGCAGGGCGGTCCAGGGGGCAAATCCCCGCGCCCCGGTTCCTTGTCGGGGTGGTTGGCCGAAGCCACCAAGCACTTCCGCGTGCTGCTGCTGGACCAGCGCGGCACCGGACTGTCCACCCCGGCTAACCGCAAGTCCTTGCCGCTGCGCGGGGACTCGGCCGCCCAGGCCCGCTACCTCTCGCATTTCCGCGCCGACTCGATTGTGCGCGACGCCGAAGCCCTGCGCGAGCACCTGGGCATCGAGCAGTGGAGCACCCTGGGGCAGAGCTACGGCGGGTTCTGCACCCTGACCTATCTCTCGCTCTTCCCGCAGTCGCTCACCCGCTGCCTGGTCACCGGCGGGCTGGCCTCGCTGGATGCCGATGCGAAGACCGTCTACCGCGCCACCTACCAGCGGATGGCAGAACGCAACCGCGAGTACTTCTCCTGGTACCCCGAGGACTTCCAGACCCTGCACAGGATCTACGAGCATGTGCGCACCAATGACGATGAGCTGCTGCCCAACGGCCAGCGCGTCACCGTGCCGCTGGTGCAGATGCTGGGCATGTACCTGGGCGGAAACACCCGGGTGCACCTGCTGCATCACATCTTCGAGGAGGCCTTCAGCCACACCCCGGGCGGCGACCGCCTCTCGGATAACTTCCTCGAAGCGCTCTTGGCCCAGAGCTCTTTCGCCTCGAACCCGCTCTATGCGCTGATGCATGAAACCATCTACGCCCAAGGCGCGCCGACCAATTTCGCGGCCGAACAAGTCCTGCCGGAATTCGCCGACTTCACCCGCCACGCGGCGACCCCGCTGCTGACCGGCGAGATGATCTACAGCTGGCACTTCGCCGAAGATCCTGCCCTGCGCCCCCTGGAGGACGTGGCCCGCATCCTGGCCGAGCACGAAGGCTTCGGCCCGCTCTACGATCTGGACGTCCTGGCCAAGAACACCGTGCCGGTGGCCGCCGCGGTCTACCATGACGACGTCTACGTGGACCGCGAGCTCTCGCTGCGCACCGCCTCGCAGGTGGCCGGGTTGCAGACCTGGGTGACCGATCAATTCCACCATGACGGCATCGGCGACGACGGCCCGGCGATCTTCCGCCGGCTGCTGGCCATGGCCAACGGCGAAGACCCGGACGCCGCGGCCCAGGACAGCTAGCCCGCGCACCGGCTAGGTTAACGCGCAGGGCGCTTGAATCCCCCGGGGATTCAAGCGCCCTGCGCGTTAAGCCTTCTGCTGCTAATGGTCCAGCTTCGCGGCAACCTGGTCATTCAACCGCTGCAGCAGCGGCACAGCCTGCGCCAGAATCCGCCGTTCCTCGGCGCTGAAGGAATCGATGCCGCCGGCCAGCGAGGAAATCGCGCGTTGCCGGTAGGCTTCAATGGCCTCCTTGCCGTCGCCGGTCAGGCTCACCAGGCTGGCGCGCCCGTCTCCAGGGTCCGGTTGGCGCTGGACCAACTGGTCGTTTTCCATGCGGATGACCAGACCGGTCATGGTCGGCTGGGCCACGCGCTGCTCGATGGCCAAGTCGCCCACGCGCTGGGGACCCAACCGGTCCAGGGTGGAAAGCACCCGCCAAGCGGTCACCGATCGGCCTTGCCCGGCCGCGCGTCCAAGCAGCCGGGACATGGTGCCCGACGCTAGTGCTACGCCGGTGGCAATGCCACTGGCTTCTGTCGATAGGTCGCTCATGGAAAATACCTTAGCAGAACAGCATAGGCACACTATGCGGGTACGGAAAACCCGCCGAGGCCAGTTGGAAGCAACTGGTCCCGGCGGGTAATTGTGCGGATTACTTAACGGCGTCCTGCTCTGCAGCTTCCGCTGCGCCGGCGAGCTCCGCGGCTTCAGCCGAAGCAGCGGCGCGCTTGCCCCATGGGCTCCACAGCGACAGCACGGTTGCGATAACGATCGCGCCCAGGATGACCAGCAGCGAAACACCTACGGAAATGTCCAGCCACGCGTAATGCAGCGGCTCGCCGCCGTTGATGAACGGCAGGCTGTTCTCGTGCAGGGCGTGGAAGACCAGCTTCACGCCGATGAAAGCGAGGATAAAGCTCAGTGCGTGCTTCAGGAAGACCAGGCGGTTCATCAGGCCACCGAGCAGGAAGTAGAGCTGGCGCAAGCCCATCAGCGCGAAGATGTTCGCGGTGAACACGATGAACGCGGACTTGGTCAGGCCGAAGATGGCCGGGATCGAGTCGAAGGCGAACAGCAGGTCGGTCATGCCGATGGTCACGAAGACCAGCACCATCGGGGTGAACAGCTTCTTGCCGTCGACCACGGTGCGCAGCTTGGCGCCATCGAAGTCCTTGGAAATCGGCAGCTTGGAGGTCAGCTTCTTAACCAAGCCGCTTTCCTCGTCCTCATCGTCGTCCTTGAGCTGGTTCCATGCGGTCCACAGCAGGAAGGCGCCGAAGATGTAGAAGACCCACGACCACTGCTCGATGATCGCGGCGCCGAGCACAATGAAGATTGCGCGCAGGACCAACGCGATGATGATGCCGAACATCAGCACTTCCTGCTGGTACTTACGCGGTACCGAGAAGCGCGCCATGATGATGATGAAGACGAACAGGTTGTCCACCGACAACGCGTATTCGGTGACCCAGCCGGCGTAGAATTCCTGGCCAAGCTGGGGTCCAGCCTGCGTCCAGATCACGGCACCGAAGATCAATGCCAAGGAGATGTAGATGCCGACAAAAATGCCTGCTTCCTTCATGGAAGGAATGTGCGGACGCTTGGTGACGTACAGCAGGTCTGCGATGAGCACCGCGCACAGAACAATCAGCGCGATGATCTCGAATTGAATAGTTAACCCATTAGTGCCCACGGACGAGCGACCTTTCGTTGGAGGGTATGGAAAATCGTCGCAAGTCTCTCCGCCGCCACACCAGAATTCGAAACACTTCGATAGCTGGCTCAGTGATCGGCTGCTGTGCCCGGCGAAACATCATTGGTTCGCGTGTTGACGTCCACAGCATTGGGATACTCCCCTACGTCCAGTGATCAAGTGTAGCGCACAGGAACTGCACAGGCTTGGCGCATGTCCCAAAACTGCGCTGGACAGCAGCAGGGCTACGCGTGCCCGGCAGCCTTCATCTGGCGCAATTCCTTCTTCAACTCGGACACTTCATCACGGATCCGGGCGGCCAGCTCGAACTGCAACTCAGCGGCCGCGGCGTGCATCTGCTCGGTCATTTCCCCGATCTGGGCCAGCAGGTCCTCGGCCGGGGCGGCGGCCAGCCCGTCCTTGCGCACGGTGGACGAGGCCTTGGTGCGCTTGGCATTTTTCGCCAACCGGTTGTTGTTCAGCAGTTCCTGGGTGTCGGCATCCTCACGCGCCAGCTGGTCGGTGATGTCAGCGATCTTCTTGCGCAGCGGCGTGGGGTCGATCCCGTGCTCCTTGTTGTGCGCTTCCTGGATTGCCCGTCGGCGATTGGTCTCCTCGATCGCCTGGTCCATCGCATCGGTGATCTTGTCGGCATACATGATCACCTGGCCCGAGACGTTACGCGCGGCACGGCCGATGGTCTGGATCAGGCTGGTGGCCGAACGTAGGAAGCCCTGCTTGTCGGCATCCAGGATCGCGACCAGCGAAACCTCGGGCAAATCCAGGCCCTCGCGCAGCAGGTTAATGCCCACCAGCACGTCGAAGGAACCCATGCGCAGCTCGCGCAGCAGCTCCACGCGGCGGATCGTGTCCACATCGGAGTGCAGGTACTGCACCCGCACCTGGTGCTCGGTGAGGTAGTCGGTCAGGTCCTCGGCCATGCGCTTGGTCAGCGTGGTGACCAGCACGCGCTCATCGCGATCCACACGGGTACGGATCTCATCGAGCAGGTCATCGATCTGGCCCTTGGTGGGCTTGACGATGATCTCGGGGTCGATCAGCCCGGTGGGGCGGATGATCTGCTCCACGAACCCGTCGGACTTGCCCAGCTCGTACTTGCCCGGGGTGGCCGAAAGGTACACGGTCTGCCCGATGCGCTCAAGGAACTCATCCCATTTCAGCGGGCGGTTGTCCATGGCACTTGGCAGGCGGAAGCCGTGTTCCACCAGCGTGCGCTTGCGGGACATGTCGCCCTCGTACATGGCGCCGATCTGCGGCACGGTGACATGCGACTCGTCGATCACCAGCAGGAAGTCATCGGGGAAATAGTCGATCAGGCAGTGCGGGGCGCTGCCGGCATCGCGGCCGTCGATATGGCGCGAGTAGTTCTCGATGCCGTTGCAGAAACCCATCTGCTCCATCATTTCCAGGTCGTAGGTGGTGCGCATGCGCAGCCGCTGGGCCTCGACGAGCTTGTTCTGCGATTCCAGCTCCTTCAGGCGCACCGCCAGCTCGTCCTCGATCCGCTTGATCGCCTTGTGCATCCGCTCGGCACCGGCCACATAGTGGCTGGCCGGGAAGATGTACATCTCGGTCTCCTCGCGGATCACCTCGCCGGTGACCGGGTGCAGGGTGTGGATCGCTTCCACCTCGTCGCCGAAGAACTCGATGCGCACGGCCTGCTCTTCGTACATCGGGATGATCTCCACCGTGTCCCCGCGCACGCGGAAGGTGCCGCGGTGGAAGTCCATGTCGTTGCGGGTGTACTGCATGGCCACGAACTGGCGCAGCATCGCGTCGCGGTTCAGTTCCTCGCCGGTGCGCACGGTGACCATCCCGGCCACGTATTCCTCGGGAGTGCCCAGGCCGTAGATGCACGAGACGGTGGCGACCACAATGGTGTCGCGGCGGGTGAGCAGGGAGTTGGTGGCCGAGTGCCGCAGGCGCTCGACTTCCTCGTTGATCGAGGAGTCCTTCTCGATGAAGGTATCGGTCTGCGGGACGTAGGCCTCGGGCTGGTAGTAGTCGTAGTAGGAGACAAAGTACTCCACCGCGTTATTGGGCATCAGCTCGCGGAACTCGTTGGCCAGCTGGGCGGCCAGGGTCTTGTTCTGCACCAGCACCAGGGTGGGGCGCTGCACCTGCTCCACCAGCCAGGCGGTGGTCGCGGACTTGCCGGTACCGGTGGCACCGAGCAGCACGATGTCCTTCTCGCCGGCGTTGATCCGCTCGGTCAGCTGCTTGATGGCCTGCGGCTGGTCGCCGGCAGGCTGGTACTCGCTGATGACTTCGAAGGGGGCGACCACGCGCTTGATCGGCTGTGCAAGACTCATGCTTCCAGCATATCCACTTGCCCCGACCGTTGGGGCTGCGCCCTAGCCAGCTTTCAGCTTAAATCCGGGGTGCTACTTGCGCATCCCGTAGCGGATCGCATTGCGCTTGACGGTGCGCTGGATGCTGCTGCCGAAGAATCCCACGGTCATGATGGTGGCGGCAATCAGCCCCAGCAAGGCCAGGCAGCCGGAAATGTAGACCACCGGCGAATACGGCCCGGATTCGCTGGCAACGAATTCGGCGCGGCCGCCAAAACCGAGCCACAGCACCAAGGCGACGGCGAAAGCGATCAGGGTGCTCCACTTGCAGATCTTGTACATTCCTACTCCTGTGCTGGCGCCAATTGGCGGTAGAGGGCAGAAACCTGCACCTCCAGTTCTTCCAAGGTACCGGAATTATCCAGCAGGTAGTCGGCTACGGCCGCCCGCTGGTCATCCGTGGCCTGCGCGGCCATCCGGGCCTCGGCGTCTTCCCGGGTCCAGCCGCGGTCCTGGACCATGCGGCGAATGCGTTCGGCGTGCGGGGCGGCCACGACGACCACCGCGTCGAAGCTGTCCAGCTGGCCGGTCTCGACCAGCAGCGGGATGTCCTCGACCACCAGCGAGCCGGCTGGCGCTCCTTGGCGCAACTTCGCCGCTTGCTCCCGCACCAGCGGGTGCACGATCGCGTTGAGCTTGGCCCGCGCCGCCTCGTCGGCGAAGACTATCGCGCCCAATGCGGGACGGTTCAGCGACCCGTCGGCCAGCAAAACGGCTTCGCCAAACGTGTCCTTGATCGCAGCCAGCCCGGGCGTGCCGGGTTCGACCACCTTGCGCGCCAACGCGTCGGCATCGATGACTACGGCTCCCAGGGCGGCCAATTTGGCCGCGACCGCAGATTTTCCGGAGGCCACTCCCCCGGTCAGTCCCACATGCATCATGTTCCCACCCTATAAACTAAGAGGGATGAACACCAACGACTCGGCCGCGACACGGTACACGACCTTGACCAGCGATTGCGTGCACGAGCTGGAAATCAAGCGTTCGCGATTCATCACCTACCTCTACCGGGTCGAAACCGAGGCCGCCGCCCGCGCGCAGATCGCGGCCCTGCGCAAGACCCACTTCGATGCCCGCCACCACTGCAGCGCGTTCATCCTGGGCCCCGATCGCATGGCCCAGCGCTCCAACGACGACGGCGAGCCCTCGGGCACCGCCGGCATCCCGATGCTCGATGCCCTGGCCAAGCGCGAAATCGCCGACGGCAGCGTGCTCTCGGACGTGCTGGCCGTGGTGGTCCGCTACTTCGGCGGGATCAAGCTTGGCGCCGGCGGACTGGTCCGCGCATATTCCGAGGCGGTATCTTCCGGGCTGGACAATGCGCAGCTGCACCTGCGCCAGCGCATGCGGATCTTCACCTTCGCCGCCGCCCACGCCGACGCGGCCCGCTACGAGAACGAGCTGCGCGCCGCCGGCTACCAGGTCGAACCGACCCTCTGGCAGGCCGATGCCGCAATCGTGCAGATCGGCATCCCGGACACTCCCGAAGCCGCCGCGCAGCTGCGCACCGGCATCGCCGCACTCACCTCCGGCGCCGGGGAACTGGCCGCCGCCAACACGCAATGGGTTGATCTGATTTGAACTCCGCCGCCAATCCCGAAGGCACGCCCGCTGCCGCCAGCAGCCTCCAGGCCCTGCTCCCCGCCCTGCGCCGCTGGCCCGATGTCGAAGCCGCCAACCTCTACGCCGCCGACGCCTGCGACCGGCTCATCCTGGACACCTGCGCCGCCGCGGCCGGCCCCTCGGACCGCTGGCCGGCCGCCATCGCGGTCATCGGCGACCACTACGGCGCGCTGGCCCTGGGCGCGCTGGCACTAGGCAGCACGAGCGTGCGCGTGCACACCGATTCGCTCACCGCCCGCCGGGCCATCGAGGCCAACCTCGCCCGGCTCATGCCCGAGCGGGCCGGAGACCTCGAATTCTGCACCCTGGAACAGGTCGCCCAGGGCGCCAGTTCGATCCTGCTGGCCCTGCCTCGCGGACTGGACGTGCTGGGAGAACAGGCCGCCGCGGCAGCTGCCGTCGCCGATCCCGGCGCGAAGCTTTTCGCCGGTGGCCGCATCAAGCACATGAGCCGTTCCATGAACGAGGTGCTCGCGGCGCATTTCACCCGCGTCGATGTCTCGCTGGCCCGGCAGAAATCCCGGGTGCTCACCGCCAGCACCCCGCGCGCCGAACAGCCCGTCAGCAGCTTCCCGGCCTCTGCCACCCACCAGGTGCGCGGCACCAGCTTCACGCTGCATGCCGGTGCCGGGACCTTCGGTGCCGCCCGGCTGGATCCGGGCACCCGGCTGCTGCTGGAAAACCTTCCGGATCTCTCCGGGCACGCCACGCTGGTCGATCTGGCCTGCGGCAACGGCGCGATCGGCATCTGCGCAGCACTGGAAAACCCGCAGCTGCGCGTGGACGCCTCGGACCATTCGGCCTCCGCGGTCGCCTCCACCCTGGCCGCCGCACAACGCAACAACCTGGCCGGTCGCATCACCGCCGTGCAGGATGACGCCCTGGGCCGCCTGCCCGACGCCAGCGCCACACTGGTCACGCTGAACCCGCCCTTCCACATCGGCAACACCGTCACCGCCGACATCGCGTTCAAGCTGATCGACGACGCCGCCCGCGTGCTCGCTCCCGGAGGCACCCTGCTGTGCGTGTTCAACTCGCACCTGCGCTACCGCAGCGAATTGGCCCGCCGCGTTGGCCCCACCGAACAGCTGGCCCGCGACAGGACCTTCACCGTGACTGCATCAACCCGCGCGCACTAGGCTTTTCCACAGGCCGTATTGCCGGCCGGCACGCCGCGCACCGCCTGGCGCATGCTGGGGCCATGAACAGAACTGTCAGCCAGGCGCTAGCCGGGCTTGCCCAAGCGATGAAGGACGCGCCGGCCCTCGCGGTGGACGACGCCCTGGCCGTCGCCGCGTTCATCCCCGTCCTGCACCAGACCCTGCTCTGCGCCGATCCAGCCACCGGCCCCGAGTCCCACTACCTGCACGATCCGCGCTACGCCTTGGCCCTGGCCACCGCGGCTGAAGCTTCGGCCCACCAGGCCCTTCGCACCCAGATCTACGCAGCCCACCTGGTCGATGACACCGCGGCGCACACCCTGGCCCAGGTTGAACTCGCCGCGGCCCGCCAGGGCACCACCGATTTCTCCGTCCCTGCCCAGCGCACCGGAAAGCGGCCCAGCTTCACCGGCCCTGCGGCACTGCTGGCATCCTGGCTGCGCACCGACCATTTCGAGGCCAAGCGCCGCATCCAGTCCGCCAACCATGTCTTCGCGCAATACGACTACCAGCATCAGCGGCACCAGGCACAGTTCCCGCTGCTGGCGCGGCGCTTTGCCGATCTGCGCCAGCCGCCAGCCGAAGTGCTCAGCGCGGCCCGCCGCCTGGGCGCTCTGGAACCCCAACGCGACGAATACGCCGCACCGGCCACCGCCTCGGCGCTCACCGAAGATGGCGAGCTGCTTGAATCCATCGTCAACCAGCAATTGGACCAGCCCGACCCCGGCACCCGCAGGCAATTGGTCAACAGCTTCCTGAAATCCCAGAAGGAACGCTTGGGCAAGAAGCGGCCCGAAGCCCAGGAAGGCCTGTACCGGCGGGGCGAACGCGGCGGCCTGGTCCACTACGACCTCGCCCTGCGCCCTACGCGGGCAGAACTCTTCGAATCGGGCATTTCGCAAAGCGACAATCCCCGCTCCGGTTCCGGCCAAGCCGCACGGGAGGCTTTTGCCCAGTCTCCGGGACAGCGTACAGAGCAGGATGCTGCCCCTGGCACTTCCTACCAGGCCGACGCCGGAGGCCATCCGGACTTCTTGACCGATGAGGAAGCTGCCGCCAGCGAAGATCCTGTTTCCCCACCGCTTTCTCCCGCGGCACGCCGCCTCAATGGCCTGATGAATCTGCTGGAGATCAACACGAAGCGGCTCCAGGAGCTGCTGGATGCCGCGCGCAATGGCGGGACCCCCAAGGGCGCCGATGGGAATGATGCAGGCACCGTGGATGTCCCCACCATCACCCCGCAGGTCGTGGTCATGCTGACCTTGGACGAGTTGGAAGGCCGCGCGAGAACCCATGGCATCACCCAGCACGGTTTCAAGCTCGATGCAACTGACCTGCGCCAGACCCTGGCCAGGGCACGCATCATCCCGATGGTGCTCGGCGGCAGGGGCGAGCTCCTTGATATCGGGCGCAGCCAGCGCAAGCATCCGAACTACATGCGCCTGGGTGTTGCGGTGCGCGATCGCGGCTGCATAGTTCCCGGGTGCACCATGGATCCCGAACGCTGCAACATCCACCACATCTGGTTCTGGTCCGAGGGCGGTGTCACTGCGGTCTACTGGAGCGCGATGCTCTGCGACACGCATCATCATGACGTTCATGCCGGGTTGATCAAGGTCATTGCCGACGATGGCGTACCCAAGGTCATCCTGCCCAGCTTCGTCGATCCCACCCAGACCCCGGTGCGCAACATCTACCACATGGCCAAGGCCGCCTAGTTCGCGGCAATGCGCCGGGGCCATCCGGCTAGATCAAGAAAGGGCGTCCACCGTGCACGCGGACGGCTTGGGCGTTGATCCCCAATGGACGAAGGTTGATCCGGTCGATCTCGCCCCGCTCATTATTCTCGAAAGTATCAGCCGTAACCGAATCACCGGCAGGGGTCTGGACCGCCAGGCGGCGCTTGGTTCTGGCCAGAGGCTCGCGTGCCGATGCCGGGACGTAGTAGGCGCTGGCCTGCTTCCCTCCGCCGTAGAGCCATGAAGCGCGCACCGCGACCGGGCGTGAGCCCCAGCCGCTGAGCCCTGCAATGACCAAGCGCTGGCCGGTTGCCTCTAGCAGTTTCCCATTCAGGTTCTCCCCATAGACCCAGGGCTGGGACGCGATGCCCAGGAACTCTTCGGCAGAGCGCTGGTTGACCGCATGCACCCCGTGCACCGGGCACACCTCTGAGCAGAAAATGAATCGCGGATCCTCAAATTTCTGCTTGGACCCGTTCTTGTCGTCGTTGCGGCACAGGCAGGCCCCGGTTTCTTCCGTTTCGATGAGGATCGCGTTGCCATAGGCCCGCAATGACGTTGGACCAATTCGGTGGTCCGCTGGAACTTCGAGTGCGAAAAGTCCCATCGATTTCAAGCGCATCCAGCGCAGCATGCTCAGCAGCAGGCTGATGCCCAGGAGAACGGCCGCGGCGTACACGTCAAGACGGTAGCCTTCATCCAAGTCATGCAGCGAATGAACTTCCGTGCTGACCAATTCCCAGCCCAGCCGGAGCAGCGGGTAGATCAGTGCTCCTACCGCAAGCTCCCATACCATGGGCGACATTTGCTTGGTGATTCCAAAATCGCTCTCTTGCCCCGGCGCCAAGGCGATGCCTCCTGAGGCTTCACGCTTCCAGGTTCTCAGCAGGCGTCGAAACCGTGCGTCCATGAGACCTACGGACAGTGCGAGCAGCAGGAAATAGCCCAGCGCCAGCATCAGGATCCTTTGCAGGTCCCCGGCCGGAGCCAGCAGGAAATAGATTCCGGCGGCTACGCCCAAGCCCATCCAGGGTGATTGCCGTCCGCCGCCAAAGATCATGGCCAGGACGGTAGCGACCATGGAGAAGGAGAGGATGTCCATGAAGCCCTTGTCCAGGTACGGGGAATGCAGAAGATCCGAACGGACGAGGACCACCAGTGCAACCAGCGGAAGCCAGGTCGCTGCGGCAACCCAGAAATTGGGAATAGTGCGCGGTACAGTCTCCCACTCCTCGTGGCTGACCTGGCGCACCGGGATCTGCTGCCCGGCAGTTGCGCCTGCCGCATAGTCTGCCGGCGAATTTCCTGTCGTTGCCATGTGCTACTACCTGCCGTTAGTGAGTCCACCTGATCGGTGCACTTTTAGTCTAACCTCAGCAAGTATTAAGAGCAGTGCTCCTTCGGAGCTATTCCTGCCCGGCGGATGTCAGCAGAAATAATGACGCGCCAGCCATGCCGGCAAGCAAAAAACCAGTTAAACAAACGAAGGTCCAACCCTTGCAGGGTTGGACCTTCGTGAATCAGCTAAAGCTAATCACGATCTCTGCACGAGGCAGAAGCCGGAATTAGTTGCCGGTCAGCTTCTCGCGCAGTGCAGCCAGTGCTTCGTCCGAAGCCAGGGTGCCTGCATCGGTGGCTGGCGCCTCCGAGGAGTACGAAGCTGGAGCTGGCTCGGAACCACCGGCAGCAGCAGGCTCTGCTTCTGCGTCGGCAGCGATAGCGGCAACAACCTGCTTCTTGTGTGCTTCCCAACGCTCCTGGGCAGCAGCGTACTGTGCTTCCCATGCAGCGCGCTGGGTGTCGAAGCCCTCGAGCCATTCGTTCGACTCTGGGTCGAAGCCCTCTGGGTACTTGTAGTTGCCGGCCTCGTCGTACTCTGCAGCCATGCCGTAGAGTGCTGGGTCGAACTCGGTGCCCTCTGGGTCAACACCTTCGTTAGCCTGCTTGAGCGACAGCGAGATGCGGCGGCGCTCCAGGTCGATGTCGATGACCTTGACGAACAGTTCGTCGCCAACGGAGACAACCTGCTCAGCCAGTTCAACGTGGCGAACTGCAAGCTCGGAGATGTGAACCAGGCCTTCGATGCCGTCTTCGACGCGTACGAACGCACCGAATGGAACCAGCTTGGTAACCTTGCCCGGTACAACCTGACCCAGTGCGTGGGTGCGGGCGAAGGTCTGCCAAGGATCTTCCTGGGTAGCCTTCAGCGACAGGGAAACGCGCTCGCGGTCCAGATCGACTTCCAGAACCTCTACGGTTACTTCCTGGCCAACCTCGACAACCTCGGATGGGTGGTCGATGTGCTTCCAGGACAGCTCGGAAACGTGTACCAGGCCGTCTACGCCGCCCAGGTCCACGAATGCACCGAAGTTGACGATGGAGGAAACAACGCCCGGACGAACCTGGCCCTTTTCCAGCTTGTTGAGGAAGGTCGAGCGAACCTCGGACTGGGTCTGCTCGAGCCATGCACGGCGGGAAAGCACAACGTTGTTGCGGTTCTTGTCCAGCTCGATGATCTTGGCTTCGATTTCCTGGCCGATGTATGGAGCCAGGTCGCGCACACGGCGCATCTCGACGAGCGATGCTGGCAGGAAGCCACGCAGGCCGATGTCCAGGATGAGGCCACCCTTGACAACCTCGATGACGGTACCGGTAACGACGCCGTCCTCTTCCTTGATCTTTTCGATGTCGCCCCAAGCGCGCTCGTACTGCGCACGCTTCTTGGACAGGATCAGGCGGCCTTCCTTGTCTTCCTTGGTCAGGACCAAGGCTTCGACACTGTCGCCAACGGTGACAACTTCACCTGGGTCAACGTCGTGCTTGATGGAAAGCTCGCGGGAAGGGATGACACCTTCGGTCTTGTAACCGATGTCGAGCAGAACTTCGTCGTGGTCAACCTTGACGACGGTGCCTTCGACGAGGTCACCATCGTTGAAGTACTTGATGGTGGCGTCGACTGCGGCCAAGAAGTCCTCAGCAGATCCAATGTCGTTGATTGCGACGACTGGTGCGCTGTTGTTCTCGTTCGAGGTGATGGTCATGTAGTAGGGACTCCGATGTGGATAGATTTGATCAGTCGAAACCCCGGAAGTCCCGGAATTTCGAAGGGGGTAGAACATGAATGCGGACATGACGAAGCCATGGCACGCTGTTCAAGTCTACGCGCCTAGCACACCGCGGGTCAAAGCGTAACCCGCTAACATCCTCGCCAGCATTTTGTGAACTTCGTCATATCAACCGGATAATGCGACCCGTCCCACTAGAAACCGTGCGGCGTGAAACCCTCGCGAGCCACGTTGAACAAGTGCACCCAGTCCCCCGCAGTTCCCCCGCCGACCAGTTCGGCGCGTCCCGAATCCAGCAATTGGTCCAGCTGCACGGTGCCCAGGTACAGTCCCGCCAGCTCCCGCTCCGAAAGCGCCACACGCGGCAGCCCGGAGTCGGCCTGCCCGTCCTCGATCCGGCTCACCGTGGCGCGGGAATCGGACACCTCGAAGAGGTAGGTTCCGGAGATCAGCTCCAGCCGGTCGCTCACGCTCAATAGCAGCCGGGCATCGCGCTGGTAGCCGCGCGCTTGGAAGGCGGCAACAACATCGAGCACGCGCAGCCACAGCACATCGTCAATGGAACGCACGTGGTAGTCCCGCACGTTCTCCAGCACTTGGCGCAGTGGATCGGCCACCGGGCCTTGGCCATGCACTTCTTCGACCAGATCATGGTTGCCCAGGTACTCGAAGAGCTTGATGCGCGCGGCGTCGCTGGTGGCCACCAGCTTATGCACCACCAGCTTCGCCTTGGGCTCGTCCCACCCGCCGAACTTGTAGGTGGCGAATCCGCCGAGCTGGCCAGCGTCATCGTAGTAGGCGGCAAAACGCAGGTTCTTCGGCTTCTCCAGAGTCTCCCAGGTGTCCCAGCGGCCCAAGGCAAAGCCATTGTCGAATTCGGTGCTGTCCACGGATCCGAACGTCTGCTCGAGCGCGCGCACGGCCAGCGCGGCATAGCCGGGCCCGAAATGCTGCGGATCGGCGTCCACCACCCGGCCGGGTACCTGCACGCGCAGCTTCACCCCGTGGGCGCACTTGAGCGTGAACCGGCTTTGGTAGGTAGCTGGCTCGAAGCCGTACCGCCCGTAGATCGTCGCTTCCGACGCGGTCAAAGCCGCAATAGGGAAAGCCGCCTGCTGGGCATAGGCCAGGTCTGCGGTGATTTGCCTGGACAGGATGCCGCGGCGCCGATAGCTCGGCGCGACGGTGACCGCGGAGATCTTGTGCGTTGCCACCGGCGCCTCGCCGCCGGCATTGAGCAGCCCGGGGAATGCTCCATAGGTGTGCACCGGGTAGGTTGCATGGCGCGAGTGCGGTTCGGCCTGCTGATCGAACACCAGGGAGAAGCGCATTTTCTGCGCATAAGTCAGGTCCAGGTAGTGCGTCCAATTGGGCTCTTCGGGCAGCTGCTCGTAGAAGCCGATCCCGGTGGCCTGATGGAACAACTTGATCGATTCGTCGAGTTCAGGACTGCGGATCGCAGCCTGGCAGGTCCGGGTTTCCAGCTGCGGCGGGGTCTCTGGTCTCATCGTGCTCCTTGGCGAGGAAATCGGCTGATCACAGTCTATGCGCCTGTCCGGCCGGCGCAAGGGGTGCATTCACCAGGCTTCGGAGAGCGTGGTGAACCGCAGGCCGGAATCCAGCGCCTGCCCCAGCCCGAGCGCCACGCCCTTGGCAGTACCCGAGGCGGGCTGGTTGAAGTGCCCGATGCCGACGTCCCCGGCGGCCAGCTGGCGGACCTGGGCGGCCACGGCCTGCGCGCCAAAGGTCGCCCCGGCGTCCAGGTTGACGGTGAAGTTCATCGGCACCACGCCCAGGTCCCGGCACATTGCCGCGCCGGCTTCGTCCATATGGGCGGTGCCGGAGCGGAAGAATTTCGCGGTGATGCCGAACTGGTCGGCCAGATACCGCTGGTTGCCCATCACCTCGTCGTAGGCCTGGCCGATCGACTCCGTGCCCCCGATGCCGTAGGCTGCCTGCCCGGAAGTGGCCAGCGGGGCGTGGCTGGTTCCGTGGTTGGCGATCTCGAACAGCTCGTCGCTTACCAGCTCGTCCATCAGCCGCGCATTGGCGCGTGCCCAGCGTTGGTTCACGAAGAGGGTCGCGGGCACCTGCTTGGCGCGCAACGCGTCCAGCAGGGCCCCATCCACCCCCGAGCCCCGGGGTCCCCCGCAGGCATCGAAGGTCAACGCCGCGGCGGCATTGCCCTTGGGCAGGCCCAGCTCGATGCCCGGGACTTCCAGCCCGAACTGCCCTGCAGGAACATTCTTGAACTTTGCCATGACCTGGCTCCGGCTCGGATACACCGTCTGGAGGCTGGCGGTAGGCCGGGGCGAAGCAGTGGCGGTGGGCGAAGGACTCGCCGTTCCCGAGGCCGACGCGGACCCGGCTCGTTCCGCCGGTCCGCCGGTACTGCAACCGGAGACCAGCGCGGCGGCCAGCGCCCCCAGCCCCAGGCTTCCGGTTTTCAGCGCCCAACGGCGCGAGTAGTGCTCCAAGTTCGTCTCTTTCCCCAAGCCCATTCGATCCTGCCGAAAGGGGCAGGAACACCCGCGGTGCCCCTGCCCCTTTCGATTGCCGCCCCTAGTGCGCGGCGTCGTGCCAGGTCCGGCCGATGCCCGGCTGGACGTCCAGCGGCACCAGCAGATCTGCGGCCTGTCCCATTTCGCGGGTCACCAGCTCCTGCACTGCCTCCAGCTCCCCCTCGGCGATCTCCAGGATGAGTTCGTCATGGACCTGCAGCAGCATCCGGGACTTGTACTGCCCGGCGCGCAGTCCCTCATCGATGCGCAGCATGGCCACCTTCACCAGGTCGGCGGCCGAACCCTGGATCGGGGCGTTCAACGCGGCACGCTCGGCGATGTCGCGCAGCCGGCGATCCGAGCTGTTCAGCTCCGGCAGGTAGCGGCGGCGTCCGAAAATGGTTTCGGTGTAGCCATCCTTGCGGGCCTGGTCGACGACCGAACGCAGGTAGGTGCGCACGGCACCGAAGCGGTCGAAGTAGTCCTTCATCAGCTTGCGGGCCTCGTCCACGCCGATCTTCAGCTGCTTGGACAGCCCGAAGCTGCTCAGCCCATAGGCCAGGCCGTAGCTCATCGCCTTGACCTTCGAGCGCATCTCCGAGGTGACCTCTTCCGGCTCGACGTTGAACACGCGCGAACCGACATAGCGGTGCAGGTCCTCGCCGTTCTGGTAGGCCTCGATCAGCCCCTCGTCTTCGGACAGGTGCGCCATGATGCGCATTTCGATCTGCGAGTAGTCCACTGTCAGCAGGCTCTGGTAGCCGGCCCCGACCATGAAGACGTCGCGGATGCGCCGGCCCTCTTCCGAACGCACCGGGATGTTCTGCAGGTTCGGGTTCAGGCTGGAGAGGCGCCCGGTCGCGGCCACGGTCTGCGCATAGGTGGTGTGGATCCGGCCATCATCGTGGGTGGCCTTGAGCAGGCCGTCCACGGTCTGGCGCAGCTTGATCGCGTCGCGGTAGGCCATCAGCGCGACCAGGAACGGGTGCCCGGTCTTGATCAGCAGATCCTGCAGCGACTCGGCATCGGTGGTGAAACCGGTCTTGATCTTCTTGGTGCGCGGCAGATCCAGCTCTTCGAACAACACCACCTGCAGCTGCTTCGGGCTGGAGAGGTTGACTTCGTGGCCGATCGCGGCGAACGCGTCGTTGGTGGCCTGGTCCACCTGCTCGGTGAAGTGGGCACGCAGTTCGTTCAGGCGATCCACGTCCACTGCCACGCCGGCGCGTTCCATCTCGAAGAGCACCGGAATCAGCGGCAGCTCCATCTCGGCAGCCAGTTTGTCCGCGTGCTTCTCGGCCAGCTTGGTAGCCAGGTAGGCGGAGAGGTCGTGGATGGCCTGCGCCTGGGCCAACGTTGGCTCGGCAAGATCCGAAGTGAGCCCCAGATCCAGTTCGCCTTTCTTGGCCTGATGCACCGGCACGGCGTACTTCAGGTGGTACTGCACCACGTCCACCAGGTCGTGGCTGCGGCGATCGGGCTGGATCAGGTAGGCGCTGATCAAGGTGTCGTCCTTGATGCCGGCGATCCGCAGCCCGCGCTCGATGAGCAGGTGCATGGCGGCCTTGGCATCGTGGAAGAGCTTCGGCGCGTTCTCATCGGCCAGGAACTGCGCAAGCACGCCTTCGGTGGCTTCATCGAGTTCGGCCAGTTCCAGCCAGAGGGCTTCCGACCCGCGGAAAAGGGCCAGACCCACGGCTTCGCCGTCAACCGCAGCAGGCTGGATTGCGATCGGCGCGCCCTTCCCGGCCCCGATGAATCCGTCCAGTGCGTCGGCATCGGCGCCGAGCACCCGGGAGAATTCGGCAACTTCGGGTGCCGCTTCCTCTTCCTGGGCTGCAAACAGGTCGAACAGGCGCTTGCGCAGGGTGTTGAATTCCAGCGCGTCGAACAGGTTCTCGATCTCTTCGCGGTTCGGGGCTTCGAGTTCCATCTGATCGAGCGTGACCGGGAGTTCCAGGTCGTGCTTGAGCTGGTTCAACCGGCGGTTGCGGGTCACGTTGTCCACGTGCTCGCGCAGCGACTCGCCGACCTTGCCCTTGATGTTCTCCACATTCTCCAGGATGCCAGCCAGGTCCCCGTAGAGGTTGATCCATTTGGCGGCGGTCTTCGGCCCCACACCTGGCACACCGGGCAAGTTATCCGCGGTTTCGCCGACCAGAGCCGCCAAATCCGAGTAGCGCTCGGGACGCACGAAGTACTTGGCTTCCACCGCTGCGGCATCCATCGGCGGGATATCGCTGATGCCCTTCTTCGGGTACAGCACCAGGGTCTTGTCGGTGATCAGCTGGAAGGCGTCGCGGTCGCCGGACACCACCAGCACGTTGAAACCGGCCGCTTCGCCCTGGGTGGCCAGCGTGGCCAGGATGTCATCGGCCTCGAAGCTCTCCAGGGTGATCGAAGGGATGTTCATCGCCTTCATGACTTCCTGGATCAGATCGATCTGCCCGTAGAACTCTTCGGGCGTCTTATTGCGTCCGCCCTTGTACTCGGTGTACTCCAGCGAGCGGAAAGTCGGGGTGTCCAAGTCGAAGGCCACCGCAACGTGGGTGGGCTTTTGCTGGCGGATCATCGTCAGCAGCATCGATACGAATCCGTGCACGGCATTGGTGTGCTGGCCGGTGCTTGTTGCGAAGTTCTCTGCAGGCAGCGCATAGAACGCGCGGAAGGCCATGGAGTGTCCGTCAATAATCAGCAGTCTCTTGTCCGACGAGGCAGTCGGTTTGGTAGTTTCGCTCACACCTGAAAGCCTAGTTGCCATGAGCGACAATTTCACTTCTCGAACCACGCAATCTTCGGCACATCCGTTTGACGCGCAGCTGGCCCGCCACGGTATTCCCGAATCCATGTGGCCCTACCTGCTCCACAATGGCGTGGGCGAACTCGTGGAGAAACTGGAAATCATCTTCACCGGGTTCGAACCCCAGCGCGTTGCCGCCACCATGCCGGTGGCGGGCAACACCCAGGTCTACGGCATCCTGCATGGCGGCGCTTCGGCGGCACTTGCCGAAACCCTCGGTTCGATGGCCGCTGCGCTGCACGGTGCCGGCCGGGCCAACCCGGTCGGCGTGGATTTGAACATCACCCACCACAAGGCCGGGCGCACCGGGCTGGTCACCGGGGTATGCACGCCGGTGCATCTGGGCCGCAGCAGCACCTGCCATGAGATCGTGATCAGCAATGAGCAGGGCCAGCGTGTCGCGACCGCTCGCATCACCAATATGCTGCTGCCGGTCGAAAACTGATCCCCGCAGGCGCCGTTCGCGCCAAGCGCGGCGGATCCGGCTTTTCCGGAACGCTGGCCCTGGCCAGCAGGTCCCCCTGGCCGTTTAGCCGATCGCGTAGCGCGAGAGGAAGATATCCGCGCCGAGCTCGGTGATCCCCAGGGCCGAGAGCCGCGTGCTGATCCCGCGGCCAAAGATATTGGCCCCGTCGCCCAGCACCTCCGGAACGGTGACCAGAAGCAGCTCATCGAGCGCATCGGCTTCGACGAACGCCCCAGCCAGGTCGGCACCGCCAACCACCCACACGTCCCCGGCCCCCGCGCTCTGGGCGATGTCCCGGCTCCAGAAGCCCACCTCGCCGCGGATGAAGGTCAGGTCCGCTCCGGGCAGTGTCGGCAGTTCATGGTGTGTGAAGACCCACACCGGCTTCTCGCCGAACACCCACGGCACGGTTCCCTCGGCAGCATCGCGGACGATGTTCTCGTAGGTCTTGCCTCCGATCACTACGGCGCCGACGCTCCCGAAGAACTCGTCGAAATGCTTTTTCACTCCCGGCTGCGTGGCATAGGGGATGAACCATTGGACGCTTCCGCTGCGATCGGCGATAAAACCATCGATGGAGGCACCCACGTAGTACTTGAAGCTAGTCATGGCTCCAGTCTAGGGGTGCCTCCATCGAAGGCAATATCAAGTTGTCGAGGGACCCGAAAATCGTGTCGGATCCGCCCGCAGCCGCGAGCAGTTCCTAGTGGCTCGAGGAGAAGCCCAGGATCGCTTCGCTCAGCTGCGGCACGATCAGCACCACGCCGAAGAGGACGATCAGGCCGCAAATCGCGAAGCAGGCGTAGGCTCCGGCATTGCTCAGGCTCTGGTTGCGGCCCTCGTCCTTGGCAACTGCCAACAGGCGGACGCCGAAGGAGTAGGCCGCCACGATCGCCATCGCGGAAAACCAGGTGATGGCGGCGACGATGAGAAAGGCTGTCCAGTCAATCATGAATTATCGGCTTCCTTCTGCGCTGCGGCAGCCTTGGCCAGCTTGGCTTCCGCCTTGGCCTTGGCGCGGCGCTCCTTCTTGGTCAGGATGTTCACCGCTGCACCCGAGTTATCGATGTCGGAAATGTTCGACTCGTGGTCATGCGGCTGCTTGCGCGAGAGGAACCAGATGGTCAGCATGGCGCCGGTGCCGGCGATCGCGACGATCACGATGCCGATGGTGCCCAGGTGGGTGATCGCTGCGGCCACGCCGCCGACGGCCGCGGCTGCTGGCAGGGTGAACAGCCAGCCCAACGCGATGCGTCCCGCGGTGCCCCAGCGGACTTCGCCGCCCTTGCGGCCCATGCCCGAACCGATCACGGAGCCGGAAGCTACCTGGGTGGTGGACAGCGCGAAGCCCAGGTGCGAGGAAGTCAGGATCGCCGAAGCGGTGGACATCTCGGCTGCGAAGCCCTGCGCGGGCTTCACGTCGGTCAGGCCCGAACCCATGGTGGCGATGATGCGCCAGCCGCCGGTGTAGGTACCCAGCGCGATGGCGAAGGCACAGGTGGCAACAACCCAGAACTGCACGCCGGAGTCGGAATCCTGCAGGCCAGAAGCCACCAGGGTCAGGGTGATGATGCCCATGGTCTTCTGCGCATCGTTAGTGCCGTGGGACAGCGCGACCAGCGAGGAAGAGAAGATCTGCCCGTAGCGGAAGCCGCCGCGCTTGGGCGCCGCGCCATTCTCGCGCTTGGTGATCGCGTAGGCCAGCTTGGTGCACAGGTACGCGGAGATGCCGGCGATCACCGGCGCGCACAGGGCCGGAAGCAGCACCTTGGAGAGCAGCACGCTGTAGTTCACCGAGGCGAAGCCTGCACCGACGATCGCGGCGCCTACCAGGCCGCCGAACAATGCGTGGGAGGAGCTCGAAGGCAGTCCCAGCAACCAGGTGAACAGGTTCCAGATCACGGCGCCCATCAGGCCGGCGAAAATCATCGCCGGCCCAATAGCCACGCCCGAGGTCGGGTCTTCGTTGATGATGCCACCTGAAATGGTCTTCGCTACCTCGGTGGAGAGGAATGCGCCAACCAGGTTCAGAATTGCGGCGAGGGCAACTGCCTTCTTAGGGGAAATTGCTCCGGTTGCGATTGGGGTGGCCATCGCATTGGCCGTGTCATGGAAACCATTGGTGAAGTCGAAAAACAACGCCAAGGCAATGACCAGGACGACGATAAGCGTCAAATCCATTGAATACCAGCCTGAGGGGTCGAACGGCAAGGAAAAAGAGAACGGGCCAGAAATAGGATCCTGCGAAAGGCATTGGCGTGCAGGACTTCGTTCTAAGCGCAATTTCCATCTTAGGCGTACGGCGCAGTACGTCAATCCGGAACTTCAACCCCATCCGGGGAAAACTCGGATGAACAACTGGTTACCAGAGGGTTAACTAGCCTCCAAGCGCGGTATCGGCGCATCGCAGGCATAAAAAATGTGCGCCAAACCATAAGTGGCTTGGCGCACAATCCAGTGCTTGGCGGTCCCTACTTGACCTGGTCGACGACCGTCTCGGCTACCTGGCGCATGCTCAGGCGGCGATCCATGGAGGTCTTCTGGATCCAGCGGAACGCTTCCGGCTCGGTCAAGCCCATCTTGGTGATGAGCAGCGACTTGGCGCGATCAACCAGCTTGCGGGTTTCGAACTGCTCGGCCAGGTTGCTGACTTCTTCCTCCAGCGCGCGCAGCTCGTCATTGCGGGAAATCGCGATTTCGATGGCCGGGGTGAGGTCTGCCGGGGTGAACGGCTTGACCACGTAGGCCATGGCACCGGCTTCTCGGGCACGCTCCACCAGTTCCTTCTGACTGAAGGCGGTCAGCAAGACGACCGGGGCGATGCGTTCCTTGACGATGGCTTCGGCGGCGGTGATGCCATCCATGACCGGCATCTTCACGTCCATGAGCACCAGATCGGGCTTCAATTCGCGCGCCTTCTCCAGGGCGGTCTGGCCGTTGTCGGCTTCGGCGACGACGTCGTACCCTTCGGAACGGAGAATTTCGACGATATCCAAGCGGATCAGGGTTTCATCCTCGGCAACGACCACTCGACGCGGAGTGGATTGCACCTCGGATGGGATGCGGGTGATTTCAGGTAGTTCGCTCATTGGCGCCTTCCTCCATGGTCAGAAATCCTGCCCGCTGAATGGGCAGTATCTAGATGGTTTCAGTTCAGCGAAGCCACGTTGCCTCGGTTTCACATCTAAGCCTACTGGCATGTACTCTTGTTGAGGCGAAGACGCGAGGTTCCTGATTAGGAAATCTGGAAAACCTCTAGTAAAGTAGTCAAAGTGCCAGCCCAAGTGGCGGAATCGGTAGACGCGCCGCACTCAAAATGCGGTATCGAAAGATGTGTGGGTTCGAGTCCCACCTTGGGCACCAGCATGAAGGCCGTTGGATCGGAAATTTTCCGGTTCAACGGCCTTTTTTGCGCGCGCAACCACAGGGCACGTGCTCGAGTTCACAATCGCGCTTTGCGGGCGCCAAGGCAAAAAATCCGCCCTGCTCCAGAATTCTGGAGCAGGGCAGATTTTCTTGCTTCAGCTAGTGCGCGAAAGAGCGTCTACAGGTTTTTCGGCGTGGAGACGTTTTCCGGTGCCCACGGACCGACCTTCTCGCGAGCAGGCATCGGCTTGCCATTGACCAGCTGGCCGGCATCGGCGAGGTCGCCGACCTTGTGCACGCGCAGCGAGTTGGTGGACCCTGCCTGTCCCGGAGGGGACCCGGCGGCGATGCACACGATATCGTTGAGCTCCGCCAGGCCTTCGGAGAGCAGCGCCTCGTCCACCTGGGCGGTCATCTTGTCAGTGTGGTCGGCGTAGGCCACCAGGCGTGCCTGCACACCCCACATCAGGGTCATGATGTTGTAGGTCTGCTGCAGCGGGGTGAAAGCCAGGACCGGCTTCTTCGGGCGCAGGCGCGAGAGGCGCCGTGCCGAGTCGCCGGACTGGGTGAAGGCGACGATGTACTTCGCGTCGAGCTGATCGGCGATCTCCACCGCGGCACGGGTGATCGCGCCGCCGCGGGTCTTCGGCTGGGAACCCAAGCGGGGAATGCGATCCAGGCCGTGCTGCTCGGTCGAGGAGATGATGCGCGACATGGTCTCCACGGTTTCCACCGGGTACGCGCCCACGGAGGTCTCCCCCGAGAGCATGACCGCGTCGGCGCCGTCGAGCACCGCATTGGCGCAGTCCGAAGCCTCGGCGCGGGTCGGGGTCGGCGATTCGATCATCGATTCGAGCACCTGGGTGGCGACGATGACCGGCTTGGCCCAGCGGCGTGCCAGCTCCACGGCACGCTTCTGCACGACCGGAACTTCTTCCAGCGGCAGCTCCACGCCCAAGTCCCCGCGGGCGACCATGATGGCGTCGAATGCATTGATGATTTCTTCCAGCGCGGCCACGGCCTGCGGCTTCTCGATCTTGGCGATCACCGGCACGCGTCGGCCTTCTTCGTCCATGATCTCGTGCACGCGCTCGATGTCCTCGGCGTTGCGCACGAAGGACAGCGCGACCATGTCGATGCCGGCACGCAGTGCCCAACGCAGGTCGTCCTCGTCCTTTTCGCTCAATGCGGGAACGTTCACCGCGACGCCTGGCAGGTTGATGCCCTTGTTATTGGACACCTCGCCTCCGACGACGACCTCGGAACGCACCGAGGTCTGGTCAACTGCCAGCGCCTTGAGCTTGACCTTGCCGTCGTTGATCAGCAGGAAATCGCCCGGCTGGACATCGGTGGGAAGGCCCTTGAAGGTGGTGGAGCACAGGTTGCGGGTACCTTCGATGTCCTCGATGGTGATGGTGAATTCCTCACCAGCCTCGAGGATGTACTTGGCGTTGTCCTTGAAGCGGCCAAGGCGGATCTTCGGACCCTGCAGGTCGGCGAAGATGCCAACCGCGCGGCCGATCTCCGCGGCCGCATTGCGCACATTCGCCAGGGATTGTGCGTGCATGGAGTGGTCTCCATGGCTCATGTTCAGGCGGGCTACGTCTACGCCCGCCTTCAGTACCGCTACAGTATTTTCATAACTTGCCAGGGCCGGGCCCCAGGTTGCCACAATCTTTGCGCGTCTCATTCCGTCAGCCAAATGCCTTTCATGTTCACATAGGCAAAATGCGGCCCACCCGGCATCCGGGTGCGCCGCATTCAAGCCTATGTCACTCAAATGATGCTGATGGCCCTATCGGTTGGAGCAACCGGTGCAGGAAGGGTAGTCGAACCCATGAGGAACTTGTCGACCGCGGCCGCGCAAGCGCGTCCTTCGGCGATAGCCCACACGATCAGCGACTGTCCCCGACCGGCGTCTCCGGCGACGAATACCGATTCGGTGTTCGTCATGTAGTAGCCATCTCGGGCGACGTTGCCCCGGTTGTCGAATTCGATACTGACCTGTTCGTCCAATCCGGAAACTTCCGGACCGGTGAACCCGAGGGCAAGCAGAACCAGATCCGCTTTGATTACGCGTTCGGTTCCAGGCTTCGGGAGGCGCTTGCCAGCAACAAATTCTGTCTCTGCAACTGTAACACCGATCACCTTGTTTTGCTCAGTTCCCTCGCCGGAGATGAAGTTCACGGTCGAAGCCAGGTAGGTTCGCTCGCCGCCTTCCTCATGGGAGGTCTGCACCTCGAAAAGCACCGGCATCATCGGCCACGGCTGGTCTTCGCGGCGCTCGGTGCCCGGCTGCTGGCCGATGGCCAGCGTCGTGACGCTCGCCGCTCCCTGGCGCAGGGCGGTGCCGATGCAGTCCGATCCGGTGTCTCCGCCGCCCAGCACGATCACGTGCTTGCCCGCCGCATCGATGCGCGGGGCATCGAGCTGGCCGGCGACCACGCGGTTGCTCTCGGTGAGGAACTCCATGGCATGGTGCACGCCGTCGAGCTTGTTGCCCGGCACCGGCAGCTCGCGCGGCACCGTGGCACCGGTGGCCACGATGACCGCGTCGTAGTCGCGGCGCAGCTGCTTCCAGGAGATGTCCTTGCCGATCTCGATGCCGGTGCGGAAGATCGTTCCTTCGGCTTCCATCTGGGCCAGGCGCAGGTCGATGACCTGCTTCTCGAGCTTGAAGTCCGGGATGCCGAAGCGCAGCAGGCCGCCGATGGCTTCGTCGCGCTCGTAGACGGCCACGGTGTGCCCGGCACGGGTCAGCTGCTGGGCGGCGGCCAATCCGGCCGGCCCCGAACCGACGATCGCCACGCGGTGCTCGGTGTGGCGGGCAGGCGGCTGCGGCACGAAGTCGCCGGCGTCCATCAGGTGGACAGCCAGTTCCGCTTCGACCTGCTTGATGGTCACCGCGGGCTGGTTGATGCCCAGCACACAGGAGGACTCGCACGGGGCCGGGCACAGCTTGCCGGTGAGCTCCGGGAAGTTGTTGGTGCTCAGCAGCCGGGCGGCCGCATCATCCATCCGGCCCCTGTAGGCCAGGTCGTTGAACTCCGGGATCAGGTTGCCCAGCGGGCATCCCGAATGGCAGAACGGGACGCCGCAGTCCATGCAACGGCCGGCCTGCTCCTCCAGGATGCCGGACTTCTGGCGCTCGACGACCTCCTTGTAGTCCATCAGGCGCACCGGCACCGGGCGCTTGGGCTGGGTGACGCGTTCGGTCACCTTCAGGAATCCACGTGGATCAGCCACGGGTCACCTCCAAAATCTTGTTCCATACCTGCGGCGAATCCGGGTTCTGCCCGTTGGCTACTGCGTCGCTGCGCAGCTGCTGCACGGCGGCGAAGTCGCGCGGGGTGATGCTGGTCAGCCGGCTGCGGGTTCGTTCCCAGTCCAGCAGCAGGCGGGAGGCCAGCGGGGATGCGGTCAATGCGATGTGCTCGGTGAGCAGCTCGTGGATGCGTTCGGCTTCGGCATCGGTAATCGGCGCTACCAGCACGTCCGACTGCCCGGCAGCCAGCGGGTTCAGCTTGGCTGCATCGAAGTCCAGCACCCAGGCCACGCCGCCGGAGAACCCGGCGCCGAAGTTGCGGCCGGTGGCTCCTAGGATCAGCACCTGTCCCCCGGTCATGTACTCGCAGCCGTGCTCGCCGATGCCTTCTGTGACAATCGTGGCCCCGGAGTTGCGCACCGCGAAGCGTTCGCCGACCATGCCGTTGATGAACAGCTCCCCGCTGGTGGCGCCGTAGCCGACCACGTTGCCGGCGATGACCTGCTCCTCGGGTTTGGACAGGGTGGTGTGCGGCGGGTGGATCGCGATCCGGCCGCCGGACAATCCCTTGCCGACGTAGTCATTCGCGTCGCCCGAGAGCTTGAGTGTAATGCCCTCGGGAAGGAAGGCGCCCAGCGACTGGCCGGCGCGGCCCGAGAGGTTCACCTTGATGGTGTCCCGCTCCAGGGTCTGCAGCCCGAAGGTCTTGGTCACATGGTGGCCCAGCAGCGTGCCGGTGGAGCGGTCGGTATTCACGATCGCCGCGTCGATGCTGACCGGCAGGCGGTCAGCCAGCGCCGGTCCGGCCGCGGCGAGCAGCTGCTGGTCCAGGTGCGTGTCCAGCCCGTGGTCCTGGCCGATGCGGCGGCGGCGCGCCGCCAGCTCGGTATCCGGCACGTGGGTAATCGCATCCAGGGCCAGCCCGGAGACCTTGTCGTGCGCGGCGAACTGGGCGGGATCGGCCTGGAGCAGTTCGACCTTGCCGATCACCTCGTCCAGGGTGCGCGCCCCCAGCGAGGCGAGCAGCTCTCGCACCTCCTGGGCGATGAACTCGAAGAAGTTCACCACGAACTCGGCCTTGCCGGTGAAACGTTCGCGCAGCGCAGGATTCTGCGTGGCCACGCCCACCGGGCAGGTGTCCAGGTGGCATACGCGCATCATGATGCAGCCCGAGACCACCAGCGGCGCGGTGGCGAAGCCGAATTCCTCGGCACCCAGCAGGGCGCCGATCAGCACGTCGCGCCCGGTTTTCAGCTGGCCGTCGACCTGCACGGTGACGCGGTCGCGCAACCCGTTGAGGATCAGCGTCTGCTGCGCTTCGGCCAAGCCGATTTCCCACGGGGTGCCGGCATGCTTCAGCGAATTCATCGGCGAGGCGCCGGTGCCGCCATCGTGCCCGGAAATCAGCACGACGTCGGCCTTGGCCTTGGCCACGCCGGCCGCGACGGTGCCGATGCCGGACTCGGAGACCAGCTTCACGTGCACGCGGGCGGAAGGGTTGGCGCACTTCGCGTCGTGGATCAGCTGGGCCAGGTCCTCGATCGAGTAGATGTCGTGGTGCGGCGGCGGGGAGATCAGCCCGACACCCGGGGTGGAGTGGCGGGTCTTGGCGATCCAGGGGTAGAGCTTGGCGCTCATCAGCTGGCCGCCTTCGCCGGGCTTGGCGCCCTGGGCCATCTTGATCTGGATGTCATCGGCGTTGGCCAGGTACAAGCTGGTCACGCCGAAGCGGCCCGAGGCGATCTGCTTGACCGCGCTGCGGCGCACCGGATCGAGCAGCCGCTCCGGATCCTCCCCGCCTTCGCCGGTGTTGGACTTCGCGCCCAGCTGGTTCATCGCGATGGCCAGGGTTTCGTGGGCCTCGGCCGAAATCGAGCCGTAGCTCATCGCGCCGGTGGCGAAGCGCTTCACGATGGAGCTGACCGGCTCCACCTCGTCGATGGCGATCGGGGTGATCCCCTGGGTCTTGAACTTCAGCAGCCCGCGCAGGGTCTTGAGCTGTGCGGCCTGGTCGTCGACGGCCTTGGTGTACTCCTTGAACACGTCGTAGCGGCGGGTGCGGGTGGAGTGCTGCAGGCGGAAGACGGTTTCCGGGTTGAACAGGTGCGGCGGGCCTTCGCGGCGCCACTGGTACTCTCCCCCGGTTTCCAGTTCCAGCGGCTGGGCGCCGCCGTCGATCTCCGGGTAGGCGCGGGCATGGCGGGCGGCGGCCTCGGCGGCCACCACATCCAGCTCGATGCCCGAGAGCTTGGTGGCGGTGCCGGTGAAGTACTGGTCGACCACGCGCTGGGACAGGCCCACGGCCTCGAAGGTCTGCGCGCCGCAGTAGCTGGAGACCGTGGAGATGCCCATCTTGGACATGATCTTCAGCACTCCCTTGCCCAGCGCCTTGATCAAGTTGCTGCTGGCCTGGTGCCCGTCAACTCCGGGCAGCTCGCCGTTCTCGGCCATCTGCTCGACCGATTCCAGGGCGAGGTAGGGGTTGATGGCGCTGGCGCCGTAGCCGATGAGCAGGGCGATGTGGTGCACTTCGCGGGCGTCGCCGGACTCGATGATCAGCGAAACGCGGGTGCGGTTGGAGCTCTTGAGCAGGTGGTGGTGCACCGCGGAGGTCAGCAGCAGCGACGGGATCGGCGCCCAGGCCGCGGAGGAATCGCGGTCCGAGAGCACGATGTAGCGCACCCCGCGGTTCACCGCGGCGGAAACCTTCTCGCAGATTTCCTGCAGGCGGGCGCGCAGCTCGGATTCGCCGCCGGCCGGGCGGTACAGGCCGCGCACCTTCAGCGAGTACTTGGACCCGGATTCGTCGCGCAGGTGCACGATCTTGGCCAGCTGGTCGTTGGTCAGCACCGGGTAGTCCAGCGCGATCTGAGTTTGCGGGACACGGTCCAGGGACAGCAGGTTGCCGTCGGGGCCGATCGCGGTGCCCATCGAGGTGACCAGCTCTTCGCGGATTGCATCCAGCGGCGGGTTGGTGACCTGGGCGAAGGACTGGGTGAAGTAGTCGAACAGCAGGCGCGCCCGGTCAGCCAGGGCGGCAATCGGGGTGTCGGTGCCCATGGCGGCCAGCGGTTCGGCGCCGGTGGCGGCCATGGGAGCGAGCAGCACGCGCAGCTCCTCGGTGGTGTAGCCGAAGGTCAGCTGGCGCAGGGCCACGGAGGCGGAGTTGTGGCGCACGTGCTCCAGGTCCGGGAAGTCGGCCAGCGTCTTCAGGTTCTGCGAAACCCATTCGCGCCATGGCTTGGCGGCGGCCACTTCGGCCTTGATCTCGGCGTCCTCGACAATACGCTGGGCGTCCAGGTCCACGGCGAACATCTTGCCCGGGGCGACACGGCCCTTCTTCACGATGTGCTCTTCGTCGACGTCGATCACGCCGACCTCGCTGGCCAGGACCACCAGGCCGTCGTCGGTGACCCACCAGCGGGCTGGGCGCAGGCCATTGCGGTCCAGCACCGCGCCGGCCATCGCGCCATCGGTGAAGCAGACGGCGGCGGGGCCATCCCACGGCTCGATGAGCATGGACTGGTACTGGTAGAAGGCGCGCAGGTCCGCGTCCATCTGATCGTCGTTTTCCCACGGCTGCGGGATCATCATCATGATGGTCTCGGTCACGTTGCGGCCCGAGAGCATGAGCATTTCGGCGACCTCGTCGAAGGAAGCCGAGTCCGAGGCGCCGGCGGTGCAGATCGGGAACAGTTCCTCGGGCACCTCGCCGAGCAGCTCGGATTCCAGGGTCGACTGCCGGGCGCGCATCCAGTTGCGGTTGCCCTTGACGGTGTTGATCTCGCCGTTGTGCGCGATGGTGCGGAAAGGCTGAGCCAGCGGCCACGACGGGAAGGTGTTGGTGGAGAAGCGCGAGTGCACGATCGCGCAGCGGCTGGTGAAGCGGGCGTCGGACAGGTCCGGGTAGAACGGCTCGAGCTGCGCGGTGGAGACCATGCCCTTGTAGACGATGGACTGCGAGGAGAACGAGGCGAAGTACACGCCCATCTTGTTATGCGCGCGGCGGCGGATGCGCCAGGCGGCGGCGTCCAGCTCGCGGCGGGTGGCGGCCGGGGCGCCGGCGTGGGCGCCGATGAAGATCTGGGCGATGTACGGCATCACCTTGCGGGCCGAGGCGCCGAGCACGTCGGAATCAACCGGTACCTCGCGCCAGCCGAGCACCGCCAGGTTCTCCTCGGCGGCCATGGTTTCCAGTTCTTCCTGGGCGAAGGCACGTTCGCCGGCGTCGGCCGGGAGGAAGCCCATGCCCACGGCGTAGGAGCCGGCGGCGGGAAGATCGAATGCGGTGACGCTGCGCAGGAAGGCATCGGGCAGATGCAGCAGGATGCCGGCGCCGTCGCCGGTGCCTTCATCGGCGCCGATGGCGCCGCGGTGCTCAAGCCGGCGCAGGGCGGTCAGCGCGTGGGCGACGATCTCGTGGCTGGCATCGTTCTTCAGGGACGCGATCATCGCCAGGCCGCAGGCATCCTTTTCGGCCGCTGGGTCATACAGACCCTGCGCGCCAGGCAGCGCGGAAAAACGGGTGTAGGGCGAGGGGACCTCCTCGCCAAAACCTGGCGAGGCGTTCATCTGGACTCCGGTCATGCTCATGAGCGTGCCTTTCTGTGGTTCATGCAGGATAGGCGCGCGGCAGCCCCCGGTAAAGGGCTTATTCTTGGCAAGGGCTTCCGGCCGCCTGGATGTTTCATCTAGCTGAAACTTTTCGACAGTGCTAAGCGGGGTCTGCTTGCGCATCGAGGTTTCGGGGACGAACATTTCCCACCTCGTTGTGGTGCTGCACCAGCTGGCCTTTCCAGGGGTCGATCGACCAGCGTGGCGCGTGGATCACACGTTACGCAGGTTTTGTTTCTCGCATGCGCGTGCTTGTGTTTCAGGAATGTTAAAAACTTCTGCCGCTACCGGCGCGGAAAAAGCAGTTTTTTGCGGGCGGGGATCGCGAAAACCGGTTTTGCCAGCCGGTTTTGATAGCCGCCCAATGTTTCGGGCATGTTGCGCCCGAGGGGCGGAAAACTGCCCAGATTTTCCGGATATTTCGCCATATTGGGGCCAGGGCGCGTCATGAAAGCGGATCCGGGCAGCTGCTGGCGCGGCTTAAACCACCGGTGGCCGGCAAGCGTGGATGCTTGCCGGCCACCGGAATGGGGCTATGGAATTATTGCTGCCGCTCTGTGGCGTCGCTGCCCGGATCGGAGCTGGACTCCGCCGGTGAGTGCGCGGCGGGCTTGGCGCGATCTGCTTCGACCGGCTGCGCCGGGGCCCTGCCTGGCAGGTAGAACGGATCGACCTGCTGCTTGCGCAGCTTTCCCAGGACCACGATCAGCGCGAGGATGCCGGCGATGGCGATGCCGATCGCCAGCCACTGGTGCACGCGCAGGGCCAGCGGCCCGATGGCGATGATTTCGGCCGGGTCCAGGCGCAGCGATTCGGTGAAGGTGCGGCCGATGCCGTACCAGATCATGTAGCAGCAGAACAGTGCGCCGCGGCGCAGCTTGAACTTCCGGTCCAGCGCGATCAGCACCAAGGCGCCCAGCACATTCCACAGCGACTCGTACAGGAAGGTCGGGTGGAAGAGCGTGTCCGCGGGCAGCCCGGCCGGGAAGTTGTAGTTGTCCGCATCGATCTCCAGGCCCCACGGCAAGTCGGTCGGCGCGCCGAACAGCTCCTGGTTGAACCAGTTGCCCCAGCGCCCGGCCGCCTGCGCCAGCAGCAGGCCGGGCACGGCCGCGTCGACGAAGGCCGAGAGCCGGATGCCGGCTTTCCGGCAACCGATCCACGCTCCGAGTGCGCCGAGCGACACCGCGCCCATGATGCCCAGCCCGCCAAGCCAGATCTGCGGGATCTCGGCCAGGTGGGCGGTTTGCCCGCCGAGTCCGAAGTAGTACATCGGGTCGGTGATCAGCACATGGTAGAGGCGTCCGCCGATGATGCCGAAGGGGATCGTCCAGATGGCGATGTCCCAGAGCATGTCGGAGTTGCCGCCGCGGGCGCCGAGGCGCTTGTTGGTCAGCCACAGCGCGATCAGGATGCCCGCAAGGATGCACAGCGCGTAGGCGTGGATGGTCAGCGGGCCGATCGAGATCCTGGCGAATTCCGGCGGCGGCGAAGGGATGGAGGCGGGCAAGGCAAGCGCCAGCTGCGCGGCAAAAGCCATCAGGCCCGTCCGCTCAGTTCGGCGGCCAGGGCGCCCACGGCCGGCACTCCCCCGTCACGCAGGGCGGCGACCAGCGCGGTGCCGACGATCACGCCGTCGGCGTAGGCGCCGATTTCTTCCACGTGCTCGCGGCGCGAGACGCCCAGGCCCACGCAGGCATTTTCGGCGCCGGCGTTGTGGGCGGCGTCGACCACTGCCTGCGCGGCGGAGGACACCTCGGTACGGGCGCCGGTGACGCCCATCAGCGACACGCAGTAGACGAAGCCGGAGGACGCATCCACGGTGCGCTGCACCCTCGCTTCGGTGGACGAAGGGGCAATGAGGAACACGCGCTCCAGGCCGTGCTTCTCGCTGGCCTGGATCCATTCGGCGGCCTCGTCGGGCACCAGATCCGGGGTGATCAGGCCGGCGCCGCCGGCTTCGGCGAAGCGCCGGGAGAACTCGTCCACGCCCAGGCGCAAGACCGGGTTCCAGTAGGTCATGACCATTACTGCCACGTCGGTGCGTTCGGTGATTCCGCGCACGATGTCGAAGATCTGCGGGACCTTGAAGCCGTTGGCCAGCGCCTGCACGGTTGCTTCCTGGATCACCGAACCGTCCATCACCGGGTCGGAGTACGGGATGCCGATCTCGATGACATCCACGCCGTTCTCGGCCAGCGCCACGGCGGCCTCGATGCTGGTGGCGACGTCTGGGAAGCCGGCAGGCAGGTAGCCGATGAGGGCCGGGCGGCCCTCGACGCGGGCTGCGGCGATCTTCTGGGCGCTGGTCACGCGGGTCATCTACTTCTCCTCGGATTTCTGCGAGCCGGAGTTCTGCGCAGTGGCCGCGTTGATTTCGGCCTCGGCGTCTTTTTCGTCGATCATGTTGAACCAGGCGGCAGCGGTGCCCACGTCCTTGTCCCCGCGGCCCGAGAGGTTCGCGATGATGATGGTCTCTTCGGGGACCGCGCCTTCGGCGATCTTGCGCGCCGCCAGGCGGATGGTGCCGGCCAGGGCGTGCGCGGACTCGATCGCCGGCAGGATGCCCTCGGTGCGGCACAGCGCCTTGAACGCGTCCATCGCCTCGGTGTCGGTGACCGGCTCGTACTTCACGCGGCCGATGTCGGCCAGGTAGGCGTGCTCCGGGCCGACGCCCGGGTAGTCCAGGCCCGCGGAGATGGAGTGCGATTCGACGGTCTGCCCGTCCTCGTCCTGCATCAGGTAGGACTTCGCGCCATGCAGCACGCCCGGGCGGCCCAGGGTGATGGTCGCGGCGTGGCGGTCGGTGTCCACGCCGTCGCCGCCGGCCTCGTAGCCGTAGATCTCCACCTCGGGATCGTCGAGGAAGCCGTGGAAGATGCCGATCGCGTTCGATCCGCCGCCGATGCAGGCGGTCACCGCGTTGGGCAGGCGGCCGGTCTGGGCCAGGATCTGCTCGCGGGCCTCGTCGCCGATGACCTCGTGGAAGTAGCGGACCATGGCTGGGAATGGTGCGCCGCCGGCGGCGGTGCCCAGCAGGTAGTGGGTGTTATCCACGTTGGCCACCCAGTCGCGCAGCGCCTCGTTGATCGCGTCCTTCAGCGTCTGGGAGCCGACGGTGACCGGGATGACGGTGGCGCCGAGCAGGCGCATGCGCGCGACATTCAGCGCCTGCCGGCGGGTGTCTTCCGCGCCCATGTAGACCACGCATTCCAGGCCCATCAGGGCCGCGGCGGTGGCCGAGGCGACGCCGTGCTGGCCGGCACCGGTCTCGGCGATGATGCGGGTCTTGCCCATGCGCTTGGCCAGCAGCGCCTGGCCGAGCACGTTGTTGATCTTGTGGCTGCCGGTGTGGTTCAAGTCCTCGCGCTTGAGGAAGATCCGCACCCCGCCGCAGTACTGCTCGGAAAAGCGCTTGGCTTCGGTGAGCAGGGAGGGGCGTCCGGAGTAGTTCTTGTTCAGGTCCTTGACCTGGGCGATGAACTCGGGGTCGTTCTTGGCCGCTTCGAAGGTCTCGTTCAGCTCATCCATGGCGGCCATGAGGGACTCGGGCATCCATCGCCCGCCGTAGGCACCAAAGTACGGGCCGCTTGCGTGCCTTAGCGACTGTGCATCGATCGACTGGCGGTGCTCGGAGTTTTCCGGAGTGCTCATCGATTCCCTCTTTCCTCGTACGGAGCTTGATTCGTGGTAAGTCTCGTGCCCCGCCGGAAACTCCTGCGGGGCACGAAAAGCAGTTCTGGGTCCTTCGCCGCCGTGCGCGGCTAGCGCTGCGGCTTGGCGCCGGTACCGGCCTTGATGAACGCGGCGACCGAAGCGCGCGGATCGGCATGCTTCACCAGCGCTTCGCCCACCAAGACCGCGTCGGCGCCGGCCGCACCGTATTGGGCGACCTGTTCGGTGGATTCCACACCGGACTCGGCCACGATCACCGCCTGGGCCGGCAGCAGCGGAGCGAGCTTGCCGAAGGTGGCTGGATCGACGTCCAGCGTCTTCAGGTTGCGCACGTTCACGCCGATGATCTTCGCTCCGGCCTTGCTGGCGCGGGCGATTTCCTCCTCGGTGTGGGTCTCCACCAGGGCGTTCATTCCCAGCTGGTGAGTCAATTCTAGGAAAGATGCCAGCAATTCATCATTCAGCGCCGCAACAATGAGCAACACGAGGTCAGCGCCGTGGGCGCGGGCTTCGTAGATCTGGTACTCGTCGACCGTGAAATCCTTGCGCAGCACCGGAATCTGCACGGCAGCGCGTACCGCGTCGAGATCCTGCAGCGAACCGCCGAAGCGGCGGGCTTCGGTGAGCACGGAAATCACCGAGGCGCCACCGGCCTCGTATTCTGCGGCCAGTACGGCAGGCTCCGGGATATCTGCCAGCGCACCCTTGGACGGGGACTTGCGCTTGACCTCGGAGATGACACGCAGCGTGGTGTCGCGGGCGGCCTGGTCGGCATGGCCACCGAGCGCGGCGAAAGCATCGCGCGCAGGAGCTGCCGCTGCCGCGGCCTGCTTGATCGCTTCCAGGCTGGTGATTGCGCGACGGGCGCCCAGGTCTTCCCGGACGCCCGCGATGATCTCATCAAGAACAGTCAATTTAGTGCGATGCTCCGCTGCGAGCGCCGCCCACGCCGAAACCGGCTGCCTTCAGGATCCAGCCCAGGAGCAGGCCAACCACCATGATGCCGCAACCGACCCAGACGATGGACCAGGCGAAGTAGGCGAAGGCGATGCCGGCCACGATTGAACCGGCAATCATGGTCAGTACGCAGGCCCACGCTGCGATGGAGTTACCGTGGCCAATCTCTTCGGTGTATACCGGATCGAGCTCGGTGTTCTGCGACATGTTCGATGTCTCCTCATGTTGTGATGCTGCGTCCCGGCAGGGCGTTGCTGCCCGGGACGTTGGTCTTCAGGTTCCATTCTGCCACCTGCGCGCGGGAACCTCCTATTCCGGAAGCCTTCGTTTCGCGCCGGTGGTGCGAATCACGATCCGCTCGGGTTATTTCCGGCCAGCAGTCGGGTCTTCGCCGTCCGAGAGCTGCTCCCAGCTGGCGATGTTGCGCGAGGACTGGTCCTTGGGCTCCGCGCTGGACCTTGCCGCTTGCCGATCGTACTTGCTGGCCTTGGCGGGCCAGCGGCCGGCGAAGACGAACACCAGCACGGCCTGCAGCGCCATCAGCACTCCGGCGAACACCGCGACCGCTGGCCACGCGCTGAGCGTGTACTCGCCGACGTTCTGGGCCAGTCCGGTAGCTTCGGCCACGGTGGTGGAGGCGACGGCCTGCGGATCGCGCAGCGCCCCGAGGCCGGCGGCAACCACGGTGGCACCGGCGAGCAGGCAGATCGCCGCAATGATGTAGCGGGCGATCTTCCCGGCGATCAGCAGCGCCAGCGAACCGGCCAGCACCACCACGGAGACCGCGGTGACCGAGGCGGCCGCGGTGGCGCCGTCGATGGCGATCTGCGGGATCTGCACGGAGCTGGAGGCCACATCGACGGTGATCCATGTGCGGGTGGCCGACCAGAGGCCGATCAGTGCGCCGGCCATGCCGAAGAGGGCGAGGGTGCGGGCGCTGGTCAATTTCTTCACTTCGTTTCACCTGATTCGGTGTTGATGTTGTGGGCCGCACGCATCGACTGCGCAGCCCAGACGGCGCGCAGCGGGGCGGCTGCCTTGTTCACGGTTTCCAGGGCTTCGTCGGCGAACTTCGAGTCGTTGACGATGCCGCCGCCGGCTTGCACATAGGCGCGCTCCCCCTTGAGCAGGGCGGAGCGGATGGCGATGGCCATGTCCATGTCGCCGGCGAAGTCCAGGTAGCCGACCACGCCGCCGTAGATGCCGCGGCGGTACGGTTCGTACTCGTCCAGCAGCTGCAGGGCGCGGGGCTTCGGTGCGCCGGAGAGCGTGCCGGCCGGGAAGGTCGCGGCCAGCACGTCGTAGGCGTCCACGTCGTCGCGGGTCTTGCCCACCACATTGGAGACCAGGTGCATGATGTGGCTGAAGCGCTCGACCTCCATGAACTGGGTGACTTCCACGGTGCCGGCCTTGCAGACCCGCGAGAGGTCGTTGCGCGAAAGGTCAACCAGCATCAGGTGCTCGGCGCGCTCCTTCTCGTCGTTGAGCAGCGACTTCTCGTGCAGCTGGTCGTCCTCGTAGTTCGCCCCGCGCGGGCGGGAACCGGCGATCGGGTGGGTGACCACGTGCGAATCGTTGACGGTGACCAGCGCTTCGGGCGAGGAACCGACGATCTCGAACCGTTCGCCGTCCTCGTTGACGAAGTTGAACAGGTACATGTACGGGCTCGGGTTAGTCGCGCGCAGCACGCGGTAGACATCCAGCGCGTCGGCCTGCGTTTCCAGCTCGAAGCGGCGCGAGACGACGATCTGGAAGACCTCTCCGTCCACGATCGCGGTCTTGGACTTGGCCAGCGCCTTGAGGTATTCGTTTTCATCCCAGGAGTGGGTGACAGCTTCCATCAGGGTTTCGCGCGGCACATCGGTACCGGTGAGCACCGCCGCGGCCGAATCCACTGGCACGGCGAGCTGGTCGAGCATCGCCTGCAGGCGGGTGACGGCACCGTCGTAGGCGTCGTCGACGTTCTCGTCGCTGCCATCGAAATTGATCGCGTTGGCGATCAGCGTGACGGTGCCTTCGGCCGCATCATGGGCAGCCATGTCCGCTACCAGGTTCATGCTCAGCTCAGGCAGGTTCAGATCATCGGCCGGCGGGTTGGGCAGCTTCTCCCAGTGGCGCACGCATTCCCAGCCGATGAAGCCGACCATGCCGCCGGTCAAGGGAGGCATGCCGGGAACGGGTTCGGTCTTCAGCGCGCGCACGGTGTCGCGCAAGACCTCCACGCCCGCACCGCCGGTAGGCAGGCCAGCTGGCGCATGGCCCTGCCAGTAGGCTTCTGAACCACGGGTGCTCAGCGTTGCCGGGGAGTTCACTCCAATGAAGGAATAGCGGCTCCAGACACCGCCCGGGGCAGCCGATTCCATCAGGAAAGTGCCCGGGCGGCCCTGCGCCAGGGTGCGGTAGAGGCCGATGGGCGTGAGCGAGTCAGCCAGCACGGTGATAGTCACGGGGATGACACGACGGTTCGCGGCCATGGCGCGGAAGGACTCGCGGGACGGGGAAATCTTGCCAAGGGTTTTCATCTGTGTTCTTCTTCTACGTATTCTTCGAGCGCGTGCTGCGATGCGCAGCTGGGCGCGGCATTCCCGGCGCTAGCCAACCGCGTGTGCCGGTGCTTCGAAAGTCCTACTCGGGGCGGTGGCCCACGACGGCCGGCAATTCACGATCGGTGAAGCAGGATTCGGTGCCGGTGTGGCAGGCGGCGCCTACCTGGTCGACCTGCACCAGCAGCGCGTCCCCATCGCAATCCAGGGCAACGGACTGCACGAACTGGAAGTGGCCGGAGGTGTCGCCCTTGCGCCAGTATTCCTGGCGGGAACGGGAGTAGAAGGTGACCCGGCCAGTGGTCAACGTGCGGTGCAACGCTTCATCGTCCATCCAGCCGAGCATCAGCACTTTCCCGGAGTCGTACTGCTGCGCGATGGCAGCAAACAGGCCATTGGCATCTCGCTTGAGACGCCGGGCAATAGCCGGGTCGAGGCTGTGGGATTCAGGGCTCGGATTCGAGCCGTCGTTAGAAGTAGACATCACCATTAGCATACTGGTTTTCCGCGGAATCCAGAGACCTGTGACGTACCGCTCGTCGACGCGCCACGCCGTCTTGGCGACACCTCTTTCACCTTGCACAATTAGTCACTTGGAGCGTGCTAGTTTCAGAGGTGATGCACTTAGTTCAGGCTTCCAGACTTGCGTTGGCCGAGACCCTGCTTGCGGCAGGACCTACCGCCGACACCCTTTGCGACGGTTGGCAGACCCGCCATCTCGCCGCTCACCTTGTGTTGCGCGAAAGCTCACTGCTTTCTGCCGGCATGTTCTTCAAACCGCTGTCCAAGAAGCTCGAGGCGAAGCAGAACCAAATGGTGATCGCGGCGCAGACTCCCGAAGGCTATGCCGGGTTGGTCCGCAGCTTCCGATCGGGTCCACCCGCTTTCTCGCCGTTCGCCATCGACAAGGTCAACCAGTCGGCGAACCTCTCCGAGTTCTTCATCCACACCGAAGATGTGCGGCGTGCCCGCGGCCAGTGGGCTCCGCGGGTCCTGGACACCGAGTACACCGAACTGCTCTGGCAGTCGCTGACCCGCATGTCTCGCCTGCTGTTCCGCCATGCGCCAATTGGCATCATCCTGACGCGTCCCGATGGCCAGCGTCATGTCGCCAAGAAGGCTCCGAACGCTGTTTCGATTACCGGCCCGGTCACCGAGCTGATGATGTACTCCTTCGGCCGCATCGACCAGAGCCTGGTCTTGTTCGAAGGCGGGGAAACCGCATTGGAAATCGTCAAGGGCTTCAAGCCAGGGCTATAGAGCTCCCTTGGTTATTCACATTCGTGGGTGCGCCGTCCAAGTTCGCGTCGCACCGGCCTAGGATTTCGAGCAATCGATATCCAACAGGTCTGGAGCTTGGCCATGAACACGCGCAGAGTCCTTGAGCATTACCCCAGTGTCGCTATCGCCATCGTGCCCGCGTTCGTCTTGGTTGCCCTGGTATCAGCACTCTTCGTTTCAGTCGCTCCCGCCGATCCGGCGTCCTCGGCTTCATTGCCGACGGCTTCAAGTACCACGCAGGCACCTCCATCAAGCGAACTGGAGCTTCCGGAGTCGGCAGATATCACGTATGAAAAATCGGATTACGGAGTCCAGGACGCCGGAACGTACTTCTTCGACTTGCTCAATTATGAAATCATCTACCAGGACTCCGCCGATTTCACCCCGATAGTTACCGGAACATGCAAAGCGGAACAGTGCTGGAAGACCTTCCGCGAGCAAGAAGACCTCCGAACAGGTCCGGAAGACATGCAAACCGGCGGCTACTACTTCCTGCACACGGACTATATCGTCCGGTTTGACGGTAATTCTGCTTATCTGATGGGCGAGCTCACCTTGTCTGAACGTTCGCTCCTTCGTCCCGATCAGGAAACCATCATTGTCGAAGAACAAAATCTGGGTGAAATCACCATGGGACTTGAATACACCGACACCGGATGGAAAGTTTCTGCCATCGCGCTTGAGAGTCCCCCGAGTAAAGCACCGCTCAGCTAATTGAACGTGCCTGATTTCAGGCTAGGCGAATCCATGAGTCCTGAAATCAAACGTCGCCAGCCGCATCGTTATCACTCCAGACCGTCATCAAACGTGGTTACAGGTAATTGGGATTCGGGATTTAGCTGCCCTGAGTTTTCCACAGATTCCTCGAAAACTCTCCACTTTCTTGAAACACGGGCATAGGATGGCGCACAACCTGGCATTCCCAATGATCATGGAGAGTTCGAATGGACACTCGGAAAATTGCAGTTGTCGCGTCCGTTGCAGCTGTTGCACTCGCACTATCAGGCTGCAACGCAGGGAACGCTGAAGGGCCAAAGAGCTCACCGTCGACGGCGGCGGTAAACTCCTCCGCAACACCGTCTGGATCAGCAACTTCCTCGGTAGGCGAAACCCATAAGTACCAGCCAGCATCAGCGACAGGCCCAGCTAAAAACGTCCCTGTTCCAAAAATGTCCGCGGCCGCCAAAAAGAATTCTGAGGAGGGCGCCACTGCCTTTGCTGAGTACTATTTCGAAGTCATTAATTACGTAATACAAACCAACGATGGCGAGCCGTTGAAGAAATCCACCACTCGTCAATGCGAAGTTTGCGGTAAATCACTCATTGATCCGGCGGGACGTGCGCAGATAAGTGGCAAATGGCAAGTCGGAGGTGAACACAGTTATCAAGTTATTGACAGCTATAAATCATCAAACAACAAGGCCGTCGTAACGGTTCGTTTTGAAGTCGCCGCGGCAAACTTCTACATAAAACCAAACGAGCTCGAATCGAGAAAAGACAAACGGCCGTCGAAAACGGCCGCGATAGGAATGGAATATGATTCTGGCTGGAAGGTCTACATAATTGACATTGAGACGCCATCCAAATGAAAATTCAAACCTTTGTAAGCGAAATATTGCTCTATGTATTTCTCACGTCACCCGGAGTCACCTTCCCAACCGATATAGCTCCCTTCGCACGCCCTTGTCCACAGCTTGATCAAACTGAGCTCACCGAGACTAATGCCGAACATAGCTATGCTGAGTGCCAATCCCCGGAATCAGACAAATTTGAAGTGTGGAACGTTCCGGAAAAGGGTCCCAAGCGGGAGCAGGATGGACCTAAAGTGAAACCTCGATTGAAAATTCGGGATTTCTACGAGTGTCACACCGGGAACAGCGACGTGACCGGATGTGATTCCAACCCCGACAGACCTTCCTGCCCGGACGGGTCGCGCCCAATCACGCGGCAAGTACTAGCACTCGACGGCGAATTCATTCGGCAATTCTCGGTATGTCCTGGAGACCCACTTCCGGAGGATATACCAGAGGAATCGTATATAGATGAACCGCGAATTACTCTTGAAGCCTTCCGGTCCTTCCCGATCAAAGGTTCGACAGTCAGGAGTACTCCTACCACTTTCTCTCTGAGAAATGGTTATTCGCATTTCTGGGCGTCTCAAGAAACTCAATTATTTGACTCGAACTTATCGGGCGCAGAAATAAAAATCAAGGCCATACCGATTCAGTGGAACTGGAACTATGGGGATGGGACGACTCGAAATCTAAGTTTCCCTGGCGAACCGATGCCGCACCATACGCTGAGAGATGAAACCCCCACGAGTCACTCGTATGGAGAGACGGGAACTTTCAAGGTCGGGGTGACCACTCTCTACCGCGGAGAATTCAGCGTCGATGGCGGCGCGTGGCAAGCTATACCCGGTCAGGCTGCCGTCGCCAGCGTTCCTATTGAAATTGACGTTTGGCGGACCGAGAAGGAACTGATTGCCAACGAGTAGCCGGGTACAGCTAAGGCCCAGCACCATTTGGTGCTGGGCCTTCGGCTTACGTGCCTAGCGAACTGGGTAGCCAGCTTCGCGGATGGCCTGTTTGACCTTGGCGATCATGTCCTTCGGACCGAAGTGGAAAATCGAGGCGGCCAAAACGGCATCGGCACCTGCTTCAATTGCTGGAGGGAAGTCCTCAGGCTTTCCTGCACCACCCGATGCGATCAGCGGGACCGAGACCTCGGCGCGAACTGCACGGATCATTTCCAGATCGAAACCATCCTTGGTGCCATCAGCATCGATCGAGTTCAGCAGGATCTCCCCCACGCCTCGTTCAGCAGCTTCCTTGGCCCAAGCTACGGCGCACATTCCCGTGCCGGTCCGACCACCATGAGTAGTAACCTCGTAGCCCGATGCAATCGTCGGGTCATCTGTGCGTCGGGCGTCGAGCGACAGCACGAGTACCTGGGAGCCGAAGCGCTGGGTAATCTCGTTGATGACCTCAGGACGGTTCACCGCCGCGGTATTGATCGAGGCCTTGTCGGCGCCGTTGCGCAGCAGGCGATCGACGTCTTCGGCAGCGCGGACGCCTCCGCCTACGGTCAGCGGGATGAAAACTTCTTCTGCGGTATGGCGAACGACCTCATAAGTAGTTTCACGATCCGCGCTGGATGCGGTGACATCCAAGAAGGTCAACTCGTCGGCACCTGCATCATTGTAGCGACGGGCAAGCTCAACGGGATCGCCAGCATCGCGAAGCCCCGCAAAGTTCACGCCCTTCACAACACGTCCGGCGTCAACGTCGAGGCAAGGAATAACACGAATTGCAACGCTCATCAGCGAATTTTCCTTGTCTACTTAGATGCGGCAGGCGTGGATCTGGCTGACCAAGATGGCGCGGGCGCCAACTTCGTACAGCTCGTCCATGATGTTATTGGTCTGCGACTTCTTGACCATGGCGCGCACGGCCACCCAATCGGAGTTTGCAAGGTCCGACACGGTTGGCGATTCCAGGCCAGGGGTCAGCTCGCAAGCCTGGTCGGCAAGCTCGCGGCGGACGTCGTAGTCGAGCATGACGTACTGGCGGGCAACGAGCACACCGTTAAGGCGGCGGATCAGCACGTCCAAGCCGGATGGCTTGTGGCCGACACGGCCGATCATGACTGCTTCGGAGTTCAGCAGCGGATCGCCGAAGATCTCCATGCCAGCGGCCTTGATGGTATTGCCGGTTTCTACAACGTCAGCGATGGCATCGGCCACGCCCAGCCGGACCGAAGATTCGATGGCACCGTCAAGGCGAACGATCGAAGCCTGGATGCCGGACTTTTCGAGGTAGTGCCGCAGCAGCACGTCATAGCTGGTGGCAATGCGCTTGCCATTGAGCTGCTGTGCATCGTTGAAGGCGCCAACCGGGGCAGCGAAGCGGAAAGCCGATTTCCCGATGCCTAGCGAGAGCTGCTCTTCGACAGCGTCGTCGACATCTGCGTCAAGGTACAGATCGCGACCGGTGATGCCTACGTCCAGGATTCCCCGGCCGACATAGACTGCGATGTCGCGCGGACGCAGGTAGAAGAATTCAACTTGGTTTTCCTCATCGACCAGGACCAGTTCGCGGGAATCGCGGCGCTGGAGGTAGCCGGCTTCCTTGAACATGGTGGAAGCGATTTCGGATAGGGCACCCTTATTGGGTAGGGCTACGCGGAGCATTATTGACTCATTTCGTCATGAATGGCGCTGCGGCGATTAGCCATAAACAAGCGCCAAGGATTAATTCGTTGGCCGTTGTTTCTGCCGCCGTGCGTTGACTGCGACCTGATCGGCAGTGGATCAGGCCGCAATCGCGCGACGGCTATAGATGCTTGTAAACGTCGGCCAAGGTCATTCCCTTGGCGATCATGAGGACCTGAAGGTGGTACAGCAGCTGGGAGATCTCCTCCGCCGCGGCCTCATCGGTTTCGTACTCCGCAGCCATCCAAACTTCGGCGGCTTCCTCGACGATCTTCTTGCCGATGCCATGGACACCAGAGTCGAGTTCGGTGACGGTACGTGAGCCTTCCGGGCGGGATTGTGCCTTGAGCGATAGTTCGCTGAAGAGCTCGTCAAAAGTTTTCACGGAACTTATCCTAGCTGTTTTCTCTGCAGGGGCTGTATTCTGGTGGCCCTTTGTGACAGGGCCACCCGAATGCTATGGCAGTGTGGCTACCGTCATGACGGCAGCCGAGTAGGCTTCATAGCCTTTGTCCTCGCTGGAGTTTTCCAAGCCAGCGCGGTCAAGGGCCTGCTCTTCGTTATCGCAGGTGAGCACGCCAAAACCGATTGGTGTTTTGGTGTCCACGCTCACATTGGTTAAGCCATTGGCCGCGGCCAAGCAGACGTAGTCAAAGTGCGGGGTACCGCCACGGATGACCACGCCGAGCGCGATGACCGCGTCGTAGTCGCCGGCAAGGGTGGAGGCAGCGACCGGCAATTCGAAGGTGCCCGGTACACGGACCAGGGTGGTGCTCGATTCCAGACCGGCATCCTTGGCGGCGCGCTCGGCGCCGTCAATCAGTCCGTTCATGATCACCTCGTGCCAGCTCGCGGCCACGATGGCCACCTTGAGCTGTGAGAACTTCTCCTGAACGGCCAGGGCCTTCAGCTGTTCGCTGACATCGGCAGGTGCGCCATGCTTGCTCATCTTGATGCTCCTTCTATTCTTCTGGATTCGTGGGGTTCAGGCGCCGTGGTAGGCGTCGGCCTGCTGGTCATCGTCGGCATCGGGCAGATCCAGGTGGTGGCCGAAGCGCGTCTGCTTGGTGCGCAGGTAGGCCGAGTTCTGCTCACGCGGTGCAATCTGCAGGCCGATCAGCTCTGCTACCTTGATTCCCGCGTCATTCAGCTGTTCCTGCTTGTCCGGGTTGTTGCTCAGCAATCGGATTTCGTCCATGCCCATGGCCTTGAGGATGGCAGCGACGGCGAAGTACTCGCGTGCGTCGGCAGGGAAGCCCAGATGCAGGTTGGCGTCCAGGGTATCCATGCCGCCTTCCTGCAGGGCGTAGGCGCGCAGCTTGTTGGCCAGGCCGATGCCGCGGCCTTCGTGTCCGCGGATGTAGATGACGTGACCGCCTTCGCGGGCGATGGTTTCCATCGAAGCATGCAGCTGTTCGCCGCAGTCGCACCGGTAGGAACCGAAAATGTCCCCGGTGAGGCACTCCGAATGGATGCGCACCAGGTTGCCGGGCTTAGCGCCGTCGGGGCCGGCGTGGCTGAGCACGACGTGCTCGTGGCCTTCTGCGGTAGCAGCGCGGGCGGTGAAGTCCCCGAAGGCGGTGGGCAGCTTGATCGGATCGGTCAGCTCGATCTCGTCGTTGACTCGGCGCCAGCGGGCCAGGTCGTCGATGGAGATCAGCGGCAAGTTGTGTTCAACTGCGAAGACGCGCAGGTCATCCAGGCGCATCATTTCGCCGTCGTCCTTGGTGATTTCGCCGATCACCCCAACCGGTTCCAAGCCGGCGGCCTGGCACAGGTCGACCGCCGCTTCGGTGTGCCCGCGACGTTCCAGCACTCCCCCGGCCGCAGCTCGCAGCGGGAAGATATGGCCCGGGCGGGAGAGCTGGGCCGGTTCGGTGGCCGGGTCGGCCAGCAGTCGGCTGGTCAGCGCACGATCGGCAGCGGAAATACCGGTGGTGATCCCTTCGGCGGCGTCGCAGGTGACGGTGAAGGCAGTGCCCTTGGCATCCTGGTTGATGCCGACCATCGGGGCCAGGCGCAGCGCGTCGGCCCGCTTGGCGCCCAAGGGCACGCAAATCACCCCTGAGGTGAAGCGGATGGTGAAGGCCATCAGCTCGGCCGTAGCGTGCTGGGCGGCGAAGATGATGTCGCCCTCGTTTTCCCGGTCCTCGTCGTCGACGACCACTACGGCTCGTCCGGCGGCCAGGGCTGCCAGCGCGGTAGGGATGGAATCCAAAGTCGAGGTGCCCATTACTGCCGGCCTCCGAATTCATTCAGGCGTGCCACGTACTTGGCGAGCACGTCGACCTCGATATTGATCTTCTCGCCCACTTGGCGGGTGCCCATGGTGGTCTCGGCGAGGGTGATCGGGATGATGCCGACCTCGACCCAGTGCCCACCGGAATTCGTTGCCGGGGAGACTGCGGTAATGGTCAGCGAGATGCCGTCCAGCGCAATGGAACCCTTTTCCGCGGTCAGCGGCGCGTAAGCAGCGTCGATTCCAATGCGGAAGGTGGTCCACTGACCGTGGTCTTCGCGGGCCAGCACCTCGCCGACGGTGTCTACGTGGCCCTGCACCACATGCCCATCGAGCCGGCCTCCGGCGGGGGTGCAGCGTTCGAGGTTGACCTGGTCGCCGGTTTTCAAGGCGCCGATGGTGGTGCGGCGCAGGGTTTCGCCCATGACGTCGACGCTGAGCGTGTCGCCTTCCAGCTCGGTGGCGGTCAGGCAGACCCCGTTGACGGCAAGAGAACCGCCAAGGCCCAGGTTTTCGGTGTGGCCCGGGGCACGCAGGGTCAGTACTGCCAGATCCTTGCCGCTGAAGGTCTCGATGCCTTCTATGACTCCCTGGCCGGTGACAATTCCGGTGAACATGATTACTCCTTGAAAAGTTTGGGGTTGCTGGCGCTTAGGCGTGGGGCAACGGTTCTAGATGCAGGGCAATATCATCGCCCAGCCGGGTCAACGATTCGTTGCTGGCCGAATCCAGCCGGAAACGCTGCGCGTCACTGAGTGTGGTGGTGCTTGGCATGTTGACCGATGAGCTGCCTGCGCCGATCAGCACTGGTGCTTGGTAGCAGTAGATTTCGTCGGCCAGATCTGCTGCGATGAAGGCCGAGGCGACCGTGGCGCCACCTTCAATCAGCAGATGGGCCAGGCCCAACTCGTTAGCCCGGGCGATGGCCTCTTGCACGTCGTGGCTGCGGATCTGCGACCAATCGCTTCCCTGGGCGAGTGCCAGATCTGCTGGCAAATCGCGTTCACCCATGACCAGGCGGAAGGGCTGGCGCTCGTGCAGCTGCCCCTCGGGAGTGCGGGCGGTCAGCCGCGGGTTGTCGATGATCGCCGTGTTCGTACCGACCAGGATGCCATCCACGCGGGAGCGCAGGGTGTGCGCGTGGTTGCGCGAGGCCTCGGAGGTGATCCATTGGCTCGTGCCATCCGGTGCGTTGATCCGGCCGTCGAGCGACTGGGCAATTTTCACCGTGATGAACGGTCGACCTTCAGCCTTGGCGATGAACCAGCGGTGGTTCAGCTGCTTCGCCGCGGAGAAATCCTCCAGCTGGGTGGCTTGGGTTCCGTGGCTGCGCAGGTAGTCGGCACCTCCGCTGGCGGCGGTGTTATCCGAGACTGCGTAGTACACCTGCCCGATGCCGGCTTCCACGATGGCTCGGGCACAGGGACCTGTGCGACCGGTGTGGTTGCACGGTTCGAGGGTCACTACCATCGTTAGTTCGCGGGCCTTGGCAGGAGGCATCTTGCCCAGGCGCCGCAGTGCGTCGACCTCGGCGTGCGGATGCCCCGCCCCGATATGAAAACCGGTGGCGATGATATTTCCCTCGGCATCCAGGACGCAGGCGCCGACCAGCGGGTTGGCCCCGCGGTGGCCGCGTCCGGCGGTTTCCAGCGCGGTGCGCAATGCGGCGTCGAGCTGCTGGGTCGTAATCATGGTGCTGCTCCCCTTTCAGCGTTGGCGCGAGATGGTTGGATCGAGCATTTCGGTTTCAATCTGGGGTTTCGCGTCGCGCTTGGACTTGGCCCAGACGAAGAAGCCGACCAGGGTGAATGCCCCGTAGAACAGGTACATGAACGCGCTGGCGTAGTAGCCGGCGGAGAACAGCAGCGGCACGCCTACGGCGTCGACGGCGACCCAGATCAGCCAGAATTCGACCCAGCCCTTGGCCATGCCGTACGTGGCGAGCATCGAGCCAACGAAGGTCCATGCATCAGCCCAGACAGGTTCATAGGAGCCGAGGAGGCGGAAGATCGGTGTCACTGCGAGAGTGCCGAGGATCAGCACGGCGATCAGGCCCAGGCGAGCCTTGTTGGAAGCCCATTCAGGGGTGACGGCGCTACCGGTGCCGTTCTTGGCCTGCTTCCAGCGGTACCAGCCGAAGACCGAGACGGCGATGAACATGATCTGCCGGCCGGCTTGGCCCCAGAGGTTGGCAGTGTATCCGGTATCGAAAATGCTGCCCAGGAACACCGTCAGCAGCAACAGGTTGCCGACGATTCCGATAGGCCAGGCCCAGACTTTCCGGCGCATGCCGCCCACGGCGCTGGCCAGGCCGAAGATATTGCCTACGACTTCGCGCACCAAAAGTGCCGACGAGCCGATCGCAATTTGTGAGTTGAAAGCTTCAATGAGCCACCGCAGGAAATCCATCATTCCACCCTTCTCGAAGCGGCGGCTCCGGGGGTGTGCATTTGATGGGCCTGTGGCTCTGCTTTAGGAGATAGACCCGGTGCGGGCTATCGGCAGTACCAGTAGGCATATCAAATTCGTGCTTCTCCCATCCAGACTTTAACTGTCGGTACCGGAATTTCACCAGTTCAACCGTTCCCTCAGCTTGTGGCTTTGGTTGCGGGTCGCGGACTATCACCGCCGGTTCGGACTTTCACCGACCCCGGAGCACGTATTCGTGTTTACTGAGTTTATTCTGACACACTTTGTGCGCCGCTAGTGACCGCCCAGCGCAAGATTGCGTAATACATCGATTTCCACCGATGGATCCTGGGCCGAGTACACCGCGGAACCGGCGACGAAGACATCCGCACCGGCTTCGGCGGCGCGCAGGATCGTGTCGCGCGAAATGCCGCCGTCAACCTGCAGCGCAATCGGCTTGCCGCTGCCGTCAATGGCAGCCCGGGCACGCTCGATCTTGGGAAGGACCAGATCCAGGAACTTCTGGCCGCCGAAACCTGGTTCCACGGTCATCAGCAGAACCATGTCCAGCTCGCCGAGCATGTCCAGGTAGGGTTCGATCGGCGTGGCCGGGCGCAAGGCCATGGCGGCCCTGGACCCGGCGGAACGCAATTCACGAGCCAAGCGGACAGGAGCTGCCGAAGCCTCGGCATGGAAAGTCACCGAATCCACGCCGAGCTGCGCGTATTCCGGGGCCCAGCGATCCGCGTTCTCAATCATCAGGTGCACATCGATCGGCAGCTTGCTGACCTTGTTCAGCGCATCAACCACGGGCAAGCCCAAGGTCAGATTGGGAACGAAATGGTTGTCCATGACATCCACGTGGACCGCGTCGGCAGTGTGGATGCGGTCCAGCTCGCTAGCGAGGTTCGCAAAATCGGCGGACAGGATCGACGGGTTGATCCGCGCATTACGCATGGATGCTCCTTGGAATACTCGGGCTTGGCTAGGCTTTTTTGGTCAGGATTGCCATGAACATGGCGTCGGTGCCGTGCACGTGCGGCCACAGCTGCACGGTGCTCCCATCGCCCAGTGCATGGCCTGCCGATGGCGCGTCCTGATACATCACCGAGGAAACCGCGGCGCTGGTATCCAGCAGTGCCGCGTTTTCGTGGTGCTTCAAGAAGTCTTCCACAACCAGGCGGGTTTCGGCCTGATGCGGCGAACAGGTGACGAAGCCGATGACGCCGCCGACGCGGACCGCGTTGAAGGCTGCAGCGAGCAGCTCGCCTTGCAACTTGGTCAGTTCCGGAATGTCGCGCGGGGCTTTGCGCCAACGCGATTCCGGGCGGCGGCGCAATGCGCCCAAGCCGGAGCAAGGGGCATCGACCATGATGCGGTCGTAGTCCCCTGCATAGTCCAGACCGCCGAAGCTGCGCCCGTCGTCACCGGTGACCATCCAGTAGTCATGCGGCACCGCAGCCAACGAGTTCTCGACCAGGCGAGCGCGGTGCGGTGTTGGCTCGTTGGCAGTCAGGCGGGCGTCGCGCTGCACGGCGATCGCTGCGAGCAGCGCCGCCTTTCCGCCTGGACCTGCGCAAAGATCCAGCCAGTAGCGGTCCTCGCCGGCTTCGGGCAATTCGATAGTAGCCAGGGCGCGGGCCAAGACCTGGCTGCCGGCATCCTGGACACGCACGGTGCCTTCCTTGACCCCTGGCACACGCGAGACGTCGCCGTGCTTGTAGGTGGCCGAATCAGCCAGCAAGGTGCCCGGTTCCGCCCCGGATTCCAGGGCGCCGGACAGATCGCCCAACCCCGGCAGGGACACCAGGTTCACCAGCGGCGCCAGGTTATCCGCTTCCAGCAGGGCTTCGAGTTCGCTGGCGTCGCGGCCATGGGAAATCAGCGCGCCACGCAAGGCCCGGACAATCCAATCCGGGTGCGAGTGCTCGATGGCCAGCCGCTCGGACTCCGAAGCGGCAGCATTGCCCAGCAGTTCGGTCCATTCGTCGGCTTCCTTGGCCGAAACGCGCCGCAGTACGGCGTTGATCAGGCCGGACGGACCGGCACCGATCTGCGCACGAGCCAGCGACACGGTTTCATCCAGGGCGGCATGCTTGGGCACACGCATGGCCAGCAGCTGGTGGGCGCCCAGGCGCAGCGCATCGAGGATGGCCGGATCCAGCTCGGCCAGCGGACGGTCAACCAGGGTGGTCAGGATCGCGTCGTAGAACCCCTGGCCGCGCAGTGCCCCGTAGGCCAGTTCGGTGGCGAAGCCCGCGTCGCGGCGGTCAAGCTGGTATTCGCGGATCATCTTCGGCAGCACCAGGTTGGCATAGGCATCCGCGCCGGATACCTCACGCAGGGTCTTGAAAGCTACCAGGCGTGCCGGGTCGGCCGCGCGCTTTCGCTGGCCGGGTGCGGATGCCGAATACTTGCGCGGGCCGGCCTGGCCGCGGTTGCGGGTACGGCCCTGCTCATTGCGGCGATCATTGTCGCGGTATCCGCCGCGTGGTTCCTGTCCGCTCATGCGAAGCTCACTTTCGTTCCCTGGGTGAGCACTCCACGTGCCCAGTCGCTGGCGTTCATCATTTTCTTGCCCGGAGGCTGGATTTCGGTGGGCTGCAGGGCCCAGGTGGCGGTGCCGATGTATACCTTCGGCTGCTTGCCTGGCTCGATGCGCACTTCGCCTGGCGCAAGGTCGGTGATCTCGCGGTGCTCACGCAGTGGACCGAATTTGAAGCGCTTGTCTTCGGCCTTGACCCAGGCGCCCGGGGACGGGGTGGTTCCGTGGGCGCGCCGACGGATTTCCGTGGCGGTCCGGGTGAAGTCCAGCTCCGCATCCACGTCGGTAATCTTCGGTGCGTAGGTGTGCGATCCGGACTGCGGAATGGCAATGGCCTGCCCGGAATCCAGAGCTTGCAAGGTCTGCACCAGCAGGTTCGAGCCGGACCGGCTGAGCCGTTCGAGCATGATGCCTGCGGTGTCCAGTTCACCAATTCTCTCGGTGACCTGTCCGAATACCGGACCTGTGTCCAGTCCGGTTTCCAGCTGGAAGGTGACTGCACCGGTGATGTCATCGCCGTTGATAATGGAATGCTGCACCGGAGCGGCACCCCGCCAGTGCGGTAGCAAGGAGAAGTGCAGGTTGATCCAGCCATAGGTTGGAACTGCCAATGCCGCCTCCGGCACTAGCCCTCCATAGGCGACGATGGCCGCGGCTTCAAGATCCAAGGCCGCAAGTTCGGCGGTAGTTTCTTCGGTGATCTTGGCAGCCTTGATGATCGGCAGGCCAAGCTCTGCGGCGCGAGCGGCAACCGGCGATGGGGTCAGCACGCGTTTGCGTCCCAACGGGGCATCGGGACGGGTGAGCACTGCGGCAATTTCAAAACCGGCCTCGTGCAGGTAATCCAGGGAAGTGACGGCGACCTGTGGTGTGCCGGCGAATAAAATACGCATGAGTTAGAACCCCAATCCTGCGCCAAAGCTGGAGCCCAGGGCTCCGGAACGTTTCTTTACGGTGGCGTTAGCGGTCTGCGAGTAGTTGTTGGCCCGCAAGGTGCGCCACGCCGCTTTCTTTTCTTCTGGTGCCAGCCGGTCCAGGAACAAGATGCCGTCCAGGTGATCGGTTTCGTGCTGGAAGCAGCGGGCGAGCATGTCGGCGCCTTCGAGTTCTACCGGGTTGCCGAACTTATCGAAGCCGGTGGCCCTGACATAGCGCCGGCGCCGAACTGGTGCTGCAATGCCCGGGATGGACAGGCAGCCCTCCACCTGGTCTTCCTGGTAATCCTCGCTGAGCTCCAGCACCGGATTCACGATATGTCCGCGTTTTTCGCCAATTTGGTAGGTGAAGACACGCAGGGAAACACCGACCTGCGGTGCGGCAAGTCCTGCACCGGTGACGTTTTCCATCGTCTGATCCATGTCTTCGACGAGCTTCTGGAGCTCCGGGCCAAAGTCGGTCACCTCCTGCGCTGGGGTGCGTAGAACGGGGTCTCCGATGATCCGAATTCCCAAAATCGCCATAATCCGCTGGTACCTTCCCTGCCGTGGACATTGGTATTAGGTTTCGCAATGCCGAAAGCTAACCGTTCCAGTCTACGCGGTGGGCGTGCGACTTTATTGAGCTGGCGGCGTGATTTCGGCCAGTGAGGCACGCGACTGCGCGATCCTGAATGAGGCTTCCCAATTCCGGCGCAAGGCATAGAACTTGGACCAGTAGTCGGGCAAAGCTGGAGGTGGGGCCATGAAGGTGCGTGCCCCGGTCTCGCCCAGGGCTACGGCGAGCAGCATGGCATCGGTCCCGTGCTCCCACCCTTTCCACGTGCCTTGTTCGGCATCGACTACTTGCTCTTCGGCTTTGCATGCGGCCGCGAGCTGCATGATCACCTTGTCGTCAGGACGCTTGACGAAGCCGTCGCGGTCGGTGTTTTTGGTCTTGTAGTCAACGAGACAGGTTCGACCGCCAATCTTGGCGACCAGGTCGATGGTGCCGGCGTAGCCGACGCTGTGATTCCAAACCGTCACCTCGGCGGCAATGGGCTGGACGTTGTAGTCTTCCCACCATTGGTCAAAGTGGCGTGCGAAGCCCAACTCCTTATTCGCTTCGAGCGCGGCTTGAGCTGCGCCCAGGTCATGTTCCAGATCCAGCGCTTGCAGGGCGCGCTGCTCCGCGTAGTTATGCACCCGGTCCCCGCGCATGGCCGCGGAATCCCGATAAGCTTCGGCCGCACCGGCTGCATCTCGCACGAGTGAGCGCAATTGGCGCGGGTCCCCCACCGCTTGCACCAGCCGATGATCATCGGAAAGCGACTTGGCCGCCATGTACCCGGCCCAGCCGGAGAGGTCGAGCTTGTCCATGCCGATGACTGTGGTGATGGATGGGACAATCGCTTCCCCGCCGACTTTTCGGCTGTACATGCGGCCCAGGTCTGTTTGAATAGCCAGTTTTGGTGACGTCATGCACACGATCATGGCATGCACTCGGATTGCTTCGCTCCTAGTCGAGACGGAAAAATCAATTTTCCGCGTAGTTCCGCGGTTTTTAGGCCATGTGAACCAGATCTCAGCGTTTCGATTTGTGGGGATGCGAAAACTCGTATAGAGTTTTTACTCGTTGGAGCGAACGGAAACGTTCAGAAAACAACACATTTTGCGGACATAGCTCAGCTGGTAGAGCGCAACCTTGCCAAGGTTGAGGTCGCGAGTTCGAACCTCGTTGTCCGCTCGCAAAAAGATTCACCGACTAGGTAAAACTAGTCACTCTGACTTCGGTCAGTATGGTGGGGTGGCCGAGAGGCGAGGCAGCGGCCTGCAAAGCCGTATACGCGGGTTCGAATCCCGTCCCCACCTCGCAATGAAGATTGCTTGATCTTTTTTGCGCGATTGGCGCAGCGGTAGCGCGCTTCCCTGACACGGAAGAGGTCACTGGTTCGATCCCAGTATCGCGCACGGAATCATGGTTCACCAGACCATGGATCTAATAACTAAATATATGCGGTCATAGCTCAGCTGGTAGAGCGCAACCTTGCCAAGGTTGAGGTCGCGAGTTCGAACCTCGTTGACCGCTCTGTGAATTCATAAGGCAATTTTGAATTCTGTCGAGATTCCTTGCGAATCTTCGGCGCGATTGGCGCAGCGGTAGCGCGCTTCCCTGACACGGAAGAGGTCACTGGTTCGATCCCAGTATCGCGCACGGAATCATGGTTCTCCAGACCATGGATCTACTAATTAAATATATGCGGTCATAGCTCAGCTGGTAGAGCGCAACCTTGCCAAGGTTGAGGTCGCGAGTTCGAACCTCGTTGACCGCTCCAAATAATTGAATATAGTTTTGCGGTCATAGCTCAGCTGGTAGAGCGCAACCTTGCCAAGGTTGAGGTCGCGAGTTCGAACCTCGTTGACCGCTCCAAATAAAGATGGGAATCACTTTTCGTGATTCCCATCTTTGCTTTAACCATCGTTCCAGGCGGCCACCACTTCCCTGACTAGTAAATAGCTAACCTGTGTGCAATCTGACAGCCACCAGCAAAACACCTAGGCAACTGGGGAAATGTCCCTAATGCACTTCCATGCGTTGGCCTGAGCCTTTAGGGTGGGTGGTAGTTGTGGAGCTACAGGGGTTCCCACAGACGAATGGAGGTGCAGCATGGCAGGATTTGATGATCTGCGTGGCAAGGCAGAGGAATTCGCCAAGGAGAACCCGGAGCAGGTATCCCAGGGTATCGAACAGGCTGGTGATTTTGTCGATGACAAGACCGGCGGCAAGTTCGCCGAGCAGGTAGACGGTGTCCAGCAGGGCGCTGGCGACTACCTCAATGGCCTTGGCGGAGGCGAAGGCGAGAATAACGAGGCCTAATTCCTCGACGCACTCCCCTCGGCTTGCCCGAGCATCCTGGGAAGGTACCGACCGAGGTCGGTGCCTTCCCTGCTTTAACGTCATATCAGGGGAATTAATTCATGCCGATTTTCGGCCAACCGGCGCCACCCTGTAGAAAAAGAGTATGACTCGTCACACGCCCCCAGGTGAAGCTGGCCTTTTCCATTCCGTGCTTGCGGGATTGATCACCACCATGGTGGGGTTTGTAGCATCCTTCGCTGTCGTACTGGCCGGATTATTCCAGGTCGGAGCTTCGAGCGAACAGGCGGCCTCAGGCTTATTCGTCCTGTCCCTCTGCGTAGGCCTGAGCACCATTGCGCTTTCGCTGCGATACCGCCAGCCGATCAGCATTGCATGGTCCACTCCCGGTGCAGCGATGCTCGCCTCACTGGCTCCCGGAGTGTTCGGGTTCAATCAGGCAGTGGGGGCATTCATCGTCAGCGGCGCGCTGATCATGTTGACCGGTCTGGTACCGTCCTTGCACCGGCTGCTCACTCGTATTCCGGTCCCAATTGCCCAAGGCATGCTCGCCGGTGTCTTGATTCCGCTGTGCCTGAAACCATTTACAGCCGTGGCCAGCATCCCGTTGCCCGCGTTGGGTATCCTCCTGGTGTTCTTCATCGGGCTCAGGATCCTTCCGAAATTCGCTGTAGCGCTGAGCATGCTGGCGGCGGTGGGTTTCGGCCTATGGCATATTGGCCGCACCGCGACGTGGGATTCGCTCGAAGTTCTTCCGCAGCTGCAATGGGTCAGTCCTGAATTCTCCTGGCAGGCCATTGCCAGCATCAGCGTTCCGTTGTTCGTGGTGACGATGGCATCGCAGAATATTCCGGGCGTGGCCGTGCTCAGCTCCTTCGGGTACACAGCGCCGTGGCGCCCCACCATGCTGGCGACCGGAGTGGGGTCGGCTAGCGGCGCGTTCTTCGGCGGGCATGCCATCAATCTGGCGGCAATCACCGCGGCGCTGGCTGCCGGAGAGCAGGCCGGCCCGGACCCCCGGCTGCGCTGGCGGGCGGCGGCGAGTTCAGGCGTCTTCTACTTGGTCTTCGGTGCCTTGAGCGCGCTGATCGTATCGGTGGCCAGCGCCTCGCCCGAGGGGCTGTTCCAGGCGGCGGCGGGCTTGGCCTTGCTGGCAACACTCGCCAATGCGCTGCTCGGAGCGATGGCCGATTCCTCCTGGCGGTTGAGCGCATTGACCACGGTCCTGGTCGCTGCCGGTAATCTCACGCTCTTCGGGATCGGTGGTGCCTTCTGGGCCTTGGTGGCAGGGCTCTTAACGCACTTCATCGTCGAGCGCAGGGCTCGACGATGAAGTGGCGGGACAGGTGTTTCCGGCTTAGAGGGCTGGTTCTCCAACTTGGCCTTCACGAGCCAAAGCGGTCAGGCGCGAGACGGCACGGAAGTACTTTTTCTGGTAGCCGCCGGACATCATTTCCGGGGTGAACAGTTCGCTGAATGGCTTGCCTGAGGCAACGATTGGCACGTCCTTGTCGTACAGGCGGTCCGCAAGAACCACGAAACGCAGGGCGATGGCCTGATCGGTGATGGTATCCACGTTGTGCAGAACCAGCACATCAGTCTCGGAAAGCAACTGGCGGTAACGCGACGGGTGAACCTTCGAAAGGTGAGCCACCAGATCCTCGAAGTTGTCATCGGCCAAGGTCTTGTCCGGGTAGCGATCCAGGGCGAATGCCTTGATGCTCGCATCGTCCAAGGGCTCGGGGGCATCGGGCAGGCCACGGTGGCGGAAGTCTTCGCCTTCGACGCGGTGCACGTCGAACTGCTCTGACAGGGTCTTGATTTCACGCTGGAAATCCACTGCCGCGAAGCGCCCCTCGCCCAGCGCACCAGGCAGGGTGTTGGAGGTTGCCGCCAGCTTCACGCCAGCATCGGACAGCTCGCGCATCAACCGGGACATCAGCACGGTGTCCCCCGGATCATCCAGTTCGAACTCGTCGATGCAGACCAGCGAGTATTGGCTGAGCACTTCAACGGTCTGGCGGAAAGACAGCGCGCCAACCAGGTTGGTGTACTCAACGAAGGTGCCGAAGGCCTTGCGGCCCGGGGCTGCATGCCACAGGGAGGCGAGCAGGTGGGTCTTGCCTACGCCGAAGCCGCCATCGAGGTAGATGCCGTTCTTGGTTTCCTTCTTCTTGCCGAAAAGCTTGGAGAAGAACGAACCGGAGTTGTTCTTGCCCACGGTTTCTGCGAAAGCCTTGAGCTTATTGACGGCTTCGGTCTGCGAAGGCTGGTTAGGATCCGGGCGATAGGTATTGAAGGACACTTCACCAAAGCGGTAGGACGGGTGGAATCCGGCCAGCAGTTCTTCGATTGAAAGATTCGGCTTGGTCTCGCTCAGGTGGGTGATCGTCGCCATTGGCTGTGGGAGTCCTTCAGTTGATTGCTCAGGAAATGGTCGGGAAGCCGTGGCTTTCCCATCGGCCAGTTTACCTTGAACGCGGCGAATCATTGCCGAAAATGTCGTAGAGCACACTGGGTTCGCAATGGATGAGGACTAGGCTAGAAGTAATGCCCGTGCCCGCTGTTTCCAGCGTGGCAAAAACTGACACCCGCAAGGATCGTGATTAGGAATGTCGTTGCCCGTCGAGTCCAACGAGAAATATGCAGCCTACGCTCACCCAGAACGACTGGTTTCCACCCAGTGGGTGGCAGACAACCTCGGAGCCGAGAATCTCGTAGTACTGGAATCGGATGAGGACATCTTGCTGTATTCCACTGGCCACGTGCCAGGCGCACTGAAGATTGACTGGCACACGGAGCTGAACGACGAAGTCACGCGCGACTACGTTGACGGCGAAGGCTTCGCACAGCTGATGGCCGCCAAGGGCATCACCCGCGAGTCGACCGTGGTCATCTACGGCGACAAGTCCAACTGGTGGGCCGCCTACGCGCTGTGGGTCTTCACACTTTTCGGCCACGAAGATGTACGCCTGATGGACGGCGGCCGCGACAAGTGGATCGCTGAAGGCCGCGAGCTGAGCACCGAGAAGCCGGCCGTGACCGCCACCGAATACCCTGTGATCGAGCGCGTCGACTCCGAGATCCGCGCTTTCCTTCCGGAGGTCCTGAAGCACCTGGGCAACCCGCTGATCGACGTGCGTTCGGCCGAGGAATACACCGGCGAACGTACCCACATGCCGAATTATCCGGAAGAAGGCGCTCTGCGCGGCGGGCACATCCCAACCGCCGCATCGGTGCCATGGGCCAAGGCTGCGGCCGAGGACGGCACCTTCCGCTCGCGCGGAGAATTGGAAGCCATCTACCTCGACGGCGCCGGCCTGAAGCCGGGCGACGATGTGGTGGCCTACTGCCGCATCGGTGAACGTTCGAGCCACACCTGGTTCGTGCTCAAGCACCTGCTGGGCTTCGAAACCGTGCGCAACTACGACGGTTCATGGACCGAATGGGGCAACGCGGTCGGCGTGCCCATCGTTCGCGGCGAAGCCGCCGGCGAGATGCCTGCACAGCGCGGAGCCCGCGCATGAGCCAGCTCCCCGATGCACTGAACGAAATCGTCGAGGAGTTCACCGAGGTGCCCGAGGCCGACCGCCTGGAACTGCTGCTGGAGTACTCGCGCGAGCTGCCCGAGCTTCCAGCACGCCTGGCTGATCATCCTGAACTATTCGAGCAGGTTGTCGAATGCCAGTCGCCGCTGTTCTTGGCCGTCGAGGTCTCGGCCGAAGCGAATAACCCGGTGGGACTGTTCTTCTCCGCTCCCCCGGAGGCTCCAACCACCCGCGGCTTCGCCTCGGTGCTGGCTGCCGGCCTGGACGGCGCGGAGGCCGCAGCGATTCTCGCCGTTCCCGATGACATGCCCCAGCAGCTGGGTCTGACCCGTGCGCTGTCGCCGTTGCGCATGCGCGGCATGACCGCCATGCTCGGCCGCATTAAGCGCCAGATCTCAGAGCAGCTGCCTGCGTAGGTTTTGCCTCGAACGCAGCTAGAAGCCAATAAGCAGTAGTTAAGGATCCCCAAGCACGTGGGCAAGAAGAAACAGGCCGCCTCCACCCCGGCGACCGCCGCACTGGATGCGGCAGGTATCAGCTATGTAGCGCACAGCTATGCGCATAGCGACTTGGCCGAAAGCTACGGCGCCGAAGCAGCCGAGCAATTGGGTGCCAGTGGCGACCGGGTCTTCAAGACCCTGATGGTCTCCACCGGAGCCAACGCCACCCAGGATCTGGCCGTCGCAGTGGTGCCAGTGAATGCGAAGCTGGATCTGAAGGCGATTGGCACCGCGTTGGGCAAGAAGAAGGCGCAGATGGCTGACAAGGCTGCCGCCCAGCGACGCAGCGGCTATGTCCTGGGCGGGATTTCCCCGTTCGGGCAGCGCCAGAAAACCGCTACCGTCATTGACTCCAGTGCGCAGCAGTTCGAGACGGTATTCATTTCTGGCGGGCGCCGCGGTTTCAGCCTGGAGATCGCTCCGCGAGATGCCGCGAAGGCGACCGGAGCCATTTGGGCGCCGATCGCCTCCGGCTAGACAGCGATTGGCCAAAAAAGGGCCCTGCCTGCGGGATCGAGATCTGTTGATCGTTCTCGCGGGCAGGGCCCTTTGCCGCCTTGGACTACTGGACTTGAAGCAGCGACATGCGCTTGCTCAAGAAGTCGGTGATCGCCCGGGCAAAACCCTGTGGATCCACATTCGGCTCACGCGTGTGCCCTGCCTTGGCAAAGGTCTTGAGCGTGACCAAATCCGGGCGCAGCGCCGCCAGTTTCAAGCTCGGGCCATTAGGGACGAACTCGTCATCACGGCTGTGCATTATCAGCGTCGGGAATTTCAATTCGTCCGCGCGGTCCACCCAATTCAACCGGCGCAGATTGACCGGGGCCGCTTGGCCGGTGACCCAGCGCCCTGCCTTATTGGACAGCAGCCACTGGCCAAACAGGCCCACCGATTGCGGGATCTTATTGGCCCGGGCCTGGTGCGAAAGCACATCTACCCAATTGATTACCGGGCCGACCAGCATGAGCGAGTCAATATGGTGGGCCAGCTTGCTCCGATCGGCGGCCTGCAGGCTGATGGCACCTCCCATGGACCAGCCCAGCAAGATGATCTGCTTCGCTCCGCGGTCCAGTGCGAATTGGATACCCGATTCCACGTCATGCCATTCGGTATCGCCCAGACCGTAGCGGCCATCCGGGGCGCTCGGAGCCAAACCGTCATTGCGGTAGCTCATCAGCAAGGTCGTAACCCCGAGTTCGCTCAAGGCAGGCAGCGCCCGAATGGTCTCATTACGTCGGGCGCCTCGGCCGTGCACGCCAATCACCCAGACATCTTCGTTCGTGGAGCCACGCACCAGCCAGGCTGGACCGTCGCCGCCATCCAGGGGCACGACTACGTCTTCTGCGTCAAAGCCCAGGTCCGCGGGGTGCTCGTAAATTGCCCCGGATAGGTTGCCGCGGCGTACTCCCTGGAGGGTGCCGTGATAGATCTTCTCGATTTTGCGCGCAACCAGGCGGGATTTGCCCGGAACGGCTTCCGGCGCGGAAAGCCGCAGCGCGCAGGAGTCGAATTCGGTGAGGAAGCTGCACGGACCAGGTTCGCTGGTATCGGCGTCCTTGTTGAAATGCAACCAGAGTTTGCCCTCGGCATCGGTGACGACCTCCCGGATGATGCTGTTGCCGGTGCGGCGTTCTTCCGGGGTCACTACACGTCGGGCGAAGTAACCGGCGAGCGCTGATACGCTGGCGGCCACCAGGGAACCAGCGCCCAGTCCCAGCCCAACCCCAATCAGGGTTGCAGGCACTGCGCTGCGGGGTTGCATGGTATCTACGATGTTCCGAGCCATGTTTTCATCTTTCCATGACCTGGCCCGGGAATCATCTAGCCTGCTCAAGCGTTTTACATTGCATGAATGATGAATCGGTAAACCAATCAGCACAGCCAGCAGACGAAGCAACCGCGCGCAGCGATGTGCAGTGGCAGCAGATCCTCTCTTCCGAGGAATTCCGCGTATTGCGCCAAGCAGGGACCGAGCGTCCATTTACCGGCGAATACTGGGATACCACTACCGAGGGCGTGTACTCCTGCCGAGCCTGCGGTTCGGAACTGTTCGCCAGCACTACGAAGTTCGATGCCGGTTGCGGCTGGCCTTCCTTCTTCGCGCCGTTGGCCGAAGATCGGGTGCGCTATATCAGCGACGAGTCCATGGGCATGAAGCGTGTTGAGGTGCGTTGCGCCAATTGCGATTCGCATATGGGCCACGTTTTCGAGGGTGAAGGTTTCCAAACCCCAACCGATCTGCGTTACTGCATGAACTCTTTGAGCTTGACCCTGCGTCCTGCTCAGGGCTAATGCCTTTGTCGGTGGCAAGGCCTGGATCACATTTAGAGCAAGAGTTGCTTATTCACTGACGACTTAGCATCACCTTTTCTGTTGTTTGAGCGTAGCGTTCAAGGTAAGCACTTGAGCGCTGCCCCAAACATGAAAAGAAGGTGTATGAAATGACTCAGATTTCCTCCAAGCCAGTACCGGCCACCGACGCAGAAGTACTGCAGATCGCAAACTCGGAAGCTTGGCTGACGCTGAAGTCTGCCGCCACCGAGTTCCAGGGCCTCCAGGCACAGGACGGTTCCTTGGCCGACAGCGCATCTGCACCACAGGCTGCCAAGCTCGTTGATTCCATCATCGAGTCGGTGCAGTCCTTGCGCGTGCACTTCGAGCACGACGCAGAGTACCTCGAACAGCTGGTCACGGACCTGCGCCAGTGGGCAGATGCAGGCTTCGGCGTTCCCGACTTCCTCGATTCGCTGATGCAGTTCCAGCCCCAGGCCCAGCGCATTGACGGCCTGCTGCATCTGGTGCTTTTCCCGATGTACACCCAGAACGGTTCAACCAACCGCCACCTCGAAGCCGTGCTGGTGCAGGTCATGTGGCCTGAGTTCATTGCCGACCTGGAGAGCAAGGACTACGCCAACGCCCTGTTCGTGCCGCTGCGCTTCATCGACTTCACCGAAGGCTACAACACCAATTCCGCGGTGCTCTTCCCGGAGTCGGTCGCCATTCGGCAGACTCCGTCATTCACTTGGGGCGCGATCTTCCAGGATCGTGAGGCTGTACGCTTCCGCAAGGTCCTGCAGGAAGCTACACGCATCACCAACCTCGAACTGCCCGATGACGCCGCAGAGCTGCTCAAGGACCAGCACCTGACCGAAGAAACCTTCATCATGTGGGACCTGATTCACGACCGCACCCACATGCGTGGCGATCTGCCATTCGACCCGTTCATGATCAAGCAGCGCATGCCGTTCTTCCTTTACTCGCTCGAAGAACTGCGTTGCGATTTGACCGCGTTCCGCGAATGCATGAAGATCGCCGCCAACCCGGCTTCGGATCAGAAGAGCGCCAAGATGGCCAAGCTGGTGCAATACGCGGTGATCTTCGACCGCATCTTCCGCTTCGCCATCACCGGCTCGCGCGTACGCAACTACGACGGTCTCGGTGGCCAGTTGCTGTTCGCATGGATGCACCAGCACCATGTACTGCACTGGACCGACACCAAGTTGAGCATCGATTGGGATCAAGTACCCGAGGTGGTTGCAGCCTTGGGGGATGCGATCGACGAACTGTATTGGAAGTCCATCGACCGTCCGAAGCTGGCTCACTGGCTTGCTGCCTACGAACTGGTTTCGGCCACCGTCACCCCGAACCCCGCGTCGGTCTGGGCCAAGGGTCCGGATGCCCTGCCGCTGACCGCACCACTACGTGAAATCACCGACCAGGTCATGGACGATGAATTCCCGCTGTCGATGTTCTACGAAGCTCTGAATAAGAAAATGGCCACCGTCATCGAATCGACCAAGGGCATGACCGGGGCAACGAAAATCTAGCCTTTCCTCTAGGCTAGAAAATGTGAGCAAAGAAAGAATCTCCTTGAACGAGACATCCAGACTAGTGCTCCTTGCCGGTGCTACTTCCGCCTCCGGCATTGCCAGCGCCACCGCGCTGGTTGATGCCGGAGCGCGTGTGCTTGCAGTGGGAAGCAACCAAGAGCGCCTCGACGAACGCCTCCCGTTCGTTCATGCCCGCTATGAATGCGATCTGGGCGACTTCGCAGCGGTCAAGCAATTGGCGCTGCGGATTCATGAAGAGCACGGCAGCATCGATGCGCTGATCCACCTGGTAGGTGGCTGGCGTGGCGGTAAGTCGATCACCGGCCAAACCGACGAGGACTGGGATTTCTTGCACAGCAGCGTGCTGACCACCCTGCGCAACACCTCCCGCGCCTTCGTCGATGATCTGGTCGCCTCCCCCGCAGGCCGCTTGGCGATAGTCAGTTCCGAGGCAGTGCTGAATCCGACCCCGTCCAATGCCAACTACGGTGCGGTCAAGGCCGCAGCGGAACACTGGGTCAATGCCATCGCCCGCCTGTTCGCCAAGCAGGCAGAAAATGCCGCCGCGGTGAGTTGGGTCGTCAAGGCATTGAGCGACAAGTCTCCCGAAGAAACGCCTTCCGGGCAGACCCCGGTGCAGTTTCTTGCCCAGGCCGCAGTGGCTTTGCTTGGCCAGGATGCCCGCGAGCTCAACGGCACCCGGGTTGCATTGCCCAAGGCCTGATTACTGGCCGGTGCACACCTCTGGGCGCTGCACTGGCATAGCTTTCGACTTCACCCCTTGAACTACTAAGGACCTCCACAGCATGACTTTTACCCACGACTCTTCGATTCGCGGATTCGCTTCGGATAATTATTCTGGCGTGCACCCGCGCATCATGGATGCGATTGCCCGCGCCAACGGCGGCCACCAGATCTCCTACGGTGAGGACCAGTACACCGAGGAACTAGGCAACGTCGCCCGCAATGCCTTTGGCCCGGAAGCCCAGATCTTCCCGGTTTTCAACGGCACCGGCGCCAACGTCATCGCCTTGCAGTCCTTGCTTCCACGCTGGGGCGCTGTCATCTGCGCATCTTCTGCACATATCAACGTGGATGAGAACGGTGCGCCGGAGCGCATCGGCGGCTTCAAGCTGCTGCAGGTTGACACTCCCGACGGCAAACTGACTCCAGAGCTGATCGACCAGGAAGCATGGGGCTGGGGCGACGAGCACCGCGCGCAGCCGCTGGCCGTGTCGATCACCCAGGCCACCGAGCTGGGCACCCTGTACACCCCTGGGGAAATCAAGGCCATCACCGACCACGCGCACAAGCTGGGCATGAAAGTGCATCTGGATGGCTCGCGCCTGTCCAACGCCGCGGCCTCCCTGGGCGTGCCGTTGCGCGCGCTGACCACTGACGTCGGCGTGGACATTGTTTCCCTCGGCGGCACCAAGAACGGCATCCTGCTCGGTGAGGGCATTCTGACTCTGCGCAGCGAACTGGCCCAGGACCTGAAGTACCTGCGCAAGATGAACATGCAGCTGGGTTCGAAACTGCGCTTCATCTCCGCACAGCTGATCGAGCTTTACGGCACCGATCTGTGGCGCGAATTGGCAAGCCACTCCAACGCCATGGCCGCCAAGCTCTCGCAGGCAGTTGAGGAAATTGACGGAGTCCAGCTGGTCTACCCGACTCAGGCCAACGGCGTCTTCGCCCAGCTGCCTACCGAGGTCAGCGACCAGCTGCGCGAGCACTTCCGCTTCTACGACTGGGATCGCGCGGCCAGCCAAGTGCGCTGGATGTGCTCGTTCGACACCACCGAGGAAGATGTTGCAGCGTTCATTGCCAAGCTGCACGAGCTGCTCGGCGCCTACGCCGCCGCTTAGCATGAACCCGCGGTCGGCGCGCCGTACCCATGCTCGGGTACGGCGCGCTTAGACTCAAATTGTGACCAATGATCGCCCTGCTTCCGCCATTCCGAAGGCCTTTGCCACGGCCCTTGAAGAGTTGTCGCATGCCAAGGTGCGCAAGGAACTGAAATTCACCGAAATTCCGGCCCCTGGCAGGCTGGCGCCGTTCGCGCTGGCACTCAGCGGCGACGTGATGGATGTGGTTGCTCCCGGACACGGCCCCCAGGGCCAGGAGATTGGCCGCACCCCGTTCCTCCAACCAGCCGAGCAGCTGGCCACCGGACGCTTCATCCTCCTCTTCGACCCCGCAGGCCAAGAACTGTGGAATGGCCAATTCCGCATCGTCACCTACATTCGGGCCCGCCTGGATCATGAAATGGGCCAGGATTCCATGCTGGCTTCCGTCGCGTGGTCATGGCTCGAAGAAGCCCTGCGCGATCGCGACGCCGCATACCATTCCGCTGGCGGTACTGCGACCCGGGTAATTTCCGAATCCTTCGGCAATCTCGCCGGGGAACAAGACCATATCGATATTGAGCTGCGTGCTTCCTGGTCCCCGGACTCTGACCATCTGGGAGCGCATCTGAGCGCGTGGGCCGATATGGTTTGCACTTTCGCCGGCCTGCCTCCCCTGCCCGAAGGCGTGCAGCAGCTGCCTCATCGCCGCCTGAGCTAGCGATTATCAATGCGATGGAGCCGAATAGTCCTAGAATGGAAGCACCATGCCGAATTCTGACTCTTCCGCTCCCGCATCATCCACCACTGCCAACGAGGCCGCCGCACCCGTTCTGACGCCACTAAGTGCGCCGCGCGACGGGATCCCCGAAGTCATCGACACCGCACCTGCCTTGCGCCGTGCAGTGCGCGCACTGGAAGCCGGCACCGGCGATCTGGCCGTGGATACCGAAAGAGCCAGCGGGTTCCGCTACGGCCAGCGCGCCTTCTTGCTGCAGATTCGCCGAGAAGGTGCGGGTACTTGGCTGATCGACCCGGAAACCCTGGACGATCTGTCCCCGCTGCGCGAGTTCGTCAACGAGCAGCCCTGGATCCTGCATGCGGCCACCCAGGATTTGCCGTGCCTGCACGAATTGGGCATGTCCCCTACCTCGCTGTTCGATACCGAGATGGCTGGCCGTCTTGCGGGATTCCCCCGCGTCTCGCTGGGTACCATGGTGGGCGAATTGCTCGAGCTGCAGTTGGCCAAAGAACATTCGGCAGTGGACTGGTCCACCCGCCCGTTGCCTGAATCATGGCTGAACTACGCCGCACTGGATGTGGAAGTTCTCGAAGAGCTGCGCCAGGCCATCACCGCGGTGCTGGAAGAGCAGGGCAAGCTGGATTTCGCCTTCCAGGAATTCGAGTACGAACGCAATCTGCCTGACCCTTCCCCGGCACAGGTGCCGTGGCGCAAATTGTCCGGCATCCATAAGCTCAAGAGCCGACGCAACCTGGCGGTAGCTCGCGAACTGTGGCTTTCCCGCGAAGCCCTGGCGCAGAGCCGCGACGTTGCCCCGGGTCGGCTCATTCCCGACCGCGCAATCATGGCCGCCGTGGATCAGCGCGCCACCAGCGTTCCAGCGCTCTTGCAGATCCCCGGGTTCCACACGCGCAATGCCAAACGCGATGCCGCACGCTGGGTCGACGCGATCAAGCGCGGCAATAGCACCAGGGACCTGCCCGACCTGCGCGCCCCCAAGCCGGACTTGCCGCACCCCCGCTCATGGGCCGAAAAGAACCCGGCCGCGGCGAACCGGCTGGACGCGGCCAAGCTGGTCGTCAATGAGGTGAGCGAGCACTGGAATATTCCCGGCGAGAATCTCTTGACCCCGAAGTACCTGCGTGAATTGTGCTGGAATGCGCCGGCTCGCATCAGCGAGGCAAGCGTAGCGGACATGCTGGAAAATCTCGGTGCCCGCCAGTGGCAGCGTGGACTTCTTGCGGACAAGCTGGCCATCGCGTTGAAGCAGGCCTAGGCGGTTTCCAAGAAGGATTCACCGAGGGTTCCCGGATTTGCGAGGTGATGCACTTGCACTTCAAGTTACTACTGAGTAACGTATGGTTCAGGTCACAGTGATGCTGGCCACTGCCCGGTCTTCACGGGCAGCATGAACCAACCCCAAGGAGCCCGACGGTGAGTGCCAACGCTTCGACCGTGCGCAACAATGCGCGCCCTTCGCTCGACGACCGCGATGTCGTCTTCATCGACGGGGTACGCACCCCATTTGGCAAAGCCGGCGAGAAGGGGATCTACCACGGTACCCGCGCCGATGACCTTGCCGTCAAAGCCGTACGCGGCCTGCTGGAACGCAACCCGGAAGTTCCTGCCGAAAAGATCGACGAGATCTCCATGGCCGCAACTACGCAGTCCGGCGACCAGGGCTTGACCTTGGGCCGCACCGTGGGCCTGCTCTCCGGTATCCCCAAGTCCGTTCCGGGCTTCGCCATCGACCGCATGTGCGCCGGAGCGATGACCGCAGTCACCGCGACCGCCGGCGGCATCGCTTTCGGCGCCTACGACGTAGTGGTCGCCGGCGGCGTGGAGCACATGGGCAACCACCCAATGGGCGCCGGAGCGGACCCGAACCCGCGCTTCCTCTCCGAGCGCATCGTCGACCCGCAAGCATTGAACATGGGCAATACCGCGGAGAACCTGCACGACCGCTTCCCTGCGATCACCAAGGAACGCGCCGACCGCTATGCTGTCGCATCGCAGGCCAAGCTGGCCAAGGCCTACGAGAACCAGCAGATCCAGGCCGATCTGATCCCCGTGGCAGCCAAGCGGCCGGGCGAAGGCTGGGCCGTGAACTCGGCTGACGAACCGCCACGGCCAGGCACCACCATGGAATCGCTGGCCGAACTGCGCACCCCCTTCCGCGCCCACGGACGCGTGACCGCAGGCAACGCAGCAGGCTTGAACGACGGAGCCACCGCCGCCCTGCTGGCCAGCGGCGCGGCAGTGCGCGAACTGGGCCTGGAACCGAAGATGCGCATGGTCTCCTTCGCCTTCGCCGGCGTGGACCCGGACGTGATGGGCTACGGGCCGGTGCCGGCCACCGAAAAGGCCCTGGCCAAGGCCGGCCTTGGCATCAACGACATCGGCCTGTTCGAAATCAACGAGGCTTTCGCCGTGCAAGTGCTGTCCTTCCTCGACTACTACGGAATCAACCAGGACGATGAGCGCGTGAACCGGTACGGCGGTGCCATCGCGGTGGGGCACCCGCTGGCCTCTTCCGGCGTGCGCCTGATGTCCCAGCTGGCCCGCCAGTTCTCCGAGGACCATTCGGTGCGCTATGGCATCACCACCATGTGCATCGGCTTGGGCATGGGCGGCACAGTGATCTGGGAGAACCCAAACCACGCGGACTTCGGCAGCAAGGCATAAGGAAGAGACAATGACTGCAATGAGCAAAGATTTCCAGGCTGTCGCGCAGCTGATGCACGATGAGACTGTCACCCACACCTTCGTGAAGGATGTGGCCTTGCCAAGCGGCAAGACACTGGCACTGCTGACCCTGGATAACGGCCTGGACCACAAGAAGCCGACCACCCTCGGGCCCAATGGCCTGCTGGAACTGCGCGCCGCGCTGGAAGTCCAAGCAGAACGCGCCAAGAATGGCGAGATCGATGCCCTGGCGATCACCGGCAAGCCGTACTTCCTGATTGCCGGTGCCGACCTGTCGGCCGTCACCCGCCTGAGCGCACCGGATCAAGCAACCGCCATGGCTTCGCTGGGCCACTACACCTATGAGCTGCTTGCCGATTTGGGCGTTCCGACCTTCGCTTTCATCAACGGCCTGGCGCTCGGCGGCGGCTTGGAAATCGCGCTGGCTTGCAACTACCGCACGGTCAGCACCGCCGCGGGCGCTTTGGGCCTGCCAGAAGGTTTCCTCGGCCTGATTCCGGGTTGGGCCGGCGTATACCGCCTGCCCCGCCTAGTCGGCCCCGAGAACGCGCTGAAGGTCATGATCGAGAACCCGCTGAACAGCAACCGCACCCTCTCCGGTCCGGCAGCCGCCAAGATGGGGGTGGCCGACGCCCTGTTCGAACCAGCTGACTTCATCGAGCACTCCATTGCCTTCGCTGACGGTGTCATCTCCGGAACCACAGAGGTCAAGCGCCCCAATGCGGTCGATCCAACCGATCCCGAGGTTGCTCGCCGCTGGCTGGATGCGGCCGACGCTGCCGAAAAGTTCGTCGATGCGAAGCTGTCCGGCGCGGCCCCGGCACCGTACAAGGTGCTTGAGGTCTTCCGCAAGGGCCTGGCCATCTCGCAGCAGGAATCAGCAGTCCTTGAAGTCGAAGCGCTGACTGGGCTGATGAGCACCCCGCAGTTCCAGAACACCGTGTACGCCTTCCTGGACCTGGTCCAGAAGCGCGGCAAGCGCCCCGCCGGCGCACCGGATCCAAAGCTCGCGCGCCCCGTCACCAAAGTGGGTGTCGTTGGCGCAGGGTTGATGGCTGGCCAGCTGGCCCTGCTGTTCGCCCGCCGCCTGAACGTTCCGGTGGTTATCACCGATCTGGATCAATCGCGCGTGGACAAGGGCCTTGCCTACATCCATGGCGAGATCGACAAGCTGCACGCCAAGGGCCGCATGAGCCAGGATGCGGTCAACCGCACCAAGGCTCTGGTTACCGGATCGGTCACCAAGAAGGCGTTCGCGGATGCCGACTTCGCCATCGAGGCCGTCTTCGAAGAGCTGAATGTGAAGAAGCAGGTTTTCGCAGAGGTTGAAGCGGTGGTCTCCCCCGAGTGCATCCTGGCCACCAACACTTCCTCGCTCTCTGTCACCGAGATGGGCCGCGACTTGTCGTATCCAGAGCGCCTGGTCGGTTTCCACTTCTTCAACCCGGTAGCCGTGATGCCGCTGCTGGAAATTGCTGCTACGGAGTGGACCAACGATTCCTCGCTGTCCACTGCATTCGTGCTGGGCAAGAAGCTGAAGAAGACCACGGTGAAAACCAAGGATTCTGCCGCATTCGTGGTCAACCGAGTACTGCTTCGCCTGATGAGTGAAGTCCAGGCCGCTTTCGACGAGGGCACCGACGCGAAGACAGCTGACTCGGCACTGACCCCCATGGGCCTGCCAATGAGCCCGTTGACCTTGTTGGCGATGGTAGGTCTGCCGGTCGCGCAGCATGTCAACGAGTCGCTGAACGCCGCTTTCGGCGAACGATTTGCCGTCTCGGAGAATCTGCAGAAACTGATCGATGCCAAGATCACTGCCCTCTGGGTCAAGGATGAGGCAGGCAACCAGGTGCTGAATCCCGAGGCTGAAAAGCTGATGGCCTTCGGCGATCAGCACTCGAGCAAGGAACAGATCCTGGCTCGTGTTCAAGATGCTCTGGCCGAGGAAATCGGGCTGCTGCTGGATGAGGGCGTCGTTGCCGAAGCAGCCGACGTCGATCTATGCATGATCACCGGTGCCGGCTGGCCAATGCACCTCGGTGGCATCACCCCGTACCTGGACCAGGTTGGCGCCTCCGAACGTGTCAACGGGAAGAGGTTCAACGGCTAGTACCTTCCGGGCCGTTCTTGGTTCCGGTGCTTCTCCCTGAGTGCTGGAACCATGCGAAATGCCGGGACCGCTTCCCTCATGAGGAAAGCTGGTCCCGGCTTCTTGCTGCCCCGTTAAGATGCAGGAACCCCGTACAGCTGGTAAATGCTGCTGTACGGGGTTCCTGCGCTCCATGGAGCGCCGCTTCGCGTGCCCGGTTACTAGATGATGTCTTCACCATTGCGGCGGGCTTCCAGCCATTCCTGGATAAAGCCCCTGCTGATGAAGAACAGTACTCCGGCCACTATAACTGGCCATACCAGTACGTACAGGCTCAAGAAAAACGTCGTCATTATTTGCCTCCCAGGCTCTTGGCATCGTGTCCGGCATCTGCAGCGTCAGGCTTTCCAGGTACTGCGTCGAAGTCGCCGGTGCGTACAGCGATGACATCGAAGTCGAATTCCATCTTGGATCTGAACGACAGCAGGTAGCAGACGATGGTACTGACCGAGTAGGCAACCAGCGAGGCGCTCAAGGTCGTGTAGTCGCGCAGGAAACCGAAGACGAACGGCGCGCTGGCCAGCATCGCGACGACACCGACAATCTTGGCAACGCGCAGGCCGAAGAACCCGAAGCTCATCAACGCCACGACCACGCCGATGCCAATCACCGACAGCAGCTCGATCAGCAAGCCGGTGACGCCATTGACTGGGATCAGTTCGAAGCGAACAGGGATGAAGATCGCCAGTGCAACGAGTACCGAAACGGTGAAGGCCTTGTTGGTGACCTTTTTCCAGTAGAAGCTGGCCAGAACCGGGAAGACCAGAGCACCCCAAAGAGCTCCGACGAAGACCAGCAGGTCCAGGATGTTCAGCTGCATGCTCGCGAAAGCGACTGCCAATGCGGTGGCAACGACCATGGTCGCACGGCCAATGAGCAGCATCTTCTTCGGATCGGCCTTGTCCTTGCCGGCAACGTTCTGGCCGTATACGTCAGCCATCACAATCGAAGACAGGGCCGCCAAGTCCGAGTCAGCAGTTGACGACAGCGCACCAATGATCATGATGAAGAACAATGCCAGCAGAACACCTGGCAGGTAGCTGGCAGCCATCTCGGGGATGAGGTTGTTCATGTCTCCACCCGACGGCTCGAACCCAAGGTACAGGGCGAGCACGCCGAGCATGCCCACGCCGATGACCATCGCGCCGTAGCCGATGGTTGCAGTGATGAAGGTTGGCTTGATCAAGTCCTCGCGTACTGCGAAGAGCCGCTGGGCAATAGTCTGGTTGCCAATTGCGTAGGCCAGAACGGCTGCAATGTAGGGTGCCCCCTGGCCCAGGAATGCTTCAGAGGAGAAGAAATTGGACTGTTGCGGGGTCAAGTTGCTCGCACCGGTTTCGAATGCGGCCGGGAACCCTGCGGCAAAGAAGATCGCCGGGACAATGATTGCTACAGCGCCCAGCATGCCTACGACCTGGACAAAGTCGGTCAGTACCGAGGCACGGAACCCGGACCACAGGGTGTAGAGCAGAACGCCACCGGCAACGGCCAGCACGCCCTGGATGAAGTTGAACGGCGAGAGCATCGAGATCAATACGCCACCGGCGATGAAGTTGGACATCAAGGAGATGACCGAACCGACAATATTCGACCCGGCCAGCATCAGCTGGCTGGAGCGGCCGTGGCGTGCATGCATGACCTCGGCGAGGGTGTGCGCGCGGGGCGCGACCTTGCGAATCCGCTTGCCGAATGGGTAGATGAACAGAATCATCAACGCGCCCCAGAGCCCATAGTGGATCGGACCGGAGATTCCATAGGTGTACCCGGAGGTGGCTGAGGCGTACATCGACGAAGCCCAGATCCAGGTAGCCGTCATACTTGCAGCGGAAATGCCGAATCCAATTTTATTTCCCGCCGTCATGTAGTCGTCGGCGTTCTCTTTTTTCTTTCCGATTCGGGTGGAAATAAAGAAGGTGCCTCCGTAGAAGAGCACCAATAGCAAGACAACAGTTAGGGCGCTGAACTGCACTATTTCGTTATTCACGCGCCACCTCCCTCTAATAGACAGTGATGAGATTCGCGCCGGGAGCTAAATGCTCAACCGGCGACTTATCCTGCACGTCTTCCTGCGAGATTCATCGCAAGGGGTAAATTTCAGCCGACGCGCACAAGCCCCTGGGCCCATGAACCACTTCCCTACACTCAAGTTTCGTTCGTTTCTCATTCGTATCGTTCATCCCTAGTCACGGGGAGCACCAGCTCGTGGATTCGTTCCAGACCTAGCGCTTTTGGCTTCACAACGTGAATCCGGACCCATGGTTTGCCTGCATCGCACTTGCGGCTATCCATATTGGCGCGCAATGGCGCTTCGGGTCAGTTCAGGCGCGGTACTCGCGTTGGCGAATACCGCCGGTTTTCCATCGGAGGGCTGCTACCCGGAACTCAACACGCGATTACTGCGCGGAGTAACTCAGTCGGCGATAAAACGCCGGACCGGAAAACAGCGAAAGCTCTCTCCGAAATTAGTAGCTTCAACTAACTGCATACAAATATTAGCATGAATGCAAAGATATTCGAATCCTCCGCCGCAAGGCAGCGGGGCAACCCACTCACCGATCGGCCGGCAGGGGCACGATGTTGAATCAGCCCATCGCCTGTATCAATCACGGGACTACCTTGCAGATGCGTGTAACGGTGCGCACATAAGTGCGGAAAACCGGGATAAAAAATATCTAGTTCTGGCCGTTCTATTCCCCACTGGGAGACGGGCGGGCATGCCCCAATTACACCACCCGAAATGCCCCACCTGGATTACTAACCTCTCCAAAGTGCGGGATTCAGAGCCATGCCGAGGGAGCACCCGGCGCTATGGATACTCTCGGGACTTCGAAAACACTGCATAAATATTCACAGCATTCGATACCGCCTGGCTAACGCATGCAGACCGCTTTCCGCCGATCAAACTCACCACATGCCGCATCCTCCCGACACGGGCGCTTTGCTCTTAGCGCCGGCACAGAGATCTCTGCCAGAATAGGCGCATGACTGACATTGCCCGACCAGCCCGTCGTACGTTCATGTGCGCCTCGGCAGCACTCGGTTCCGCCGCACTGCTCACCGCCTGCGGCGATGGACATTCTGAAGCCGACACCCCCGAGGCACTGCCGATTCCTGAACCAACAGGCGAAGGACAGGCCCTCATGAAGGCCACGGACCTTGCCATCGGATCGCGTGCACTCGCTCCAGCCAAGGATCCTTCCGGAAAAGAAGTAGGCGTTTTGCTCTTCCGCAAGGATGAGAAGACCGTTTTGGCCTACTCGAACGTCTGTACCCACCAGGGCTGCGCTGTGAGCCCGAAGTCCAGCAAGGAAGATTTCTACTGCGCCTGCCATGGCTCACGATTCGCACCCGCTGACGGTACCGTGGACGCAGGTCCAGCTATCGCAGCACTGCCACGCTACGCGGCGGCAATTGAAGGTGACGACATCGTCGCCTACGTCACCGCCGCAGAGTAGTTTCCCAGCACTTTTTAAGCACTGAAGGCTGAACCCGGATGGGGTTCAGCCTTCAGTGCTTGCTAGAGATACTCCTAGAACAGTGCAACCTTCTCTGGGGCCGGGAAGAGCTCATCCATCTTGGCCCGTTCCGCAGCGCTCGGTACCCAACGCACAGCTGCAGCGTTGGCTCGAATCTGCTCAGGACGGGTGGCACCGGCAATCACAGAGGCCACCGGCGATTGCGCTGCCAGCCAGGAGAACGCCAATTCGATCGGCGTCAGATCCCGTTCGGCAGCAAAGGCGTCGAATTGATCCAACTGCTCAAAATCGCTGGTTTCCACGAGATGCTGACGCGCGTGAGTCAGCCGGCTGCCCTCAGGGGCATGCCCCTTGGAGTACTTGCCGGTCAGCAGGCCGTTTGCCAGCGGGAAGTAGGGCAAGACGCCCAGATCGAATTCACGAGCCGCTGGAAGCACTTCCAGTTCAGCACGGCGGTCAATCAGGTTGTAGTGATTCTGCGCCGAGACGAATCGCTCGGTTCCCAATTCACGGGCCACGTACTCCGCTTGGGCGATTTGCCAGCCGGTCCGGTTGGAATGGCCAATGTAGCGAACTTTGCCGCTGGTGACCAGGTCATCCATGGCCCGCAAGGTTTCTTCGATGGGAGTGTTCGCATCTGGGGTATGGAACTGATACAGGTCGATGTAGTCCGTACCGAGTCGCTTGAGCGATGCTTCGACTGCTTTGACGATATAACGGCGCGAACCACGCGCATTGAAGTCCGGGCCATTTGCGCCCTGCATATCCATGCCGAATTTGGTGGCCAGCACGATGTCATTGCGTACTTGCCCAAGCGCTTTGCCCAGACGGATTTCCGATAGCCCCGGTTCCTTGCCATAGACATCCGCGACATCGAAGAGAGTAATACCCGCGTCAAGCGCCGCGTGGATAACCGCGTCGGTTCCTTCTTGGGTTTCGGTCGCCGTTCCTGCGCGGCCAAGATTGTTGCAGCCTAGCCCGACGACGGAAACACTCAGGCCGCTGCGGCCTAGCTGACGGAATTCCATGGACACCTCATCTGTTGGTTTGTTCATCCGCTTCACTGAGCGAGGTTATACCCATAGGCTATCTGGTAGGTAGTTCTGCTCAACATTTCACAGCATAATTCACTGCATTGCATATTTATCCATTAGGATGGAAACATGTCTAAAGTTCTTACCAATCTTCCTGTAGGCGAGCGCGTAGGTATCGCGTTCTCCGGTGGCCTTGACACTTCGGTGGCAGTAGCCTGGATGCGCGACAAGGGCGCCATCCCTTACACCTACACTGGCGACCTCGGCCAGTACGACGAGCCAGATATCGACGCCGTACCTGGCCGTGCTCTGGAGTACGGTGCAGAGAACTCCCGCCTGGTTGATTGCAAGCCTGCTCTGGTTGAAGAAGGCTTCGCAGCACTTGCTTGCGGCGCCTTCCACATCCGCACCGGCGGCAAGACCTACTTCAACACCACCCCGCTGGGCCGCGCCGTCACCGGCACCCTGCTGGTCCGCGCAATGCGCGAAGATGGCGTGGATGTCTGGGGCGACGGTTCGACCTACAAGGGCAACGACATCGAGCGCTTCTACCGCTACGGCTTGATGGCCAACCCCAAGCTGCGCATCTACAAGCCATGGCTCGACCCCAACTTCGTTGCAGAGCTCGGTGGACGCCAGGAAATGTCCGAGTGGCTGCAGGAGCACGGTTTCCCTTACCGCGACTCGGCTGAAAAGGCCTACTCAACCGACGCCAATATCTGGGGCGCAACGCACGAGGCCAAGACCCTGGAACTGCTGAACAGCTCCATCGAGTCAGTTGAGCCGATCATGGGCGTTAAGTACTGGGACGAGAACGTAGAGATCAAGACCGAAGATGTCTCGGTTTCCTTCGTCGCTGGCCGCCCGGTAGCCATCAACGGCAAGGAGTTCACCGATCCGGTGGCTCTGGTCAACGAAGCTAATATCATCGGCGGACGCCATGGTCTGGGCATGAGCGACCAGATCGAGAACCGCATCATCGAGGCCAAGTCCCGCGGCATCTACGAAGCACCGGCAATGGCACTGCTGTACATCGCCTACGAACGCCTGGTCAACGCGATCCACAACGAAGACACCGTAGCCAGCTACCACAACGAAGGCCGCCGCTTGGGCCGCCTGATGTACGAAGGCCGCTGGTTGGACCCGCAGGCCCTGATGCTGCGCGAATCGCTGCAGCGCTGGGTTGGCTCGGCCATCACCGGTACCGTCACCATCCGCTTGCGCCGCGGCGACGACTACACCATCCTCAACACCGAGGGCGAGAACCTGAGCTACCACCCGGACAAGCTCTCGATGGAGCGCGTAGGCGATGCAGCCTTCGGCCCAGTGGATCGCATCGGCCAGCTGACCATGCGCAACCTGGACATCGCCGATTCCCGCGGCCGCCTGGAACAGTACGCCACCATGGGCTTAGTTGGCGGCACCACCGCTGAACTAGTCGGCTCGCTGGAAGCCGGTGGCGCTGATGACATCGTGAACGCAACCCCGGTTGATAGCGAAGATCTGGCTACCGACCGTGCTATCGAGTCTGCTGCATTCGACGCAGGCACCGACTAGGCGCCAACGCCTAGCTAGAGGATCGGCCAGGTTCTCCCATCACGGGGAGAACCTGGCCGATCTTTTATTCTGCCCGGAAACCGGTCAGCGCAAAAAAATAGTCCCAGACGTGTGAACGTCCGGGACTAGCCTGGGTTGCAGGCTGTCAGCCCTCGATCAAGGACAGCAGCGGGCTCACCGCGATGGTGAAACCAATCAAGGAAATCAGTCGAAGTACCATGCGGACACGTGCTCCCTGCTTGGTATTCGGTTCTGGCAGGCGGAAGCCCTGTTCAACGATCCACACCAATATGGCAATGACAACACCGGTCAAGGCAACCTGCACTGGGGCGAGGCCAGAAAGCAGGGACACCACTCCAATGCCGATGATGACACCGACGCAAGCCTGGAAAACCAGGTGCAACGGCGTGCGGGTTGCTCCCATCCGCGGGACTTTACGCTGGGCGCCGGGGGTCTCGTCCCGGTCTTCTTGTGGAATCATTTCTCCTTGTTTCCTGCTCGTTTAAACCTGTGCTTTCGCGGGGCCGCGCGAAGACACCACTTCCTTGGACAACAGCAGGCCACTGCCGCCGTTAAAAACCACAGTACCGAACCGTGGAGCCCGGGCTACTTCTTCGAATCCCAGGGCACGATGAAGCGCCAAAGACGCAGTATTCTGCGCGTTGACCACGCACCATGCGGTCGAAGCGCGCTGCGCAATCCATGACAGCCTGGCCTCGGTTAGGCTTCGTGCCACGCCCCGTTGCCGGTATCCGCAGGCAACCTCGATCCCGGCAAGGTAATAGCCAGCTGGCGCCAACGGATCAGCAGGCTCCCACCAATGGGCTCGAGCCCAGCCAAGCAGCTCTCCGGCCGGGTTCTTGACGACTACCTGGCATTCACCAGCGCCCCAATTTCCAGGTTCAGCCTGACGCCCCAAACTCTCCGACAGCCGACGGATGGCCGGGTGGTCCGCTGCCTGCATTGGCTGCGTCGCAACTATGGGGCTTATCATTCGTGATCAGTCGATGGACATCGGCTTTGGTGGCATCGGGTGCGCCATCTTCAGCTTGTTCAATTCCGCATAGGGCGCAACACCGATACTCATCTTGGTGAAGTCCAGCTTGGCTTCGCGGATGCACGTCTTGATCGCAGCGACTGCAAGCTTTGGAGCTGGCGATAGGACTCGGATGTTCAGCGTTCGGTTACCGAAATCGCTGGACTCCACCGTGCCCAGTCCGCGCCATGCCAAGTGGCCGGTCAGCGCTTCCTTGGCCTTCTTGTCCAGGTACTGGTCGCGTTCGGTGCCATTTGCCGATTTCAGCGCGTACTGCACGATAACCCACGACTGATCTTCTTCCTTGATCTCTGCATAGCCTTCGGCAGCACAGGCTTCAGCGAAACCAGCGAACAATTCGTCGGCGCGGTCGGTGTTTACGTCCTGGACTTCATTGGTCTTGGACATATGTCCCACGGTGCCGTGATTGATCACGAACTGACCCAATTCATCGTCCTCGAACTGCTGGAACCATGCTTCGCGGAATTCCAGTTCGTTCTTTTCGTTCATCCGGTAGGTGCGAATGATCGCCATGTGATTACCCCTTGGGTCTACGGTGTGCTTAGTTATCTAAATTTTTGGAGGCTTCGGCAAGCTGTGCGGCTAGGCGCTCAGCCTTGGATTGCCAGGTGGCGCGGTGTTCGGCATTGAACGGTGCATCGTTGTTGATCACGGTGCCGAGCAACAGTCCAGCTTCTCTTCCAATACTACGAACTAGGGAAGCTGGATAGTTCATGCCTATTTCATGTGCGGCGAATTCATCTTCATCATCAAGGAACACGCCTTGGCTACGTGAACGAAGCACGTCCAAATCCATGTCAATGGAGTTGACTTCCCAAGCGCCACGCTTCATCCGTCGCCATCCGATGTTGCTGGACAGGTCGATGTAGACATCAAAATCTTCCAGTGCATCCGCATAGAGGGTGGCAATCCACTGGCCCGAGTGTGGAATCAGGCAGAGCGCATTACTCGCTGCCAAGTGTGCGGTGCCCGGACGGGCTACCAGTGCGCCGGCCGGCTGGTGAAGCCAATGTCCGTATTTGTCCTGTCCGAGATAAAATCCGGGCACCACCCAGTGCGGGCTGGAATCATACTTCCAGGCGCGCGCTACCACCAAGGAACCCTCGGCGATAGTTTCTGGGCTACGGGGCAGGTCTACCGGGCAGCCGGACGGTAGGCTCACAGCTTCGGAATCTGACCGGTAGGTAGGTCTTGTCCAGGGAGGGGCCGGGCGAATGGAACCTTGGTTCCCAGAACCTGCGCCAGGGTATCGCGGGCTACCTGCTGTGCAGTCAGTCCAACGCGGTCCAAGACCTCAGCCCGAGTTCCGTGCGCCAAGAATTCGGTAGGCAAACCTACTTCGTTCAGAGCCGTATCGACACCCGCTGCACGCATTTCGGTGCGCAAGCGCGAACCCACACCGCCGGCTCGGACGCCATCTTCGATGCAGACCACAATGCGGTGGCGGGCTGCCAGTGAAATCACCGAGGTTGGCATTGGTAGAACCCAACGAGGATCCACCACGGTCACCGATACGCCCTGGCTGTTCAGTCGTTCTGCGACATCCAGCGAAAGCTCGCTCATGGCGCCCACGGAAACGATGAGAACATCCGGTGCGGAACGGTCCCCCAAGCGTGCCAGAACATCCACGCCATCTGGCAGGCGGTCCACAGCTTCGATGGGTTCACCCACCGAGCCCTTGGAGAATCGCACGACACTTGGCGCATCATTGATGTCCAGGGCTTCACGCAGTTCCTCCCGCAGGCGGTCGGCATCGCGCGGAGCAGCCAGATGCAGGTTAGGCACGATCTGGGTCAGCGCCATATCCCACATGCCGTGGTGGCTGGCGCCGTCCGGGCCGGTGACTCCAGCGCGGTCCAGCACGATGGTGACACCGGCCTTATGCAGGGCCACGTCCATCAGCAATTGGTCAAAGGCACGGTTGAGGAAGGTCGCGTAGACGCAGACCACCGGGTGCAGTCCGCCAAAGGCAAGGCCGGCGGCAGTAGTCATGGCGTGCTGTTCGGCGATGCCCACGTCAATGACGCGTTCAGGGTGTTCCTGGGACATTTTCTTCAGGCCCACTGGCTGCAGCATGGCACCGGTGATCGCCACAATGTCCTCGCGCTCGTTGGCCACCGCCGCGATCTCTTCGCCGAAGACGCTGGTCCAGCTCTGCGCGCTGGACTTGGAAACCGGCAGACCGGTGATTGGGTCGATCACGCCAACGGCGTGGAACTGGTCAGCTTCATCGGCGCGGGCCGGAGCGTAGCCGTGGCCCTTCTCAGTCAGGGCATGCACGAGCACTGGGCCCGCGTACTGCTTGGCCTGCTGCAGCGCTTCTTCTACTGCGCGCTGGTTGTGGCCATCGATCGGGCCGATGTACTTCAGGCCCAGGTCCTCGAACAGGCCTTGCGGTGCCCACCAGTCCTTGATGCCCTTCTTGGTGGCGTGAAGGGACTTGTAAGTGAAATCGCCTACTGGCCCGGATCCCTTGAGCTTGACCTTGAGCTTGTCCATGGCGTTCTCGTAGGCCGGGTGGGTACGGAACTTGTCCAGCTGCTGGCGCAGTCCCGAAAGCTGGTTGGCCAGGCCGCCGATGGTCGGGGCGTAGGAGCGGCCGTTGTCGTTGACTACGATGACTGCTTTGCGGTCCTTGTCGGCAGCGATGTTGTTGACTGCTTCCCAGGCCATGCCGCCGGTCAAGGCGCCATCGCCCACCAGGGCTACGGCGTAGCGGTCATTGTTATTCATCAGCTTGTTGGCGCGGGAAATTCCATCAACCCACGACAGCGAGGAGGAAGCATGGGAGGACTCAACCACATCGTGTTCTGATTCACCGCGGTCAGGGTAGCCCGACAGGCCTCCTTGCTGGCGCAAGGTCTCGAAATTCTGGCGTCCGGTAACCAGCTTGTGCACATACGACTGGTGTCCCGTATCGAAGACGATGGAGTCAGTTGGGGAATCGAAGACACGATGGATGCCCAAGGTCAGCTCGATAACACCGAGATTGGGACCCAAATGGCCGCCAGTACGAGCAACATTGTCGATGAGGAAGCCGCGGATTTCCTCCGCCAAGTCGTCGAGCTGCTCGAGGGTAAGCGCCCGCAGGTCACTTGGTTTCTTGATGGTCTTCAATAAAGACACGTTCATCCCCTTCACAAATTCGCCGACAATAGGCTGGAAAGCCCATGCGAAATACCTAGTTTACCGCGTTCAAGGCTTCTTTCATTATCCGTCAACGTCCGTGCTGGTGCTAATTTCCTGGCAATGACGTTCACTACCCCCGAACGCATGTGCCCGTTCGCGTGCGAGCCTAGTTGCGGTCCAGCGTATCGGCCAGCATTTGCAGCCCTTGCGCTTCGAAGGATTCATCTCCAACTTCATAAGACCAGACGGCCGTCCCCAGGCCTTCACGTAATTGCATCATTTTCCATGATAATTCTTCGCGCGGATCATAGCCGTAGCCCTGAAGGAAGGCCTGTTCCAGCTCCGGATGCCCCACCCACTGCTGTAGTGAGAGCCGCGCGAAGTCGCTGGAAGCTGGACGGAAATCGAAACGTCCAAAATCAATGACTTTCAGTTTTCCTTGGTCTACGAGCCAATTACGAGGCTGCCAGTCTCCGTGCGTTGGGACGACGGCCACGGATTTAGGCTCGTAGCTGGTGAACAGGTCCCTGATCTGCCGGCACCGTGAAGCACCGATGCGGTGCTTGCGTTCAAGCAATTGAAGGAATTTTGCCGTCAGCCGGGCTTCGTAGCCATGAGCAACACGCTGTTCTTGATCGTGCAGCAACCTGAGCGCGTGTCCCGCCTGTCGGTGCGAATCCGGCGCGTATTCATGTTCTGTCCCTACGCACAGTTCTCCGGGCTGGTAGTCCAGCACTGCCAAGCGGTGTGCATCGCTTGAAAAACGCAGCCGCGCGGCCAGCCCAGCTTCGGCAAGTACACGCGTGTACCGGCGATGTGCTTCCAGCTCCCGGATGATGTGATGGTTTCTTTCGCCCGCGGTCTTGAGCACGAAGTGCTTTCCGGTTGCATCCAAATGGAGGACTTTAATGTCTGTCAGCCCCCAAGACATGTCCGAAACGACTGTTGCCTCTCCGAGCCAGGAACGCACTTGGTGCACTTGGCCCGCATTCAGCAGATCTTCAAGGGCAGGTGACGTCATCGGAAGTTCCTCTCCGTCAACAGTTTTCTGGAAGTGATTCCCGAGTCTAGCAATTGATCTCCAGGCTCCCTGCGGGCGACGCTAAGCTGAGCGTATGCCATCTTCCTTCGATCCTCGTCACGTCTCAGCGAGTTATTCGGGTCTCGCCAGCGCCTATATCGATCTGTTCGCTTCGCCCGAGCAGGCGGAGGTTGAGGACCGGGAGCTGATTGCGGCGTGGGCGGGGCAGCTGGAGGGGCCGGTCCTGGACGCTGGCTGCGGGCCTGGGCATTGGACACAGTTCATCGCCGATGCCCATCGGCCGGCTACAGGCGTTGACCTCGTTCCGGAGTTTCTGGACTTCGCACGGCGCAACTTCCTGAAGCCCGGTTTCCTGCGTGCAGACCTGGCGCAGCTGCCGTTCGAAGACCACCATTTCTCCGGGGTGCTCGCCTGGTACTCGGTAATCCATGCTCCTCCAGCCGAACTTCCGCAGCTGTTGGGCGAGTTTGCCCGGGTGCTCAAGCCACGCGGCAAGCTGCTGCTCGGGTTCTTTGCCGGGGATCAGCTAGAATCCTTTGGCCACCAGGTCGCCCCGGCCTGGTATTGGCCGCCCGGGGAATTGGAGCTGCTGTTGGAAACGTCAGGCTTCAGCGTGCTGGAAGTTGGCACCCGCACCCGATCCACGGCCCGCACCCATGGTCAATTGAGTGCGCAAAAGGCTGGTTAAAAAACCTGAGACCCAAGGCCATTGCCTTGGGTCTCAGGTTTTCCCGCGATGCGGAACTACTTAGAGATTCGCTTCGACCGGAGCCGAGGTGGATCTGCTAGTTGGCAGCGGCGATCTGGCGCAGTACGTACTGCAGGATGCCACCGTTGCGGTAGTAGTCAGCTTCACCTGGGGTGTCGATGCGCAGAACTGCGTCGAACTCGGTAACCTTGCCGTCTTGTGCGGTAGCGGTAACCTTCAGGGTCTTCGGGGTGGTGCCGTTGTTCAGCTCGGTCACACCTGAGACAGCGAAGGTCTCGGTACCGGTCAGACCCAGCGAATCAGCGGATTCGCCCTCTGGGAACTGCAGCGGCAGAACGCCCATGCCGATCAGGTTCGAGCGGTGGATACGCTCGAATGATTCGGTGATGACGGCCTTGACGCCCAGCAATGCGGTGCCCTTGGCAGCCCAGTCACGCGAGGAGCCCGAGCCGTATTCCTTGCCGCCAAGAACGACCAGCGGGGTGCCGGCAGCCTTGTAGTTCTCTGCAGCGTCGTAGACGTAAGCCTGCGGAGCACCTTCCTGGGTGAAGTCGCGGGTGAAGCCACCCTCGACGCCGTCCAGCAGCTGGTTCTTGATGCGGATGTTCGCGAAGGTACCGCGGATCATGACTTCGTGGTTACCACGGCGCGAGCCGTAGGAGTTGAAGTCCTTGCGATCCACGCCGTTCTCGATCAGGTAGCGGCCAGCCGGGGTTTCCGACTTGAACGAACCTGCAGGCGAGATGTGGTCGGTGGTAACCGAGTCGCCCAGCTTCAGCAGCACGCGAGCGCCGTTGATGTCCTCAACTGGCTGTGGTTCTGCGGTCATGCCGTCGAAGTAAGGTGCCTTGCGTGCGTAGGTCGACTTCTCGTCCCATGCGAAGGTCGAACCCTCTGGGGTATCCAGTGCCTTCCAGCGTGCGTCGCCTTCGAAGACTCCGTCGTAGCCCTTAGCGAACATTTCCTTGTCAATCGACGAGTCAATGATCTCCTGGACCTCGACCGGCGATGGCCAGATGTCCTTCAGGAAGACATCGTTGCCCTCGGCGTCCTGGCCCAGTGCGTCGGTTTCGAAGTCGAAGTCCATGGTGCCAGCCAGTGCGTAAGCGATGACCAGTGGCGGGGAAGCCAGGTAGTTCATCTTCACGTCCGGGTTGATGCGGCCTTCGAAGTTGCGGTTACCCGACAGGACTGCGGTTGCTGCGAGATCGTTGGCGTTGATGGCCTCGGAGATCTCGGCATCCAGTGGACCGGAGTTACCGATGCACGTTGCGCAACCGTAGCCGACAACGAAGAAGCCGAGCTTCTCCAGGTATGGCAGCAGGCCGGACTTCTCGTAGTACTCGGTTACAACCTTCGAGCCTGGTGCGACCGAAGTCTTGACCCATGGCTTGGAGGTCAGGCCCTTGTCAGCTGCGTTGCGAGCCAGTACGGCTGCGGCCAGCATGACCGAAGGGTTGGAGGTGTTGGTGCACGAGGTGATCGAAGCGATCGAAACCAGGCCGTGGTCCAGGGTGAACTGGGTGCCATCTTCCTTGGTGACCTCGACGGCTACCGATGGGCGGCCAGCGCCCTGGGTGTCCTCGGCGTCCGATACGTAGTTGTGCAGGTCCTTGCGGAACTGCTCCTTCGAGCTCGACAGCTCGATGCGGTCCTGTGGACGCTTCGGGCCGGCGATCGATGGAACCACGGTGGACAGGTCCAGCTCGAGGTATTCCGAGAAACGGATCTCGCGGCTTGGATCGTGCCACATGCCCTGTTCCTTGGCGTAAGCCTCGACCAGTGCCACGTTCTCTTCGCTGCGGCCGGTCAGGCGCAGGTAGTCGAGGGTGACATCGTCGATTGGGAACATTGCGGCGGTCGAGCCGAATTCTGGGGACATGTTGCCGATGGTTGCACGGTTAGCCAGTGGCACTGCGGCCACGCCTTCGCCGTAGAACTCAACGAACTTGCCAACAACACCGTGCTTGCGCAGCATTTCGGTGATGGTCAGCACCACATCGGTTGCGGTAGCGCCAGCTGGGATCGAACCTGCCAGCTTGAAACCGACAACGCGTGGGATCAGCATGGAGACAGGCTGGCCGAGCATTGCTGCTTCGGCCTCAATGCCGCCAACGCCCCAACCCAGCACGCCCAGGCCGTTGACCATGGTGGTGTGGGAGTCGGTGCCTACGCAGCTATCTGGGTAAGCGCGCAATACGCCGTCGACCTCGCGGGTCATGACGGTGCGTGCCAGGTACTCGATGTTGACCTGGTGCACGATGCCGGTGCCTGGTGGGACGACCTTGAAGTCGTCAAACGCAGTCTGGCCCCAGCGCAGGAACTGGTAACGCTCGCCGTTGCGCTGGTACTCGATCTCCATGTTGCGCTCGACAGCGCCTTCGAAACCGAAGGTGTCGATCTGCACGGAGTGGTCGATAACCATTTCAGCAGGTGCCAGCGGGTTAACGCGGGTTGGGTCACCGCCGAGGTCCTTGACGGCCTCGCGCATGGTTGCCAAGTCAACGACACAAGGCACGCCGGTGAAGTCCTGCATCAGCACACGTGCAGGGGTGAACTGGATTTCGGTGTTCGGCTGAGCCGAAGCATCCCACTGACCCAGTGCATTGATGTGCTCGTTGGTTACGTTCGCGCCGTCTTCGGTGCGAAGCAGGTTCTCAAGAAGAACCTTAAGGCTGTAAGGAAGGCTGTCCGAGCCTTCAACCGTATTTAGTCGGTAAATTTCGTATTCGGTTCCATTGACGTCAAGTACGCCCTTGGCACCGAAGCTGTCCACATTGCTCACGTGGGACTCCTCTCGCCAGACACTCATTCTGTTGCACACGCACACTGTAATTCCAGTTAGGAGTTCCTAACTGAGATAGTCAGGCTCCTAGCGTGGCAGAGCTAAAAACAGTCTATCGCCTAAGCTCATAAAAAGACTCCTCGGAATAAATTTTCATCCGAATTCGTGTCTAATCGGACAATTTCAGGTGTTTAACGGCGCACGAAGAGCCCGATGGACTCCATATGGTGGGTATGCGGGTACAAATCGTGAATCTCCATATGCTCTAATTCGTAGCCGCGGCCCATCAAACGCGCGGTATCACGGGCGAAAGCCGCAGGGTCGCAGGACACGTAACAAATCCGGGATGCAGCAATGGAAGCCAGCTCCGCAGCCACCTGCTTATCGATCCCGGTGCGGGGCGGGTCAAGTACCACGGCGTCCAGGGAGGCATCCCCGGCGACCTGCCGTAACACTCGCTCAACACGGCCTCGGATCACCGTGGCCTGCGAATAGGAGCGCAGATTCTTCTTCGCATCGGCATGCGTGCCCGGAGCGCCTTCAATTGAGAAGACCCGGCCCTGGGAGCCAACTGCCTTAGCCAACGGGACGGAGAACAAGCCAGCACCCGCATAGAGGTCGGCGATTTGCTCGCCAGCGGCTGGCTCGGTCAGTTCAACTACGCGCTGGGAAAGCAGGCTGGCCGCCTCTCGATGCACCTGCCAGAAGCCTTCACCGGTAATCCGGAACTTCTCCCCCAGTACCTTTTCGGTCAGGAACGCCGAACCGGCCAACGTCTGCAAGCTGCCTTTGCCGTCAGCCGCCGAACCGCCCCGCTGGCTGAAAGCGGCGACATTGACACCCTCCGGGAACTGCTTTGCCACCTTTGCCGCGGCGCCGGCATTTGCTTCGGCCAGCAGGATCAGCACGGTCTGGTCATCCTGGCTGGATACCGCGGCCTCGACACGCTCGATTCCGCTGTAGTCCACAGAGTACAAGCCGGTGGCCTCGATAGCCGGATGGGCCAAGGGCATCTGCGCGATGCCGGTCAACTGGTTGCTGCGGAATGCGCTCATCGCGAGCTTGCCCTGGGCGTCCACCGAATAGGACATCCGGGTACGCCAGCCCAGACCGTCGGCCGAGCCCTTGACCGCTTGCACCGCAGGGAAGTTGTAGTCCTCAGCCTTCAGGCCGCCCAGACGGGTCATCTGTTCGGCAGCAACCTGCGACTTCAGCTCACGCTGGTGTTCAAGGGTGATGTGGCCGAACTCTGCGCCACCCACCGGGTCACGATGCTTCAGGGCATCAGCGGCATCCCAGAAGTGAGGCACGCGGTGCTCGCTGGCTTCGAGCACCTCGGCGACGTCGGCACGCCAGAATTTGGCCTCCGGCGCACTGTCCGTCAGGCGCACATTCACCAGCTCTCCGGGAATGCCGTGGCGCACGAAGATCACGCGGCCCTCATGGCGGGCGACGGTGTGGCCGCCATGGGCAATCTTGCCCAGGAGGACGGTGAGCATTGGTATTTCAGTCATCGATCTTGTCTTTCATCAGAAGCATTGAATTCAGCGGTGTGCCGAGGATTCTTCGGTCGGCCCGCCGCCCAGGGCATGCGAGGCACTGAGCAAGCGCCATGGAACCGAGGCGATCAAGACGCCCGGTTCATAGTGCAGCCGGTTTTTCACTCGTAAAGCGGTTTGGTTGTGCACCAGCTGTTCCCACCAGTGGCCCACTACGTATTCAGGGATGTACACGACGATCAGTTCCCGCGGGGATTCACGCTTGATGGAACGAATATGCTCAATCAGCGCCCCGGGGATATCGCGGTACGGAGAAGCCAGGGCGGTGATCGGCACCGGAATCTGCAGGCGTTCCCAGTCCCGGAGGGTCTTTTCGGTTTTGCTTCGTTCCACATCCACGATGATTGCTTCGAGCTTCGAGGGACGCGAAGCTCGGGCGAAGGCCAAGGCCCGCAGCACCGGCTTGCGCACGGTGGAGACCAGCACCAGTGCATGCACCCGGGAGGGCAAGGCCGTGGCGGCAACGTCCTCATCCACCGCCAGCTCGTCGTCAACCTTCTGGTAGTGGCGCTGCAGCGAATCCATGATCAGCATCAAGGCCGCAATGCCCAGCACGGCCAACCACGCGCCGTGGACCAAGCGGGTGGCCAAGACGACCACGAGCACCAGCGCCGACAGGACCAGGCCCACTAGGTTCAGCAGGCGCTTGCGCTGCTTGGCCGCACGGATCCTGCGGTCGGCAATGGGAACCAGCACGCGTTTCCAGTGCTTGAGCATGGCCAGCTGGCTCAGCGTAAAGGAAACGAACACGCCCACCACGTAGAGCTGGACCAGCAAGGTGACATCGCCTTGGAACAGCAGCACCAGTGCAATCGCGGCAACGCCCAGGGACAATATGCCGTTGGAGAAGCCCAGCCGATCACCGCGGGTACGCAGCTGGCGTGGCAGGAAGCCGTCGGTAGCCAGATGGCTGGCCAGCAGGGGGAAGGAGTTGAAGGCCTGGTTTCCGGCCAGCAGCAGCACGGCAATGGTCAGCACCGAAACAATGACCAGGCCGAAGGTGAAATCGCCGAACACGGCTTGCGCCAGCTGGCCAAGGACCGGGACCTGCACGAACCCTTCAGGGATCGGCGCACCGTCCAGCAAGAATGAGGCCTGCGGGTCGGCGACGACCTTGATGCCGGTGGCACGGGCAAGCATCAGCGTGCCAAGTGTCAGCACCCCGGAGAGCAGGCCCAGCACCAGCAGGATCCGCGCCGCGTTCTTGGCCCGCGGCTTGGCCAGGGTCTGCACGTTCGAGATCGGGACCTCGATACCGGTCAGCGCCGCCGAACCCGTACTGAAAGCACGCAGGATCAGCAATGCACCGACGACACCGTGCAGCCCATTGGCAAACTCTTCTTCCGGCACAATCGTGAAATCCGCGCTCGGGGCAACCCCGAGGGTACCGGTCAGCGCCATCACCCCGCCGATAGCGACCAGCAGCAGCATGCCGATCACGAAGAGGTAGACCGGAATGGCCAGGGTCCAGCGCCCTTGTCCCCTGCCGCGCAGATTACCGACCACGAGGAATGCGACAAGTCCAGCAGCCACCCAAGCCTTGTACTCGGCCACTGCAGGGAAAATGGCGGCGAGGTACAGGGCAGCTGATGAGCTGGACACAGCAACGGTGAGCACGAAGTCGACCAGCAGCGCAGCGGCGACCGCTGTTCCCGGGCGCGCACCCAGGTTCTTCTTCACGATCTCGTAGTCGCCACCGCCAGAGGGGTACTCCATGACCGATTGCCGGTAGGACAGCACCAGCACCACCAGCACGGCAAGGACAGCAAGTCCGACCATCGGCGAAAGCGCGGTGGCCGCGATGCCCGCAATGGCCAGCGTCAGCAAGATTTCGTCTGGCGCGTACGCCAAGGACGACAGGGCGCTGGACGAGAAAATCGGCAACGCGACGTTAGGTGGCAACGGCTTCTTTTTCAGCTGTTCAGTTCTGAAAGGCCGGCCCACCAAGATCCGCTTCAGACCGTCAAATAATGCAGGCACGACACAACGTTATCGCAGGGTGCAAGGCACATGGGTGCTGCACCACCGATAAACTGGGTGCGATCAGCGCTATTGTTGCATTCGGAGCACACAGCTTGTGTGCGCCACTGGACATGCAGCAAGCAGTAGACCCAAGGAGTTCTCGGTGGCACATTTCGTGATCATGGGGTGCGGACGCGTCGGTGTCTCGCTCGCCCACACGCTGGATTCAGCGGGGCATTCCGTGGCAGTCATTGACCAGGACCCGCATGCCTTCCGCCGGCTGAGCAAAGGCTTCTCAGGTTCCACGGTCACCGGCATGGGGTTCGACAAGGACACCCTGGAAGCTGCCAAAATCGATGAGGCCTATGCCTTCGCCGCCGTATCCAGCGGTGATAATTCCAACATTCTCGCCACTCGCGTATCGCGCGAAACCTATAACGTCCCCCATGTCGTGGCCCGCATCTATGATCCAGGGCGCGCCGAGATCTACCAGCGCCTGGGTATCCCCACCGTGGCCGCAGTCCGTTGGAGCACCGATCAGGTGCTGCGCCGGATCCTGCCCGACTATTCGATGCGCGGTGACTTCCGGGAGCCATCGGGGCGCCTGGTGCTTTCCGAAGTTGCCCTGCACCGCGACTGGTATGGACGGCTGGTCAAGGAGCTGGAAGCGGCCGCCGGGGTACGAGTGGCCTATCTGACCCGCTTCGGCGAAGGCACCATCCCCGAGAGCCGCACCCGATTGCAGGGCGGCGACCTGGTGCACGTGATGATGCGGCTCGATGAGTCCAAGGACATCGAAAAGATCCTTGCCAGCCCGCCGGCTGCGCAGGCCAACGAATAATCTGAGAGGCACCCCCATGAAGGTCATGATTGCCGGGGCCGGCTCGGTCGGTTCCTCCATTGCCCGCGAACTTGTGATCAACCATCACGAAGTCCTGCTTATCGACCTGCAGCCGGAAATGGCCGAGCGCGCCGACCTGGAAGCGGTGAAGTGGCTGATTGGCGATGCCTGCGAATTAGCTGTCTTGCAGCAGGCACAGCTGGAAGAGTACGACGTGGTCGTTTCGGCAACCGGCGATGACAAGGTGAACCTTGTGGTCTCGTTGCTGGCCAAGAGCGAATTCGGCATCCGGCGCACCGTAGGCCGCGTGAACAATCCGAAGAATGAGTGGATGTTCGATGACGCCTGGGGCGTAGATGTAGCGGTCAGCACCCCGCGGCTGATGACCGCGCTGGTGGAAGAAGCCGTGGAGGTTGGCGACCTGGTGCGGCTGCTGACGCTGAAGACCGGCGAGGTCTACATGGTCGAGTTCACCGTCCCGCACGATTCGGCGTTGATTGGCCGCAGCATCGGGCGCATCTCCTGGCCCGAAGACACCACCATGATGGCAGTGGTTCGCGATAAGACGCCGTTCCCGCCCAGTGCCGATGATGTGATTGAGGGTGGCGATGAAATCTTCTTCATCACCACCCCGCAAGCCGAAGCCTTGTTGCGCCGCACGCTGCGCGACGCCACCCGCTAGACGGCTTGTGCTGGAGGGCTGGTCCCGTTGCTGGCTTCTGCTGCAGGCTTCGAGACCAGCCAGGCAAACCAGAGCCCCGCTGCATACAGCGGCACTCCCATCAAGGCGCGGGCCAAGCCCAAGGCCACGACGTCATCTGCGATGTACATCGGGATCTGCACTGCCAGGCGCAGCGCGAAAACAGCAATGATGATCCAGGTGGCCACCTGGTAGCGGCGCAAGCGCCCGGGTTTCTTGCGCCACTCGGTGCCTTCATTGCGGATGAACCCGAAGAGCAGGCCGATCAGCGGCCAGCGGGCCATCACCGAAATCAGCAATCCCGCCAAGTAGGCGGCCGATACGTAGAACCCTGGAATGTAGTAGTCCTTGGCATTGCCCGAATTGCGTGCGGCGAAGGCGCAGATCAGGATGCCGATCAGCCCGGAACCGGCCTGGATCAGCGTCGAGCGCTTGGCTAGGCGGATGATCATGAACACCACGCCAAGACTGATCGAAGCGATCAGCCCCCAGCCCAGATTGGAGGTCAGCGCGAAGACCATGATGAACACGAAACCGGGAAGCACCGTTTCCAGGATTCCGCGCACGCCACCGACGGTGGAGAGCAGATCTATCCCGCCGTCGGCATTTTGCGCGATGCTGGCATTCGAGCCAATCATTTCCGCGAAGCTTGGATGCTTTGCTTCCGGCGTGGATCCATCTTCCGGACGCGATTCGTCGTTGTTCATCATGTTTTCTTCCAGTTAGGCGCCAGCATGCTCTCGTTCCCAAGACCTTGAGGGAACGCGCGGATCACCCGCGGGCCTCCGGCACGATTACGTAGCGCGGATTAAAGATCGTCGGAACTTGATCCACGGGAGCGACCATTCCCGAGTATTCCACCTTCACGCCCGGCTTGATTCCCGGAACGGATTTCTGGCCCATGAACGCCAAACGCACATGCGGTACAGTCCCGCGACGAGCAGACACCGCACCGAGCCGGTCGACCACCACCGCGGTCAGCGTGGGTGCGACGTGTGGCGCGGAATAGCTAACCGATTGGATGTAGCCCGTGTGCTCCACCCTGCCCTTGACAGGCAGCTGTTCCAAGCTGTCCAGCCGCTGGTAGCTGAGCTTTTGGCCCGAGGAGCCAAGCAGCGCAGTGACGGGTTTGTCCTTCAGCGACATGCATTAGCCGATCTGGGTGATCTCTGGTCCGCGTTCTGGACGCTTCAGTTCAGAGTTCTGCTCAGGGTTCTGCTCAGTGCCTGCCGGGCGGGCCTGCGCATTGGCCGGAACACTCAGGGGCAGGAGTTCGGCCGGTGGCAGTGGCTTGTCGCCGCGGTTGACCACGACAGTGCGCAGGATCCCGTCAACGATGCCAGCCGCTTCTTCGTCTCCAATGGCAGCGCCGCCAATGACCGCACGCAGGAACCAGCGGTGGCCGTCGATGCCGACAAAGCGCAGGGCGACATGCCCGGCGCGACCATCAGGCAGCTGCTGCGGCACCTTGGCGAGCAGCTCCTGGCCGTAATCGCCGTCGCGGGTGAAAATTTCGCCGTTCTGGGCGCTGATATCGCTCTTGATCTTGTCGCTGATGCCTGGCCACAGCGACTCGGACTTCGAGGAAGAGAAAGCCATCAGCTGGATACGCGACTCGGCGATCTCCAGCGACACCGCGATGACACGCTTGTTGGACTCTTCAACGTCCATGCGGACCTTCAAGCCTGCTACTGGCTTGATCAGGATCGAGCCGAAGTCAAGGTATTCCTGCGTATTCTCGACCTCGCTGTAGTCGAATGGGCCGTCTTTCGGCTCGGCCTCGCCCTGGCCTGCCTCAGCAGCTGGTGCGTCGACTGGCTGGTCTTGGGCTTTCTTGCGCTTGAAAATCATGGTGTCCTTAGAAAATCTCGTCTTGCACTCAAGGGTACTTACTTGGAGCTGAATCCGCCGGTCGAACCGAACCCGCCAGCACCGCGAGCACTGTCGTCCAGCGAATCGACTTCGATGAACGCTGCCTGCTCGACTTTCTGGATTACCAGCTGGGCGATTCGGTCGCCTCGGCTGACTTCGAAAGACTCAGACGTGTCGGTATTCAGCAAGGTGACCATGATCTCACCACGGTACCCCGCGTCAACAGTACCCGGTGCATTCACAACCGTAATGCCGTGCTTAGCAGCCAAGCCGCTGCGCGGATGCACGAGACCGACATAGCCATGCGGGATGGCCAGCGCAATGCCCGTTGGAATGAGCGCGCGGGCGCCAGGCTCCAGCACCAGCGACTCGCGAGCATGCAAGTCAGCACCGGCATCTGACGGATGCGCGTAGCTGGGAACCGGCAGTTCGGTGTCAAGCATCTTGATGGCAATGGAAATTGATGGCTCACTCATCGGTGTAGGTCTTCCCCCGGAGTTATGTGAAATAGTCACTCGATAGTTTCTCGTGGCTAACTCTATCGCGCGCGCAGGGCAATCCCCTGCCGCCAGCCCCGAGGTCATGGAACCAGGAAATATTGCCTAAACTTGGAACCATGAGTAATTCCAGCCCCGAGGGTTCGAACGTCCTGTACAGCGAAAAGCTCTGGCCATCGGCCAGCACCTGGATTTGGCCGATCATCATTTCCATCACCGCAGGTATCGCAGTAGCACCGATTAACAGCACCCTTGGATGGGTTGCCGGTGGCGTAGTTTTGATTTCACTGGTCGCGGTGTTCCTGCTGCGCGTGCCAGCCATCGAAGTCACCGATGATCTGGTCACCGTTGGCCGTGCCAGCATTGAACGCAAGTACATCGGCAACGTCGTCGGCTACCGTGGCGACGAGGCGTTCAAGCAGCGTGGACAGAAGCTTCACGGCTTGGCCTACATGCTGTTGCGTGGCTGGATCGACGGTGCCGTGCGCATGGAAGTGACCGACGAGCGAGACACCACGCCGTACTGGCTGACTTCCACCCGCCGTCCCGAAGAGCTGGCTGCCGCACTCTCGGGCGTGATGTACGAATTCACAGAGGAAGGCAAAGCCGAAGCAGCCAAGCAGGAGCAGGCAGAAGACGCTTCAGGCGAATAGCATTCACGGCTCCATGGAATAAAGCGATGGCGTCCTGGACCTTCCGGTCCAGGACGCCATCGCTGTCAGAACTGTTGCGTAAGCTTCCTAGCCTTCGCACTCGCTGCAGAATTTCTGCCCGTTTTCTTCACGGGCCAGCTGCGTGCGGTGACGCACCATGAAGCAAGATGCGCAGGTGAACTCGTCTGCCTGCTCCGGCAGGATCTCGATGCTCGCTTCTTCCTGCGATGCTTCGCCGCCGGGCAAAACATATTCCTCAGCCAAGGGTGTTTCGGCTTCATCGACCAGGTTGGCCATGGCTGCGGTCTTGCCTGCCTTGAGCTGAGCGATTTCCTTGGCTCGTTCCGCTTCTGACATTGCCACGGGTGCAGCAGATTCATTTGCCATAATCGTTTTTCGCTCTTTCCTGCAGGTCTTCGTCCTAGCCGGCTGCTTCACAAGGTGAAAACTTATACCGGCATAGAAGTATAGCGTTATTCCGGGTCATCCATTCCCGTTCTTGCCACGCTATGCCATGGGCGGAAGGTTCAAGGAATTACTGCGTGAGGTTGATGACTAATCTTGCGCCACACCCTGCGCGGTGGTAGGAATTCAGGCCTCGAGGTGGCAGAGTTTTACACAGGAAATAGAGCGTGTGGAGGGTAGGAATGCGTCAGCTGAGACTGGTAGGAATTCATGAAAATGGTTCCAGCCTGCAGGTCAGCAGCGACGACGGGATGAGCTTCGAGCTACCTGTTGACGATGCACTGCGCAGTGCAATGGCCGAAATTGCCCGTTCGCGGGCTCCAAGGAACCGTGAGGAGTCCTCGGTCCATTCGCCGCGCGAAATTCAAGCGCGAGTGCGCGCTGGTGCTTCCGCCTACGATCTGTCTCTAGAGTGGGATATCCCAGTCGAGGACATCGTCAAGTACGAAGGTCCGGTCCTGGCTGAGCGCGAACACATCGCCGAGCTAGCACGTCGTGTCGAGGTCTCAGGACCACAAACCGATGCCGAATACCGCGAAGTATTCGGCGAAGAGCCTGCGGATCTTGGTTCCATGGTGGTCCACCGCCTGCACCAGCTGCACATCGACGCCGACTCGGCTCGATGGAACGCCTGGAAAGATCCAGAAGGCCAATGGATCGTCACCGTGCAGTTCGATTCCCCGCTGCCGACCGAGAATGTCGAGTCCCTGGGCTCGGATTCCACTGAAGCTTCCTCGAACAGTGCGCGGTGGGCATTCACCCCGGCACGCAAGTCGTTGAAAAACCTGAACCGCTGGGCACAAACCTTGAGCGAACAGGTGGCCCCTGAATACTTTCGCCCGGTCTCTGCGCTGAACCAGCCAGAGCCTGAGCCGGCTCCTGCAGCCAGCACCCCGGAACCGGATGAGACCGAAGAACTGGTCACGTTGCTGAACGCTCGTCGTGGGCAGCGCACGAAGGACCAGGATCCGGAGCGCGAGTCACGCTACAACGAGATCATCGAACGCAGCATGAGCAAGTACGACGCCGACGACGAGGACTCGCTGCCGCACCTTCCGCAAGGAATTTCGGCACGCACTTCGCAGCTGGTGGTCGTCACCGATCAGGATGCCGACGGTGCGAACAGCACTGAGGACAAGTCGTCCGAGCAGACTGCCGAGGAGTCCGCTCCGCGCAAGGCCAAGCGGTCTTCGGTTCCCAGCTGGGATGACATCATGTTCGGCAAACGCAAGAAGGACACCGATTCCTGACGCGCCGCCGAGCTAGAGCGCATACGGGTGCGGGAGCAGCATTGATTCAATGCTGCTCCCGCACCCGTATGCGCTTGTTCCGTTGAGCACTAGGTGGTGCGGTGCACCAGCAGCGGGATGAAACGCTCCCCCGCGGTGAGCGATCCGTGCTGCCCTACCATGTCAAACGCCATCGGCGTAACGCGCCGGCCGTCATAGAAAGCGATAGCTTCCGCTGCCAGGATCATCAGATCACCCAGCCGCGCTGCATGCTCTTCGGTAATGGCGCCGAAGTAGCCCAGTTCAATGGCTTCCTCGCGCGTCATCACCCAGGCTTTAGTGCCGTAGGCCTGCTGCCAGGCCTCGCGTACGCGTAACCGGCTAGCCGCGTCGGTCTGCGTGTCGAAGGTCAATTGGACTCCACGAGGTTCGCCGCTGGTCAGCTCCACGCCTTCGATAAGCTCCGGCTGCTGGCTGTAGTCGATGCGTTGGGATGCGGGGATGTCCACCATTCCATGGTCACCGGTAATCAGCACCGTGGTTTCTTCTGGCAGCTTGGACACCAGGTTTTTAATGACGTAATCCAGTTCTTCGAGCGTGTCCCGCCATTGGCTGGAGTCCACGCCGAATTTGTGTCCGGCCTTGTCCAATTCATTGAAGTACGTGTAGACCAGCGAATTGCGGTTCGACTCGAAGATGGTTCGGGTAGCACGCGCACGGGCCGCAGGCTGGTTCGCCGGCACGAATTTGGGGCCGCGCAACGACGCGCGAGTCAGGGCCGACTTGGCGAACATCGGAATAGACACGGTGGCCACGTGGATGCCGTGCTCGGCGACTTTCTGGAAAACGGTCGGGCGAGTCTGCCACGCTTCGGGGTCCAAGTCCCCTGGCCATCCTCCGAGCTGGTTAACTACACGGCGCTTGGCCGGATCGATGACGTCATAGCCAACCATTCCATGTTCACCGGGAGCCAGGCCCGTGGCCAGGCTGCTCAGGGAAGTCGCGGTGGTCGAGGGGAATCCCGTTCCCAGCTTCTGCCCCTTTTCGAACAAGCCGCGCAGAAAGGGTGCATGCCCGAGATGGCTTTTGAGCTGGTTCCAGCCCAGTCCGTCAACCATAATCAGTGCCACACGTTTTGTCGGGGCAAAGCCCAAAGCGTTCTCGTAGCCCGGAACGCCCATTGCAGCGGCTGCCGACGGAAGGATCTCCGACAGCGTAGCTTGGCCGTATTTCGGCGCGTCCGGGATTTTCTGTGCCGGGACAGGCAAGTTGCTGCGTTTCTGTTCCTCGATCATGCTCAGGCGATCGTGGCCAGGCGCAGGCGGACAGCGAATTCCCGGGCCTTGTTCACGGCCTGCTGGCCGTCGGCCTCGGCGCTGACGCGGATGACCAAGTCCTCAGGCTGCGAGGTGCCATTCAGCCCATGGTCGGCATCGCACTGCGGATCGGCGCAGGCGGCAGGGGCCAGATCAATCCGCTTGGTTCCGTTCCAGGACAGTCCAAAGGTCAATTCCTTGACTGGATCAGCGGCCGAGTAATGCTGCGGCTGGTGGTAGACGTAACTGGTGGCAACCGAGGCGATGCGGGCCAGGGAAATCATTTCGACGGAGACCTGCGCCATGACGTCCTTGCCGTGGTCGTCAAGCTGCTGGTCATCGACGTGCACGATGAAAAGCACCTTTTCACTCATCACCATAACGGTGATATGGCGGTGCACTTCGGTATGGTCGAAGTGAGTTTCCAGATGTACATAGTGGTCAAGCACTGGTTGGCCCATCATGGCTTCAGCCAGTACATCCTGGACCATCTGCGGATAAAAACCCGCACGGACCAGATCATGCTGAAGCTCAGCGCCAGGAGTGGTCGAATACGTTGGAGAACTCATGCCCCAATTCTACTCAGTCGCCACAGGCAATTCACGTTTCGGCGATTGCACTCAGTTACGCAATGCCCGGCGGACGCTATCGGTGCGTTGCTCAGCGTTGCTGATCTGGATGTTCACCGCCAGCACGCTCAACGAATCGGTGGCAACGGTGATCGGCGCGAATTTGGCAACGGTCACTTCAGGATGGTTGTCCTTGAACAGCGAAACGCGGGTGATGAAGTCCTTCAGGGCATCAAGATCCACCGCCGGCAATCCCTGGTACCCGAAGAGCCGCACGCTGCTGCGCGGACGGCGGATGAGCTGTTCCAGGTCATGGGTGGAGAACGGCGCCACGCCGTGGGCCCAATCATCGAGCAGGTTTACCGGATCGCCGCTGAGCCCGAAGGAAATGACTGGACCAAGCAACGGGTCTTCCACGGCCTTGACCACGCAAGCCTGGCCAGCAGGAGCCATGCTCTGCACTTCCAGGGAGTCCACGCCGTAAACCGCCATCAGCGACTTCATATGCGTGAAGTTCGCTTCCAGGCTCTGCTTGTCCGGGATGCTCAAGCGCACGCCGCCCAAGTCCAGGCGTTGGCGCAGATCAGGGTCGTTGGCTTTCAGTGCCACCGGCCAGCCGAATTCTTCGGCCGCCGCAACAGCTTCTTCTGCGGTGTGCACCACCCGATGGGACAGGAACTTGATCCCGTAGAAGTCCAGCAGCTTCTGCACCTGCGCGTCGTCCAATTCCAGCAGGTTGGTCCCCGAGATGGTCTGCACCAATTCATCAAGGTACTCCGCGGCACCGTCCACGTCGATTCCAGCTGGATCCTTCATCGGCTCGTAGGGAACGTCAACCCACTGCTGGTATCCATAGGCCTTGGCCAGGGCGCCGATGACGGTGGTTGGCGAGGTGTATACCGGAATCCCCTGCTTCAGGCCGCCAGTAATTTTCGTATCCGCCAGGCCCGGAACCAATGCCACCACTGGTTTTGGCTGGCCAATGAACTCCTTGGCGACCTTCAGAACTGCGCTGGTATCCAGCTCCGAGTAGGGCAGGTGCGCCAGCAAGATGGTGTGGACCTGCGGGTCTTCCACCAGTTCCTTGATCCGGGCGCGCAGCACCGGAATGGCCTTGGACTGGCCAATGCTGTAGTCCAGCTCTTCGCTCTGCACGACGGTGTTCAGGTTCCTGTCCTCGGCGACGTCGCACACCACCTCTGCGATGGTCGAGGAGTTGGACAGGATCGCAACGTTCGGGCCCTTCGGCGCAGGGAAGACCGAAAGCAGGGCCGTGACATCCAGCAGCTCTTCTGATGAACGCACGCGAATCACGCCAGACTGGCGAAGAATTGCGTTCATTGCACCTGGTGGCGCTTGGCCTACGCGCACCGAGTGGCCCGGTGGAAGCCGGCGGCCCATCACATCAGATTTAGCCACGATCACAGGCTTGCTGCGGGCCAGACGCCGGGCGATGCGTGCGAACTTGCGTGGGTTGCCAAAGGATTCCAGGTACAACGCGACGACATGGGTACGCGGGTCGTCTTCAAAGAACTGCATCGCGTCGTTGCCGGATACGTCAGCGCGCAGGCCTGCGGAAATGGCGCTGCTGGGGCCAACACCTTGCTGCAAGGCCACACCCTGGATGATTGTGCCCATGGCGGCCGACTGGGTGAAGAATCCGACGTTTCCGGATGGCGGAACGTGGTGGCTTCCGGTGGCATACAGCTTCACCTGCGGGTCAGTATTCATCAGCCCGGCGGAACCCGGCCCGACCACCCGCATGCCGTTGGCACGAGCCAGCGACACAAGTTCACGCTGGGCACTCAACCCTTCCGGAGTTTCGTAGCCGGTGGTCATGATGACCAGGGATTTGACCCCGTGGGTGGCGCAGTCCCCGATGGCTTCCATGACCCCTTCGCGCGGAATGCACAGGAAGGCGACATCCACCGGTCCCGGGATTTCGGTGACCTTCCCATAGGCCACCATGCCGCCCACTTCCAAGGCCGCATCGTTCACCGCATACACGGCACCGGTGTACCCGGATTCCACAATTTGTTCCAGCACGTCGTGCCCCAGCTTGCCCCAGGTGCGGCTGGCTCCGATGACGGCAACGGACCTAGGCGCCAGAAGAGCAGCAACACTGCTCGCCTCGGCGCGATGTTCTCGCGCCTCGGTCACTTCGCGGGACTTCTCGGTGGGACTGATGGAAAATTCGAGCATGACCACGCCGTCTTCAAAATGCCGTGCGACCGCGTACCCGGCATCGGAGAAGACGGTGAGCATCTTCCGGTTCTCTGGAAGTACCTCGGCCGAGAACTTCTCGATGTCGTTTTCACGGGCCGCCGCGGCCAGATGCTCCAAGAGGATCGAGCCGATACCGGTGCCCTGGTATTCGTCCGAGACGTTGAAGGCGACTTCCGCCTCCCGCGGGTCATCCAAGCGGTCGTAGCGGCCGACGCCGATGATCCTTGCGCCACGAACCACGGTGAAGGCGACGCGATTCACATGGTCGACATTGGTGAACCGTTCGAGCTCTTTAGGGGTCAGTGACGACTTATACGTAAAATAGCGTAAGTAGACTGACGTCTCAGACTGCTGCTTGTGCATCTCCTGGAGCGCTTGGGCATCCTGCGGAGTAATCGGCCGCAGGTGTGCAGTTGTCCCATCGCGAAGCACAACATCTGCTTCCCAATGCGCCGGATATGCCGCCGAAAGTTTACGATCCACCATAGGCTTAGGATAGTCGGCAGTTCGGCGTTGCGCCCAGATGCAACACGAAGATTCGGCAGTTCCGGCCCTAAGACAGTAGATGAAGGACGAACAGAGTAATGGCTCGTAAGAAGTCTGAAGAGATTCCAGCGGATTTCGTTGAAAATATCGTCGATATAGACGTCACCAATGAAATGGAATCATCCTTCTTGGAGTATGCCTACTCGGTGATCTACTCCCGCGCGCTTCCCGATGCCCGTGATGGGCTGAAGCCAGTTCAGCGCCGCATCCTCTTCCAGATGGCGCAAATGGGCTTGCGCCCGGAGAAGGGCCATGTCAAGTCCGCCCGCGTGGTCGGCGAAGTGATGGGCAAGCTGCACCCCCATGGCGACACCGCGATCTACGACGCCATGGTCCGCCTGGCCCAGGACTTCTCCCTTCGGCTGCCGTTGATCGATGGCCACGGAAACTTCGGATCGCTCGATGACGGCCCGGCAGCCCCGCGTTACACCGAGGCCCGTCTGGCAGCCTCCGCTGTTGCCATGACCGCTAACCTGGATGAAGACGTCGTGAACTTCGTCCCGAACTACGACAACCAGTTCATGCAGCCCGAAGTGCTGCCGGCAGCATTCCCCAATCTGCTGGTCAATGGCACCACCGGCATTGCCGTGGGCATGGCCACCAACATGGCTCCCCACAATCTGGGCGAAGTTGTCGCTGCTGCGCAACACCTGCTCAAGGAACCCGACGCCACCGTCGAAGAACTCATGAAGTTCATTCCGGGCCCCGATTTACCCTCGGGCGGCAGCATTACCGGTTTGGACGGCATCAAGGATGCCTACCGCACCGGTCGTGGCTTGTTCCGCACCCGAGCTACCGTGGCCCTGGAGAAGATCTCCGCACGCAAGTCGGGCCTGGTAGTCACCGAACTGCCTTATGGCGTGGGCCCTGAAAAGGTCATCGAGAAGATCAAGGATGGCGTCAACAGCAAGAAGATCTCCGGCATCTCCGATGTTGTCGACCTGACCGACCGGCATCACGGCCTGAAGCTGGTTATCGAGCTGAAGAACGGTTTCAACCCGAACGCTGTCCTGGCCAGCCTGTACAAGTACACCCCGATGGAAGACTCCTTCGGCATCAATAACGTTGCCCTGGTCGACGGCCAGCCACGCACCATGGGGCTGGGCGAGCTGCTCACCGTGTATGTGGACCACCGGCTGGATGTTGTACGCCGTCGCACCGCGCATCGCCTGGCCAAGCGTGAAGACCGATTGCATCTGGTGGAGGGCCTGCTGATTGCCATCGTTGATATTGACGATGTCATTGCCATTATCCGATCCTCCGAGCAGACCGCAGAAGCACGCGAACGCCTGATGACGGTCTTCGACCTGAGCGAGCCGCAGGCCAGCCACATCCTGGAACTGCGGTTGCGCCAGTTGACCAAGTACTCCACGCTGGAACTGGAGACCGAAGCCGAGCAGCTGCGCAATGAAATCGAGGAACTGCGCGCCATTTTGGAGTCCGATGAGCTGCTGCGCACCCTGGTTTCCGATGAGCTCGGGGAAATGGCCGACACTTTCGGCACCCCGCGCCGGACCAAGCTGCTGAAGTCTGCTCAGCTGGCACCGCTGAAGGGCACCGCGTTACCTGAAGAAGTCGGGACAGGCAAGAAGGCCAAGTTGGCCATGGAAGTCTCCGACAGCCCGTGCTGGGTATTGCTCTCGGCCACGGGGCAGCTCGCCCGGACTCCTGATCGGGACGTCGTGGACTACTCCGCGGCGCGCATCAAGCACGACGTGCTCACCTCGCAGGTTGCTTCCAGCGCCCGTGGTGAGATCGGAGCGCTGACGAGTACCGGACGGATTATTCGCATCTCGCTGATCGATGTTCCGGTGCTTCCCGAATCCCATGGCTTCCCGCAGCTGGCCCACGGCGTGCCGATCTCCGAGTTCCTCAAGCTGGGCAAGGGCGAAAACGCGGTGGCACTGGTTCCGCTGAACCAGGTGATTGCCGTGGGCACCAAGAACGGTGTGGTCAAGCGGGTCACCCCGGACTACCCGCTGAACCGTGACGAGTTCGAGGCGATCACGCTCAAGGACACCGACGTCGTGATTGCCGCGGCGCCGGCCGAGGATGCCGATGAGCTGGTGTTCCTGACCAGGCAGGCTCAGCTGCTGCGTTTCAGCGCTTCGGCGGTGCGTGCCCAGGGCCGCACCGGACAAGGCATGGCCGGCATCAAGCTCGCCGCCGATGACCAGGTGATCTTCTTCGGTGTGGTTCCTGCCGGTGCTGGCGACGCGGTGGTAGCCACGATCGCTGCCGGTTCGCAGACCCTTCCTAGCACCTCGGGCCAGTCGGTGAAGCTCACCGACTTCTCCGAGTTCCCGGCGAAGGGCCGCGCCACCGCGGGCGTGCGCGCTCACCGTTTTGTCAAGGGTGAGGACTACCTGCAGCTAGGCTATGCCGGCCAGGGTCCTGCGCGTGCCAGCTCCACGGCAGGCGTAGTGCGTGCTTTGCCTACCGAATATGGCAAGCGCGATGGTTCGGGCGCGCCTTTGGCCCAGTCAGTGAACATCATTGGCGGAACCATTGCCGGCGGGCACGATGCTTCTGCAGCACCTGCTGCCCAGGACCTCCAGGCAACCGCGCGGCAAGAAGCGTTGATTCCCGAGCCAACCAAGGCAAAAGCGGCCCCGGCCATCACGCCGGGCGAAGACGCGCTGCCTTTCGACGACGGCGGAGTAATCCTCTAATCCAGCAGCGCCAGAACTGAACGCGGCGTCGTTTCCACCTCCTATCCGTGGGTGGAAGCGACGCCGCAGTCCTATGCGCTGACCCTGGGCTTCTGGCTTCCCAGTTCAATGCGGTGGGTGCACTGCCCGGCAAGCATCTGGTCATGGGTGATCAAGACGACGGTTCGTCCGGCAAGGGCGAGATGCAAGGTGGAAAGCAGCTCCTGGGCTTCATCCACCCCCAGATGGGCAGTCGGTTCATCAAGCAAGATGATCTGGTGGCCGCCCACCATGGCACGGGCCACGGCGAGCTTGCACCGCTGACCGCCGGAGAGCTGGTGCCCGCCGGAACCGATGCGTGCCTCGAGGCCTTCTGGCTGTGTTGCCAACCAGTCCGACAGCCCGACTTGCTCCAGCACTTCTTCCAGCTGCGCATCGCTGCGCAGCTGGCCTTCAGTGACGCCCAGCATCAGGTTCCGGCGAATCGAGGAGTCGAAGAGGTGCGCCTCTTGCGGGCACCAGGCAACCGATGACAGGTCTGCCTGCTCTAGATCCAGCAGGTTCCCGCGGGCATCGATGCCCTTCAACGTGCCCGACTGCGCTGGCAACGCGCCCAGCAACGCGGTGAGCAACGTCGATTTGCCAGAACCCGATGGACCGGTAATGGCCGTCCATTGCCCTGCCGGGATGCGGGCGTTCAGATTCTGCAGAACTGGCGTTCCCTGCTCGTACCCGAGGCTCAGCGCTTGCGCATCGAAGCCGGCGATCCTGCTTTGCTTCACCGGCGGGTTGTGCTGCGCTGCTCGCGCGCCGTGGCTTTGCATGCCGCGTTCTTCCAGCTTCGATGACAGTACCTTCAGCGCCCGCCCCTGCTGCACCGCCAGCAGGGCATTGCCAGCGCTCTCCCCCAAGGCCAGGCCCAGGAGCACGGCCAGTGCCGTAAACGATGCGCTGCTGTGCGATAGCGCGGTGATGGCAATGGCAAGCAATACGCTGGTCAACGTGGCCAGGGCCGTGGCGCTGCCTTGGCCCAGGGCATGCCGGCGAGCGCGCTGCGTATTGCGTGCTTCGGCGTCCTGGAACCGGCCAATGGTCCGTTCCATGGCCTGATTGCTGCGCAGTGCCGACTTGTGCCGCAAGATGCCCAGCACGCTCTGGTTCATCTGCATCCGGTGGCTGAGCTGATGCACGAGGTGTTCGCCTTCAATGCGCTGCACAAGCCAACGCACCGGGAAGACCAGCACCAGCAGCGCACCGAGGGCCAGATATCCGAATTCGGGCTGGATGAAGTACAAGGCCGTTGCTGCTGCAACCCACACTACGATTGCCTGCAGCGGCGGGAACAGCACCCGGGCCAATAGGTCGCGCAGTTCATCGACCTCGGCCAGCAAGAATCGCAGGATGACCGAGGAACGGGTCAGCAAGCCCCACTGTGCGGGGTTGGCCACCATCGCGTTCCACATCTTCTCGCGCAAATCCGAGGCATAGGCCAGCACCGCGTCGTGAATCGCGAGCTGTTCCAGGTAGCGGAAGGCAGCTCGTCCGATTCCCAGGCCTCGGACCATCGCGAAGGCTACGGTCAGGTGCAAGATGGGAGGCTGGTAGCTGGCTTCAACGATCAGCCAACCGCTCAGGGCCGCGAGCGCCACGGCGCATAGCACGCTGACTGTCCCCCAGAGCACGCCCTTGGGGGCAGCTTTGTACCCGGCAAGCAAGTCGCGCATCGGGGTGAACTTGGACTTCACCGGCCGTTGGCCAGTGGCGCCAGGCTGCGTTGCCGCGGTGGCTCGCGACCGGTTGCCTGCGGATTCTTCACGGTGGGCAGGGCCAGCACCATGCGCTATGCTGCCCGCACGTTCGTCCTGCCCGAAGGCGGGGTCGTGGCTGGCGACCAGCATCGCGCAGCGGGCTGGAAGTTCACTCAGCAGTTCGCGTACTTGCTGGGCGTTGCGCTCATCGAGGTGCGCGGTAGGCTCATCGGCCAGCAGCACGGTGCAGTGGTCGTCGCTGTGAACCCGCAGCAACGCGCGCAGCACTTCCAGGCGGCGCAGCTCGCCGGGTGAATATTCACCGATCGGGCGCTCGAGCATGGACTCCATCGATAGCCGGGAGCTGAGCTCTCGGCGCAGTTCAGCCGATGCCGCGGGGGCGTCCTGGTCCAGTTGCCCGTTGCCGGTTGCTGCGTTGAATTGCGGATGCTGGCTAATCACTGCAAGCTGGCCGGCTATGAAGACCCGCCCGGTGGCCAAGACCGGATCGAAGGTGTTGTCGCTGCTGTGCGCCTCGGCGATCAGCTTGAGCAGCGTGCTCTTGCCCGAACCGCTGGCAGTGGACAATACCAGGCGCTCCCCCGCGCGCAACTGAATATTCACGGCTTGGTGGATTGGATGCATGCCATCGTAGCTGATCCGCAGGTCCGCGACGTCCAGGACGCTATCTGCGTTCCTGGCCGTGCTGGCACGAAGCTGATGGACCGGGGTGGCAGCGGTGATGGCTGTGTACTTGAGGTAGGCAGCCAGCCCGTCATCGGCCGCATGGTAGGCAGAGCCCACTTCGCGCAGTGCCGAGAACAGCTCGGGTGCCAGAATGAGGATTATCAGCCCGGCGGCGAGATCCATATTCCCGCTGACCAGTCTCACGCCGATCATCACCGCGAGTACCGCCACCGAAAGGGTTGCGATCAGTTCCAGCCAGAAGCTGGACATGAATACGGTTTTCAGGTTGGCCATGGTGGCCGCCCGGTATTTGCTGCTGACGGCGGCGATGGCGCTGCCGTGCGCCCGTGCCCGGCCCAAGCCCAGCAGTGCGGGCAAACCCTGGGCGAGTTCGTAGAGCTGGTGGGCAAGCCGATCCAAGGTGGCTTGGGATTCGCTGAGGGTGTCCTGGGTGTGCATGCCGATCAATGCCATGAACACCGGCACCAGCGGGATCGTCAGGAGCAGCACCACCGCGCTGGTCCAGTCCAGCTGCAGAATGTAGAGGCCAAGCAGCAGCGGGACGGCCAGGGCGCCGATGAGCGCAGGAATGAATTTGGTGAAGTAGTCATCGAGCTTCTCAAGGCCATGGCTGGCCAAGGTGGCGGTGACCGGTATGGAATGCTGTTCCGCCGCGGGGACGATGGCTGGTTGCGCGGCTTGCCTGCGCACCAGGTTCAGCCGTAGCCGTTCCTTCGCGCCCAGGCCCATGCGGCGGGCGCCGGCGTTCAATCCCCATGCGCTGAGCGCTCGAAGCGCGGCGCCGGCCAGGGCCAGGATCAGCAGGTGCGATCCATTGGCGCCTCCAGCGGCCATGGTGGCGATCCATTGGCCCAGCGCGTAGGCGACGAATACCAGCCCGACGACTTTGAGCGCGGAGAACAGCGCCAAAACCAGGAATTGTCGTGGCGTGATCAGTTCACGCGGCAGGAATCGCGGGGCTGGCATTACTACTTCTTTCCCTCGGAAATGCGGTTACTTGATGATGGAGACGACTCGATGAGTTTCTGGAATGTGCTCTTCGCGCAAGCGCTTGCGGAAGACCCAGTAGCTCCAGGCCTGGTACGCCAAGACCATTGGCACGCCGAAGGCGGCCACGACGCTCATGAGCTTCAGGGTGTAGGCAGTGCTGGACGCATTAGCCACGGTCAGGTCGAAGGCCGGGTCGATGGTCGATGGCAGCACTACCGGGTAAGCGGCGGTGAAGATCGCTGCGACCCCGGCGAGCAAGGTAGCGCCCAGAGCGATGAAGGAGAGTCCCTCGCGCCCAGCGCGGCCGCTGGCTATCGAAATAGCCAGGCAGACCCCTGCCAGGCCCAACACCGCCCAGGCGATGGTGGAATCGTTGTCCAGCAACACCAGCAGGACCCACGCGACTAAGGGCAGGATTGCTAGCGGCATCCAGCGGCCTACGAGCTTTCCTGCTTCATGGCGGACCTTTCCGTCGGTTTTCAACCGCAGGAATGCCAACGCATGGATCCAGCAGAACGCCACCACTGCTGCGCCGCCGAGGACGGCATGCCAGTTCAGCCACGCGAAGGCCCCGCCGATTCGGTCGCCGTTCTCGTTCAAAGGCAGACCCAAGGTGGTCAATGCCAGCATGGCACCGACGCCGAAGGCGGCCACCAGCGATCCGATCCCCAAGGCCAGGTCCCAGGCTTTCCGGGTTGCTGCGGTAATCGCCTTGCCTCGGTACTCAATGGCAACGGCACGGAAAATCAACGCCAGCAGGACAAAGGTCAGCGGAATGTAGAGGGCCGAGAACAGCGAGGCGTACCAGTGCGGAAACGCTGCGAAGGTCGCACCGCCGGCGGTCAGCAGCCATACCTCATTGCCATCCCAGACCGGGCCGATGGTATTGAGCAAGAGCCGCTTGCGCTTCTCGGTGGAACGGCCGAGACCGATGAGCATGCCCACCCCGAGGTCAAAGCCTTCGAGGAAGAGATAGCCGCACCAGAGCAGCGCGATCACGATGAACCAAAGTGTTGGAAGCCAATCCATTGATGTTCTCCTTAGTCCGTGCCACTAGTAGGCGAAGGCCAGTACGTCGTCGTCATCGTTGCCCGGGCCCGATGGGCCGTCCGCTGGTGAATGATCTGACGGTTCAAGCTCTGGCATTGCCGATGCCACGCCGCCACGAATGTAGCGACTGAGCAGCACCAGCTCCACGACCAGCAGCACACCGTAGACTGTCGTGAGCGCGATCAGCGAGAAGAGCAGTTCTCCTGCGCTGACTGTCGGAGAGACCGATGCTGCGGTGTACATGAACACCTGGTCCACGCCACCCATCTGCGGGTTGGGGACTACAGTGAATGGCTGCCGGCCCATTTCGGTGAAAATCCAGCCAGTGGCGTTTGCGCCGAAGGGTGCGGCAATGCCTAGCAGGGCAAGGCGCGAGAGCCATTTGTTTTCTGGGACGGTGCCCTTGCGGGTGATCCATAGCGCAATGCCTGCAGCCAATGCCGAGAGCCCGCCGAGGGTGATCATCAAGCGGAAGCCCCAGTAGGTCACTTCCATCACTGGCAGGTAGTTGATTTCCTGGCCTGCGTACTTGCCGAAGGATTCATCATTCGGATAGTACTTGCCGTATTTTTCCTGGTATTCCGGAATCAGCGTGTTCACGCCCTTGATTTCGGTGGTGAAATCCCCATTGGCCAGATACGAGAGAATGCCCGGGATTTCGAAGACCGCTACGACGTTGTCGCAGTTGGTTGAACCCTCGGCTGTGATATCTCCCAAGGACAGCACCGAGAAGCCTGTTCCATCATGGCAAGCTGCCTCCGCAGCAGCCATTTTCATCGGCTGCTGCTCGAACATGAGCTTTGCTTGTTCGTGCCCGCTCAGTGCCACACCGAGGAACGCGACCATTGCTACCGCTGCGCCGATGCGCAGGGACTTGAACCAGACTTGGTAGTCCACCTTGTCACGGCTTTTACCGCGGCTGGGATCTTCGCCCACGACAACATATCCGTTGGCATCCACCGTGTCGATGCCTTCTTTGCGTCGGCGGTAGAGATGGAACCATGAGATACCCAGCAGGAAGCCGCCGGCAACGGCGAAGGCGCCGAAAATAGTGTGCGGGAACGTCACTAGCGCGGTGTTGTTGGTGAACACCGCCCATGCGTCGGTCATCACGGCTCGGCCGTCAACTATTTTCGTTCCAACCGGGTGCTGCATCCATGAGTTCGCAACAAGGATGAAGTACGCGGAAAAGATCGTTGCCAGGGATGCGCACCAGATGGTTGCCAGGTGCACGCGTTTGGGAAGCTTCTTCCAGCCGAAGATCCAGAGCCCCAGGAATGTAGATTCTACGAAAAAGGCCAGCAGTGCTTCCATGGCCAACGGCGCTCCGAATACGTCCCCTACATAGCGGCTGTATTCGCTCCAAGCCATGCCGAACTGGAACTCTTGGACAATGCCCGTGGCGATGCCCATGATGAAGTTAATCAGGAAAAGCTTGCCCCAGAATTTTGTCATTCGCAGCCAGTGCTCGTTGCCGGTGCGATGCCACATGGTTTGCAGCGTGGCCACGGTCAGGCCTAGTCCAATGGTCAGGGGCACCATCAGGAAGTGGTAGACCGTCGTAATGCCGAATTGCCAGCGGGCAATCTCTAGAGCATCCATGGATTCCTCAACTATCGTGGGATCGAAGTTCAATCACTTTTCTACGCTCCGTAGAAAAGTTCTCCAAGGCCACCATAGACGATTTCGACAGCGTGTAGAAATCGAGCCGATGAGCAATTTCCGAAACTGGAAACTTCGCCAGCGCGCACGTGGGCGCAAATATTAAGCCTATTGACAGGGTTGTGTCTACGGTTCTTAAAAAACCCAAGTCAACAAGTTTCACCCGCCACATTCTCGCAACTCATGGCGAAACGGGTAAAGCATGTACTCACCCCTCTCTTTTACATGCCGTAGAAATATTGTGGAAAGATGGCTACAATTAAGAACCCAAGCAGTGTGCCTGCACTCCATGAGTCAAGCAACCGCGTCAAAACTAATGCAAGTGAGGTACGACCTAGTGGCCAGCCTTGGCGATCTGGAACGCTCCGTCATGGATCTTCTGTGGGATTCTGCAGAACCACTCACCGCGAATGACCTTCGTGATGACTTGGCGGCGCTTGGCACCGACGCGAAAGAACTCGCAGTCACTACGGTGCTGACTGTGCTAGCCCGTCTCGAAAAGAAGGGTTTGGTAGAGCGCGAGCGCACTACCCGCCCTCACCGGTACGCAGCTTCATCCTCCCGTGAGGATCACACCGTTGGACTGCTCAACGACGCCCTGGGCACCGCCCAGGACCGTGAAGCAGTCCTGGCACGATTCATCGGAGGCATCTCCCCCGACGAGGCAGCATCCCTGCGTGCTATCTTGGACTCAGTAAAGTCCGCATAATTTAGAAGAACTTCGGGGACTGAGTGCTTCTCACCTCATATTTCCTAGCGGCGTTGGCTATCGCATTGGCGTGGCCGACGCCGTTGGCTTTATCCAAGGCTAAATGGACCGCCCGCTCACCAGTGCAAGCGGTACTCCTTTGGCAAGCCATCGCATTAGGCGGTGGACTTTCCATGATCGGCTCGATGCTTGTCTGGGGCTTGGCCCCATTGGGCGATGACCTCATCTCCGCGCTTCATGGCGGCTGGCTCCTGATAATGGGAGATCCCAGTGTGCCCGACCCCGGCGAAGTGCACCTGTTCGCCTTGAGCGCAGCACTGCTCTTCGGATTTCACCTGGTATTAACCCTCATACGAGCGGCTTGGCGCATCTCTCGCCAACGAGCCAAGCACCGGCATCTGCTGCGCCTCTTGAGCAACCCGTCCCAGACGCGGCCAAATACCCTAGTGATTGATCACGACATGCCAGTTGCATATTGCGTGCCGGGGATTTCGCAATCGGTGACCGTGCTATCGCGCGGATTGCTCACCCAGCTCTCTGCCGAAGAGCAGCAGGCGGTTATTGCCCATGAACGCTCCCATTTGGATCAACGGCATGATCTGCTGATCCTGGCATTCACGGCGTGGCACGAAGCGTTGCCTTGGCTACCGACTTCACGCCTTGCCTTCGATGCAGTGCGCCAACTGATAGAAATGCTCGCCGACGACAAAGCACTGGAAAAGGTCAATAGGCACACGTTGCTCAAAGCCATTGTCACTGTCGCCACCGCCGCAGCAATGGATGATTCGTCGTCAAAGAATCATTCGTCCAGTGCCGGCCTAGTTGGCATGCCAGATGGTGAAGTCTCCTCCCGCCGGCTGCAACGCTTGCTCTCCCCGCAGGATCCGCTGGGCCGCCCGCAGCGCGCACTAGTGCTCCTGAGCACCATCATGTTGCTGATCTGCCCGACAGTCCTGCTCATCGCACCGCGGTTGCTGGACTGGTAGCACTCTCTTGGCGCAAACAGCGAAGTCCCTGGACCCCGTTAGGGCCAGGGACTTCGCCGTTTGCATTGCTCTAGACGTCGATACGATCTCGTTCAAGATCGTCGGCGCCGTCGATAATGAACTTCTTGCGAGGCGCTACGTCGGAGCCCATCAGCAGATCAAAGACCTCCTCGGCTGCCTGCGCATGCTCGATGCCGACACGGCGCAGCATACGATGACGCAGGTCCATGGTGGTTTCAGCCAGCTGGTCCGCGTCCATTTCGCCTAGGCCCTTATAGCGCTGGATCGGCTCCTTGTAGCGTCGGCCTTCCTTCTCCAAGTTGGCCAGCAGCTTGGTCATTTCCGCCTCAGAGTAGGTGTAGATAACCTCATTCTGCTTCGACCCCGGATTGATCACCTCAATGCGGTGCAGCGGCGGAACCGCTGCATAGACGCGACCGTGCTCGATCATGGGACGCATGTAACGATAGAACAACGTCAACAGCAATGTCCGAATGTGCGCACCGTCAACATCAGCATCAGTCATCAAGATGATCTTGCCGTATCGGGCTTGCTCAATGTCGAAGCTGCGCCCCGAACCGGCCCCAATCACCTGGATCATCGCTGCGCACTCCGCGTTCGAGAGCATGTCCGAAATCGAGGCTTTTTGCACGTTGAGGATCTTGCCTCGAATTGGCAGCAGCGCCTGGTACTCGCTGGAGCGCGCGAGACGGGCAGTGCCCAATGCGCTGTCGCCCTCGACGATGAACAGTTCAGACTTTCCAACTTCCTTGCTGCGGCAATCGAGCAGTTTGGTTGGCAGCGAAGAAGACTCCAAAGCGGTCTTGCGACGCTGGGTTTCCTTGTGCATACGTGCCGACACGCGAGATTTCATCTCGTTGACGACCTTCTCCAGCAGCGTGGACGCTTCAGCCTTCTCGTTGCGCTTATTGGATCCCAGTCGGTCGTTGAGTGCCTTCTCCAGCACCTTGGAAACAATCTGGCGCACCTGCGGTGTACCCAAAATTTCCTTGGTCTGCCCTTCGAACTGCGGCTCTGCCAGTCGGACGGTCAGCACGGCAGTCATGCCCGCCAGCACGTCGTCCTTCTCCAGCTTGTCCTTCTGGCCGAACTTGAGCTTCCGCGCATTGGCCTCCACGTTCTTGCGGAAGGACTTGAGCATGGCCTGTTCGAAGCCGGCAGTATGCGTACCGCCCTTGGGGGTCGCAATGATATTCACGAAGCTGCGCAGCGAGGTTTCGTAGCCGATTCCCCAACGCACCGCGACGTCAACTTCGCAGACACGCTGCACATCTTCAATATGGCTGCGACCACTGCCATCGATGACCGGAACCTTTTCATGGAACGATCCGCTGCCATGGAAACGCCAGATGTCCGTGACCGGCGAGTCGCTGCTCAGATATTCGACGAACTCGCTGATGCCGCCATCATGCTGGAACACTTCCTCATGAGGCCCGTCCGCACCCGGGGTATCCGGTAATCCACGTTCATCGCGCAGGGTGATGCGCAACCCAGGAACCAAGAAGGAGGTCTGGCGCGCTCGATCCTGCAAATCCTTATAGGAGAACTTCGCATCCGGGGTGAAGATATGGTTATCCGCCCAGTAGCGAATGCGCGTTCCAGTCACGCCCCGCTTGGCTTTGCCGATAACGCCCGGAGCCGTCGCCGTCTCATGAGCCTTGAAAGAAGCGTCCGCTTTCTTGCGGCCCTTATCGGTAAATTTGCCTGGCTCTCCACGACGGAACTGCAGGCCGTAGGTCTTGCCACCGCGGTCAACTTCGACGTCCAAACGGGCCGACAAGGCGTTGACGACCGAGGCGCCCACGCCGTGCAGACCGCCCGAAGCACTGTAGGAGCCACCACCGAACTTGCCGCCGGCGTGCAGCTTGGTGAAGACAACTTCCAAACCGCTCAAGCCTGTCTTGGGTTCAACATCGACAGGAATGCCGCGGCCGTCATCCTGGACTTCAACGGAGCCGTCAGAGTGCAAGATGACGTCAATTGCCTGGCCGAAACCGCCCAGCGCTTCGTCAACTGAGTTATCGATGATCTCCCAGAGGCAATGCATCAAGCCACGGGAGTCGGTGGAGCCGATGTACATGCCTGGGCGCTTACGAACCGCTTCCAGGCCTTCCAAGACCGAAAGGTGCCGGGCGCTGTAATTGTCGGATGAAGCCACTGAGCTGTTGTCTCCTACTTGCATGAGAAAGTACGTCTTATTCCATATTCTAATCGTTAATGTGTTCGAATACCCGCTATTTTCCGGTGCTGCCCAGCACGCCGGTCCCCTATGACCTTATCCACATGCGCTACGCGGTGAGCGAAAGAACAGGCAAATCGGGATAAAGTCGGAGCCCAAGCTGGTTGTATAGAGTAACCATCAACTTTAGGAGGCTGGCAATGACTACTACGACCGCTAGTCGTGAACTGAACGCCCTCGACCGGTGCGACCGCTGCGGCGCACAGGCCTACGTGCGAGCCGTGCTGGCTTCGACAGGCGGTGAGTTGCTCTTCTGCGCTCACCATGCCCGCGATGTAGAACCAAAACTGCGTCCGCAGACTTCGGTCTGGCAGGATGAGTCCTCGCGACTCTATGAAAAGCCCAAGGTGGACGCCAACGACTAAACTCGTGGCCAGCCACTAATTCGAGAAGGTGACCCAATTCTGGGTCACCTTCTTCTTGCATTAACGGCAAATAAAAATGTGGCCAGCAGTTCAATGAATGAACTACTGGCCACATCCTCAGATTCTTAGTCTAGGTAATCGCGCAGTACCTGGGAACGCGATGGGTGACGAAGCTTGGACATCGTCTTGGACTCGATCTGGCGAATGCGTTCACGAGTCACACCGTAGACCTTGCCGATTTCATCCAAGGTCTTAGGCTGGCCATCGGTCAGGCCGAAGCGCATGGCCACCACACCTGCTTCACGCTCTGAGAGCGTGTCGAGCACCGAGTGGAGCTGCTCCTGCAACAAGGTGAACGAAACTGCATCGGCTGGGACTACTGCTTCCGAGTCTTCAATGAGGTCACCGAATTCGGAGTCGCCGTCTTCACCCAATGGGGTGTGCAAGGAAATTGGTTCGCGACCATACTTCTGGACTTCGACAACCTTTTCAGGGGTCATGTCCAATTCCTTGGCCAGCTCTTCTGGGGTTGGTTCGCGGCCCAGGTCCTGGAGCATCTGGCGCTGGACACGTGCCAGCTTGTTGATGACTTCAACCATGTGCACTGGAATACGTATGGTACGTGCCTGGTCAGCCATGGCACGGGTAATTGCCTGGCGGATCCACCAGGTGGCGTAGGTCGAGAACTTGAAGCCCTTGGTGTAGTCGAATTTCTCCACTGCACGGATCAGGCCAAGGTTGCCTTCCTGGATCAGGTCCAGGAACAGCATGCCGCGGCCGGTGTAGCGCTTGGCCAGCGAAACTACGAGGCGAAGGTTGGCTTCCAGCAAGTGGTTCTTGGCGATCTTGCCGTCGTGGATGATCTGCTCATAGTCCCAGCGCAAGCGCTGGTCCATCGAGCCGTCGTCCTTTTCCAACTTGTCAGTTGCGAACAGGCCCGCTTCGATGCGCAGAGCCAAGTCAACTTCCTGCTCAGCGTTCAGCAGCGCGACCTTGCCGATCTGCTTCAGGTAATCCTTGACTGGGTCAGCGGTCGCTCCAGCGACCATGACCTGCTGCTGTGGAGCATCATCGTCACCGGTTGAAAGGGTGAAGCCCTTCGAATCATCCTCAGACTTCGAGTCCTTCGAATCGGTGCCTTGCTCAACATCGTCATCGGCGTCAGCCGACGCTCCGGTTGATTCGTCTTGCGCTGCAGTTTCAGCAGCGACCTTTTTAGTCCGAGGCTTGGCCTTGGTAGCGCGCTTCTTCGCTGCAGGGGCGGCTGCCTCGACCTCGGCCGCTTCAACCTCGGCCTCAGTTGCTTTGCGATTAGCGTTCGTCTCAGAAGATGACACGAATAACCTTTCTAACGATGCGTTCCGGATGCACCTGCCGGTAACACCACTATGACCCTGTCAAGTCCGATGGCGTTTAATCATTGACTAAACACCGAGGGCTGGCACATTGATATCAACGCATCAAGCCCGCCTAATGTTCCCGAAATCCGGAGATTTCAAGACATAGGCAATTCGAACCTAACCGGGTCTGTTGTCCCATTATCCATGAATTGCCGCCAGGACACCACTTGAGACACTCCGGCTGTTGCTGCTCAGCTGAAACTAGCACGCCATGCCCGCAATTGGTCGGTCGCCCATTCTGGCATGATTCCATGGGACATCAGCTTTTGCAGCAGCCTGGCCAGCTCGTAATTCGGGTTTTCCTCGACCGCTCGCCCCAACAGGCACAACGCCATGGATCCCCTGCCTCGCGCCCACTCGATCCACGCAAGAATGCACAGCAGGGCCTGCCGCGCGTTGCCTTCAGCAACGCCGAGCAGGTCTCTGGCGACCAGCCACAACCGGTCAATCCTCTGCCAGTCCGGAGCATGCCAACCACGTCCCAGCAAATAGTTGGTCAATGGCGCGGCGGCAGCTTCGCGATCCCCGCGCATCACGCCGAACAACACATCCAGTGATGCTTCAAGTCCTTGACCAGCCAGGTACGGAAGAAGGTCACGCACGATTTTCACTTCCAAGGAACCCAGTAGCAATGCGGCATGCTCATGCTCATCGTGAATCCAGGCCCGGGCTTCTGGCTCAGCTAGGTCCATGGTCTGCAGCCACGCTTCCAAGCAGTTGACGACGTTGTGCTGCTGATTCGAGATGATCTTCAGGATCTCAGCAGCCTGCGGCCATTGCGGGATTCCGCTACCGTCCCATGGAATATCCAACGGAGCCGACCCGGCGAAGACCAACGACAAATGCGTTTCGTTCGTTTCCACCGGGCGCACGGGCGTCGGCTCTGCATAATCATCGGTCGCGTAGTTCCAGACCACACGATCCTGCCGGCACCAGCTGTGACGCAGCAAGACCTTTTTGCTTGTCAGCCCCTGCTCTAGCTGCGCGACCAGATCCGCGTAGGGAATACCGGAGCCGGCCGACGTTCCTTCGGGCGCATAGACCACCAGAACCACCCCTTGGATATGGGGCATTCGTTCTAGCAGGCTCAGCAGCTGCGCGGTCCACGTCCCGCGCTCTGCAGCCGTGTTTTCCTCGGGCAGATCAACTCGCAAGGTCGCTTCCAGATGGTCCTCGTCTATCAGCATCAGCACGGCCGAATTCTGAGGATAGAAACCTAGGGCATGGGGCACATACGCCAAGATGTCCTCGCAACTGGACAGCGAGAGAGGGTGGCGTTCCGGTGTAGTTGTCATGGCTCCACGGTGCAACGCTGCGCTTGGCGCATGAGGTCAGAGGCTGCGAGCTGTGGAGAACCTTTCGGATCGCCCCGGTGCGGGCTTACTGCTCGGCGAGGAAGCGGCGTGCCTTGCGGCGTTCAACGACCATGAACACCATACCGAGCAATGCCATGGCGAACTGGACTGACAGGGCCACGCGGAAGGCCTGAAGATTGTAGAGCTCGCCCACCGAGCCGTTGGCCTTATACAGCATGTCCATGATGAATCCGATGACGTAGATCGTGACAAAGGCACCTATGAACCCGCCGGTGTTCACCAGGCCGGTGGCCGTTCCCAGCACCTGCGGCGGGTTGAACGTTCGGGCGAAGTCGAAGCCGATTACGGAGGCCGGGCCACCGGCGGCAATGGCGATCATCAATAGCACCAGAATCCATAGCGGGGCCTGCCCTGGCCAGAGTAGGACGACTGCCCACATCACCAGGATTGAGCCGACAATGCCCAGGGCAAAGTTGGAACGCTGGCTGGCATGGCGCGAGGTCAGGGCGCCGAGGATCGGTCCCACCACGATAGAAACGACAACGAACACCGCCATCAAGCCCGATGCCAGCGCACCGTCTATGCCCTGGCCTTCGACAAGGAAAGGATAGCCCCAGGTCATCATGAAGGTGTTGATCATGAATGCCGTGGAGAAGTGGGTCCAGAACCCCAAACGGGTTCCTGGCTGTTTCCAGGCCCGGGCGATCCGCGAGCCGGTCTCCTGCTCCCCCTGGCCGGACCCTTCCCAGGTCCTGCCATTGCGCACGAAAGCGATCGTGGTGATGAAGGTGGCAAAAGCGAAACCGGACATGACCGAGAACGCCGCGGACCAGCCGACGCCCAGCAAGATCATATGGAAAGGAAAGAGGCTGATGAGCTGGCCGAGCTGGCCGAAGGTACCGGTGAGCTGGGTCAGCACCGGGATTCGCGAGCCGGAGAACCATAGGGGCAACAGCTTGAGCACCGATACGAAGACCATCGCATCGCCCATGCCAACCATGACGCGCCCGGCCAACCCCATGGGGACGTTGACTGAAATCGCAAGGAACGCTTGACCTGCGGCCATCAGCAGGGCGCCGCAGGTAATCAGGATGCGCGGACCGAATTTATCCAGCAGCAGCCCTACGGGCACCTGCGCGCCGGCATAGACAACCAGCTGCACGACGGAGAAGGTCGCCAAAATCTGCGCGCTGGCATCAAATCGTTCGGTGGCTTGGATGCCAGCGACGCCGAAGCTGGTGCGCTGCGAAATTGCAGAAATGTAGGCAAGAATTGCGAAGCCGAAGACAACCCACGACTTTGGTGAATTCAGATGGGCCTGGCTCACTGGTCGTGATCACCTGGCAACGGTTCGATGTGACCGTTTTTCAACCAATCTTCAGTGTTCTCAATGGCCGCAAGGAAATGCTCGGCGCTGGCGCCCAATTCCTCGGCATCCGCCATCTGCTCGTCTTCATCCAGCAACAGCGAGCGCGGTTCATGCTCTTTGGCATGCGCATCGAACCGTTCTTCGAATCCGTCGACCATTTGGCGAACATCGCTATTGGTTTCAAGCTGTTCGGCTAGCTGCTGGTCGACCAGTCGACCTGCCTCACGCAGCTTGTCCGTTGGCAAAGCCAGCTTCAGTGCCGCTCCTACGTATTCCAGCGTCGCAACGGCAACGGCCGGGTACTCGGATTCGGCGAGGTAGTGCGGGGTGTGCAGGGAGTATCCCACGACATCACGGCCAGCTTCGCTCAGGCGAATTTCGAGCAGCGAGGCCAGACCTGCTGGCGATTCCACCGTAGGGCTCCACGTCGAGATGTTCTCGATCAGATCCTTGCGGTTTCCATGTGCGGTAACGCCTACCGGGCGGGTATGCGGCACCGGCATCGGCAACGATGCGGTCCCCACAACCAGCGATACGTTGAAGGCTTCAATGAAAGAATGCAGTTCCGCGATCACGCGTTCCCACTTCAAGTCGGGTTCTACACCGGTGAGGAACCAGAACTTGCGGTCCATCTCATCGGTCATCAGGTAGATCTCCATGCGTGGAGCCTGGTATCCAGCGAAGTGGTCACCCAGGAAAGAGACTCGCGGGCGCTGGGAGGTGTAGGCGATCAGCTCATCGGCGTCGAAAGTGGCGAAGAGCTCCGAGTCGAGGCGTCCGAAAAGCTCGTTGGAGACCTGCGAATGGTTATGCCCGGCATCGCTGATGCTCTTCAGCGAGACGAACATGCCAAGACCTTGAAGGCGCGAGTCATCCAAGTCGTCTGCGACCAGCGTCATCAACGATTCCTTGGACATTTTCTCCTCATTCAGGGTCGGCATCCGGCAAAGCGGGAGCGGCAACCATCGGCTGGGACTGCACTTCAAGTACAGATCAATGGTCCATCTTATCGCTACTTGGCTTTCGCTCGCTGTGAAGTAACGCACGATGACGCGGAACCTCGGATAACCTTGGGGTAGGAGACGCACAGCCCGCCGGCATGACCTGCTTCCGGAAAACCACAGGGGCTGTCGCAACCTTAGACCCTACAAAGGCATAGAAGGAATGATTTTGTGATCAACTCCAGTGATCTCACTTTGAGCGCCATTGGCGCCGACATCAAGCGCAAGAGCGCTGACACCCTCATCCTGGGTGTACTCAAGAACGGCGAAAAGGTGTCCATCGCGGCATCCCCATTCACCGCCGAAACCACCACTTCCCTGGAGCAGTCGCTTTCAGCTTTGGGCGTTGCCGGGAAGGCCGACGAAATCACCGCGCTGCCAGGCGTAGACGGTGCCAAGACCAAGACCTTGCAGTTCATCGGCCTGGGCGTTGACGAGCTAGCTGATCTGACCGAGGAGAAGCTGCGCCGTGCCGCCGGTTCGGCTGCCCGCCAGCTGAGCAACGCCAAGAGCGCCATTTTCGCCCTGCCTGCTGACAGCGTGGAGCGCGTGGCCGCCATCGCAGAAGGCATCGCGCTGGGCAGCTACCGCTACGAGAACCACCGTTCGAAGAAGAGCGAGAAGCCGGTACTGGCCGAAGCCCAGATCGTCACCTCGGTAGCGACGTCCAAGGACCTGCCAGCAGTACTCAAGCGCGCTGCCATCCTGGGCCGCGCAGTACGCGGCACCCGCGATCTGATCAACGCCCCAGCCAACGTGCTGTACCCGGAGTCCTTCGCCGCAGCAGTGAAGGACCACTCCAAGTCCCTGCCGCTGAAGGTCACCATTTTCGACGAGAAGCGCCTTGCCAAGGACGGCTTCGGCGGCCTGATCGGTGTTGGCGGCGGTTCGGTTCGCCAGCCGCGCATGGTCAAGATCGAATACGCGCCGTCGAAGGCCGCCAAGCACATCGCCTTGATCGGCAAGGGCATTACCTTCGACACCGGTGGCACCTCGCTGAAGCCTGCTGCCGGCATGCACGCCATGAAGTCCGACATGTCCGGTGCCGCCGCGGTCTTCCAGACCGTTGCCGCAGTCGCCGAGCTTGGCCTGAATGTCAAGGTCACTGCATGGCTGTGCCTGGCAGAAAACATGCCTGGCGGCGCCTCGACCCGTCCGGGCGATGTGCTGACCATGTTCGGCGGCAAGACCGTTGAAGTGCTCAATACCGACGCCGAAGGCCGCTTGGTCATGGCCGATGGCCTGGCAGCTGCCAGCTTGGAGAAGCCGGATGTCATGATCGACATCGCTACGCTGACCGGCGCGCAGATGCTGGCCCTGGGCCTGCGCACCGCAGGTGTCATGGGCGACAAGCAGGTCGCCAGCGACTTGGTTGCCGTCTCGGACAAGGTGGGCGAATTGGCTTGGGCCATGCCGCTTCCGGAGGAGCTGCGCCCGTCCATCGAGTCGCAGGTTGCCGATCTGGCGAACATCGGTGAGCGCATGGGCGGCATGATGACTGCCGCCGTGTTCCTCGAAGAGTTTGTCGGTGAAGTGGACGGCAAGAAGATCCCTTGGGCCCACATCGACTTCGCTGGTCCTGCGTTCAACGAAGGCAGCGCCTGGGGCTACACTCCGAAGAACGGCACCGGCTCCCAGGTACGCACCCTGGTTGCCTACGCAGAGCAGCTCGCTGCAGCAAACTAGCCGCAGCAACGCAGGACTAATGGCAGTTCCTGTGTCCTGGAACTCATCCCGGTATCGCCGGAACTATCTGCACGATGCCGGGATGAGTTTAAAAATAAGAGACATACCTGACTTTTAATGCCCCGAAGGTGACTGCAACCATTGGACGGTACTAAGGTAAGTTTTGAAACATCACCGTGGATTAATGGTGCGCGCCCGCATGTGTCACGCTCCAGGAAGTCCACACCCGATCCCCTGGTCGGCCTAAGCCGGCCTCACTAAGCGAATACGAGGGAGCGTTCACGTGGCCGATTCGGCAGCAACGCAAGAATTTGATGTCCTCATCCTCGGCGGCGGATCCGCTGGATACTCGGCAGCATTGCGCGCCATCCAGCTGGGCTACACCGTTGGATTGATCGAGAAGGAAAAGCTGGGCGGCACCTGCCTGCACACCGGCTGCATCCCAACCAAGGCCTACCTGCACGCAGCAGAGCTGGCCGAGAACGCTCGCGAGGGTGCCAAGTTCGGCATCAACTCCTCGCTGGAGTCGATCGACCTGGCTGGCGTGCGCAAGTACAAGGAAGACATTGTTGCTGGAAAGCACAAGGGTCTCCAGGGCTTGCTGAAGATGAAGAAGGTCAACGTTATCACCGGTAACGGCCGACTGGTCTCCCAGGATTCCATCGATGTTGATGGCACCGTCTACAAGGGCAAGTACATCATCCTGGCTACCGGCTCCACCTCCAAGACCATGGGTCTGGAAATCGGCGGCCGCGTACTGACCAGCACCGAAGCACTGAACATGGAAGACCTGCCAAAGAGCGCCATCGTGCTCGGCGGCGGCGTCATCGGTGTCGAGTTCGCTTCCGTATGGAAGTCTTTCGGCGTCGACGTCACCATCGTCGAGGGCCTGCCTTCGCTGGTTCCGAACGAGGACCCAGCCATCATCAAGAACCTGGAGCGCGCTTTCAAGAAGCGCGGCATCAAGTTCAACACCGGCGTCTTCTTCGAGAAGGTCGAGCAGGATGCTAACGGCGCCAAGGTCTCCCTGGCTGACGGCAAGGTCCTGGAAGCAGAGATCGTTCTGGTTGCAGTGGGTCGCGGTCCGGTAACCGAGGGCCTCGGCTTCGAAGAGCAGGGCATCACCATTGACCGCGGCTTCGTGATCACCGATGAGCGCCTGCACACCGGCGTTGGCAACATCTACGCAATCGGCGACATCGTTCCAGGCGTACAGCTTGCACACCGCGGTTACCAGCATGGCCGCTTCGTAGCCGAGGAAATCCACGGCATGAAGCCAACCATCGTCGAGGACATCAACATCCCGAAGGTGACTTTCTGCGAGCCAGAGATCGCTTCCGTGGGCTACTCCGAGCCGAAGGCCAAGGAGAAGTTCGGTGCCGACCAGATTGAAACCACCGAGTACAACTTGGCTGGCAATGGCAAGTCCTCGATCCTGGGCACCAGCGGCATCATCAAGATGGTTCGCGTCAAGAACGGCCCAATCGTTGGCGTTCACGGCATCGGCGGCCGCATTGGCGAGCAGATCGGTGAAGCCCAGCTGATCGTGAACTGGGAAGCTTACCCAGAGGACGTATCGCAGCTGATCCACGCACACCCAACCCAGAACGAGTCCCTGGGCGAAGCCGCAATGGCTTTGGCCGGCGCCCCGCTGCACGGTTAATCACGCTTTGGTCATACAGGCAGCGCGTTAGTTCAACGCGCTGCCTGTATGCACTAGGCTCGGAGGCAACGCCTCTCACCACTTTTCAAGCTTTATAAAACAAGGAGATACGGGACGATGTCTGAAACCGTAAACCTACCCGCACTGGGTGAAAGCGTTACCGAAGGTACGGTAACCCGCTGGCTGAAGCAGGTCGGCGACCGTGTAGAGGTAGACGAGCCGTTGGTGGAAGTTTCCACCGACAAGGTTGACACTGAAGTTCCTTCGCCGGTTGCCGGCATCATCGAGGAAATCTTCGTAGCCGAAGACGAGGACGCTGAAGTTGGCGCCCCACTGGTTCGCATTGGCGATGGCTCCGGCGCTGGCGAAGCTGCACCAGCAGCTCCGGCCGCTGAAGAAGCACCTGCCGAACCAGCCGCTGAAGAAGCACCAGCAGCACCTGCAGCCGAAGAAGCTCCAGCAGCTGCACCAGCCGCCGGCGCTGCTTCAGGCACCGAAGTGACCCTTCCAGCTCTGGGCGAGTCGGTTACCGAAGGTACCGTCACCCGCTGGCTGAAGGAAGTTGGCGAGGAAGTCTCCGTCGACGAGCCACTGCTTGAGGTTTCCACCGACAAGGTTGACACCGAAGTTCCTTCCCCCGTTGCAGGTACTCTGCTGGAAATTCGCGTTCCAGAAGATGAGACCGCTGAAGTTGGCGCTGTTCTGGCTGTTATCGGTGCAGCTGGCGCTGCTCCAGCTGCCGCCCCAGCCAAGGAAGAAGCACCAGCTGCTGCTCCGGCTCCTGCAAAGGAAGAGGCTCCGGCCGCTCCGGCTCCCGCTAAGGAAGAAGCACCTGCCGCTCCGGCTGCTCCCGCTCCTGCAAAGGAAGAGGCACCGGCTGCTGAGGCAACCAATGAGTCCGGCTACGTCACCCCACTGGTCCGCCGCTTGGCTAACCAGCACAGCATCGACATTGCTTCGGTGAAGGGTACCGGCGTTGGCGGTCGCATCCGCAAGCAGGATGTCCTGGACGCTGTTGCCGCCCAGGAAGCTGCTGCACCAGCCGCTGCACCAGCTGCCGCCCCTGCCCCTGCCGCCGCGAAGCCAGCTGCTCCTGCAGTTGAGGTTTCCTCGCTGCGCGGCACCGAGGAGAAGGCTCCACGTATCCGCCAGGTCATCGCTCGCCGCATGCGCGAATCCCTGGACGTATCGACTCAGCTGACCCAGGTCCACGAGATCGATATGACCCGCATCGTGAAGCTGCGTGCTTCGGCAAAGGCCAACTTCAAGGCCACCAACGGCGTGAACCTCACTTACTTGCCATTCATCGCCAAGGCTGTTGCCGAGGGCCTGAAGGCACACCCTAAGTTGAACGCCGAGTACAACGAAGAGACCCAGAAGATCACCTACCACAATGCCGAGCACTTGGCATTCGCAGTCGACACCGACAAGGGCCTGCTGGTTCCTGTTGTATCGAACGCTGGCGATCTGAACCTGGCTGGCTTGGCTTCGCGTATCGCTGATGTTGCTGCACGCACCCGCAGCAACAAGATCGGTCCGGATGAGCTCTCCGGTGGCACCTTCTCGATCACCAACATCGGTTCGGTTGGCGCACTGTTCGACACCCCGATCATCAACCAGCCACAGGTAGCCATCCTGGGCACCGGTGCGATCGTGAAGCGTCCAATGGTCGTTACCGACGCAGAGGGCAACGATTCGATTGCCATCCGCCACATGATGTACCTGTGCCTGACCTACGATCACCGTCTGGTAGACGGTGCCGATGCAGGCCGCTTCCTGCAGACCGTCAAGGCTCGCCTTGAAGGCGGCGCTTTCGAAGGCGAACTGGGACTGTAAAGATCCAGCTTTCGCTTTCGCAGCCTAGGTAGATAATCGCCCCTGTCGTTGATTCGACAGGGGCGATTCTGCGTTTTCTACGATCAGTCGAAAATAGATTAGGCTAGTATCATGACTATTCTTCTTTCAATCCTGATTTTCGTGCATATCTTGGGTGCAGCAGCTATCTTCGGCGGCTGGCTTGCTAATTTCAAGACTCCAACCGTCTCCGTATGGCAGTGGTATGGCGCTATCGTTCAGGTCGTAACGGGTCTGGCCATGGTCGGTATTCTCGAGGCTGGCGACGGTTCGCCAAACCACATGAAGATTGGAATCAAGTCGCTGATTGCAATCATTATCTTGGTGGCAGCGTTCCTTGGCCGGAAGAAGATGAAGAACGGCGAGGAAGTTCCTACGGGGATCGCTCACGCCGTGGGTGGCATGGCCTTGATCAACATCGCCATCGCGGTCCTCTGGAACTAATCAGCATTAGCATTGAGGGCGGGAGCCGCAACCATCAGCTTGGAGCAAGCTGTGGTTGCACCTCCCGCCGTTTCGCTTTTAACGGCGCAATACCTTGCCAATTTTCCAGCGCTCGTCTTCCAGCACTAGTTCCACTTCGATGCGTTGCGGCTGCGCGGCCTGGACGGCGTGAACCGTGGCTCCGCGGGCATCCACGTAGCGGTATTCCTCTTGGGTAGAAGTGGCAGCAAGAATGACAGAGTCCCCCTGCCCACGCGCCGATACCGTGACGTCCGTGAGTCTCGTGCGCAATCCCGCAAATTCCAAACCCATTTTCCGAAGCTGATCGATTGTTTCGAGATCTCGTTGCAGCTGCTCCGCTCCTGAAGTGTAGAGCCCCTTGAGCTTCTCCCCCGCCAGCTGCCCCATCGCTTCATCGCGCTCTCTTGAAAGCGCGAGGAATGCAGAGATCACGGTGTCCCGATTCAAGGCACAAGCTGGAACGTGCGCCCCGTCTTCAATTCTGCAGCTTTGCTCTGCTGACGGTACTGCCGTAGCCGCAGTCGTTTCGGTGGCCACAGCCGCACGGAAATGATTGACGCCCACGAGGCTCCCGATAATAACCAACGAGCCCAGTGCTGCGGCACCGGCCAATTTCATGGCCCCGGGGGTCCGGCGCAATCGATGGCTATGCCAGGAGTCATCGCGGCTGGGGCTTCGCTGCCTGCTTGCGGTATCGGCCTGGCGCTTGAAGCGCTTGTGCGCAGCATTCTGTTCCGCGGATGGATGGATGGTCTCCATCAGATGAGTAGCTTCTGGAGCTACATGCCCTTCCCAGCTGATGGGCTCTGCCGGACAGCTTGCGAACAACGTTCGAGCAAACTGATCTGCGGTCGGTCGTGCTTGCGGATCTGGATTCAGCGAATCGATCAACAGTTCATGAATGATCGAAGGGATTCCGGGGAACATCACGCTTGCCGGTGGACGCATCAGTTCCTCTTCGGGAATCCGTCCGGATAGGAGAAACCACAAGCAGGCGCCCAGCGAAAACACGTCCTGCTCTCCAACTTGGCTTTCCCGTACCCCGGCCTGCATTTCAGGGGCCATGAATCCTGGCGTACCGGAGCCGGTGAGCGCCTGCCGTGCTGAAGCTGATTCCTGGAAGTCAATGATCTTCGGCATTCCCTTGGCAGTGAGCAATATATTGGCCGGCGATAAGTCTCCATGGCGTTGGCTCTGCGCATGCATCACCGAAAGCGTCTGCGCGATGGGTGCCAGCGCGGTCACGCACTCCCCCAGGCCAAAGGCGCTTCGACTTGCCACAAGATCAGCCACGCTGCCACCGGGGCAATATTCCATAACCAGCCCCTCGCCCAATTGTGTCGACAGGGTTCCGTAGAAATCAACGACATATTTCCTTGACTGCGTTACCTGCTCTTGGCGAAGCGAAATGATGTTTTCCATAGTCAGGCTAAGTTTTAGCGTGAGGTACAACTGGTCGCTTTCCCTCCGGATCAGCCAAACTTTACACGGTGACTTGGAACTTAGCGGCCTTACCGTGACATGCCCGGGGCTTGTTGGCCACGCTAGAACATTCGTAGAATCATCCATGACTCCGTTGTAACCCAGAATCGTAAATTGCAAGCTGGATATCCACAGATGGGTTCGACGGCTCTGAATTAGCGACCGATCGTTCAAGAGCGTAGGCTAGCCGTCATGGCGATCGAATTCGAACGAGTCGGACTAGGCTCAAAATTTGTGCCCTACATGGAAGCTTGGGATTACCAAATCCAACTGCATGATGCGGTAGCCGCGGACACGCAAACCCCAAAAGTCCTGTTCCTGGAGCACGAAGCGGTTTACACCGCAGGCAAGCGAACTGAACCTGAAGATCTCCCGATGGACGGGACCCCCGTGGTGGATGTGGATCGCGGTGGAAAGTTGACCTGGCATGGCCCGGGACAGCTCATTGGCTACCCCATCGTCAAGCTACGCAAGATCAGCGCAATCCGACTTTACGTGGAGACCTTGGAAGAAGCCCTGATTAACGTGGTCAGCGAGCTAGGCATTCCGACGGCCCAGATCAAGGGCCGCTCCGGGGTCTGGGTACCGGGCAAAGATGGCGCTCAGGACCGCAAAATCGCAGCCATTGGAATCCGCATCAACCACGGTGTCACCATGCACGGTTTCGCATTGAACTGCTCGAACGCGCTTTCCGCCTACGAACAGATCATCCCCTGCGGCATCTCCGATGCAGGTGTCACCACCATTTCCGAAGAACTCGGCCGTACCGTCACCCCCGAAGACGTCGTTGACCGCATACAAACCGAAATAGAGCGTCTGCTCACCCCTCAAGTCGTCTAGACAGTCACGCCCTCACCAAAGAAAGAGCTGTTTAATGAGCGTCGAACCAGAAGGCCGCCGTATGCTGCGCGTAGAAAAGCGCAACGCTGCCGTACCTGTGGAGCGTAAGCCAGAATGGATCAAGGCCAAGTTGAGCATTGGCCCTGAATACGTTGGCCTGAAAAATCTCGTACAGAGCGAAGGCTTGCATACGGTCTGCGAAGAAGCAGGCTGCCCGAACATCTTCGAGTGCTGGGAAGACCGCGAGGCTTCCTTCCTGATCGGCGGTTCAGAGTGCACCCGCCGTTGCGACTTCTGCCAGATCGCCACCGGCAAGCCCTTGGCAATTGACCGCTCAGAGCCATTCAAGGTCGCCATGAGCGTGAAGAAGATGGATCTGCGCTACGCCACCGTAACCGGCGTCGCCCGTGATGACCTCGAAGACGAGGGCACCTGGCTGTATGCCGAGACTGTGCGGCAGATCCACAAGATGAATCCAAGCACCGGCGTAGAGCTGCTGATCCCCGATTTCAGCGGCAAGCCGGAGAACCTGGATACCATCTGCGATTCGGAGCCAGAAGTCTACGCCCACAACGTAGAGACTGTGCCTCGCCTGTTCAAGCGCATCCGCCCGGCTTTCCGTTACGAGCGTTCCATGGATGTGATCACCCATGGCCGCAAGCGTGGCTTGATCACCAAGTCCAACCTGATTCTGGGTATGGGCGAAACTCGAGAAGAAATTTCCGAGGCCATGCGTGATCTCCATGAGGCAGGCTGCGATCTGCTGACTTTGACCCAGTACCTGCGCCCAACCGACCTGCATCTGCCAGTCGACCGCTGGGTCACCCCGCAGGAGTTCCTGGAGCTTCAGCAAGAAGCCGAAGAACTCGGCTTTGCCGGAGTCATGGCTGGGCCGCTGGTCCGTTCTTCCTACCGCGCTGGCCGCCTATGGGCCGGCGCCATGCGCAAGAAGGGCCGCGAAATCCCAGAGGCATTGGCACATATCGAGTCCTCGGGCAACACGCGCCAGGAAGCAGCTTCGCTGATCAAGTAGCTCGGTCCAGTGGACCCCACGGCTAAGGCCCCGGAACTCCTGATGGAATCCATCGAGGGTTCCGGGGCTTTCCCACTGCCCGTCCATGGGCAATTCACCTGAAAATGCCGTGTTCGATCCGGCTCGGCTTAGAACTATCAACTTCATCGCGTAGAATTAAGGCACTATGGCCAAAAACTCCGACAACGACGCAGCCGCGCCTAAGCGTGGCTTGTTTTCGCGTAAACCAAAAGCTGAGAAGAAGAACAAAGAACCGGGCCGCCTGAAGCAAATTGGCCAGGTCTTCCAGATGACTCGCCGCAATGACCCGATGGTCGTGTGGTGGATGGCATTGGCAGCCTTGGCCGTCATTGCTGTCTGCTTGGTCATCGGCTTCTTGATCAAAAACTGGATCACGATGTTGATCATCGCAATCCCGCTGGCGCTCCTTGCTGCAATGTTCGTGATGTCCCGCCGCGCAGAGAAAGCTGCGTTCTCGCAGCTTGAGGGCCGCCCTGGCGCTGCCGGCGCCGCCATGAGCGTGCTGCGTCGCGGCTGGATCCTGAAGCAGGAACCAGTTGCCTACAACCGCCACCAGGATCTGGTGTTCCTCGGTATCGGTCGCCCGGGCATCGTCCTGGTCACTGAGGGACCAAAGAGCCGGGTTCGTGAGCTTGCCTCTTCCGAGCGCAAGCGCATCGCCCGCGTTCTGCCGAACGTTCCCGTGCACATCATCAACGCTGGTTCCGAAGAAGGCCAGACTCCGTTGGCTGAAGTCGGCAAGGCAATGAAGAAGCTTCCAAAGTCGATTACGAAGCTGGAAGTCAGCGCAATCGACAAGCGCTTGAGCACGTTGACCGCGAATCGTCTGCCTATCCCCAAGGGCGTAGACCCGAACCGCGTCCGTCCAAACCGCCGCGCTACGCGCGGACGCTAAAGACAACTACTAAAGAAGCCGCAACTGGAATTTCTAGTTGCGGCTTCTTTCTTGCTGTCCGGATCTATTGCTAGGAGATATTCACCAGGATGGTCTTGGGCAAACGATCATGCAGTCCACGCTGGTCCTTGTCGGTGACGAAGGCCGGAATAGCCAGGCAAAGCAGCAAGGAACGAATCAGGCCTTGCAACGGCTTGATTGCGGTTCCATCCAGCGACTGCACCTGCATTCCAAAGGTACGGTGCCCAATCGTGTGCCCGGTGAATCCGACACCGATGATCTGCCCGGCGCAGAACAGGCTCAATGTTGCCAGATCGTGGCTGTCAAACAGCCACCAGCTCAGCAGCATCGAGAGCCCCCAGTCCAGGAGCAGTGCACCGACCCGTCGCGGGAATCTGGCAATTGAGCCGGGGCCCTTCTCGGGGCGCCCCATATCCTGCCCGGGCCATTGTTGCGTATTATGCTGCGGCGGCCCTTCAAGCCACGAGCTGAAGTCTTTTCTTTCCACCAATACAGTCTATCCAGCGATTCTGTGCGCCAGTTAGAACGCGATAACCAGGTAGCAAGTATGCAAGTCAGATTGTTACAGCAGGCAATCAGCGCAGATCAGCGCGATACGACACGCCCGGATTCTCCGCTTGTAACAGGTTGGAAACAATAGAGACACCATTCAGAAATGGATTATAGGTAAGCTTGATACGTAAGCAAGAGGACCAGCCGGATCATTCCGGCTACCGGTTCCGTTTACCAAACCTTATATCTCACCAGGGAGTCACCTGCACATGTTTACCAGTCCAGAAGAAGTCTTGGCATATATTGCCGAAGAGGACATCAAGTTCGTCGATATCCGTTTCACCGACCTACCAGGTGTACAGCAGCACTTCAACGTGCCTGCCAAGTCCGTGGATGCCGACTTCTTCGTCAACGGCCAGCTCTTCGATGGTTCTTCCATCCGCGGCTTCGCCGGCATCTCTGATTCCGACATGCAGCTGATCCCGGACGTCACCACCGGCTTCATCGATCCCTTCCGCCTGGAAAAGACCCTAGCCTTCAACTTCTCGATCATCAACCCACGCACCGGTGAGCCTTACCACCGCGACCCACGTGGCGTTGCCGAACGCGCCGAGGCTTACCTGGAATCGACCGGTATCGCTGACACCGCGTTCTTCGCCCCAGAAGCAGAATTCTTCATCTTCGAAGACGTTCGCTACGAATCCAAGCCACAGGGCGCGTTCTACTCGATCGATTCCGACGAGGCACCTTGGAACACCGGCCGCAAGGAAGAAGGCGGCAACCAGGGTTACAAGACCCCGTACAAGGGCGGCTACTTCCCAGTTGCACCGACTGACAAGCAGGCTGACCTGCGCGACGCGATCTGCGTCGAGCTGGACAAGGCTGGCCTTGAGGTTGAGCGCAGCCACCACGAGGTGGGCGCTGCCGGCCAGGCAGAAATCAACTACAAGTTCAACACCATGGTCCACTCCGCTGATGAACTGATGCTCTTCAAGTACATCGTGAAGAACGTCGCTGACGCGTGGGGCAAGTCCGCAACCTTCATGCCAAAGCCAGTCTTCGGCGACAACGGCTCGGGCATGCACGTGCACCAGTCGCTGTGGTCCAACGGCGAACCGCTGTTCTACGACGAAAAGGGCTACGCTGGCCTGTCCGATACCGCACGCTGGTACATCGGCGGCCTGCTGAAGCACGCAGACGCCGTGCTCGCGTTCACCAACCCAACCGTGAACTCCTACCGCCGCCTGGTCAAGGGCTACGAAGCTCCAGTGAACATGGTTTACTCGCAGGGCAACCGCTCTGCCGGTATCCGTATCCCTATCACCGGTTCGAACCCTAAGGCGAAGCGCATCGAGTTCCGCGCTCCGGATGCTTCCTCGAACCCATACCTGGCGTTCGCAGCCCAGCTGATGGCTGGCCTGGACGGCATCAAGAACCGCATTGAACCTGCAGAGCCAATCGACAAGGACCTCTACGAGCTTCCTGCCGAAGAGGCCAAGGAAATCCAGCGCGCACCTGAAAGCCTCGAAGAGGCGCTCAAGGCCCTGGAAGCTGATCACGAGTTCCTGCTCGAAGGCGGCGTCTTCACCGAAGACCTGATCCAGACTTGGGTTGAGTACAAGCGTGAAAACGAAATCAAGCCATTGAGCCTGCGCCCGAACCCATACGAGTTCGAGCTCTACTACGGTTGCTAATCAGCTGACGGGGCATCGCCCCGTGTAGTTTGCAGAGGAGTCCGCACAAAGCGCAAGAACTATGTTCTAGCACTTGTGCGGACTCCTTCTGTTTAAGCATCAGTGCGGACCCGCACATTGGCGGCCATCGCGCTCAGGGCAAGTGCCGCCCCGATAACAAGTACTAGTATTCCTGCTTGTCGCTCTTTGCTTCCCAAAGCTCAAATGCCCTGAGCGCACCGGAATCTTCAACCTTGGTAAACGGAATTTTCCGCTCGCTCATGGGAAGCTCAAGCTCCTTGTAAATGAAATCATCATCGAAGCCGATCTTCGCGGCTTCCTCGCGCGTATTCGCGTAGTAGACATGCTCGAAGCGGGACCAATAGATGGCACCCAGGCACATGGGACATGGCTCGCAGCTGGTGTAGAGCTCGCATTGCGACAGATCGAAGGTTCCCAGTGCTTGTCCCGCTGCGCGGATGGCATTGATTTCGGCGTGCGCCGTTGGATCCTGGCTACCCACCACCGAGTTGTAGCCAGCGGAAACGACTTTTCCGTCAAGGACTACCACCGCGCCAAATGGTCCGCTGTCATTGGATTCCAGGGCCAGCAAGGACTGATTAATGGCAGCCTGCAGCATCTTTGGGTCCAGCATTTTCGAAGCTCCCCTGCACTCATTATTCGCGTAGAGATTACAATCCCCACCCTAGTCCCCCGCATCCTGTTCCGGCGGGAAGCGCAGGAAATTGCCGGTTGCGGACTAAGGTTTCAGCGCACGAAGGTAACGCTGACGTGTCACCCACTGCGCCAGGAGCAGCACCTTGAAGACTCGACGCCAAGCAGGCACATCAGAAGGTTCCGTGACCGACCTGATCAGCAGGAAAACTTGCTCGTCCGCGCGTTCAAGAATGAAAGCTTCCACACCCTGAACCGGATGCCCCGGCAGCGTCCGGTAGGAAAACCCTACCCAATCACTTTCCGCAATGACGTCAACTACCTCCACAGGTTCATGGATGCGCAACGGTCCGACACCGATGGTGATCAAGGGTTGCTGGCCCACGGCGACCGGCAACTGCGGCTGGAGGCTGAACCCGCTGCGTGTCTTGACTTCCCAACGGAGCAAAGCAACGCACGCATCGTTCCACAGGGCTGCTCCCCCGCCCAGCAGCACGCGGCGTTGCCATGGCCTGGATGAAGCAGCCAGCGGGCTCCAGGAACGTTCCAGCAGCGTTTCAACGGCCACCGCGGTTCCTAGTCCTCAAAGCCGTAGAACAGCAGTTCAAAGATGCCACGCGCGTGCCGGGTTGCACGCAAGTAGTCTTCTTCGAGTTCCACGCCAAAGTGCGGCTCATAGCCGCACCACCGAGCCACGGCTTCCATATCGCGCGCCGAACTCGGCAAGACATCGCTGGAACGTCCGGACGTGATGATTTCAGCACTGCGAATCTGCGTAGCCAGCCGCCAAGCAATCGCCAGCAGTTCGCTATCGTCTTGCGCAATGAGCTCCAATTTCGCCAGCTCTTCCAACGCCTGGAGCGTCGAGGTGGTGCGCAGGGATTCGTGCTTCCAGGCGTATTGCAACTGGTAGAACTGCACCAGCCATTCAATGTCCGAGAGCGAGCCTCGTCCCAGTTTCAGGTGGCGGTTGGGGTCGGCACCTCGCGGGAGCCGTTCGGATTCAACGCGGGCCTTGATCTTGCGAATATCCCGGATCTCCGACTCGTCCAGTCCCTTGCCGTAGCGCACCGGCCTAATCAATTCCATGAAATCTTCAGCCAACTGGTCATCGCCGGCAAACGGGCGTGCACGCTGCAACGCCTGGCGTTCCCAGATTTCCACCCATCGCTGGTAATAGGTGGCGTAGGCGTCGAGAGAACGGACCAGCATTCCCTGGCGGCCCTCGGGGCGCAGATCCGAATCCACTTTCAATTTCACTTCAGCTGGAATGGCCGGTTTCAACGGTTTGGCGGTCCACGACACCAGGTCGGTAACTACCCGAAGCGCTTGTTCTTGAGCAGCTTGGGCCGTGGCGCCAGGAACCGGGCGCTGCACGAACAGGACGTCCGCATCAGAGCCGTAACCGATTTCCCGACCGCCTTGGCGGCCCATGGCAATGACCGAAACGACAGCATGTTCCCCGTGCTTGGCCTGGTCAGCAGCCAAGAGGACCTTCAGCACCCCGTCAACCATGGCGGCGTCGATGTTCGAGAGTGCTACGCCAACTTCCTCAACGGTCAGCAGGCCAGCGCCGTCGGCAAGCGCGACACGCAAGAATTCGCGGCGGCGCACCATGCGGATCATGCGGATGGCAGCTTCTGGCTGCTTCGTGCGATGGATGATCGAGGTGTTCTGCTGCAGCAGGTTCTCGAATGTCTGCGGCGTCAAGGAGGCGTCGGAGCCCAGCCAAGCGGCCGCCGCCGGCTCGTTGGCCAGCAGGTCGGTCAGGAAGCGCGTATTGGAGAGCAAGTGGCTCAGCCGTTCAGCGGCAGCGTTGGTATCGCGCAGCATGCCGAGGAACCAATGGGACTTGCCCAGTGCTTCGCTGAGCCGGCGGAAGCCCAGCAATCCAGCATCCGGGTCAACCCCGCGGGCAAACCAGTCCAGGAGTACCGGCAGCAATTGCCGTTGCAATGACGCACTGCGCGAGACCCCACCGGTCAGGGCTTCAATGTGCCGCATCGCCGCCTTCGGGTCGAGATAGCCCAGGGCGCGCAAGCGGGCTTGCGCCGATTCGGCGGTGAGCTTGACGTCATCGGCCGAGAGGTTGGAACTACTGACCAGGAGCGGACGGTAGAAAATACGCTCGTGCAGCGAACGCACCATGCGCTTGGTTTCATTCCAGCGGCGCATCAGCTTCTCCGGGCTGCTGAGCTGCAGGTCTCCGGCACCACGGATCGATCGTGCAAGCACGCGCTGGGCGCTTTCTGCCCGGGGCATCAAGTGGGTACGGCGCAATTGGCTGAGCTGTATCCGGTGCTCCAGCAAGCGCAGGAAACGGTATGAGTCATCGAAATTCGTCGCATCATCACGGCCGATGTAGCCGATATCGCTCATCGCTTGGATGGCCAGGGTGGTGGTTGGCACCTGGATGGCGGGGTCGACTCGACCATGGACGAGTTGGAGCAGCTGGACGGTGAATTCGACATCGCGCAGCCCACCGGGGCCCAGCTTGATTTGCCACGCAACATCTTGCTTGTCGATGTTGTCGCTGACGCGTCGGCGCATGGCCTGGACGGATTCAACGAAGCCCTCACGCTCGGAACTGGACCACACCATTGGCGAAACCATCCGCTCATAAGAGCGTCCCAGTTCCTTGTCGCCGGCAATCGCGCGGGCCTTGAGCAGGGCTTGGAATTCCCATGAATGGGCCCACCGGCGGTAATACGCTTCATGGGATGAGAGCGTACGGGTCAAGGCCCCGTCCTTGCCCTCGGGGCGAAGATTCGCATCCACTTCCCAGAGCATCGGCTCAGGGCCAGAGACCATCAGTGCACGTGCCGTGTTCCCGCAGATCACCGTCGCGATCGCGGCCGCCAGATCGTCATCGATTCCCAGCGTGGAATCGTGGACGTAAATGACATCGACGTCCGAAATATAGTTCAGTTCACGTGCACCGCACTTGCCCATGCCAATGATGGTGATCTTAACCCGATCAACGTCGCCAGCATCATATTGTTCGGCGGCTTCGGCCCGGGCAATGGCCAATGCCCCCTCCAACGCGGCACCAGCCATGTCGGCCAGTTCGGCGGCGACCAGGGGCAGAATGCGTTGAGGCTGGGTGGAACCCAAGTCCCGGTGGGCCAGCGAGAGCAATGCCTTGCGGTAGGCGGTGCGCAAGCGCTGACGCGCTTCAGCACCGGTGCAGGAAGAGACCCAGTGCCCGCCGTCTGATTGCTTGGCCTCGATCGATGCCAGCAAGTCCTCGACCAGCTGTTCCGCGGGCACGGGGACGAATTCACCGGGTGGGGCGTGGCGGACGATCTCCAGCGCCTCGGGACAACGCATGAGGAACTCCCCGAGCGCAGAAGAGCTGCCCAGAAGCCTGACGAGCCCTTGGCAGCTATCGGGCTCCAGGAAGATATCGATGACTTCCGGGTGCCGATCTACCAACCGCAGGGCCAGCAGCAGTGCCTGGTCCGGATCTGGCGCATGCGCCATCTTGCTCACGATCAGGCTGGGATCAATCCGGGACAGTTCCTCGGCCTGAAGGAATTTCTTGGCCCTTTCGATGTCGCTGAAGCCAGCGTTGAGCAATGCTCGCGAGGGTACTTCCGGCATGGTGTCTCGTGTTCTCCCGCATTTCGCCGCGCAGCTTCACGCGGCGAAGTCTCTAGAGGATTCCCAAATACTTGTTCAGTTCGTATGGGGTAATGACCTGGCGGTATTCTTCCCATTCGGTGCGCTTGTTCGACAGGAACGAGTTGAATACCTGCTCGCCGAGGATCTCGGCCATCAGTTCCGACTCTTCCATGGCGCGCAATGCGTCGTGCAGGCTGCCAGGCAGCGGAACGTGGCCCGAGGCGCGGCGTTCTGCCGTGGACAGGCTCCAGACATCATCCTCGGTTGGCTCTTCCAGCTCGTAGCCTTCGCGGATGCCCTTCAGCCCAGCGCCCAGCAATACTGCGTAGGCCAGGTACGGATTGGCTGCCGAGTCGATACCGCGGTATTCCACGCGGGCGGACTGTCCCTTGCCTGGCTTGTACAGCGGCACGCGGACCAGTGCCGAGCGGTTGTTGTGCCCCCACGAACGGTGGCTCGGCGCCTCCCCTCCACCCCACAACCGCTTGTACGAGTTCACGTACTGGTTGGTGATGGCGGTCATTTCCGGCGCATGGTGCAAGATGCCGGCGATGAAGGACCGGGCCACATCGGAGAGCTGGTATTCGCGGCCAGCTTCGAAGAACGCGTTAGCGTCACCTTCGAACAAGGAGAAGTGGGTATGCATGCCGCTGCCCGGATGGTCGGCAAATGGCTTGGGCATGAAGGTTGCGTGGATGCCCTTTTGCATCGCCATCTCCTTGATGACGGTACGGAAGGTCATGATGTTGTCGGCGGTCTGCAAGGCATCTGCGTAGCGCAGATCGATTTCGTTCTGGCCTGGACCTGTTTCGTGGTGGGAGAACTCCACCGAAATGCCCAGCGCTTCCAGCGTGGTCACGGAAGCACGGCGGAAGTCCTGCCCAACGCCATCTGGCACGTGGTCGAAGTAGCCACCGTTGTCGATCGGCTGGGGACGGCCATTGGCATCCAGCTGATCGTTCTCCAGCAAATAGAATTCGATCTCCGGGTGGGTGTAGCAAGTGAAACCCATATTCGATGCTTCGGCCAGCTGGCGCTTGAGCACCTGGCGCGGATCTGCATTGGACGGCTGGCCCTCAGGGGTCAGGATGTCGCAGAACATGCGGGAGGTCGGTTCGACTTCGCCGCGCCACGGCAGGATCTGGAAGGTGGCAGGATCTGGCTGAAGCAACATGTCAGACTCGGAGATCCGGGACAGTCCATCAATGGAGGAACCATCGAATCCCAGACCTTCTTCGAAAGCATCTTCAACTTCAGCAGGAGCCAACGCCACCGACTTGAGCGAACCAACGACGTCAGTAAACCACATTCGCACAAATCGAACGTCGCGTTCTTCAATGGTGCGCAGTACAAATTCCTGCTGACGATCCATTTTCCACCACCTTTGGGATTCTGATATCCGGCGCTGATCACAACCGGTAAGAAAATTGACCTGTGGCAACACTATATCGGTTCAGAACCGTCCCAACGATCAGCATCGCCCTGTGCAAGTGCGATAAAGTCGATTCATGCCACAACCATACCTAGGGAACCCTGAAAAAGGCCCGTCCCGTATCCGACTTCATCATTTGCAGCAGGCCAAGGACAATGGCGAAAAATTCGCGATGTTAACTGCTTATGACGTAATGATGGCAGAGATTTTCGATTCGGCCGGGATCGAGATGCTGCTGGTTGGCGACTCCGCTGCCAATACCGTACTCGGCTACGAGTCCACGCTGCCCATTACCCTCGACGAAATGATCATGTTCACCAAAGCTGTCGCCAACGGGGCCAAACGCGCCATGGTCGTTGCCGACCTCCCGTTTGGCAGCTACGAGCAGTCCCCTGCCCAGGCCGTTGCCACTGCGGTGCGCCTGATGAAGGAAGGCCATGCCCACGCGGTCAAGATGGAGGGCACCGCGCAATACGCCGAGCATGTCCGCGCCATGGTCCTTGCCGGAGTTCCCGTTATCGGGCACATCGGATTCACTCCGCAGTCCGAGCATGCATTGGGCGGGTACCGCGTGCAGGGCCGTGGCGACGCTGTAGAGCAGATGAAGCACGACGCTGTGCAATTGCAGGATGCAGGCGCTTTCTGCATCCTGATGGAAATGGTGCCAAGCCCGGTCGCTGCCAAAATCGATGCCGCGCTGAAGGTGCCGACCATCGGCATCGGCGCTGGCAACTCCACCACCGGACAGGTCCTGGTTTGGCAGGACATGCTGGGTCTTGGCGGAGGGCGCACCCCGCGCTTCGTGAAGAAGTACGCTGATCTGCGTGAAGTTGTCGGCAACGCGGTGCGCGAGTACCACCAGGACGTAGTTTCCGGCACCTTCCCCTCGGCAGAGTACGAGTTCAAGGAATAGAAGCCGGCTCACGCCATATCGCAAAGCGGTGCGCTGCCTCGATGTCATCCATCGTGGCAGCTCACCGCTTTGCCATTCGCCGCACCGGCCTGGCTCGGTGCCCTTGACTTCTACTCGTCGTCTTCTTCTGCGTCGTCCCACGCCTCATTGCGTGCCTGGACTTTCGCCATTGCCGCTTCGGCTTCAGCAACCGTGTCATATGGGCCAAGCAACTGCGACCAATCAGACTGCGGGCCATTCTCCACGGTCTTGGTCGAGACGTTGTACCAGTACTGCCCCTCGCCCGGGGTGCCAACTGAGCTCATGGAAAACTCCTCTACTCTCGATTCTTGCTGCTTCTTCCACGGTATCCCAACCGGCGGAAAATAGGTGCAACACCACCTGATCTATCGGCTATCTCCTAGCGAAGCGGCAGATACGTGAAGCTAGAATAAAAGCATGGCTATTGCTTCAACTGCACCCCTTGGAAATCTCACCGCCGGCACGGTCTCCCCGGAACTTCCGGTACCGAGACACATTGAACGCCCCGAATACGTTGGCAAGAAGGAACCTGCCAGCAACACGGCTTCGGAAATCAAGAGCCCAGAAGTCATCGAACGCATTCGCATAGCTTCAAGAATTGCCGCTCAGGCACTGCAGGAAGTTGGCAAGGCTTGCCAGCCGGGAGCCACCACCGACCAGCTCGATCGGCTTGGCCACGAATTCCTCATGGATCACAACGCCTACCCGTCAACCCTGGGCTACCGCGGATTCCCCAAGTCGCTGTGCTCCTCGTTGAACGAGGTCATCTGCCACGGCATCCCGGACACCACCGTGTTGCAAGATGGCGACATCATCAATATCGATATCACCGCCTTCATCGGTGGCGTTCACGGAGATAACAACGCCACCTTCCTGGTCGGTGACGTGGATGAAGAATCGCGCCTGCTGGTCGAGCGCACCGAAAACTCGCTGAAGCGCGCTATCAAGGCCGTGATGCCAGGGCGTGAGATCAATGTGATCGGCCGAAGCATTGAAACCTACGCCAAGCGGTTCGGCTACGGCGTGGTCCGCGACTTCACCGGCCACGGCGTCGGCGAGGCCTTCCATTCCGGCTTGATCATCCCGCACTACGATGCGGCGCCGGCCTACAACACTCCCATCGAGCCGGGCATGGTTTTCACCATCGAGCCGATGCTCACCTTGGGCACCGTCGAATGGGACATGTGGGAAGACGACTGGACCGTGACCACCAAGGACAAGAAGCGCACCGCGCAGTTCGAGCACACCCTGCTGGTCACCGACGATGGCGCGGAAATTCTCACCCTGCCATAGCCGCTGCGACGCCTACGCCAAACGCCAGTGCCCGCGACCTCGAAAGGTCTGGGGCACTGGCGTTTGCTCTATGCGAAAACTGCTAGTCGGCCGAGAGCGGACGCTGGTTTCCCTGCGGAACCTTGCCACGGCGATCGCGCAGCCGGGCAATGGCGGTCTCGAAATCAGTCAGCGACTGGAAGTTGTGGTAGACACTGGCAAAGCGCAAGTAAGCGACCTCGTCGAGGCGCGACAATGGCTCCAAGATGGCCAAGCCCACCTGGTGGGCCGGGATTTCAGCAGCCCCGGAGGTCCGGACTGCCTCTTCGACTTCCTGGGCCAGGACGGCAAGATCGTGATCGGTGACCGGGCGGCCCTGGCAGGCCTTGCGAACACCGTTAATGACCTTGTTGCGCGAGAACGGTTCTACGGCACCGGACTGCTTGAGCACGTTGAGGCTGGCAGTTTCGGTGGTGGTGAAACGGCGCGAACAAGCCGTGCACTGGCGTCGGCGGCGGATCGAGACGCCGTCGTCGGCAACTCGACTATCGACCACTCGGGAATCCGCATTGCGGCAATACGGGCAGTTCACGGCACCTCCATCTGTAGCCTAAGAAGCATTCTCGGTTCACCCATGGTGGCAAGAATCAACTCATGTCACCTAACAGTTTAGCGTCTATTGCGCGTTTCGCACCGCGACCGCGTCTCCATGGGCTGGCAGGTCCTCGGCATTGGCAAGATTAATCACGTGAGCGGCCACTTCGCCCAGCGCGGCCTTGTCGTAGTTGATCACCTGGATGGCTTTCAAGAAGGTATTCACGTTCAGCCCCGAGGCGTGCAGCGCGGTGCCACTGGTCGGCAGCACGTGGTTGGATCCTGCGCAGTAGTCGCCCAGCGAAACCGGGGCATAGGCGCCGACAAACACGGCGCCAGCAGCGGTGATGCGGGCCGCGGTGGATTCCGCCTCGGCCACCATGATTTCCAGGTGCTCGGCGGCGTAGGCGTTGCACACCTCGATCCCCTGCTCCAGGTCCTTGACCAAGATGACGGCAGATTGGGATCCTGACAGTGCCTCTGTCACACGGGCGGAGTGCTTGGTGGCGGCAACCTGCACCATGAGTTCCTTGCGCACGCCAGCAGCCAGTTCAGGTGAATCGGTAATCAGCACGGCCGCGGCGTTGGCATCGTGTTCTGCCTGCGAAATCATATCGGCAGCGACGAAGCCCGGGTTAGCTCCCTTGTCGGCAAGAATCGCGATTTCCGTAGGACCAGCTTCAGCGTCAATGCCTACCACGCCCTTGACCAAGCGCTTGGCGGTTGCCACGAACACGTTGCCTGGACCGGAGATCACGTCAACCGGTTCGATCCCGCCACGCTCATCGTTCGGCAGGTCCACCCCGTAGGCGAACGCGGCAACAGCCTGGGCACCGCCCATGGCGTGCACCTCGTCGATGCCCAGCAGCTTGGCGGCAGCCAGGATGGTGGGGTGCGGCAGTCCGGCGAATTCCTTCTGCGGCGGGCTGGCCAGGGCTAGCGAGTTGACGCCGGCTGCCTGGGCAGGTACGGCGTTCATGATGACCGAGGACGGGTAGACGGCCAGGCCACCTGGCACGTACAGGCCGACGCGGCGCACCGGGACCCAGCGCTGGGTGACAGTTGCCCCGGTAGCGTAGCGGACTTCGGCGTCGTCGGGGCGCTGGGCCTTGGCGAATACGCGGGCGCGGTCAATGGATTCTTCCAGCGCCAGGCGGACCTGCGGGTCCAGTTCTTCCAGGGCGCGGTCCAGCTCATGCTGCGGCACACGGGTATGTTCCAGCTCAACGTGGTCAAAGCGCTGGGCCAGGTCCTTGAGTGTTTCCATGCCATGGGCGCGGACATCATCGATGATCTGCTGCACGGTTTCGGCAGCGGTCTGGGAGTTCATCTCCGGGCGCGGCAGCTTGGCTTTCAGCTGTGCGTAGCCCAGGGATTCGTTGCGCCAATCAAGGGTGGCGAGTGCTGAGAATTCGGTTTCTGGAATAGTGCTCACCTACCTAGTTTAACGCCGATGACCGGGGAAGGTTCATTAGTTACCTTCCACGGTCATCCAAGCCGTGATCCGATTACCTATACGTCCAGGCAGTGCGGGCCCAGCAGCACCTTCAAATCGCCGAACAGGGCAGGATTGGGGTTTACCCTGAAGTTCATGCCCAGGCGCAGCAGCGAGGTGCCGCGGCTGCCGGTGAGCTTCACCCGCACCTCGGTGTTGCCACTGTGCGTGCGCAGCACATCACCCAGCTTCTGCACCAGGGTTTCGGTGGCCTTGTGTGTCGGAATGCCGATGACTACCGGTCCCCCGTTGGCATCCTCGGAAATTTCCGGGATCATCATTTCCTGCGCGTTCAGGGTGATGGAGCCGTCATCGCGGCGCTGCACGCGCCCCTTGATGACCACGATCAGGTCATCGGCCAGGATCTCGGCGATCGGCTGGTAGGCCTGGCCGAAGAACATGACCTCCATCGAACCGGAGAGGTCTTCGATCTCGCAGCGCGCATACGGGTTGCCGCTCTTCTTGGCGATGCGCCGCTGCAGACCGGAAATCATGCCGGCGATGGAAATAATGTGGCCATCCTGCGGGCCGTCATCCGAGAGCACGTGCGTGACCGGCATGTCAGCGTACTGGTCCAGGGCCGAGCCCAGTCCCTGCAGCGGGTGGTCGGAAACGTACAGGCCGAGCATGTCGCGCTCGTAGGCCAGTTTTTCCTTCTTGTCCCAATCGGGCATGTCGGGGATCGCCACGTGCATCGACTCCGAGGACTCATCCGCGCCCAGGGCGCTGAACAGGTCGAACTGGTTGGCCGCCTCGTTGCGCTTGACCTGGATCACCGAATCCACGGCCTCTTCGTGGATGGCCACCAGCGCCCGGCGTGGATGCTTCATGGAGTCGAAGGCACCGGCCTTGATCAGCGATTCAATGGTTCGCTTGTTGCAGACCACGGCCGGGACCTTGCCCAGGAAATCGTTGAAGTCGTTGTAGTTGCCCTTCTCCGTGCGGGCCTCGACCATGCCGGCCACCGCATTGGTGCCGACGTTGCGGATGGCGCCCATGCCGAAGCGGATATCCTTGCCCACTGGGGTGAAGTTCAACGCCGATTCGTTGACATCCGGCGGCAGCACGGTGATGCCGATGTGGCGGCATTCGTTCAGGTACAGTGCCAGCTTGTCCTTGTCATCGCCCACCGAGGTCAGCAGCGCGGCCATGTATTCGGCCGGGTAGTGCGCCTTGAGGTAGGCGGTCCAGTAGGAGACCACGCCGTACGCGGCCGAGTGGGCCTTGTTGAACGCGTAGTCGGAGAATGGCAGCAAGATGTCCCACAGGGTCTGCACGGCGGCGTCCGAGTAGCCGTTGTCGTTCATGCCCTGCTTGAAGCCGGCGAACTGCTTATCCAGTTCCGACTTCTTCTTCTTGCCCATGGCACGGCGCAAGATATCGGCCTGGCCCAGCGAGTAGCCGGCCAGCTTCTGCGCAATAGCCATAACCTGCTCCTGATACACGATCAGGCCGTAGGTGCCGCCGAGGATCTCTGCCAGCGGTTCAGCGAGCTCCGGGTGGATTGGGGTGACTTCCTGCAACCCGGTCTTTCGCAGGGCGTAGTTGGTGTGGGAGTTGGCGCCCATCGGGCCCGGACGGTACAGCGCGATCACTGCGGAGATGTCTTCGAAGTTATCGGGGCGCATCATCTTCAGCAGCGAGCGCATGGGACCGCCATCGAGCTGGAACACGCCCAGGGTGTCGCCGCGGGCCAGCAGGTTGTAGGCCTCGGGGTCCTCGATACTCAGGGTCTCGAGGTCGATTTTGGTGCCGGTGTTGTACTCGATGTTCTCCAGGGCATCGGAAATGATGGTGAGGTTGCGCAACCCCAGGAAGTCCATCTTGATCAGCCCCAGGCCTTCACAGGTCGGGTAGTCGAACTGGGTAATGACCTGTCCATCCTGGATGCGCCGCATGATGGGGATGACGTCGATGATCGGGTCGGAGCTCATGATCACGCCGGCGGCGTGCACGCCCCACTGGCGCTTCAGGCCTTCCAGGCCCTTGGCCGTCTCGAAGACGCGGGCCGCCTCCGGGTCATTGGCCACCAGGTTGCGGAAGTCCCCCGCCTCCGAATAGCGCTTGGATTGCGGGTTCTCGATGTCGTTCAGCGGGATGTCCTTGGCCATCACCGCCGGCGGCAGCGCCTTGGTCAGGGTCTCGCCCATGCTGAACGGGTAGCCGAGCACGCGCGATGAGTCCTTCAGCGCCTGCTTGGTCTTGATTGAACCGTAGGTCACGATCATCGATACGCGCTCATCACCGTACTTCTCGGTCACGTACTTGATGACCTCGGAACGGCGGCGATCATCGAAGTCGACATCGAAGTCGGGCATGGAAACACGTTCCGGGTTCAGGAAACGCTCGAAGATCAGGCCGTGCACCAGCGGATCGAGGTCCGTGATGCGCATGGCGTAGGCGACCATGGAGCCTGCACCCGAACCACGCCCCGGGCCAACACGGATGCCGTGGTCCTTGGACCAGTTGATGAAGTCGGCCACCACCAGGAAGTATCCCGGGAAGCCCATCTTGATGATGACGTCCAGCTCGTAGTCTGCCTGCTTGCGCGAAGCTTCTGGGATGCCGTTCGGGTAGCGGTAGTGCAGTCCCTTGTCGACTTCCTTGATCAGCCAGCTGGTTTCGTCCTCCCCCGGCGGGCAAGGGAATTTCGGCATGTAGTTGGCGTTCGTGTCGAAGGAGACCTCGACCCGGTCGGCGATCGCCAGGGTGTTGTCGCAGGCTTCGGGAAATTCCTTGAACAAATCGCGCATTTCGCGCGCCGATTTCAGGTAGTAGCCGGTGCCGGAAAAAGCGAAGCGGCTGCCGCCCTGGTCATAGGTGGGCTCGTCAAGCGTGGAGCCGGAGTTGATGGCCAGCAGCGCCTCGTGGGCCTTGGCATCGGATTCATGGGTGTAGTGCAGGTCGTTGGTAGCCACCAGCGGAATGCCCAGTTCCTTGGCCAGGCGCAGCAGGTCCTTGGTGATGCGGCGTTCGATCTCCAGACCGTGGTCCATGATCTCGCAGAAGTAGTTTTCCTTGCCGAATAAATCCTGCAGTTCAGCCGCGGCCGCCTTCGCCGCATCGTACTGGCCCAGGCGAAGCTTGGTCTGGACTTCACCCGAAGGGCAGCCGGTCGTGGCAATGAGGCCTTCGTGGTGCTCGTTGAGCAGCTCGCGGTCCCAGCGCGGGTATTTGCCGAACACGGAGTCCAGCGAGGCGCGGGACGAACCCTTGAAAAGGTTGTCCATGCCCTTGTTGTTGTACGAGAGCAGGGTCATGTGGTTGTACAGGCCGCCACCGGAAACGTCATCGCCCTTTTGCGATTCGTCGGTACGCCATTTCACGCGGGTCTTGTCGTCGCGCGCGGTGCCCGGGGTGACATAGGCTTCTACGCCGATGATCGGCTTAACGCCAGCTCCGGTGGCTTGGCGCCAGAAATCGAAGGCACCAAACAGGTAGCCATGGTCGGTAATCGCCATGGCTTCCATGCCCTGCCGGTTAGCTTCGGCGAAGAGTTCGCCTAGGCGCGCCGCACCGTCCAGCATGGAGTATTCGGTGTGGGTATGAAGATGGACAAATCCGTCACGTGTAGCACTCACCCAACCAGTCTAGCGATCAAACCCGGACTTGGGCCCACCCCGGCGCGGTGCTGTGGCTAGCACGACACAAGGTGCTGCCGGCCAGTGGCCAACAGCACCTTGGAACTCAGTATCCGCCTTCGCGCAGCAGCTCGACGGCGCCTGCCAGATCCGCAGGATATTCGCTTTCGTATTCCATCCACTGGCCGGAGACCGGATGGGTGAATCCAAGACGTTTTGCATGCAGCCACTGCCGGGTCAGGCCCAGAGCGGCACCCAGCTTGGGATCCGCTCCGTAGGTCTGGTCTCCGGCACAAGGGTGCCCGAAGGCTGAGAAGTGGACGCGGATCTGGTGGGTGCGCCCGGTTTCCAGTTGCACCTCGACCAGCGAGGCGCGGCCGAAGGCCTCGATCACCTTGTAGTGGGTGACCGAGTCCCGCCCGCCATCCAGGACAGCGAACTTCCAGTCATGGCCCGGGTGGCGCCCGATCGGCGCGTCGATGGTGCCTTCCAGCGGGTCAGGCAGGCCCTGCACCACCGCATGGTAGATCTTCTTGGGGGTGCGTTCCTTGAAGGCGCGCTTCAGTTCGGTGTAGGCGCGTTCGGTTTTCGCCACGACCATCAGGCCGCTGGTGCCCACGTCCAAGCGGTGCACTATGCCTTGGCGTTCGGCGGCACCGGAAGTGGTGATGTTGTAGCCCTCGGCCATGAGTGCGCCGACAACTGTCGGGCCCACCCACCCCGGGGATGGATGGGCTGCGACACCCACGGGCTTGTCGATGACCACATAGTCATCGTCGTCCGCGATAATCTTCAGCTCTTCCACTTTCTCAACCTTAATTTCTAATGGGTCTGCCTGCGGCGGGATGGTGACTACCAGCTGGTCCCCCGTCTTGATCTTCAGAGATTTGGCAATGGTTCGTCCGTTGACCTGGATCTGCGAATCCTTGCAAAGGCTCGAAGCCAAGGTGCGCGGGATCTGCAGGGACCGGGAGATATAGGCGTCAAGGCGTGCGCCGGCATCGGCTGGGTCAACCAGCAGTTCGTGAATGGTGGTTTCGTTCGAGATCATGCGTTTGGTTCTGCTTCGTCCTTGTTGGACTTGTCTTTCTTTGGAGGATCGCCAATGCTGCCATCGAGGTTGCGCCCGCGGATGAGCATGTACGCCACCGCGATCATGGAACAGACGATGAAGGAGTCGGCGACGTTGAAGATAGCGAAGTGGGTGACGGAAAACATGTCTACCACATGGCCGAATCCGAAGCCCGGTTCACGGAACAGCCGGTCCACGACATTGCCCAGGACACCGCCGAGCAGGCAGCCCAGGGCTATGGCCCAGCTTCTGGACAGCACCTTGCGGAAAAACAGGTAAATGACGTAGACCGCGACTGCCGATTGCAGGATCGCGAAGACTATGGTGAAGTCTTCGCCGATGGAGAAGGCGGCACCAGGGTTCAGGATGTAGTGGATGTTGAAGAATCCGGGAATCACTTCAATCGATTGGCCAAGCCGCATGTTCTGTTCAACGGCAATTTTGACGGTTTGGTCCAGTACCAGCGCGATCAGAGCGATCACGAGGCCAAGGCCAACGTATTTCTTCGCCTTCGCGCCCGCGTTTCCGGATTGAACTGCGTCCACAGTGGTACCCATTATTTCCTCTTAAACGTCAACGGTGGTGATCGGAATGTATCCGTTCACCACCGTTGATCTTACTTGATAGCTAGATCAAGTTATAAACTGTCAGCGACTAGCTGGTCTTGCCTGCCGCACCAGCATCGATCGAACCCTGGGACTCAAGGTCACGCAGCTGTCCTTCGATGTAGGTCTTCAGGCGAGCACGGTAATCGCGTTCGAAGCCACGCAACTGCTCGAGCTTGCGCTCCAGAACCGACTTCTGCTGCTCCAAGGCCGACAAGGTCTTGCGGCTCTTCTCTTCAGCGGTGGTGACCAAGGTGTTAGCTTCGGTCTTCGCTTCGGAGATGATCTTGTCGCGCTGCTCGACACCGGCAGCGACGTACTCGTCGTGCAGACGCTGAGCCATGGACAGCACGTTGGCTGCCGACTCTGCGGATTCGGAGCGAGGAGTTGCAGCTGGCGCTGCTGCTGCGGCCGGAGCTGCAGGTGCCTTCTCAGCGGCAGCTGGCTTAGCTTCTGCCTTCTTTTCCTCAGCTGGCTTGGCAGCTGGGGTTTCTGCCTTCGCTGGCTCTGCAGGCTTAGCTTCTGCCTTCTTCTCTTCAGCTGGCTTAGCAGCTGGAGCAGCAGGAGTAACTGGAGCGGCCGAAACAGGTGCAGGAACAGCCTGCTCCTTCGATACCGAACCCGCATCTTCGCCAAGTTCGGCAAGGCGGCTGCGCAGAGCCTCGTTCTCACCGGTTAGGCGACGCAGCTCCACAACGATTTCGTCGAGGAAGTCATCTACCTCGTCTTGGTCGTAGCCTTCACGGAACTTGGTCGGCTGAAACCGCTTATTGACTACGTCTTCTGGCGTCAGAGCCATTGGGTCACCTCAATACTGGGATCATTTCCGCACGACCATTGTCTTGCCTTGCGAAACACTTACCGTTTTTGTCAGTGTCGCGACCGGTGAAGTCGGAGCACCATTTCCTAAAGGATATAACGATTTGGACAATTATTACGAAATCGAGCTTACGCGCGAGTCTCTTATTATTTGAATCTACAGCTTTTGACTGCTCAGGACAATCCCCGTGAAGCACGGAAATGCCCTAATCAGATCCCTGTCCTGAGGCCCAGGTTGGCTACCACCGCTTTAAGAATGATTACGACGATGAACAACACAAGAAAGGACAGGTCAAGACGGATTCCGCCGAGATCCAGGGGTTTGATCTTCCGGCGCAACCAGCGCAGCGGAGGATCGGTAATCGACACGATTGCACTTGCGACAATCAATGCGATGCCTTTGGGTCGCCAGTGGCGAGCAAAGCTTTCCGTTACATCCAACACAATTCTCATTAAGAGCAGAATCTGGAGGATGGCTAAGGCGAGATAGATGATCCCGAACACCATTTTGTGCTTGTGCTCCTGGTGTCTTAGCTCTGATTAAAGAAGGTTGCTTGCGCTTCGGACTGCTTGCGATCTTCACCGAGGACCTCAACGGTCGCTGGTGAGAGCAAGAAGACCTTGTTCGTGACTCGCTCAATGGAGCCGTGCAGGGCGAAAACAAGACCGGCCGAGAAGTCGACGAGGCGCTTGGCATCGGTTTCACCCATGTCGGTGACATTCATAATCACCGGGATGCCGTCACGGAAGTTCTCACCGATGATCTTGGCATCGTTATAAGAACGAGGGTGGACGGTAGTAATCTGACGCAATTCGGAATCCTCATCCCGTACTGAAGGGGCACGCTTAATAGGGGTGACCGGAGCTCGGTATTCCGTCTCTGGTTCTCTAGCTTGAGTTTGCGGCGCAGCCTGCCTTGCAACAGGCTGTGGGCGTGGGGCTTCGGCAGGTCGCTTTGGAGCTGTGTCCTCAACTACCCGAACCTGGGTTTTGGGCTCAGCGTGTTGTGTCTGGGTCTCTTCCTGCTCGACGGCGTCCGCCAAGCCGAGATATACCATTGCCTTACGCAGTCCGTCAGCCACGATGTTTCTCCTCGTTTATCCCATGCATGCAACCCCATTGCACGCTTCCGCTACTTCGACGCTACCGCACAAAATAATGCAGGCATCGTTCATTCGATCAATTCTTGGCGGTGTGTCGCGCACGCCTACGCGGCGGTCCAGATGAGTCCGGCAAGTCGTCCTGCACGGCTTGAACGCCGGTAGGAATAGTAGCTTTCGTCTTCCAAGGTGCAGACACCGGATTGCCGGACGTCCACCCCGAGGCCGCGCAGTTCTTGTTCGGCTGAGGCCGGAAGGTCTAGCCCATGGGTCCCCCAGCGAGTCGTGGTGCGAATCCCGGTGCGCAACTCTTCGGATTCCTGGGCCATGCTTTCTGGAACTTCATAGCATCGGCCGCAGATCGAAGGGCCGATCACGGCTTCCACTGTGTCGGCACCATGAGCTTTCAGGCCCTGGACCGTTTTTGCCAGGATCCCGTCGAGCAGCCCGCGCCGGCCGGCATGGGTTGCGGCACTCAGGGTTTGCCCATTGCGCGTGTTTCTTCCGACAAAGAGCACCGGAAGGCAGTCGGCGACCATCACTGCCAGGGGCTGGGTGCCAGTTGGGTCCAGCAATCCATCGCAGGTTGGCGCTGCCGGCTCTAGCCACGAGGTGCGCCGCACCGGCGTGACCTCATATACATCGGCGGAGTGCACCTGGTTCATGAAGTTAAGCGAGAAGCGTCGAACCCCGATCAAGTCCTCCAATTTGGCTCGATTCTCCGCCACAAGGCGGGGATCGTCATTCACGTGCAGGGCGAGGTTTCCCTCAGCCTGCGATGTGAATGCCAGTTGGATGCTCGGATCGAGGTTCGACGCGAAATGTAGCACTGCTCAGCTTCTTGCTGTTTTTACTTCAGGAAGTCCGGGACATCCAGGTCGTCGTTCGAACCGTTCAGGTCCGAGTCGACAACATCTGGAAGGTCCTGGAAGGAGCTAGCCTGCTCTGCGGCAGCTGGCTTCTCATGAGCAACCTGGGCTGGCTTCGCAGCTTCGGTTGCAGCAGGTGCTGGTGTTTCGGGAATGCTCGCTGGCACTTGCTCAGCCGGGCGCGCGGAGACAGCTGGCTTTGCTGCGACCGGTGCCATTGGCTTGCTGGTGACATCTGGCTCGTCGAAGCCGGCTGCAATCACGGTGACACGTGCTTCGTCGCCCAAGGCGTCGTCAATGACGGCACCGAAGATGATGTTGGCTTCCGGGTGGGCAACTTCCTGCACGAGGCGTGCAGCTTCGTTGATTTCGAACAAGCCGAGGTCGGAGCCGCCCTGGATGGAGAGCAGGACGCCGTGGGCGCCATCGATAGAAGCTTCGAGCAGTGGCGAGGCAATAGCCAGCTCCGCTGCCTTCACTGCACGGTCTTCGCCCCGCGCCGAACCGATGCCCATCAATGCCGAGCCTGCGCCCTGCATAACGGACTTCACGTCGGCGAAGTCGAGGTTGATCAGGCCCGAGGTGGTGATCAGGTCGGTAATGCCCTGCACGCCGGAGAGCAGAACCTGGTCTGCCTGGCGGAATGCATCGAGCACCGATACGTTGCGATCCGAGATCGACAGCAGTCGATCGTTCGGGATCACAATGAGGGTATCCACTTCGTCGCGCAGGGCTTCGATGCCCGACTCGGCGGAGTTAGCGCGGCGGCGACCCTCGAAGGTGAATGGACGGGTGACCACGCCGATGGTCAGCGCGCCAAGCGAGCGGGCAATGCGGGCCACGACCGGCGCGCCGCCGGTACCAGTACCGCCGCCTTCGCCAGCGGTCACGAAGACCATGTCCGCGCCGCGCAGGACGTCTTCGATTTCTTCTACATGATCTTCCGCTGCCTGGCGTCCCACATCAGGGTTGGCGCCAGCGCCCAGGCCACGAGTCAGTTCGCGTCCTACGTCGAGTTTGACGTCGGCATCACTCATAAGCAGAGCCTGGGCATCGGTGTTAATGGCGATGAACTCTACGCCCTTGAGACCGACTTCGATCATTCGATTGACTGCGTTTACACCGCCACCGCCGATTCCGACGACTTTAATGACCGCGAGGTAATTCTGTGGAGCTGCCACGTCCCGCTTCCCTTGTTAGATGTGCTACATATTTCACGACTCCAGCTAAAGACCTTCACCTTTAGCCTTAAGGTTAAGATTCTGTCAAGCTGTCGTTATTAGAAACGCTATGAGTCGTGTGGTCTTTCTGCAACGACCGCCTAGGCGTGTCGCTTATTCAAAACTATCTTTCCAGAATTTCTTGGCTTATTGGTCTTCCCGCGCCCAGAGCACCGCGACTTAATAGACCACGGGATTTTCTGGGTTGGTGACGTCGATGGTCGTCTTGGCCGCGTGCTTTTTCTCAAGCTCTTTCAAGAAGATCGTCGCCACTTCATTTTTCAGGGCCGCTTTCTTGGCGTCTCCCCAAATCAAAGTACGGTTCTTCGGCAACGCCAGTTCGGCGAACCCTGCCTTGGACAAGGATGCCGTTGAGACTTCCTTGAGCACTTTCTTGTCAACGGTGCTCAAGATTCCGGTCAGCAGCTTGAACTGCTCCGGATCAGCAGTAACGTCGGTGGCCTTGATCTTGGGCAACTTGTCCTTGTCATTCTTGCCGACGGTACGAAGCTTCTTGCCGGTCTCGGAGACCAGGTACTGCTTCTTGCCCTCCAGCAAGATGGCCACCGGCACAGCTTCGATTACCTCAACGACCAAGGTGTTGGGCATCTGGGCCTTGACCACGATTTCGTCGATGGCCGGCTGCTCGCCGATCAGCTCCTGGACCCTCGATTCAGAGATCCGCGGCAGCGGAACGCCCTTCAATGGTTGAAGGGACTTCCCCAGCTTCTCGGAATTGACCAGCTTGGTGCCGGTTACTTCGATCTTCTTGGCAGCGATCACCGGTGAGAAGCTCAAGATCAAAACCGCAGCGAGGCTGAGCACGACGATGCATGCCGCGAGAATAATCAGGATCTTGCGCCGTTTTTTCTCCGGGCTCTCCGGAAGTTCTACGACTTTTGCTGCTTCACCCATGGATCACCTTGGTAGACGGAAGTGGACCAACTGCGATGGCCTCGGACTCGGGACGGAATTCGTCAGCTCAGCGACTTGACGATGTCTGGACCTAGCGCTGTGACATCGCCGGCGCCAATGGTCATGATGACATCGCCCGGCTCGGACTGCTCAACCACGTGCGCTACAGCGGCTGCCGGCGAAAGTACCTGGGCAGGAACCTCGATGCGCGATGCGATCAGTTCGCTGTCCACGCCATCGATAGGTTCTTCACGTGCCGGGTAGATATCCAGCACGGCCACCGAATCGGCCAGGGACAAGGCCTGGGCAAATTGGCGGAAGAACTCTTGGGTACGGCTGAACAGGTGCGGCTGGAAGACAATGTGCAGCCGGCCGGTGCCGGCCACCGTACGGCCGGCGGTCAGCGCTGCCTGCACCTCGGTCGGGTGGTGCGCGTAGTCGTCGTAGACACGGACCTCTGCGGCTTCACCCTTGAATTCGAATCGGCGAGCTGCCCCGGAGAAACTGGAGAGCGCCTGCAGCGCTTCGTCAACGTCCACACCTGCATCAATGCCGACAGACAATGCGGCGGCAGCATTAAGCAGGTTGTGCTGGCCGGGCACTGCCAGATCCAGGACGCGGCTTTGTCCGCTGCCCCATTCGATGGTTGCGGTGAAGCGGCCGTCTTCGGTGGCGCGGGCATCGGAAAGGCGGCGGTCGGCGTGATCGCTGAAGCCGTAGGTCTGCACGCGGATTTCCGGACGCTCTGCGCGCATCTTGTGCGCCAGGTCGTTGGAACCCTCATCATCTGCACAGCAGATCAGCAAGCCGTCTGCCGGCAATAGCCGGGCGAAGTCGACGAAGGCCTGGTGCACTGCTTCAGCGGTACCGTAGTGATCCAGGTGGTCGGCTTCGACGTTGGTCACGATGATGGCATCCGGCCGGTAGTTGAGGAAGGAAGCGTCGGATTCGTCCGCTTCGGCCACGAAGTAGGATCCGGACCCAAGCTCGGCGTTGGTGCCCAGGCTTGGAATATTCGCTCCCACGGCGAAGCTCGGACGCGCGCCAATGGTCTTGAGCATATGGGCGGTCAGCGAAGTGGTGGTGGTCTTGCCGTGAGTACCGGCGATGGCCACGATCTTCTCGTGGCCGCGCATGGTTGCTTCCAGGCCTTCGGAGCGGTGCAAGATGCGCAGTCCGCGGCGCAGTGCCTCGTCGTATTCCGGGTTTCCGGCCTTGATGATCGAGGAGATCACCACGGTGTCGGCGTCGCCGAGGTTCGCTGGGTCGTAGCCTACGTGGATGCGCGCGCCGCGCTCACGCAAGCCATCGAGCACCGGGAGATCCTTGGCATCGGTGCCGGAGACAGCCAGGCCGTAGTCGAGCAGCAGCCGTGCAACCGCTGATACGCCAACCCCGCCTACACCCATCAGGTGTACCTTGCCCAGATCGGCGTTCAGTTCGTCGGCTCGCAGTGCCATGGTTCTAGCCTTCCTGACCCGCACGGCGGCGGGTTGAAACTTCATCAATAATCCGTCGCGCCATGATCTGCGCGGCGTCGCGCTGCCCCAATGAGGCAGCGGCTTGAGACATCTTTTCAATTTTATGCTGATCGGTCAGCAGATTGATGACATTTTCGGTGATATAGGACTTTGTGAACTCCGCGTCGGAAACCAGGACGGCTCCCCCGGCAGCGACCAGCTCACGGGCGTTGAGCTTTTGCTCGCCGTTGCCGATGGGCAGCGGAACCAGTACCGAGGCGGTGCCAGCTACGGCCAGTTCGCAGACGGTGCCCGCGCCGGAGCGGCAGATCATCAAATCCGCGACGGCGTAGGCGTAGTCCATGCGGTCCACGTATTCGGTCTGGCTGTAGCCTTCATGGGACAGCAGATTGCCCGAGGCGTCCAGAATCTGCTTTCCGCGTCCGGTGATGTGGATAGTGTGGATGCCAGCTGCGTTCAGCTCGTCCAGGGACTGCTCGATGGCGGTATTGATGCTCTGCGCTCCGGAGGATCCACCGGTGACCAGAAGTACCGGCTTCTGCCCGGTGATACCGAAGTACCCGCGTGCTTCGCCTCGCAGCGCGGCTTTGTCCATGGTGGCAACGTTGGAGCGCATCGGCATGCCCACCTGCATCTCACCGGGCAGCCCGGTGTTGGCGAAAGTGGTTCCGACGAATGCCGCGTTCTTTGCCCCGAGCTTGTTTGCCATGCCGGCAACGGAGTTGGCCTCATGCACGAAGATCGGCAGCTTCAGCTGCTTCGCGGCAAGATATGCCGGGGTGCAGACATAACCGCCGACGCCCAGGACGGCCTCGGCCTTGGTAGTGCGCAGAACGTTCTTGGCGTTGTTAATGGCCTTGATGAAACGGAAAGGGAACTTGAGCAGATCCACGTTGATGCTGCGTGGCATCGGGGCCTTGGGGATGAGTTCGAGCGGGTAGCCGGCTTCCGGCACCAGCTTGGTTTCCAGACCACCGGGAGAACCCAGTGCTGTGACCATTGCTTCGGGATGCTCGGCCTTCACGGCATCAGCTATGGCCAGCATGGGCGAGATATGGCCGGCAGTTCCGCCGCCGGCGACGACTAGACGAAGTGCTTCGCTCATCTGTTGCTGTACTCCTTCGTCCTGCCAATGGGCAGGATCAACGTCCACCGCAGATTCAGCGATGGGCCTCTGCTTCTGATAGCGGCCGATAGCGGCGCACTATTTGGTTTTCTTGCTCTTTGCCGGTTTCTTTTCCAGCATTGCTTCGAATTCAAGTTTTTGTGCCCGGGCCGAGGAGAGGACATAGCCCATTGCCAGCATGATGGCGAGCATCGCCGAGCCGCCGGAGGAAATGAACGGCAGCGGAACACCGATCACGGGAAGTACGCCGGTGACGGTACCCAGATTCACGAAGGTCTGGCCGATGACCCAGGACATCAGGCAACCCATGAGCACCTTGGTGTACAAGTCCTTGGCGCGTGCTGCAATGCGATACATCGCCAAGGCCAGCAGCATGAACATGACCAGGACGAACAGCACGCCGATCAGGCCGAACTCTTCACCCAGGATGGAGAAGATGAAGTCGTTCTGCGCCTCAGGCACATAGGACCACTTCATGCGGGACTGGCCTGCGCCCACACCGAACCAGCCGCCGGAGGCAAAGGCGTGAAGGCCCATGCTGGCCTGGTAGCAAAGGTCGCTGCTCGGGCCGCAATCGGTATCAAGCCAAGCGAGGATGCGCTGGCGGCGGTTGGAGGAAGCGAAGATCGCCACGGACAGGCCCAGGACACCGACCACCGAAAACGCCGCCAGCCACTTCATCCGGATGCCGCCCAAGAACATCGCCGAGGCAATGATCATCAACAAGACCAGCGCTGTACCTACGTCCTTGCCGACCACGATGAGGCCAACAATGAAGACCCCCACCGGGGCAACCACTGGGACGACCAAATGCTTGATGTCGTGCAGCAGATGCTGCTTCTTTTCCAGCATGAACGCGGCAAAAACAGACAACGCCAGTTTGGCGAACTCGCTGGGCTGCAGGCCGAAGCCGCCGATGCGGATCCAGTTTCGGTTGCCGAGCACCGTATGGCCCAATGGCGTGAACGCCACGAGGAACAACAGGACCACTGCCGCAATAACGGAAGGCCAGGCCAGCCGCTTCAGCGTTTCCGGCTTGATCCGCTGCATGACCAGCATGCAGAGAATACCCAAGGCGGCAAAGCCACCCTGGGACAGCGCCACGGTGAAACCGTCCCTGCCCTTCGCGATCGCTTCAACCGACGCCGATGACTGGACCATGACCACACCGAAAACGGCCAGCACGATGGAGCCCACGAGCACCAGCCAGTAGTCCGTGGAAGCCATGCGGCCGCTGGAGTTCTCGACGGTTCCGAGCATCCTGCCGAATCTCACGTACCAAGGGAGTTCGGCTTTGGAACCTGCTGGCTTCTTGTTCATTTTCATCGCCATCGGTGCCTCCTGCCTCGGTGTCGTTTATTCGGTCAGCTTTCGATTACTGGTCTTCGCCAGTTTTATCCATCAGATCACTGACGGCAGCGATAAATGCGTTGCCACGCTGGGCGTAGGAACTGAATTGGTCCATCGAGGCCGCGGCCGGAGCCATGAGCACGGTATCCCCTGCTTCGGCTACTTCGGCAGCCTTGGAGACCGCACGCGTCATGACCTGGGCGCCGCTTGGAACCGAACCGTCACCGCCCTGCGCTGCTCCGGTGATGTCGATGACTTCAACCTCTGGCGCGTGGGCAGCGAGTGCTTGGCGCAAACCGGCGGTGTCGGTGCCGATGAGCAAGACCTTGGCCAGGCGCTGCGCGTGCTTGGCGATCAAGTCGCCGTATTCCACGCCCTTGGACAAGCCACCGGCGATCCAGACCACACGGGTGAATGCGGCCAACGAAGCATCGGCCGCATGCGGATTAGTGGCCTTGGAATCATTGATCCACAGGATGTCGTTCTTGCGGGCGACGGCCTGGATCCGGTGATCGCCGGAGTCGAAGTTCGCCAAACCCGCAGCGACAGCTTCTGCATTCACTCCGTACGCGCGGGTCAGAGCCGCCGCGGCAGCCGCGTTCGCGGCGGTGTGGCGCGGAACAATCTCGCCGATGTCCTTCAGGGCGATCAGTTCCACGGCACTGGTCTTGCGCTCTTCGATGAAGGCGCGGTCCACCAGCAGGCCTTCGACAACACCCACCATCGATACTGCTGGGGTATCGGTGGTGAAGCCGATAGCACGGCAGCCTTCGATGACTTCCGCGTTTTCCACCATGGTGATGGTGCGCTCATCGGCGGCGTTGAAGATCGCTGCTACCTGGGTGCGTTCGTAGATCTTGGCCTTGGCGGCCTTGTAGTTGTCGAAGCCGCCATGCCAGTCCACGTGGTCTTCGGCCAGGTTCAAGACCACCGAGGCAAGCGGAGAAATGCTATGCGTGTAGTGCAGCTGGAAGCTGGAGAGCTCGACGGCGAATACGTCATAGTGCACCGGTTCGCGTACGGCATCCAGGATCGGGGTGCCGACGTTGCCGACGGCGATGGCCTTCAGCCCATCGGCGCGCAGGATCGCCTCGGTCATGCCCACAGTGGTGGTCTTGCCGTTGGTGCCGGTAATCGCCAGCCACTGTGGTGCTGTGTGGCCGGCACGGTTCTGCACGCGCCAAGCCAGCTCGATATCGCTCCAGATCTCGATGCCCTCGGACTCGGCCTCTGCGATGACCGGATTACGGGGATTCCAGCCTGGGGAAACCATGACCAGCTGGGCCGGCTTGCCATCGACCAACGGCAGGGCCTGGACGTTCCCGTCGCCCAGCAGCACCTCATGGGCCCCGACGATCTTCAGCGTCTCGGCACGTTGCTGGTTCAGCTGGTCATCGCGGCCGTCGATGACGGTGACGATGGCACCCAGCTCGATGAGGGTGTCGGCCGCAGAGAATCCGGAGAGTCCCAGTCCGGCGACGACTACCCGCAGGCCTTTCCAATCAGCATCCCAGCTGGTTAGCGAGTCAAGAGATTTGCCAGCGTCTACGCTCACAGTGCGACAACCCATTCAGAGTAGAAGAGACCCAGGCCCGCGGCCACGAACAGGCCGGCAAGGATCCAGAATCGGATAACAACGTTTTCTTCGGACCAGCCCGAAAGCTCGAAGTGGTGCTGCAGCGGCGCCATCTTGAACACGCGCTTGCCGCCCGAGAGCTTGAAGTAGCCCACCTGGATGATCACCGACAGGGAGATGATCACGAACAGGCCGGCAATTACCACCAGCAGCAGCTGGGTGCGCGAGAGGATCGCGAAGGCAGCCACGGCGCCGCCGATGGCCAGCGATCCGGTGTCGCCCATGAAGATCTTCGCCGGCTTGGCGTTGAACCAGAGGAAGGCGATCAGCGCACCGGAGAGGGTGGCCCCCAGCAGGGCCAGGTCCTGCGGGTCGCGTACCGAGTAGCAGACGTCCAGCGAGTCCATGTTGCTGCAGGCCTGGTTCTGCTGCCAGATTCCCATCAGGGTGTAGGCGCCGAAGACCATGATCGAGGCACCGGTAGCCAGTCCGTCCAGGCCATCGGTCAGGTTCACGCCGTTGGTAGCACCGGTAACGATGAAGTTCGCCCAGAGCACGAACAGGATCATGCCCAGCATCGGGCCTGCGAAGGCCAGGTCGATGTTGGTGTCGCGCAGGAAGGAGATCGCGGTAGAGCCCGGAGTCAGGCCCTGGTCATTGGGGAACTGCAAGGCCAGCACGGCGAAGCTGATGCCGAAGAATGCCTGCAGGACAATCTTCTGCCAGGCGCGCAAGCCCAATGAGCGCTTCTTGAAGATCTTGATGAAGTCATCGAGGAAGCCGACCAGTCCCATGCCGCCGAAGAGCATCAGGACCAGCATTCCGCTGGCGGTAATTCCCGAAGAAGTGCGTCCCATGAGCGAAAGGATGCCATGGGTGGCGAAGTACGCCACGAACACGGCCAGGACGAAGACCACTCCGCCCATGGTCGGGGTGCCGGACTTGATGGCGTGCGAGTTCGGCCCGTCGTCGCGCACGACCTGGCCGTATTGCTTCTTGGTGAGCAGGCGGATGTACAGCGGCATGGCCACCATGGTCAGCACGAGGGCAATGCCGGCCCCCAGAATCAATGCGATCATGCGTTGTCGCCTTCCTTCGCGAATGCTGCAATGTCGTCGCCGAGGAAGCGTAGACCGGCCCCGTTAGAGGACTTGAACAAGGCGATGTCGCCTGGCTGAAGCTGCTCTTGCAGCAGCGCGCGTGCCTCATCTACGTCTTCAACGTAGAAGGCCTCGTCGCCCCAGCTGCCTTCGAGCACAGCGGAGTTGTAGGCGGGCTTTGCGCCACGGCCTACCACTACAAGTTTCTTGATGTTCATGCGAACTGCCATGCGGCCCAGCAGGTCGTGCTGGTGGATGCTGTCATCGCCCAGTTCCAGCATTTCGCCCAGGACTGCCCAGGTGCGTCGGCCCGGTGCGCCGTCGGCGCCCAGGCCCAATTCGGCCAGGGTCACCAGCGCAGCGCGCATTGATTCAGGGTTCGCGTTGTACGCGTCGTTGATGATGCTCACGCCGTCAGCGCGCTCGATGCGCTCCATGCGCCAGCGGCTGCCGGCAGCGCGGCCTTCCAGGCCTGCGGCGATCACTTCCGGGGCGATATCCAGGGCCAGTGCAGCGTTCGCCGCGGCGAGGATATTCGAGACGTGATGGCGTCCCAGGAGGCCCGAGGTGATGCGCTTGCTGTAGCCGCCAGGGAATTCAAGAGTGAGCTCTGGCTGCCCGTGGGAATTAACAACAACGTCGGTGGCCCAGACCCCAGCGTTTTCCGGCTTGTTCTTTCCGGTGCCGAAGAAGCGCACGACTCCCCCGGAACGCAACTCCATGCGTGCCACGCGGGGGTCTTCAGCATTCAAGATGGCCGTGCCATCGGCTGGCAGGGCTTCAACGAGTTCGCCCTTGGCCTTCTCGATGTTCTCCACCCCGCCGAATTCGCCGGCGTGGGCGGTACCGACGCACAACACGACACCGACCTGCGGGTGCACCATATCTGTCAGGTACGTCAGGTGGCCAATGCCGGTGGCCCCCATCTCGATGACAAAGTACTTGGTCTCTTCGGTGGCGCTGAATACCGTCAGCGGGACGCCGACTTCGCCATTGTACGAGCCGATTGGCGACACGGTCGGCGCCACTTGCGACAGAATACCGGCGAGCAGGTCCTTGGTGGTGGTCTTGCCGGCCGAACCGGTGATTCCCACGACCTTGGCGTCGTTCTTTTCCTTGAGAAGGGCAACGATGTGCGCGGCAATTTTGCCCATTGCTTCTACCGCGTCTTCAATGATGATCGCCGGGTGTTCCCTGCGGTCTTCATCGTGGGTAATGCGTTCGGCTAGGGCCAGCACTGCGCCGGCGGCGCGTGCACGGTCGATAAAGGCGTGCCCGTCGGAGAATTCTCCGGGCTTGGCGACGAATAAGGCACCCGGGACGACTTCGCGCGAGTCAGTGGTCACGGAAGTGATCACCGTGTCGGAGGCGGCTGTAGCAGTCGCTTTTCCGCCGGTGATTTCCAGCAGGTCGGTCAGAGACAGTTCAATCATGGCAATAAGGACTTTACACTTGAGCGGTGGCGATAGTGGACTTGTACGTTCTAGGAATTGGTCACAAATCCATGAAGATTCAGTGCTTTCGCTAGTTCCACTCGATCATCCAGTTCCACGTCAATTCCCGCGACGTCTTGGCTGACTTCATGTCCCCGCCCGGCCACGAGAATCGCGTCGTTGGCTTCGGCCAAACTCACAGCGAACTCTACGGCTTTGGCGCGTGGCGCGATGTTGTGAAGCTGCACCTGCGGACGCTCGGAATCGAGAACTTGCTGTGCTCCGGCGGCAACCTGGGCGCGGATCGGAGCCGGGTCTTCGCTGTGCGGGTCGTCGTCGGTCACAATGACGATATCCGCGTGGCGGGCTGCCACCGCTCCCATATCCGGGCGCTTGGTCTTATCGCGCTCTCCGGTGGCGCCGAAGACGACGATCCGGCGTCCTTGCTCCCGCGGACGGATGGAATCCAAAGCCTTTGCCAGTGCATCCGAATTATGGGCGAAATCGACTACGGCTACCGGAGATTCGGCTACGACCTGCATCCGCCCTGGAACGGCGACCGACAGCGGATCCTTGGAGTCCAAGGCCTGCTGCAGGGCTTCGAGGTCCGCACCGCCGGCCAGCACCATCAAGGCCGCCAGCGCTCCGTTGGCGACGTTGAACATGCCTGGAAGCAGGGTGCGGGTCCGCAGCTGGCGCCCATCCCGGTGCACCAGGGTGAAACTGTGGCCCAATCCGCAGTGCGCCAGTTCGGCAACCCTCCAGTGCGCCGAAGGGTGTTCGCCGTCGAGGCTCAGGGTCTCGGTAGGCACCAGGGCGCGCTCGGCCAGGCGCTGGCCGTATTCATCGTCTACCATGACCACTGCGCGCTCGGAGCGTTCCGCGGTGAATAGTTCGGCCTTGGTTTCGAAGTACTCGTCCATCGTGCCGTGCAGGTCCAAGTGGTCCTGGGTCAGGTTGGTGTAACCGGAAACGGCAAAGCGCAGGGCATCAACGCGGCCATAGCTCAGCGAGTGGCTGGATACCTCCATGGCCACCGACGTGACTTCCTGCTGCGCCATGCGCGAGAGCACGCCGTGCAGCTGGGTGGACTCCGGGGTGGTCAGCACGCTGGGGATGATCTGCCCGCGGGCGGACATCTCAATCGTGCCGATCAGCCCGGTTTCTTCACCCAGTGCGTCCAGGATCGCGCGGATCATGAAGGTTGTGGTGGTCTTGCCGTTGGTGCCGGTGACAGCGAACAGCTTCGGGCTGCGCTGGTCGGTTCCGTAGACGCTCTGCGCGATCACGGCTGCGGATTTGCGTACATCTGCAACGACTGCCACCGGGATCGAGAGGTCATCGCTGAGGAATTCGAGTCCTGCAGTATCGGTGATCAGTGCGACAGCACCGTTGCCGATGGCGGTTTCCACGAATTCGGCACCGTGGCGCTTGGCACCGGAAATACCCAGGAAGACGTCACCGCTCTGTACGATCTGCGGGTTGAGGCTGACGCCGAGGATTTGCGGAGCGGCATTGAGCAGCGCTCCAGTTCGCACCGCGCCAGCTGTGCCGCAGAGCTGGTCGAAGCCAAGACCGGCGATGCTCTCTGGGCGTAGGTACCGTTCTAGCTCACGCGGAGTGTCGGGGTTCTGGACTACCAAGATTTCTTCTGATCCTCACCTACAAAGACGTCATACGCCTCTGACTTTGTCGTGCTCGGTGGCACATTGAATGTGTTGAGAGTATGGCTCATAACATCGGTAAACGTGTCAGCTACCGAGAAGTCTTTCCAGTTGCCCTTTGGCCTGTACATGGTTGCCACGACGACGAACTGCGGATCTTCCAAGGGAGCGACACCTGCGAAGGAATAAGTATATCCGTCATAGCCCTTGGCGCTTGCCGCCTGGCCTGTACCGGTCTTGCCGCCCACGCGGTACCCGGGAATGCGCTCCTTGTAGCCGGTACCGTCGTCAACGACCGATTCCATGAGCTTGAGCATTTCGTCAGCGGTGCTTTTCTTGACCACGCGCTTCTTTTCCGGTGCGGGGATCTTGGTGATGGTACCGTCTTCGTTGCGGTAGCCCTCAATCAGGCTTGGCGAAAGGCGAACGCCGCCGTTGGCCAAGGACTGGAAAATTGAAGCGGTGTGCAGCACGGTCTGCGAATAGCCCTGGCCGAACATGGTGGTGTACTGCTGGCGGCGGTCCCAATTATCGGGATGCGCCAATTGGCCAGCGCTAGCGCCATTCAAGCCGACGCGGATGGGCGAACCCAATCCGAAGGCACGCATGTAGTCGTAACGGGTCTGCTTACTCATGGTATTTCCGACCATCACGGTGCCGGTGTTGTAGGAACGAGCGAAGATGCCCGAGACCGTCATGTCGTACGTTGGGTGTTCCAACGAGTCATTGATGGTTTCCTTGGTGAACGTCTTCTTATTCGGCACACGCATCTCCGTCAGCGGATCCACTCCGCCCTGGTCGATGGCCGCCGCGAAGATCGCGGCCTTGCCGGTGGAACCTGGCTCGAAAGCACGGGTGATGGAGGTGGAGCGGCGGAACTCCGGCTTGGTAGCGCCTGGATCATTCGGGTCCAATTCAGCGGAGTCGCCGATGGCGAGGATCTTGCCGGTATCCGCTTTCATGACGACCACGGAAACCCACTCAGCGTTGAACTGAGCTTGCTTCTTTTCTGCTGCACGCTGGGCAACGTAGTTGATGTCCGAGTCGATGGTCAGGATGACGTCCTGGCCATCGACTGCAGGGGTTTCTTCGACCTCGGTGACGGGAATGCGCACGCCATCGGCGCTGATCTCGAACTTGCGGCTGCCGGCCGTACCGGCCAGGTGTTCCTCCTGGCTCAGTTCCAGGCCTTCGGCTCCCACCACGGCTGTTTGGTCTTCGGAGTTGCGCACGAACCCCAGCAGTGGTCCTGCAATTACGCCTTGCGGGTACTGGCGTTCGCTGCGCAGCAATGAGGCAAGTCGCGGAATACCGATTTCGAGGACTTCGTTGCGTACTTCCGGGGTCACGCTCTTGGCGAGCATGACGTACCCTTTGGGCTTGGCCTCGCCCTGCGGGCGAACCTTCGTGGCAAGTTCCTCACGGTCCTGGTCAAGGGTATCGGCTAGTTCGTCAATGGCTTGGTCCCACGTGATGCGTTCCTGGCCATTGGTTCCATCCCGCTTCGCACGGCGAATGTTCTCACCCTGCTCGCGCTGGTCGATGACCAGATCATAGCGGTCTACTGAGACGGCGAGGGTGGTGCCATTGCGGTCTTCGATGGATCCTCGATTTGGCGCAATGTTTTCAACGCGTTCGCGGTTTTCCTGTGCAGCGTTGGCGATGGTTGCCGAGTTGATGCCCTGGACCCAGACCAGCCGGCCCAGGATCACCAGCAGCAAAACCACGGAGAGGAGCAGCACAAAGCGCATTCGCTTTTTCGCAGTGTCGATTGCCGTCGAGCTCACAAAAGAACCTAACTTTCCCTCAGCGTGGTTTTCCAGCAGCGTAGGCCACCTGTATCTAGCTTAGAAAGGGCTAACTACTCTGCTGGGGATTTGATGCTTGGTGCAGGGATCGTGCCCCCGTTAAGCTCAGCGTCATTGAACACTGGGCGGCCATCACTGGCAACTTCACGTTCAGCTTTCTCCGGCTTCACCTCTGGTTCCTTGGAACCTTCAGTGGCACCGGACTCCTTCTGTGAATCTGCTGAGGCTTTACCCACAGTGGTCTTCGGCGTGTTTGATGCGTTGGCTTCAGTTTTGCTTTCACCCTTGCGGATGCTGTCGCCCGGCAGCGGAATAGTTCCGTATTCCTGCTTGCTGTTCTTTGCCTTGACCGCCTTCTCAGCGTCTTGGGCAACCTTGCCCTCAGACAGGCTGATCAGCCCTGGAGCACCTGGCGAAACCAAACCGAGGTCCTTTGCCTTGGCGGCCAGTGCCTGTGGCGCCGCCAAGGACTGGGCCTCCTTCAGCAGTGCCTGATTCTCTTGGGAAAGCGCACGCTCTTGCGAACGCAAGTTCACGATGTCGTACTGCCGCTGAGCTACAGAAGTATTGAGCAGCACCAGCGTAACGATCACGCTGAATGCCAAGACAACGAGCACCGCAGACATTGTGAACATGGAGCGCTTGCTGGTTTCGTTCATCTTAGGAACCAACGAAAGAGTTACGCGCTGACGCGAATCGCCTTTAGGCAGGTTGCTAGCTGGGACGGGCTCGGGTCGCATTGCACGCGCAGTATTACCGTCGACAACAGGCTGGTTGTTCACGGCTGCGGTCTTCTGCACGCGGCGCTGGGCTCGTTGGCTCATGCTAGCTCCTCTTCAACACTCGTTCCACAGCTCGCAAGCGGGCTGAGGCTGCACGTGAATTTTCTGCTATTTCGTGGTCGCTTGGCTTCTCGGTGCCCTTGGTGAGCACCTTGTATTCAGCTTTGTGTTCGTCCAGCTCTACCGGGAATCCCGGAGGGGCCGACGAGGTAGATCCATGGACGAAGTGCCGCTTGGTGATTTTGTCTTCCAAGGAGTGGTAACTCATCACGACGACTCTTCCGCCGACGTTCAAAGCTCCCATTGCCGCCGGGATCGCACGTTCCAAGACGTCAAGTTCCTCATTCACTGCAATACGCAATGCTTGGAAGGTCCTCTTGGCCGGGTGTCCGTGGTTTCGAGCTGCCGCCGCGGGCACAACGCTGCGGATCACTTCAACTAGTTCAGCAGTGGTAGTGATGCGGCTCTTGGCGCGTGCCTCGACGATTGCCGTCGAGATGCGTCCAGCAAACTTCTCTTCGCCCCACTGTCGAATAATTCGAAGCAGTTCGTCGCGTTCCAAGTCGTTGACCAGGTCCTCGGCAGTTGGGCCAACAGAGGTGTCCATGCGCATGTCCAGCGGTGCATCATACGAATAGGCGAAACCCCGTTCACGCTCATCGAGCTGCAGCGAGGAAACGCCAAGGTCGAACAGAACGCCGTCGACCCCCGGGAACCCCAGATCTTCTACGACATCCGCAATTTCGTCATACACCGCGTGCACGAGGTCGATGCGGTCCTGGAACGTGGCGAGCCGTGCACCGGCAAGTTCGTGAGCCTGCTCGTCACGGTCTAGACCGATCAGGTGCAAATTGTCGAACCGCTTAAGGATGGCTTCGGAGTGCCCACCCATCCCGAGGGTGCAGTCAACCACAATTGCCCGACGGCCTTCAGCATTGGCTCGCTCAATACCTGGAGCTAGCAAATTAACGCATCGGTCCAGAAGTACTGGAACGTGGCGTTCGGATGCTGGTCGCTGGGAATCCTGATTTGGCACTGCGCCCCCTTTCGCTTTCGATCTGCTGTTGAGATCAGATCCCCCTCCAACCAAGTGGCGATCCAACCTTCTGGCTCCGGGGAAGTGAAGCCAGACGATTTTCTACCCCAAGGTGGCTGGAGATCTCATCTCAACAAACGTGGTGTTTTGTCGGTGTAGGGCACAAGGCCCTAATCTTCGTCAGTATCGGAGAACACGTCTTCTTGTTCATCCAAGTACTGCTGCCATGCGGTCGAATCCCAGATTTCAATACGGTTACCCGCACCGATAACTGTGACCTCCCGATCAAGGCCTCCATAAGTGCGCAGCACTTGCGGAATCGTTACGCGCCCCTGCTTATCTGGAACTTCATCCGAGGCCCCTGAGAGGAACACACGCGCATAGTCGCGCGCTCGTCGGGAGGTCAAGGATGCCTGCGCCAGCTGTTCGTGCTGCTTCTCAAATTCCCGCTGGCTGAAAACGTATATGCAACGCTCTTGGCCGCGAGTGAGAACCAGCCCATAGGACAGCTCATCTCGATATTTAGCTGGAAGAATCAACCGACCTTTTTCATCAAGACGCGGTGTGTAAGTTCCAAGGAACATGCACACCACCTTTCCCGTGAAGTGGCCAGAAGCCCCATTCTCCTCTACTTGCCTCCACTTTACTCCACAACCCTCCACTGTCAATGCAATTTCAGTGGTTTCGCGAGGGTCTGGACTTAAAAAACACCTGAATCTAGCGGATGCTCAGCCTATGTTCAGGTGGAGGGATGGGAATCGTCCCGCTGCATGATCCAGTATTTTTCAGAGATTCCACACGCAAAATCCGCGGAATATAGCTATTTTTAGGCGCGGTGGTGGGAAGTGGAGGAACCTGGGGAGGGAAGTGGGGGCCTGCCTGACCGGCGAGGTGAACGTGAACCTTGGAATCTGCAGAGAATTCAAGATCACTTGCAAAGTCGCGCGGCCCTCAGATAGGCGCACCGAATATCCAGGACATCCAACTTCCCGAATTGAACGAAACCCATGCGCCCCGGCATGAGGTGCACGGTGACCGTAGGGACGTGAGAAGCGGGGCTTAAACAAGAAAAGAGGTGCAACCCTAGGGGTCACACCTCAATATCAATGCAGATCAGCTATCGGACTGATCACGCTTTCGCTGGTTCCATTTTTCTTCCAGGCCGGAAAGGAATTGCGAATTGTTCTTGGCTGCAGATTTTGATCCCGTTCCGTTGGACGGACCAATTTTTCCAGTAGCCGATTTAGTCAGGGCAAGCAGTACCCCCGCGAACATCACCGCAAATCCGAGAACGCCTACGATGATGATGTGCTGCGAGATTCCAAAGATGAGTCCCGCTAGGCCGACGATTACCAGCAAGATACCCAGAGCAATATTTCGGGTCGACAAACGTCCCGTGCCCGATGGGCCTTTCATGCTCGAAGCGAAGCGACGGTCTTCATGCAGCTGCTTTTCCAACTGCTCCAACAAACGCTGCTCGTGTTCCGATAGCGGCATCGTCTTCTCCTTCCAAAGGCAATCTCGACGGTCGTCCACCGTCTTCAAGTTCAACGTCGGGTCGAAGGGAAAAGTTCCCTGAATTCGATCGAACTTAATTCAAGGATAGTCTCTTTTGCACCCGCCCTGCTAGTTGATCTTCCCCACTGTCCAGATATCCATACGTTCTACACAGAATGTGTTTATTCCTTGGGGCGCAGAAAACGTGCTGGGGTCACGATGGACTGCGGGAATCTCTGTCCGATCTGGTCAGCGATGCGTTCCGCTTCTCGGGCTTTCTCTTCGCGGGGGTCCAAGCTAAATTGCAGACCCAACTCGTAATCTTGCAACCGTTCAGCTTTCACCCCGATCAGCCGGACCGGTTGCGGCATAGGGGTCAATTTTCGCAGAAGGGCCAGCGCGGACTCGCTAATTTTCGTTGAAGAATCTGTCGCAGCTGCGAGCGCCTTCGAACGCGTAATTCCAGAAAAGTCCTTGTACTTGATCTTGAGCCCAACACCGTTGGCTGATTTGCCGTGCCGCCGCAGCCGTTGACCGACCTTATGGCTCAGCCGCAAAAGTTCGCCCTCAAGCACCTGGGGATCGGTGATATCCACCGCAAAGGTATGTTCCGATGAAATGCTCTTCTCATCCCGGCTAACCTCCACCGGACGGTTATCGATCCCCCGCGAGAGCAAATAAAGGGCGCGGCCGTGTTCCCCCAACCGGCTAATCAATCTTGCTTCTGGCTCGCCAGCGAGTTGCCCCACGGTCTCAATCCCCAAGGAGTGAAGCTGACTAGCGGTTCGTTTTCCCACGCCCCACATTTTCGACACGGGTAATTCGTGCAGGAATTCTTCGGTTCGCTCGGGTGCAACTACCGCCATGCCGTCAGGCTTGGCGTACGTCGAAGCGAGTTTCGCAACGAATTTATTCCTTGCAATGCCCACGCTGGCCGGCAGTCCCATTTCTTTGCGTATATATTCGCGGATCTGCTGAGCGATCTGCACTGGCCCGCCAAGCATGCGCATGCTTCCAGTAACGTCTAGGAACGCTTCGTCGACACTGACTTGCTCAACCAGAGGCGTCAATGTGCGGAAGTACGCCATGATCTGGGCCGAGGCTTGCGAGTACTTGTGATGGCTCGGCTCGATCACGGTAGCTTGTGGTAGCAGCGGGATGGCTTGGCTCATCGGCATCGCCGAATGGATCCCGCGAGCTCGGCAGTCATAAGACGCAGAGAGCACCACGCTCCGGCCTGAACGGTGGCCTACAATAACTGGCTTGCCTACTAGGTCGGGGCGGTCCCGCAGTTCCACTGAAACAAAGAAGGCGTCCATATCGACATGGAGGATTGCACGATCCACCATTTCAATTCCTCTCCCCTCGTTCGGCTGCACCACCAGCTTACTCGAATGTATATTCGGATTCCGTTCGCACCCCGTGTACTTTGGGTGCCTTCTTCGCCGGGCGGGAATCACCGGTAGAGTTGTTGCTAACCACTAGTTGTTTACCCGTAGAAATGATTTTGCATGTCGATGCCTGATTCTGTGCCGGACCTCAACACTGAAGCCCAGAGCTTGAGCCGTACCTACACTTCTGACGTTGCTCAGTTATTGGAAGAATTCCTGGCTGCGAAAAGCGTTGAAGTTGGTCAGATTACTAGCAGCGCCGTCGAAATCGTCAATGCGATCACGTCACTGACCCGTGGCGGCAAGCGGCTTCGCGCCCTGTTCGCTTTCTGGGGTTACCTCGGTGCAGGTGGTCGGCCCGATGAACGCGACATCGTCCAACTCGGGGTGGCCTTGGAACTCTTCCAAGGAGCCGCGCTGATTCATGACGACATCATCGACAATTCCGATACACGACGCGGTCAGCCGAGCGTTCACAAGCGCTTCGAGGCCCAGCACCGAGAACTTGGGCTTGCGGGGAGCGCAGCGAGCTACGGCATGGCCAGCGCAATCCTTACCGGCGACCTATGCCTGTCGTTGAGCGAGGAAGTTTTCTCAGGTATTGCTTCCCTCAACGCTCGGGCGCGTACCATCTTCAATCAGATGCGCACCCAGGTGATGGCCGGGCAGTATCTTGATGTTCTAGAAGAGTCTGCGGGCCCCGCCTACGATCCGAAGGAAGCGGTCAAGCGAGCTCGCACTATCGTGCGCTTCAAGTCAGCCAAATACTCCACTGAAAACCCTTTCTTGCTTGGCGGCGCGTTGGCCGACGCCAGCGAGGCTCTTATGGAGCGCTACTCCGCATTCGCGCTTCCGCTGGGTGAGGCATTCCAGCTACGTGACGATGTTCTGGGCGTGTTTGGCGATCCAGCAGTCACAGGGAAGCCGACCGGCGGCGATTTGCAAGAAGGCAAGCGCACGGAATTGATTGCCCACGCCCTCTTGCTATCAACTTCTGACGAACAGGACTTCATTCAGAGTCGCCTCGGCGCAGTGGATCTCAGCGAAGAAGAAGTGTTGAGACTAAGCGGTATTCTGCGCGATAGCGGGGCCCTGGCGGCCACCGAGCAGAGCATTAGTGAGTTGACCACCCAATCAGATCTCGCCCTGAACGCATTGCACGTCACGCCCCTCGCCTTAGCGGGAATGCAGCAGCTCAGTGATGCAGTGACAAAGAGAAGTAAATAGCGATTCGTTACTAAGACATAACGAAAGGTCTCAACCATCCATGCGATATGGAATACGGTTGAGACCTTTTGTTATTACTGAGGCTAGTTCGTCCGGGCCATTACCAGCCCATGGCCTGCGCCCGCCGACGGATTTCAGTTTTACGTCCGGTGCGCAGAGCATTCATTGGAGTGCCGGGCAGCGATTCATCCTCGGTGAACAGCCAAATAACCGATTCCTCATCGGAGAAGCCGGCATCCAAGAGTACCGAAAGAGTGCCCTTCAGGCTTTCCACCACTACTCCGTCTTGGAGAAAATCTGCAGGGATCGAACGGACATTGCGAGCGCCAATTCTCAACGAAACAATGGCACGCTCATCCAGCAGTCGGTGCACGCGGCGAATATCTACATCTAATTCTTCAGCCACATCGGGCAGGGTCAGCCACTGGCCGACGAGATCTACGGTTTCCTTCACCCCTTAAGGTTCCCACAAATTCCTGATCCGCGCAGAAATTTGGATGAAACTCACCTCAGCAGTTCCCATGAGTCACAGGAGTAGTGTAAATTTTCTTGTATCACTTTGATAACAATTGCATCACAGTCAACATGGGGAACCACTTCCCCTCTGTTACCTGCGGAGCAAAGCCCGTTATTTTCACCGTATAAATGAGGATTGACTCCATGCCCCACGAATCCAAACATGCTTCCAAGCATGCGTTAGGCGTTGTAGCAGGCGCGGCCATTCCCGCTGCGGTCATTGGCAGCCTCGCCTTAGCTCCCGCAGCGCAGGCAGCACCGATGACTGTTCCCAACACCTCAGGAAGCTTTGCCAAGTCGGTAACTCCGGAGACCATCAAGGTCGCTGAAGACCAGATCAAGGCCCACCTGATCGCTTCGCGAGTATCTACGCTGGGATTGCCAGCTAAACGAGATGTTTCCGAAATCAAGATCCCGGCAGGTGCGTCCCTATGGAGCATCGCTCGGGAATATGACACAACCGTGTCAGAGCTGAAGAAGCTCAATAATCTTAAGAATGATTCAATCGTCGCCGGCAAGACACTCAAGGTCTCCGGTCATGCTTTGAAGAACAGCTCCAAGGGCAAGTCTTCGAGCTCGTCATCTTCAAGTACCGCCACTTACACCGTCAAGAACGGTGACACCCTCAGCGGCATTGCGAGCAAGCACGACATGAGCTTGTCTGATCTGTTGAAGAAGAATGACATCTCTGCAAGCAAGGTAATCTTCCCCGGCAATAAACTGAAGGTCAAGGGTTCGGCGTCGAGCTCCAGCAATACGACGCAGACGAAGAAAACTTCTTCTTCGTCGGGTTCTTCAACCTACACTGTGAAGAACGGTGACACCCTCGGAAGCATCGCCATCAAGCACAATATGAGCTTGTCTTCGCTCCTTAGCAAGAACGATATCTCGGCCAGCAAGGTGATCTTCCCTGGCGACAAGATCAAGGTCAAGGGTTCTTCGTCCTCTGGCTCTTCGTCGAAGTCCTCCCAGAAGAAGTCCTCCTCCTCCGGTTCTTCAAGCTACACCGTCAAGTCCGGTGACACGCTCAGCGGCATTGCGGCCAAGCACGGCATGAGCTTGTCCGATCTGTTGAAGACCAATGACATCTCTGCCAGCAAGCCGATCTTCCCAGGCAGCAAGATCAAGGTCTCGGGTGGCACGTCGTCTTCGAGCTCCTCGCCGAAGAGCACTGCTGCGCCCAAGGCCAAGGCCAAGGCCAAGACGTCGACCTACTCCGTGAAGTCCGGCGATACTCTCAGTGGCATCGCGACCAGCCACGACATGAAGCTGGCCACCTTGCTGGACTTGAACCCCGAGTACAGCTCGAGCACGCCATTGAAGATCGGCGCCAAGCTGAAGGTTTCGGGCTCCTCGGTTGCACCGTCGGGTCAGGTCAAGAAGCAGAAGATCGGCAATAGCTTCGCTGGTCGTACCTACGCAGATCACGTTGTGCGAGATGCTAACTCGAACAAGGACTACCTTGACTCGATCAGCGTCCCGAGCCGCGGCGAGATGCAGGACCTCATCCGTTCCACTGCAAAGAGCATGGGCGTTGACCCGGCTCTGGCGTTGGCTCACGCGTACCAGGAGTCTGGCTTCAACATGCGTGCGGTCTCCCCTGCTAACGCCGTTGGCGCCATGCAGGTACTGCCAAGCACCGGTGACTGGATCGCATCGGTCATTGGCCAGGACCTGAACGTCCTGAACCCACGGGATAACGTTGTCGCTGGTGTCGCAGTAATTGCCTACAATTTGGACAACACCGACAACCTGGACAACGCAATCGCATCGTACTACCAGGGTCTGGCCGGTGTTCGTAACAACGGCATGTACGAAGACACCAAGCATTATGTAGCCAGCATCAAGGCTCACATGAAGAATTACCGCTAAATAGCCAAAAGGAGAGGCGCTTCCAACACGGTGTGTTGGAAGCGCCTCTTTTTTTGTTGCAGCTGATCAGGCTGCTCCTAGCCTGTACGGTGGTCAAGATCCAATGGCATGTCGATTACCACCTTGGTCCCGCCCTTCTCGCTCTGTACCCAACGGATTTCACCCGATAGTTCGCTGGTAACCAGAGTGCGGACAATTTGCAGCCCAAGTCCCTCGCGGCGTGGCTCTTCTGGCAACCCGTGGCCGTCATCTTCAATGACAACCCGGAGCCAATCCTTGCTATCGGCACCCTTGTAGCGTTCGGCAACCAGCGCGACTTCACCGTTGCGATGCGCTAGTCCATGTTCCACGGCATTAGTCACCAGCTCATTGATCACCAGTGACAACGGTGTCGCCAAATCAGCGTCAAGCATGCCGAATTCGCCTTCACGACGCGTGGATACCCTTTGCTCCGGAGAAGCGATTTCCACGATCAGACGGAACTGGCGATCCATCAGATCATCAAATTTGACGGTTTCGTTCAGGCCCTTGGACAGGAAGTCGTGGACCGAAGCGATAGTGGAGACTCGTCGCATTGCCTGCTCCAGGCCCTGCTTGCCGTCCTCTGAGCTCATCCTGCGCGATTGCATGCGCAACAGCGCCGCGACAGTCTGCAAGTTGTTCTTCACGCGATGATGGATTTCACGGATCGTAGCGTCCTTGGTGACCAGTTCTTTTTCGCGACGGCGCAGTTCGGACACATCGCGGCACAGCACCAGTGCGCCCCAGCGCTTTGATTCGTTGCGCAGCGGAATGGCACGCAGGGAGAGGGTGACTCCGCGATGTTCCACCTCGGTACGCCATGGCATCTTGCCCTGGAGCACCAGCGGAAGAGTTTCGTCGACTACACGACGGTCGCTGACCAGTGCCATCGTCAGATCAGCCAGTGGCTGGCCCTGGAGGACATCAGCTGCGCCTAATCGGCGGAAAGCTGAAACAGCGTTCGGGCTGGCGAATTCGACGGCTCCATCAACGTTGAGCCGGATGAAACCATCACCGACGCGCGGCGCGCCACGGCGGGAGCCGGTAGGGCTGGCGAAGTCCGGCCACAGCCCTTGGGTACCCATCTGCAACAGGTCATCAGCGCTTTGCCGGTAGACCAATTCCAGATTGCTGGGTGTGCGGGACTGGTTCGGATCGAAATGGGAAGTGATGACCGCAACCGGTTGGTTCTGGCGCACTAGCGGAATCGCCTGCACCGTGGTCAACCCCATGATGATATCTTTGCCGGCTTGTTCGGCCGAGCGTTGCACTTGCTTGGTTTCCCAAGCGCGGTCCACCATAATGCGCAGATCCTTGCGGATCCGTTCTCCCACGAAGTCGCTATGGAAGGCGGTATGCGAGGTGGAAGGGCGCACGTGTGCCAAAGCCGTATAGGAACCGTCCCCGGTGGGGAACCAGAGCACCAGGTCTGCGAATGCTAGATCCGAGACCAGTTGCCAGTCCCCCACCAGGAGGTGGAGCCAATCCTCATCACCGGGCGCTAGTGCAGCACGTTGACGTAATTCTTCGGTGATGAGGGCCATTGGCGGTATTTACCTTCGGACGATGGAACGCAAGAGGCGAAGTGCCACGGAAAGTGAAGCCATGTCGTCTCGTTCCAGGCTGTTCACTTCCGCGAACATAGTCTTCGCACGATCAAGGTTAGCCGCGTTTGCCTCTTCCCATGCAGCAACACGCTCTGCCGGGTCAGCAATATCGCCGTGGGCATCCAGGATGTTGCCGGTCAGGTCGATGATCGTGGTGTACAGGTCATCGCGCATTGCGGCACGAGCCAGCGCCTGCCAACGATCCGAGCGAGGAAGGTTGGTGATGCGATTCAGCAGGCTGTCCACATCGAACAAGTCGTAGAGCACGTAGTAGGTTTCTGCGACCTTGACCGGAGCGGTCCCGGTGCGGTGCACATATTCTGCCACGTCCAGCAGCGCGTAGGATTCGAACTGAGTCGCCCACATGCTGGCACGACGCTCCGGGATCCCCTGGTCCATGGCCTCTTCACGCCACTCCTGGAATCTCTGGAGGTCAGTGCCCCGAACCAAGGTTGGCAGGGCCTCACGCAGTTCGGTAACCGTCGCTTCGTAGCGTTTGACCGCTTCGGTGACCAGCAGTTCCTGATCGACGCGGTTGATGAACCAGCGGGTGGCACGGTCCAGCAGGCGGCGCATGTCGTGGTGCTGGCGGCCCCAGTGTTCCAGATCGGTTCCGGCAGGCTGTGCATTGATCGCATCGAACTGGCGGTCGAATCCGTAGATCTCACGCAGCGCGCAGAAGACCTTGGCAATCTGGACTTCGCTGGCACTGGTTTCTTCCATGGCACGGAAGACGTAGGTGATGCCGCCCATGTTCACGATGTCGTTGGCGATCACGGTCGCGATGATTTCTCGGCGCAACGGATGGCTTTCGAGCTGATCCCCGAAACGCTCTACCAACTTGGTTGGGAAGTAGCGGCGCAGGGTCCGGGTGAAGTACGGATCATCGGCGAGATCGGATTCGGTCAGCGCGTTCGCCAGCTGGATCTTCGCGTATGCGGCCAGCACCGAGAGCTCTGGGGTGGTCATCGCCTCGCCAGCGGCGCGGCGCTCTTCCAGCTGATCCGCGTTTGGCAAGAACTCCAAGCCACGGTTCAAGTCAGCATGGGCTTCCAGCCACTGCATCAGGCGCTCGTACGCTGGTGTCCAGGTCAGTGCCGCATGCTTCTCATTGAGCAGCAACACGTTCTGTTCGAAGTTGGTCGTCAGCACCAGATCACCGATGTTATCGGTCATCGAGAGCAGGAACTCCGTGCGTTCAGCCTCGGTGAGATTGCCCGCCTTGATCTGGCGGTCCACGAAGATCTTGATGTTCACTTCGCGGTCAGAAGTGTCCACGCCAGCAGAGTTGTCAATGGCATCGGTGTTCAGCAGGACGCCCTTGCGGGCTGCCTCAATACGGCCCAGCTGGGTCATGCCCAAGTTGCCGCCTTCGCCAACAACTTTCACGCGCAGATCTGCGCCGTCGACGCGGATGGCGTCGTTGGCTCGGTCGCCGACCTGGCCGTGGGTTTCAGCCGCTGACTTCACGTAGGTACCAATACCGCCGTTGTAGAGCAGGTCCACTGGCGCTGAGAGGATGGCCTTGAGCAGTTCGTTAGGGCTCAGCTTGGTGGTGCCGGCGTCCAAGCCCAGGACCTCGCGGACCTCGGCGCTAACCGGCACGGACTTGAGGCTGCGCGAGTACACGCCGCCTCCGGCCGAGAGCAGCTCCTTGTTGTAGTCTGCCCAGCTGGAGCGTGGCAGATCATACAGGCGCTGGCGCTCGTCAAAGGCGACCTGGGGATTCGGGTTCGGATCCAGGAAGATATCACGGTGGTCGAAGGCCGCCACCAGCTTCACGGTGGGGGTACGGCGCAAACCGTTGCCGAACACGTCTCCGGACATATCGCCCACGCCGACGGCGGTGAATTCGTCCTTCTGGGTGTCGATGCCCAACTCGAAGAAGTGGCGCTTCACCGATTCCCAGGCGCCGCGTGCGGTGATGCCCATGCCCTTGTGGTCGTAGCCCACCGAGCCGCCCGAAGCAAAGGCATCGCCCAGCCAGTGGCCCTTGTCGGCCGAGATCGAGTTGGCGATATCGGAGAAGCTCGCGGTGCCCTTGTCGGCAGCGACCACCAGGTAGGAATCATCGCCATCGCGACGAACCACGTTGGCAGGGGCTTCGATGTGCTCACCGTTTTCGTCGGTAACCATGTTGTCGGTCAGCTCCAGCAGGGTGCGGATGAAGACCTTGTACGCGCCCTTGCCTTCTTCCATCCATGCACCGCGGTCGAGAGCTGGATTGGGAAGCTGCTTGGCGTAGAAACCGCCCTTGGCACCAGTTGGCACGATGACGGAGTTCTTGACCATCTGGGCCTTGACCAGACCCAGCACTTCCGTACGGAAATCTTCTCGGCGATCGGACCAGCGCAGGCCACCGCGGGCCACGGCGCCGAAGCGGAAGTGGGTACCCTCAACCCGCGGCGAGTAGACCCACAGTTCGTGCTTCGGACGCGGGAATGGCGCGAAATCGATCTCTTCCGGGGCCAGCTTGAATGCCAGTGCCTGGTAAGTGGTGAAGTAGTTGGTGCGTTTGGTCGCTTCGATCACCTTCACGAAACGGCGCAGCAAGGTGTCGGCATCCAACGTTGGCACGGATTCCAACGCTTCGGCGACCTTTGCGTGCGCCTTCTGCCGAGCAGCTTCCGAAGCCACGGAGCTCAGCTGCGGGTCGAAGGTGGCCTGGAACAGCTCCACAATGGCGTGGGTGACTGACGGGTTGCCAACCAGGGTGCTGGCGATGAAGCCAGTGGAGTTCGGAACCCCGAGCTGCAGCAGGTAGTGGGCGTAGGCACGAAGCATCGAGACTTCCTCCCACGTGAGTCCCTCGTGCAGCACCAGTGCGTTAAGGCTGTCGGATTCGGCGAGGTTGCGGACCACTGCGCAGTAGGCCTCAGCCAGTTTGGCTTCCACGGCCTGGAAGTTGATCTCCTCATCGATCTTCAGGCCCATGTCGTAGATGTAGCGTTCGCCGATTCCTTCTGGATTCAGCTCGTAGGGGCGTTCATCGACGACTTCCAGACCCAGATGCTGCAGAACTGGCAGTATGCGCGAGAGCAGCAGCGGCTTGGTCACATAGATCTTCATGCGCTTGGAAACAGCAGAATCCTCATCCTGCTTCTCGTCATCGTAGAAGGAGACAACCGGGCCATCGACTTCTGGACTGCTCAACTCGGTGAGCAGGTCAATATCCTTCAGCGCATCTTCGATTTCGAACTGCACCTTGTAGGAAGCCGGGAAAGCTTCGGCCCAAGCGTTGGACAGCGTGTTGGCATCGCCCAGTTCCAGACGCGCGCGGGCGGTGTCAACGATGGCGTCAGACCAGGAGCGCACGGCCTTGGCAATACGATTCTCCAGTGCCTTGCGGTCAACCACGGGGGCCAGTCCGTGGCGTTGCAGGCGCAGCCGGTAGAACAAGCGAACGAGCGCGCCCGCACCCAGCTGCGCTTCATATTCAACGGATTCTGCGTTGAAGCTGCGCTGCAGCTCCTGCTCCACCCGCAGGCGCACTGCGGTGGAGAAACGATCACGTGGCAGGAACACCATGGCAGTGACGAAGCGGCCGTAGTCGTCCTTGCGAAGGAAGACCGAGGTGCGGCGGCGTTCCTGCAGGCGCAGGATACCGAGGGCAATCTTGGTCAACTCGTCGACGGAGATCTGGAACATCTCATCGCGTGGGTAGCTTTCCAGAATAGTGGTGATGTCCTTGCCCGAGTGGGAATCAGGCGCGAAGCCGGTGCGCTTCAGCACCGCTTCAACCTTTTCGCGTACCAGCGGGACGGTCTTCACGCTCGAGGTGTAAACACTGGAGGAGAAGAGGCCGATGAAACGGCGTTCGCCGTTGACTTCGCCATTGGCATCGAAGCTCTTGACTCCGACATAGTCCAGGTACACGCCACGGTGAACGGTGGAACGGGAGTTCGCCTTGGTCACGATCAGCGCACGCTTGTCGCGAGCGGTGATGCGGCCGCGCTTGGTCAGGTGCTGTGGACCTTGGTCCGCCAGATCGCGCATCAGTCCCAAGCCGCTGCCTGGGCGGGCGACCAGGACGTCTTCGCCGTTGATGGTTTCCAGCGAGTAGTCGCGGTAGCCCAGGAACGTGAACTTTCCGTCAGCTAACCAGTCCAGCAGCTCCGATGCCTGCTGCACCTCGGCGATTTCCTCAGCCTTCGGAGTCTGCGGAAGGCTCTGCGCAATATCCTTGGCCCGGTCCAGCATGGCCGGCCAGTCCTTCACTGCAACACGCACATCTGCCAGAACGCTATAGAGGCGCTCAACAAATTCCTTGGCCTGCTCATCGCTGAGCTCGCGAGCGAGCTCGACTGAAATCCACGATTCGACGCGGGTTTCTGCACCGGCCGAAATCAGGGTGCTCAAATCCGAGAGCGCAGCGGTGTCACCGCTGGCAACATGCTGCAGACCAGCATGGCTGATCTTTGAAATTTCGCCGGTCTCGGTCTTGCGGGAGACAACGAACGTCGGATGCACTACCAGCTGAATTGGTGAATTCAGCTGCACTAGTGCGGCAGTTACCGAATCAACAAGGAATGGCATGTCATCGGTGACGATGTGGACCACTGAAATTCCGTTGTTGCGGGTAATGGCGACATTAGCGTTTTCAGCATCACGCTGATACCCGATTTCCAGATGTGCTGCCACGCGAGCTTCGAGTTCGTCTGGCCGGTAGGCCGCCACGTCTTCGGTCGCAATTTGGCCATAGTACTCGCTCACCAATTTCGAGGTGAGTGTCTCATCCATGAATGATTCTGACATGCTGGATTCCGACGAGTTCAAAAGAACGCCTCCAAGAACAAAGTTCGATCAACCCGCGCCTTTGCGGATCTCTAGTTTTACCCACATTACTCGGTTTTCACCTCTGGGGTTCAAGCTTCGGAGCGAAATCGACGACTATTCCATTTCTTGGGTGAATCCGTGGAATTTATGCCGGCCAAAGACCGTATTTCCATACGCAATAGGCACCGAGGTGCGATTTCGAGCAATGGGCTTCCTCCCAGCACTGCCGCGTTGCACGCGGCGCTGTCCTCGGGCAGATACCCTGCGATTTGGTGCGTCGGCCCAAACCGGTCCCACGCTTCAATCAACCTGCGCTTCGGGCTGCGCCCGGTACTGCTGGCTCCCACGCGGTTGAAGACGATTTTAGGATTCAGCCCGGGCAGTGCATCCTCCAATTCGTCGATGGCGCGAAGTGCACGCGGAATTCCCAAGCTGTCGGCACGCACGATCATGAAAAGCTCATCGGAGCACTGGAGCATCTCGACGGTGACAGCGTTTCGCTGTGGTGCTTGGGTATCGAAACTGAGCTGTTCGTCCAATTCAATGTACGGAGCCAAATCCAATACGACCAGGTCGTAGTGAACTTTGAGCAGCATGGCCGCTCGCCGCAGCGCCGAGGCCCGGACCTCGGGCCACCGGCTAGCACGCGGGATTCCGGTCGCCACGCGCATGGTCGCCTCCCCGACCTGGACCAAGGAACATGCAGCGTTGAGTCGGGCAACATCCAACGAGCCGGCGTCGATGGCACGGCACAACTGCGCGATGGATGCCGATTCGTCCATGAGCCCCAATTGAATGGCGATGCTGGCGGCGTAGGTATCTGCGTCCAGAAGCACCACGGTTTTTCCTGCTGCCGCCGTTTCCACCGCATAATTCAGCGCGACGGTACTGCGCCCGGGAGATCCAGGGGCGCTCCAGAAGCTGACGATTCTTCCGTTCCGGCCCGTAGAGTCGTCCTCCGGTTCGGGAACCGCGAGCGTTCCGTCGGTTCCAGAATGATTCAATGACTGAACTACGCCCCTGATGCGTCCTTCCAGCTCGGCCATGCCGGAATCCGCAGGCAGATGAAGGACATCAGGCAATGGCTTCCAGTCTTCGGGCCGGTCAAAGAACAGGACAACCGCTGTCTGGCGCATCAGCAACGCATCAAGTTGTTCCATGGGCGGCACCAGCTGGGCGTCGGCAACGATCAGCACATCAGCCATTCCGGTATCGCAAGCGGCAATGGCTTCGGCTATGCCGGAGCAGACGCGGGTGACCATCAGTTCCCCGCGGTACCCTTCGATTTGCCGGACGATTTTCTCCTGGTCGCCGAGCACTACGACCGAAATACTCATTGTTCGGTCCCGGCCGGGTTGTAGACGACGATAATTCTCGATTCGTTGGCCAGCGCTTGAAGCAGCGGTTCAAGCTGATTCGGTTCCACCAGCAGTTCCAGGTTGGTGCCTTGGGTTCCCACCAGTCCCCCGCCGCTTTCAACGCGTGCGGCGACTTCGACCATGGAGGAGAGCTTTTCCGGGACTCCGTAGGTGCTGCCGCTGGTTTCGCGTTTGGCAATCCATACGTCAACGAAGCTACCGGGGGTAATCGACGAAGAAAGGTCTGCCGGAAGATCGACATTGACCGGCCTGCGCGATCCCACTTCACTGTGCATTATCGAGGTGACTGGAATCAGCTGCCCTTCGCTGATAAAGGTGTTCGCTCGGGCGTCCTGGCCGAGCTGCGCATCTGTGTGCACGTAGTTCTCGAGAGTTTCGCCAAGCTGGACTTCTTGAGTTTTCATGTTCTCGCTGGTCAGCTTTTCTCCGAGGGTGATATTGGTGCTGGCGACATACACCGTGGACGTCTGATGCAATTCGCCGACCAGGTACACGGTTCCCGCGACCGAAGCCACTACGAGCACCGCGCCGAGAGCCAGGCGTGGGTCCTTCCAACTAGGCCGTCGCACACGCGAGGCCGAGGTTGTCCGCGCGTCCTGGGCGATCTGTTCTGTGATCAAGGCTTTGACCTTCCGCCAGCATAGGTGCTTATGGATGGTGAGCCTACGACAACTTGGTCCTGCTGGAAAGACCTTGCGTGCACTTGTGGATCACGAAAGAGTGATCGCTTCGACCCATCCGATAGCATCCAGTGGAATCAGCAGTTGCGTTGAGGCCTGCTGGGCTCTGGCGAATTCATCGCGAGGATGCACCAGAATAATCAAAAAATCCTTGGCTACCTGAGTCAGAGTTCCTTCAGCCATGGAGCTGCCCGCACGGCCAAAAACATGGCATCGTGCGCGGTCCCGGAGCAATCCCCGCAGAACCGAGGAAAACTTCACCGAGCGGCCCGGCGCCCGCCGTTCCACCGCAGGTGCGCGCCTCGGCGGAAGGGCAAAGGATTCAATCGCTCCACTGCGGATCACCCATTGGGCCTGCTCTGTTTCCAGGCAGATGTAATCGGTCGCGCAAGGGCCGAGCTTCGCGCGGAGTTCGGTTCCCCCGGCCAGCCGGAGGCTCAATTCGTGTCCGTAGAACCGCATCAGAGTAGGCAGCAGTTCGGCAGTTGCCCGTTCAACCCTGATGTTTTCGGCAATTTCTTCACGCAGCTGCGCCCGGCTCTGTTCTGCTAGCTGAGCCTCCAAGTCGTCGAAGAGTGAATCCCACCGCATGCGCCCACTGTACGAGAATAAACATTGTTACGTAACCCTATTCACAAAACGATCTCTAAGTGTCACTATTAACATCAAACAACATCAAATGACATCAAAATTCATTCAAGGAAGTGATTCGGGTGTCTCGCCAACGGCAAATATTCGTGCTGCTGCTCTTTTCGGCAGCGTCATTGGTCATTATCTATGTGGGCATCCAGTGGATATCTGATTACTTCCGGTCCCCAGTCGATGGGCTCGCCACAGCGGACCACATAAGGCTTCTCGTCAGCCTTTCGTTCCTGGCGTTACTTACGCTGTACTTGCTGCGCGTGGCCTTGGCCCAGATGATCCGCTGGGCCTTCACCCACCGCAAGCCGAAGCTAGCGCGGTTCTTCGAACGAATAGCCCCCGCACTGAGCAGGAGAATTCTAGGCTCAATGCTTGGAACCTCGATTGCCCTCTCTTCAGTCGCTGCAGCCTACGCGGGTGAACCACTGGCAGTTTCCCTGGCACAGGTCCCGGCGGAAAACGCCAGCCAAGAACTAGCCAGCTATGCAGGCCCGCAGCAAAACTCCGTACCGAGCCCGCAATGGTTCCCCGAATCCATGAGCGTTCCCCTGAGCCCACTGGTATCCCCCGGGGCCAGGAATCCAGGCCAACGTTCGGTGCAACGCACAGAAGTTGTCGTCGCTGAAGGGCAGAATCTGTGGACCATAGCGGCAGAACATCTAGGTGCCCAGGCCACCGTGGAAGAAATTTCTGCCTATTGGCCAAAGATCTATCAACGCAACAAGAAGTCCATCGGCACCGACCCGGACCTGCTGCGAGTTGGAACGGTACTTGAACTACCGCCAGCCGGCTAAGCGCATTCAAGAACTTCCCCACGCCCAACTAGGAGTCATCATGAGCACCATCGCCATCAGCCCCCTTAGCGCCAACACCGGCTACTATCAACCGGACATCTACGCAGCCAACCTCCCAGACCCGAACCCGGCTGGCGCCACCTCGGCTGCCGATCCATGCCAGGCTCCGGCTCACCTGCGTCGGGCAATGGACAATATCTTCCATCGCTCTGCTGTCTACCGCAGCGAGCACCGGGCCATCGTTGAGATTTCGCATGCAGTAGCCCGCGCGGTCTTCGAAATCGTGGCTGGGTACCGCACCGTGAATCAGCTGGCATTCGTGATGGAGCCCTCTTGCATTGCCAAGCTCCGGCGCCGGGCCCTCCTGGAGACCCAGTGCTACACGCTCGAGCCGCTGCCGGGCACGGCACACGGGCAGATCATCTCATTGCACCTGGACCGGTGCATATCAGGTTCTTGGGAATGCACAGTCATCTTGGGCTTTAAATACCGCGTCCGTGCCGTGGCTCTGAAAATTGAGCCCTGGCACGGACGGTGGCAGGTGACCGATGTGGAGCTAATCTAGCTGCGCTTGGCCTTCTTGTTCTTCTTCTTGCTCGACGTTGCCTGGGCGCGAGTGGTGCTGGCTTCGCCATCTTCATCCGGGCCGGTGAACTGCAGGTTCTTCGGCTTCGCCGATTCGTCAACCGCTGGCGCGGCAGCTGCTTCAGCTCCGGTGGGGATCTCCAAGTTGAAGAGGGTTCCGATGCTTTCCTCGCGGATGCCTTCCATCATGGTCTGGAACATGGTGTAGCCTTCACGCTGATATTCCACTAGCGGGTCGCGCTGGGCCATGGCACGCAGTCCGATTCCTTCCTTGAGGTAATCCATCTCGTACAGGTGCTCCTGCCACTTGCGACCGATGGTCGAGAGCACTACACGGCGCTCCAGATCGCGCATGGTGGAAGAACCAACAAGCTTTTCCCGCTCTTCGTACTGGTACTGGGCATCCGAGAGGATTTCGCGTTCCAGGAACTGCGCGGAGAGGTGCCCCACTCCGCCGGCCTCTTCGAGAACTTCATCGATGGTGATGCCGATCGGGTACAGCTGCTTGAGGTTGGTCCACAACGACTTGAGCTCCCAATCGTCCGGGTCGCCGACCTGGGTCGCTTCCAGGACCATTGCCTTGACGACATCTTCCAGGAAGTGGCCGACCTTCTCTTCGAGGTCGTCGCCTTCCAGGATGGAACGGCGGTCAGCGTAGATCGCTTCACGCTGGCGGTTCATCACGTCATCGTATTTCAGCACATTCTTGCGCTGCTCGGCGTTGACGCCTTCCACCTGTGCCTGGGCGGACTCAATGGCGCGCGAAACCATCTTGGATTCCAGCGCCACGTCATCTGGCATCGACGGGTTGTTCATGATGCGCTCGGCCATCCCGGAGTTGAACCGGCGCATCAGGTCATCGGTCATCGACAGGTAGAAACGCGATTCGCCCGGGTCGCCCTGGCGGCCGGAGCGACCACGCAGCTGGTTATCGATGCGGCGTGATTCGTGCCGTTCGGTGCCCAGCACGTACAGGCCGCCGAGCGCCGCAACTTCCTTCGATTCGTTGGCGACGGTTTCCTTCGCCTTGTCAAAGACTTCGTCCCAGACCGTGTTGTACTCTTCCGGGTTGTTCTCCGCATCCAGGCCACGGCGCTCCATCTCGGCCACGGCCAGGAACTCAGCGTTGCCGCCGAGCATGATGTCGGTACCGCGGCCGGCCATGTTGGTAGAAACGGTCACCGCGTTCTTGCGGCCGGCCATCGCGACCACGGCAGCTTCGCGAGCGTGCTGCTTGGCGTTGAGCACCTCGTGGCGGATGCCCTTCTTGGAGAGCAGCCGGGAGAGGTATTCGCTCTTTTCCACGCTGGTGGTGCCCACCAGGATCGGCTGTCCCGTCGCATGGCGCTCGGCAATGTCCTCAACCACAGCATTGAACTTGGCGACTTCATTCTTGTAGATGTAGTCCGACTGGTCCATGCGGATTGCTGGCTTATTGGTGGGAATCTCCACCACGCCCAGCTTGTAGGTACCCATAAATTCCGCGGCCTCGGTCTGCGCCGTACCGGTCATGCCCGAGATCTTGGCGTACATGCGGAAGTAGTTCTGCAAGGTCACGGTGGCCAGAGTCTGGTTCTCGGCCTTGATCTCAACGTTTTCCTTGGCCTCGATGGCCTGGTGCATGCCCTCGGAGTAGCGGCGGCCAGCCAGTGCACGGCCGGTATGCTCGTCAACGATCATGACTTCGCCGTTGACAACGACGTAGTCCTTGTCCTTCTTGAACAGTTCCTTGGCCTTGATGGCGCTGTTCAGGAAGCCGATCAGCGGGGTGTTGTTCGCTTCGTAGAGGTTATCGATGCCCAGGTAGTCCTCGACCTTTTCGATGCCCGACTCCAGCACGCCGATGGTGCGCTTCTTTTCGTCGACCTCGTAATCGTCTTCACGCTTCAGTCGCGAGACGATCTTGGAGAATTCGGTGTACCAGCGGTTCACATCTCCCGAAGCCTGTCCGGAAATGATCAGCGGGGTACGCGCCTCATCGATCAGGATCGAGTCGACCTCATCGACGATGACGAAGTTGTGTCCGCGCTGGACCAGCTCGTCCTTGCTCCACGCCATGTTGTCGCGCAGGTAGTCGAATCCGAACTCGTTGTTCGTGCCGTAGGTGATATCGGCTTCATACTGCTTGCGCCGCTCGGCAGGCTTCTGGCTGGAGAGAATGCAGCCGCAGGTCAGACCGAGGAAGCGGAAGACGCGACCCATCAGATCCGACTGGTACTGGGCGAGGAAGTCGTTGGTTGTCACCACGTGCACGCCGTCACCGGTCAACGCGTTCAGGTAAGCCGGTGCGGTAGCGACCAGGGTCTTGCCTTCACCGGTACGCATTTCAGCGATGTTTCCCAGATGCAGGGCAGCACCGCCCATGAGCTGGACATCGAAGTGGCGCATGCCAAGGACCCGGTCCGAGGCTTCGCGGACCACCGCAAAAGCTTCTGGGAGCAAGTCATCCAACGTCTCACCGTTAGCCAAACGTTCGCGGAACTTGTCGGTTTCACCCTTGAGCTCTTCGTCCGAAAGTTCGCGAATTTCGACTTCCAACGTATTGATCGTGTCGGCGTACTTACGAAGAGTCTTCAGAATCTTCTTGTCGCCGGTACGCAAAATACGTTCTAGCAATGATGCCACGTGGTAGCTCCCAATATCTCAAGCACAGTAATTTCTGGCGTCTTCAGTCTACGTGAGGAAAACAGCACATCTGGCTATTTCAATCCCATTTGCGCTGTTCTTATAGCGAACAGCGATTTGATCAACAGGCCCTTCACAGCCCGATTTCCACTCGTTCAAGTTCCAGCCAGCGCGCCATGCGATCCAGCTCGGCTCGCAATCCAGCCTCGACACTGGCGTCGACACCCGGCTCGTAATGCACCTGCTTTGCGTGCAGCACCGACCTGGCCCGGTCAGCTTTCAGATCCACTCGGCCCACGAACTCTTCGCCGAAAAGCATCGGGAAAACGTAGTAGCCGTAGCGGCGCTGATTTTCCGGCACGTAGATTTCGATGCGGTATTCGAACCCGAAGAACTTCTCCAGCCGGCGGCGATTGAAAACCATCGAATCAAAAGGTGACAGCAAACGCAGGTCAGGATCGATCCTGCGCGGAATCTTGGTGCCGGCCTGCAAATAGCAAGGCTCGGCAATGCCGGCAACCTGTACTTCTTCGATGAGACCAGCACGTACCTGCTGGGCGAGCTCTTCTTTCGCCGCGCGCACCGGAAGACGGAAATACTCTGCGACGCAGTGAGCGGTGGCGATGCCAAGGGCATCCATGGCCCGGACAACCAGCCGGGCGAGGGCCTCGTGCCGCTGCGCCGCATCGAGTTCCTGTTGCCTGCCCACCACATCCGCGGCTAGTGCGTAACGGCGTTCAAACTGGGAGTTGCGTCCCAGCGTCAAGATCTTGGCTTGGGCGAAAAGGGACTCGGTGACGAACTTGGTGTCATTCCAATTCCACCCCCAATGCTTTTTCTCCCCGACCGGGGCGACGTCCAAAGCCTGGCTGATTTGCCGGGCGCTGGAGCCTGGATTATTGGACAGGTATTCAAGGACGCGATCCGAGAGGTCATGCTGTTCGGCGGAGAACCCATCTGATTTATCGATCCAGGTTCGGCGCTGCCATACCCGCAGGTCTTGAATGAGTTCCGAGCTGACCACCGAGGCCTCATGGGCCCAATATTCGGTGATAGGGCTGAGCGGTTTGGCCAGAAGCTGGTCCAGCACCTTGGTGTCATAGGCGCCGAGCCGGGCGAACATCGGCATGTAATGGGCCCTGCGAACGACGTTCACCGAGTCAATCTGCAATTGCGCGATACTGCCGATAGCGCTGATGATTCTCCGCGCGGTGACGGGTTGTTCTTTCCTGCCCTTGGACAGGCCTTGGGCGGCCAACGCGATTCTTCGTGCCTGCTTGAGGCTGAGAATGCGTTGGCCGCCCACGCTAGTTGTGGTTCCGATGACTATCCTTCTGTTGCCAAGGCTTTGTCACGGTAGCCGCGAGTTTCCCTGGTGGCTTCTTCATTGGAGTTCAGTGATGGATCCAAGGAGATGACACCGTACTGGTACTGGGTGCGGCCATAGACCACGGCGTGCTCGCCGGTGGCTTCATCGATGAAAAGGTAGAACGGATGGCCGACCAGTTCCATGCGGTCCACTGCGTCATCAACGCTCATCACTTCTGCAGGGAAGGACTTGCGGCGGATGACCACTGGCGAGTACTCGGCGTTGGCCTCGACTTCGGCAGCTTCCACGGCTTTCTGGGCTTCGATGGTTTCTTCAACCAACGACTTGCCGCTCGATGCGGTAGGCAGGCCGCCAGTTGCCTGGTGGACAGCCAGCGGGGTGTGGTTGCCGCGATGCACCTTGCGCTTGTCGCGGGCCTTGCGCAGGCGTTCAAGCAGTTTTGCGAACGCGATGTCGAAAGCCGCGAACTTGTCAGCGCCGCGAGCCTCGGCTCGAATTGCCGGGCCACGGCCAACAACGGTCAATTCAACGGACAGTGCAGTGCTCTGATCACGAGCATGTGCTTCTTTGAGGACCTTGACGTCGATGCGCTGTATTTTGGTGGCCAGCTGGTCAACCTTGGTGATTTTCTCGTCAACATACTCACGGAAACGATCCGAAATGGTGATGTTGCGTCCGCTGTAGTTCAGCTCCATGGTGTCCTCCAATAGGGAGTCGGGTGACACAACAGTCCGAAAGTTCCATCCTTTCGGACTGAAGATGGGCTTTTAGCTGCATCTGTGATGCATCCCATACTTCACCTTATGCCACCGTGGCCAAGATTCAAGTATCCGGGCTCACAATTTCCGATCGCGGTAAGCGTAATTACTGTTCAGGTGCATTATTTGGCGGTCTCGTCAAAGCCAGTACCACCGCGCTGGTGACGTCATATCCTGCCTCATGGCAGGCCATGGCCGCCTGCCGCAACGTCGAACCGGTGGTTAGGACGTCGTCGACCAGGATGACCGGCTGGCCATTGGCGCTGGCACGCTCGGCAACGAAATGGGTTCGGCCGCCGCGCCGGTCTGAACCGCTCTTGGTTTTCTGCGCCCCGCCCAAGGCAGAACCGAGGCGGTAGTGCAGCAGCGTGCGGCACTCTAGATCTGCCGACAGCAGCCGGCGAGCGAAGCCGTGGTCGAGCATCGTCTTCACCGGAGAGTAGCCACGCTGCGCTGTTGCCTTGAGCGAACTGGGCACCGGTACCACCAGGGTAGGAAGATTCGCGCGCTGCGGGATGCATCCGGCGTTCAGCGCGGCCGCCAGATACGGGGCGAAGAGCGAGACGAGGAAGTAGCGCTGCTTGTTCTTGAATGCCAGCAAAGCCCGAGCCAGCTCCTTGCCGTAAGCGCCGCAGGAACTAACGGCAAGCTGCTGGCCGAGCGCGGGAAGCTCGACATAGAGATGATGCGTGTCCGGCAGGGGCGGCAGGCTCAGTTGGCGTTGGATTTCACTGCGGCATTCGGGGCAAAGCCGAAAATCTGCCCGGGCGCAGACCGCGCAACAGGCCGGAAGCAGGAAGTTCGCCATTTCCCTGGTGCCGAATCCCAGCCAGCGCATGGGCCTGCTGCGGGACAGCTCATCGACGTACCGCAGCCACTCTTCGGGAATTTCCATACGGCCAGACTGGCCGATGAACCGCGTCGATCGGTCTGGTCGCCAACGAGCTGTGGAGCAAGGTCCTGCTTAGCCGGGATAGGCGACGTCCTGGGCAAAATCCTCAAGCTCGTGCCAGGAATTGCCCACGCGGGTATACAGCTTCTCGTTGGTCTCGGCATACACTTCGCGGCGGCTGCCGACACCGGTAGCGATGCCGACCATGCCCAACAGCAGCTGCAGGTGCTCGCTGCCGCCTTCGAAGGTGATCTGGGCCGCTTCAACAGCTTGGTCATCACCGAGCTCGGCAACAATAATGGATCTGTCCGAATCCCATAGCGCGGTATTCACCGGAACTTCTGGATAGATCTTCATTGGCGAATCCGTGAGTCCGCGGGGCACACCTTCAGCATCGCGGATCACGCCGGCGACGTAAACCGACGTGGTCTTGCCGATGGTTGCCACGATCAGCGCCCGCGCGCCGTCACGGGAAATCCGCAAGGAATCGATCTGGGCATCTTCCAGCCAGGCCACATCGATTGGACGGGCTTCACCCTTCATTTCGGTGTCGGCAGGGACCGCCCTGATCGGGGTAGCTGCCCCGTTATCCGCGGTCCAGGTCCAGCCGGCCAGATCCATGGACGGCTGGATGAGCTCCTCGCCCTCCAGCGAAAGGCGCAGGCTGCCCTTGTCGTCAATCCCCCACAGCTGGGTGCGGCGGCCGTTGAGGAAGGCATAGCGATTGCCGACCGGAGACATGGCCGGGTCCCGTGGGTTGTATCCGGAAATATCCGGGACGCCGCCCACCGGAATGATCGAGAGTCCTTTGACGTAGACCAAGTACTGGTCCGAAATGCCGATCAGCGTATCCTGCGTGCTGGGGTTGGACGTAGCCGGCTCGAAGTTAGTGTCTTCGGTCGAAAGGTTGACTTCGTTTTCCTCCCGCAGCAGCTTTACCGAATCCACCGGAGCTAGGCTGGTCAGCGTGGCTTCCATCTGCTGCTTCATCAGCAAGATGCTCCGGTCGGTAGCATCTGCGAAGGTATTGGAGTTCAAATCGATGGTCGCTTCGCCATCGCGCACCGGCACCGCTGAACGCACCAGTCCGCTGGCCGTCGAGAAAGCGGAGACGACAGCATTTTGCAGGTACGGGGCTGGTCCTGCCAACAAGGCTTCCACCATCGACGTGGTGGTGCCCGAACCCGAGGTGAACCACCGTATGTCGGGAACCAAATAGGCGAAGCTCGCATCGTAGAAGTACAGGGTCTGCGCGGCAAAGATCTTGGTGAACGTCGAGGCTTCGAGCATCGTGCCGTCCGGGGCTTTGGTAATGCGCCATTCGTCGTCTACCTTGGCGACTTCGATATCCACTGCACGGGTCGAGTGATCCGGGTAGTCGGTGCGCACGCCATGCGCGTCGACTTCACCGGTGATTTCGAGCTGGATGGTGTACTTGTTCGCATCGGCCCCGTTGACCACATTGAAGGCATCGTAGATCAGCGTCTGCGTATCACCGCGCCAGGTGTTGCTCAGCTGCGCGTCCATGAATTCGCGGGAGACAGCATAATCTTCGGATACCGAACGCCCAGCCTCGACGAACCCCTCGACGATGGCCCTGGCATCAGCACCTGCTGCCGGTCCATCGGCCGCATAGCTGTAGCTTTCAGCCCCGCTGGTGTCGGTTCCGGCTTCAATCTGCTGGACGGTGGAAGTTCTAGGAATCGAGGCGCAGCCAGAGATCGCAAGCGCAGCAGCAAGGATGATCGCGAGGCTGGAAAAGAATTTCTTCCGCATCAGCTCTCCCCTTCCTTCTTCTGCTCGTTGCTGCCCAGGTTCGGATTGGTGACATCGTCATCTGGCGAATCCGCATCCAAATCCGGATCAAGAACCAGTGGCGTGTATCCGATCTTTGGCACTTCACCGGTCAGCGGGAAGCTGTCTCCCAAAATCACCGTAGCCAGGCTTTCAGGAACTGGCGGTTCCAGTGGAAGCGGCGACGAAGCGATCTCCAGGTCCTCGCTGCGTGGCAAGGTCAGGCGGAAGACCGAGCCGACCCCCGGCTTGCCCCACGCTTCCAATCGGCCATCGTGCAACCTGGTGTCCTCCATCGAGATCGACAAGCCCAGGCCGGAACCTCCGGTGGTCCGTGCACGGGCCGGATCAGCGCGCCAGAATCGGTCGAAGACGTGGTTGCACGCCTCTTCGGACATGCCGATGCCGTAGTCGCGCACGGTGATCGCCACCGCGCTCTGGTTGGCGCCGATGGTGATATCGATTGGCTTGCTTTCACCGTGCTCCACCGCGTTGAGCACCAGATTGCGGATCACACGCTCGACGCGGCGCGGATCCACTTCTGCGACGCAACCGTCGCTGGGCGCGTTCAGGCGGATGAGCGACCCGTATTCATCAGCCACCGGGGTGGCGGTATCGATAACCTTGCGGGCTATGACGTTCAAGTCCGTTGACTCACGGTCAAGCACCGCGACGCCGGCATCGAAGCGGGACACTTCCAGCAGGTCATTGAGCAGGTGCTGGAAACGCTCGATCTGGTTGTACATCAGTTCGGCGGACCGCGCGGTAAGCGGATCGAAGTCCTCGCGGGCATCGTGGATCACTTCGGCAGCCATGCGCACGGTGGTCAGCGGGGTGCGCAATTCGTGCGAGACGTCGGAAACGAAGCGTTGCTGCATGGCCGAGAGATTATTCAATGCGGTGATCTGCTCTTGCAACGAGTGGGCCATGTGGTTGAAGGCCGTACCCAATCGGGCCACCTCGTCCTTGCCGGCGACCTTCATTCGGCGGTCGAGGTCACCAGAAGCAATCCTCTCCGAAACATACGCGGCATCGGCCACCGGGCGGACCACGGTACGGGCGACCGACCACGCAACGAAGCCAACCACTGCCAGCAGAATCAGCCCGGTGAAAGCCATCGCACGATTGATGAATTCGAGGGTATCCTGCACGCTGGACAGGTCGTAGACCAGATACAGTCCGTACTCGCGTCCAGGCGGAATCAGTACCTTGGTGCCGACAATGAGACCGGGCTTGGTTGCGGTATCGGCACCCAGCTCGATGGAACGCCAATAGATGCCTTGCTCCCCTGCAACCCGCTCCGCGAGATCGCCAGGGATCACGCGGGTGGTCAGGGAACCGGAAGCCATTGGCCCAACATAAAGGCTTTGGTCACCGGCAATGGGCATCAGCACGAAATCGCGGACTACGGTTGCGCCATCGCCTTCCAGGGAAGCCAAGGTCGAATTCACCAGGGCCTGGGTGGAGGCGCGATCGGTGGTGGAAGCCGATTCGAGAATGGAGCGGGCCTGGACCAGGCCGCGTTCCGATTCCTTGGATATCTGGTTCACGCGCTCTTCGAAAAGCGTGGAGGCGATCTGGTTGGAAAGGAAGGCGCCGGCGGCAACCAAAGCCAGCGCGGTGAAAAGCAGCGTCGAAATGACGGTGCGGAACAGCAGGTGGCGTTGCCAACGCAGCTTGGCGGTGTGCCAGGGACGCTTGATCCACTGCTCGATTTTGCTCCACCGGGCGGGTTTGGACTGCGACTGGGCATGCACATCGACCGGAACCAACTCTGCACCGGTCGACGTGTGCGAACTCAACTTGCCGAACCAGCCTTGTATCCGACACCGCGAACGGTCTCGATAATCTGCGGCTTCTCCGGGTCAATTTCAATCTTCGAGCGCAGGCGCTGCACGTGCACGTTGACCAAGCGGGTATCTGCAGCGTGCCGGTAGCCCCAGACGGCTTCCAGCAGCTGCTCGCGGCTGAAGACCTGCCATGGCTTGCGGGCCATGGTGACCAGGAGGTCGAATTCCAGCGGGGTCAGCGACACGACATCGGTTCCGCGGGTCACTCGGTGCCCGGCCACGTCGATGGTCACTTCGCCAACTTGCAATGTCTCCGCGGCGTGGGTTTCGCTTGGACGCAAACGGGCTCGCACGCGGGCCACCAGCTCGGCTGGCTTGAAAGGCTTGGGCACGTAGTCATCGGCACCGGATTCCAGCCCGCGGACAACGTCGGCAGTGTCCGACTTGGCGGTGAGCATCACGACGGGAACGTCGGATTCCGCGCGGATCTGCTTGCATACCTCGATGCCGTCAATGCCAGGCAGCATCAGGTCAAGGAGCACCAGGTCGGGGTTCGCCTCACGGAATGCTTCCAGAGCACCGGAACCGTCGTAGCAGAATGAGGCATCGAAGCCGTCATTTTGCAGGACAATGCCAATCATTTCCGACAACGCTTCGTCATCGTCAACGACTAAAATCCGTGCCTTCATCCCATGTCCCCCTGAAACCGTAGGTTTGAGGTTTCAGCCAACTGGCCAAACCGGGTAGATCCGCTACCCCACTATTCCTAAGATACATGATCAACCGCCCTTTTCGGGCTGTGACCGGCAGAAATCAGGCAGTTAGCTACGCATCGACGCGTGTCTGCTCCAACGCTTGGGCATAACTGGCCAGCCGTCGCAGGTTCTCGATGGCCTGCGCCGAGCTGCTGCGCGAGAAGTCTCCACGCGGCATCAGGGTTAGTGCACCTAGCTGCCCCAAGCCCAAGCCCAGCTGGCGCCAAGGACGAAGAATGGAGTTCACCCCTTCTACAACACCTGGTGCCCGGGTTCCGGGGGCGAGCACCTGCAAGAAGACGCGGCCCCCGCCTTCGACAAGTCCCGCTACCCGCTCCCACTTGCGGTGCGTCAAGCCTCCAGGGTCGATGACCAGCGCGCCGGCACCGGCTTGGTGCAGCAGATCCACCCGTTCAATCCAGTGTTCATCCTGGGTAGGCAGATTCAGCAGCGAGGTGACCCGTTGGCCTTCGGCCCCGCCAGCGAGCACCTTGAAGAACTGCGCATAGGCGCTTCGCACTTCGGCGCGTGGGATCGAGCGCAGGGTCCGGTATCCGCTGGCGGTACTGATTGTGCCGTCGAGCACGTCGCCCAGCAGCGGCTCATCAATCTGGATAGTGAAGTCCGCCAGCGAGGTAATGCGGGCCAGTCGGTCCAGATGCTCGCGTGCGCCGTGGGCGTAGGACTCGATGATGTCGCGGCGCGCCCCATGATCGCTGATCACCCGCTCCCCGTTCGACAGGTACAGGCTGGCGGCCAAGGTCCACGGACCGAGCAAGGTGAGCTTGAGGCGCTGGGCAGGTTTCGCTTCTGCGCCGAGTACATCAGCTAGCAGATTCTCGTCACTGCGCAGGATGCTGCGGGCACGACGGGCATCGATACCGTCCTTGGCACCGATCCTCCAGCCGTGCGGCTGCAGATCGAAGCCGAGGTCTGCCAGCAAGGTGGCGCTGCGCCCTACCGCATCGGCGCCGACGCCACGATCCGGCAGCTGCGGGAAGACCGCGAGGTTGGGTTCTCCCAATTCCCCGCGCACCACTTCGTGGATGGCCGACGGGTCGCTGCCCGGGAACTGGCAGAAAGCGGTGGCGTGAATATCGCGGCGTTCAGCGGCCTCGTGTTCCTGCTCAGTCATTGTTGTGCGAGTCAGAAATGTTCTGGTGGTGGCGGATGACTTCAGAGATCACGAAATTCAGGAATTTTTCGGCGAATTCTGGATCAAGATGCGCTTCGTGGGCCAGGGCGCGCAGGCGCTCGATCTGCGCCTTCTCGCGGCTAGGGTCGCTCGGCGGCAACTGGTGCTCGGCCTTCAGGACCCCTACGCGCTGGGTCGCCTTGAAGCGTTCAGCCAACAGGAAAACCAGCTGCGCATCGAAGTTGTCGATGCTGCCGCGGATGGCGTACAGCTCTTCGAGGACTTCATTCTGGACCTCGCCCTGCAACGAGCTGGCGTGCGGGTCGAATGACTGGGTGGTCTCAGTGTTCTTCGGCTCGTTCATGATCACCAGTTTACGGGTTCGCATGACGGATTACCCACAAGGTGACATGCCCCGGACACGGTGCCTGACCGGGCCCGGGGCATGCCCGTTGTTCCTTGATTGCCAGCTGCTCAGGAGGCGTTCAGCTGTTCAATCAGTTTGCGTCGCTGCGCCTGTTCGCGCGGGTCCGGAACCGGAAGCGAGGCGATCAGGCGCTGGGTGTATTCATGCTGCGGGTTGGCCAGGACCTTGGAGCCCAAGCCTTCTTCCAGCAAGGTGCCCCGGAACAGGACGCCCACCCAGGTAGCCAGCTGGTCCACCACTGCCAGATCATGCGAGACGAACAGGGCTGCGAAGCCCAGTTCGGTCTGCAATTCGCGGAACAGCTCCAGCACCTTGGCCTGCACCGAAACGTCCAGTGCGCTGGTTGGCTCATCGGCAATCAGCAGCTTCGGCTCCAAGGCCAGTGCGCGGGCCAGCGACGCGCGCTGGCGCTGGCCGCCGGAGAGTTCGTGCGGGTAGCGGTTGGCAAAACCGGCTGGAAGCTGCACGGCCTCAAGCAGTTCGGCCACCTTGTTGCGGGTCTGCAGCGGGTTCAGATCACGGTGCACGGCCAGTGGCTCGGCCACGCATTCGCCTACGGTCAAGTGCGGATTGAAGCTTGCCGCTGGATCCTGGAACACGAAGCCGATCTGCTCACGCAGCGGCTTGAAGGTGCGTTCCTTGAAGTGGGCCATCTCGTAGCCCAGCACCTTCAGCGAGCCACCGGTGATGCGGTTCAATCCCGCGATGCTGCGTCCGATGGTGGTTTTCCCCGAACCGGACTCGCCCACCAGTCCGTAGACTTCGCCGGCGTGGATCTTCAGATCCACCCCATCGACCGCGGTGAAGCCCGGGGCCCCGAGGCGTCCCGGGAAATGCACCTTCAGGCCCTTGGCTTCCACCAGCAATTCAGCATCCTGGTTCGGACGTTCGACTAGTCCCTCCGAGGCGCTTTCGCGCCCCAGGTGCGGCACGGCAGCCAGCAGGGACTTGGTGTAGTCCTCTTGCGGTGCTTCGAAGAGCTGGATCGATGGTGCTTGCTCAACGATCTGCCCCTGGTTCATCACGATCACGCTGTCGGCGATATCGGCTACCACCCCCATATTGTGGGTGATGATGACGATGGCGGTACCCAGCTGATCACGCAGGTCGCGCAGCAGCTGGAGAATTTCAGCCTGCACCGTGACGTCCAATGCGGTGGTTGGCTCATCTGCCACAATCAGTTCCGGCTTCAGGGCCAGCGCCGCGGCGATGACCACGCGCTGCTTCTGGCCACCGGAGAACTGGTGCGGGTAGTAGTCCACGCGCTGCTCTGGATCCGGGATGCCGACCTGGCGCATCGCCTCGATGGCGCGCGTCCTGGCTTCCTTCTTGGAAATCCTGTTGTGCGCGCGGATGCCCTCCATGATCTGCCACCCCACGGTGTACACCGGGTTCAGTGCCGTGGATGGTTCCTGGAAGACCATGGCCACATCCCGGCCGCGAGCCGCGCGCAGCTCGCGGCCGCGCAGGGTGAGCATGTTCTTGCCTTTGAGGTAGACCCCGCCGTGCGAGGCACCGTTCTCAGCCAGGATGCCCAGGGCGGTGCGTGCGGTGACGGACTTGCCGGATCCGGATTCGCCCACGATGGCCAGGATCTCGCCGGCCCTGACTTGCAAATCAACGCCGCGCACTGCCGGCACTGCGCCGGCGTCCGTGACGAAATCAATGTTCAGGTCTTCGATGCGCAAGACAGCGGGTGTGCCGATGTTGGCCTCGGAGTCGAGGAGAGGACTGTTGGTCATTGGCTTGCTCCTACCTGTCCGGACTGGGTGATGCGCTTGGCCTTCTTGCGGCTGAAGCGGCGCAGGCGCGGGTCATTGAGGTCATTCATGGACTCGCCAACCAGGGTCAAGCCCATCACGGTGAGCACGATGGCCAAGCCCGGGAACAGGCCGGTCCACCAGATTCCGCTAGTGGCATCTGACATCGCGCGGTTCAGGTCGTAGCCCCATTCCGAAGCACTGGTCGGTTCGATGCCGAAGCCCAGGAAGCCCAGGCCCGCCAGGGTCAGCAATGCCTCGGTGGCATTCAGCGTGAAGATCAGCGGCAAGGTGCGGGTGGCGTTGCGCAGCAGGTGCGCGAACATCACTCGCCATGGACTGGCGCCGATCACCTGTGCGGATTCCACGAAGGGTTCCGCCTTCAGCCGCATCACTTCGGCGCGGACCACGCGGAAGTACTGCGGGATGAACACCACGGTGATGGAGATGGCCGCTGCCATCACGCCGCCGAAGAGCGAAGACTGGCCCTGGGAAATCACGATGGACATCACGATGGCCAGCAGCAAGGATGGGAACGCGTAGATTGCATCGGCCAACACCACGGCGATGCGGTCGAACCAGCCGCCGAGGTAGCCGGAGATCAAGCCCAGCAATACGCCCAGGAACAGGGACATGACCACGGCCGCCAGGATCACCCAGATGGCCGTCTGCGCACCGAAGAGGGTCCGCGAGAACACGTCATAGCCGGTGGCGGTGGTGCCCCAGATGAATTTGCTGTCCGGAGCCGCCTGGCGCGGGAAGTCCCCGGATGCATCCGAGGACTGCGCGAAATCGAAAGGCGCAATCAGCGGCGCGAACAGGGCGGTAACGATGAACAGGCCGGAGAGCGCCAGACCGGCAACCAGCATGCCCCGCTGCAGGCCCGAGGACATGCGCAGGTGGGAGATGACCGGGAGCCGGTCCAGCCAGGACTTGTTCGAAGCCGGCAAGGTAGCTGTACTCATGATTAGTACCTGACTCTCGGGTCGATCAAGGCGGCCAGCACGTCAACGATGAAGTTGGTGACGGCGACGATAATGGCCAGCAGCACCACGATGCCCTGCACAGCCACGAAGTCGCGGGCGGTGAGGTATTCGGCGAGCTTGAAGCCCAATCCCGACCATTCGAAGGTGGTCTCGGTCAGCACTGCTCCACCGAGCAGCATGGCAATCTGCAGGCCCATGACAGTGATAATCGGAATCAGCGCCGGACGGTAGGCGTGCTTGGTGGTGAGGCGGAATTCGCTGACGCCGCGCGAACGGCCGGCTTCCACGTATTCGCGGCCCAGCGTGCCAATTGCGTTGGTGCGCACCAGGCGCAGGAACACGCCGCCGGTGAGCAGGCCCAGTGCCAGGGCTGGCAGGATCGCATGCTCGGTGACATTCCAGAAGGCAGCGCTATTGCCGCTGCGCAGCGCATCGAGCCAGTAAATGCCCGATGGGCTCTGCAGGCCGGTCAGTTCAAGCTCGGTCTGCCAGTCGGCACGGCCGCTGATCGGCAGCCAGCCTAGCCATACGCCGAAGACCAGCTTGAGCAGCAAGCCGGCGAAGAACACCGGGGTGGCGTAGGAGAGGATTGCAAGGATGCGCAGGACGGCATCCGGGTAGCGGTCGCGGAACTTCGCGGCAACCAGGCCCAGCGGGATGCCGACCAGCAGTGCGACAAGGACCGCGTTGATGGCCAGTTCCAAAGTTGCTGCGCCGTAGGTGGCCAGCACCTCGGTGACCGCCCGGTTATCGCTCATGGTGCGGCCCAGATCGCCGGTGAAGATCTGGCCCAGGTACTCGAAGTACTGGATCAGGATCGGCCGGTCGTATCCGGCTTCATGGATGCGCTGGGCCAGCTGGTCCGGGGTGAGCCGTCCGCCCAAGGCTGCGGTGATCGGGTCGCCGGTCACGCGCATCAGGAAGAACACCACTGTGATGAGGATGAAGACAGTGGGAATGATCAGCAAGAATCGGGTAATCAAGTAGCGGAGGAATCCTCCGCCTTTTTGCTTTGCTGGTTTGGGTGTTGCTAGCGGGCTTGCTTCTTGGCCCGGTGGCGACGTGATAGTCATCGTCTGTCCTTATGGTTCAGGATGCGTGGCAATGCGCCGCCTTGAGCGGTCAATGACGGCGCATGCCAAGGGGATCCACCGCGCGCGCCAAGGGTTGGCGCGTGGCAGATCCCCTCAGGTTTGGTGTCTGCGAGGCGAGAGCCGAATTACTTGCTCAGCACACCGAGACGGAACTTGAACGATGCGTCCAAGGTCTTGTCAACGTCCTTGACGTCCTTGCCTGCAATGGCCACCTGGGCACCCTGCAGCAGTGGAAGCGTGGACAAGTCCTCAGCCACCATCGTCTGCAGTTCTTCGATGGCCTTGGTGCGCTCCGCAGCGTCGACCATTCCTCGCTGATCGGAGATCAGCTTGTCAACCTCGGGGTTGTCGTAGTTGTTCGAAAGGAAGTTCTCCTTGGCAAAGAACGGCGAGAGGTAGTTGTCGGCATCCGAGTAGTCCGGGAACCAGCCCAGCTGGTAGGCCGGGTAATCCGTGACGCGCTGCTTCTGGTAGGTCACCCATTCGGTGGACTTCAAATCCACTTCGAACAGGCCATCGGCTTCAAGCTGCTTTTCAACCAGTGCGTATTCGTCACCGGAGTTCGGGCCGTAGTGATCCGGGTTGTACTGCAGCGCGAGCTTGACCGGGGTCTTCGCTCCGGCATCTTCCAGAACCTTCTTGGCCTTGGCAGCATCCGGCTTGCCGTCGGTGCCGTACATGTCCTTCAGCGGCTCGGTGGCGCCGGTGAAGCCTTGCGGCACGTACGAGTAAGCCGGGGTGTAGGTGTCCTTGTAGACGTTCTTCGCGATTGCCTCGCGGTCCACAAGGTGCGCCGCTGCCTGGCGTACGGCCAGTGACTTCGCTTCATCAGCATCATCGGTCTTGGCACCGTATGGCATGGAATCGAAGTTGAAGACGATGTAGCGCAGCTCGCCACCCGGTCCCTTGTGAACCGCAAGATTCTCATCCTTGCCCAGGTCTTCGATGTCGGTTGGGGTCAGCGAACGCCATGCGACGTCAATCTTGCCTTCTTGGACTTCGAGCTTCAGGTTATTGGCGTCCGCGTAGTACTTGATCGCTGCCTTGTCGTTGGCTGCAGGGCCCAGAACGCCCTGGTAGGACTCGTTGGCACTGAAGGAGATCAGGTTGTTCTTGTTGTACGAATCAATGACGTACTGGCCGCCGAAGGCCTTGGCCTCAACGATCTTCTGGTCGTCCATGACTGCGTCTGCAGAGAACACTTCATCATCGACGATCGGGCCGACCGGGGAGGTCAGCACCTGCGGGAAGGTCTGGTCATTGCCGACCTTCAGCTTGAAGACCACCGTGGTGGCGTCAGGAGCCTCGATGGATTCAACGTTGCCCAGCAACGAGGATGGGCCGTTAGGGTCCGCGATCTTCAGCTGGCGGTCGAAGGTGAACTTGACGTCCTTGGAGTCAAGATCGTGGCCGTTGGCCCACTTCAAGCCCGGCTTCAGCTTGACCGTGTATTCAGTCGGGGTAGTGAACTCCGCGGACTCGGCAAGGCTCATCGATGGGTCCGGGCTGCCCGGCTCGGAATTGAGCAGGAACGGGTAAATCTGGTTCATGACCATGAACGAACCGTTGTCGTAAGATCCGGCAGGGTCCAGGGAGGTCACTTTGTCGGTGGTGCCCAGGGTGATTGGGGCGCTGGCTTCGCCATTGCCGCCCTCTTCATTGCCGCTGTCTGCGGCTTGGGTGCAGCCGGTCAGTGCCAGGGCAGAGATACCCACAACGGCTGCTGCGAGTCGCAGCCCGTTCTTCTTGCGAGCCATGAGTCATCCTTCGTCTAGGTACATGCATGGGCTGTGATGATTAGCACATGCTTCACATATCCTAAGTGATGCAAGGCACAAAATACGAATGGGGCCGGCGGAAATTGGCAAAAGCGCGGTCTCGACGCCCGCTTTTTGTGCTTCAGCCCATACCGCTCCTTGCTCAACGGTGAGATGCGCGGGGATTCCTTCCGGCCTTTTGGCTAGATGGCATAAGCTAGATGTCAATGATGACTCGTAGAGACGCGGCAATCGCGTTGGATATCCCAGTAGAAATGGCCAAGCGCCACGGCATTCCTTCCAAAATGAGCGAGGCTGAATTCCGTGAGCTGAACACCAATCCACCAGCTTGGTTGGAGCAGTCGCGCGCCAACCGTACCGGCAAACGCCCTGTGTGGATTCATCTGGTCTGCGAAGTCTGCGGCTTCAGCGAGTACGAACGTCCCAAGAAGTGGTGGCCTGCCTTCGATTTCGTGCACTGCCACACCCACTCCCCTGCACAGCTTCCGAAGCTGGAAAAGGGCAAGACCCGCGTGGAGTACCAAGATATTTCAGCTCATATGTTCGGCATCGTCGACGAAGGCTAGAAGCTGACGACAACACAATGGCGAAGGGTGCCGGACCGATATTGGTCCGGCACCCTTCGCTGTCGCGCAAGCTCGTGCTCTTCACTCGGTTCATCCCCCTGTGCGTCATTTCCACCGCGGGAATGCAAGCAGCGGGCAACCAGACAGAGTCCAGCATCGTCGAGTGCAGGGTCCACGCACCGGCCGTCGGCCGGAGCTTGCGAAGGCCTTGAGTACTGCCACCCGAGCCCCTCGGGCATCTAGCTCGTTGAGGCCCTCCGGATTGGTACGAATTGGTTCTGCCGACTGGAATGATCCGTTGTTCTGGCCGATGCACCCCTATCCGCCCAGCTATCGCTGGTGAGCATTCTCGAGAAGACCGCAGCGAGCGCATTGGAAGCCAGGACATCCGGTGGCGCAACAGGGTCGGCAGCCCACTTCAATAGCGAGACCAAGAGGGTCGAACCAATGCAGTGAGCCAGCAAGCCCCAAGCGGCCCTTGAAGACAGGCCGAATCCCACACACCACCGGTAATCGCCGGCAATGCCGGGCGAATACGTGCCGGACGCCCATGGCCGAAACGGATGGCGGCCGAGGTCCGTTGCAACCAGCCGTTCGTCTAACTTGGATCACGACGCGAAGAAACCCTTGGTCCAGTTCATTATCTTGAACTGGACCAAGGGTTTTTGGATGGCTAATTAATTGACCATGCTGGAGTCCCATTCGCTGGAACGAGCAGAATCGATGGTCGCTTGGCCCAGCACGCGGCTGTCCTGGTAGACGACCATGGTCTGCCCCGGCGCGACTCCACGCATGCCTTCGGGAAGGTTGACAACCAACTCGTCGCGGCCTTCTTCCGAGCGCTCCATGTGAGCTACCGCGGGGACCGGATCGCCGTGCGCGCGCACCTGCACCATGCAGTCGAACTTGTCTCCGCTGAAAACTTCAGCGATCGGCAGGCCAGCCCAGGAAATGCGGATGCCGCGCAGCTGGTCCACAGCCAGCAGGGCCTCTGGACCGACGATGACCTTGTTGTCCTTCGGACGGATTTCCAAGACGAAGCGCGGCTTGCCGTCGGCGGCCGGGCGACCCAGTCGAAGACCCTTGCGCTGGCCAACCGTGAAGGCTTGGGCGCCTTCGTGCTCACCGAGCTGGTTGCCCTCGTGGTCAACGATCTCGCCTGGTTTCATCTCGATGCGTTCAGCCAGCCAACCGCGGGTATCGCCATCGGGAATGAAGCAGATGTCATAGCTATCTGGCTTGTTCGCCACGGTCAGTCCGCGCGCTGCGGCTTCGGCGCGAACTTCCGCCTTGGAGGGAGTCTCGGCTAGCGGGAACATGCAGTGTTCCAGCTGTTCGTGGGTCAGCACGCCCAAAACGTAGGACTGGTCCTTGGCCCAGTCTGCGGCTCGGTGCAGCTCCGGGTTGCCCTCGGAATCGCGCAGCACCTTGGCGTAGTGCCCGGTGCATACCGCGTCGAAGCCCAGGGCCAATGCCTTTTCCAGCAAGGCAGCGAACTTGATCTTCTCATTGCATCGCATGCAGGGATTCGGGGTGCGGCCAGCTTCGTATTCATCCACGAAGTCCTGCACCACGTCTTCTGCGAAGCGGTCCGAGAAGTCCCAGACGTAGTATGGGATGCCCAGCTTGTCGCAGGCACGCCATGCATCATTGGAGTCTTCCAAGGTGCAGCAACCGCGCGAACCGGTGCGAAGGGTCCCCGGCATGCGAGACAGGGCCAGGTGCACGCCGACCACATCATGGCCGGCTTCAACTGCGCGGGCCGCGGCTACCGCCGAGTCCACGCCTCCGGACATCGCTGCTAGTACTTTCATCGTGTAAAACCTGTTCCTGCCGTGTGGATGCTGCTTTCATCGGCTGCCATGCCAGCCTTCTTTGCCTGAGCATACGCTTGGGGCAAAGCCTCTAATAATGCGTCAACGTCGGCGCGTGTGGATGTATGCCCCAATGTGAAGCGTTGCACACTGCGCGAGGTGCGCGCATCGCGTCCCATAGCCAGCAAAACATGCGAAGGCTGCGGAACACCAGCGGTGCACGCCGAACCGGTGGATGATGCGATGCCAACCATGTCCAAGCCGAATAGCAAGGAGTCCCCCTCGCATTCCGGGAAGGTGAAGTGCAGATTGCCCGGGAGGCGCTGGCCCTCATTGCCCTGATCCCGTGGTCCGTTCAGCACCGCTTCCGGAATCAAGCCGGTGATCTTCTCAATCGCATATTCACGCAGTTCGCTCAGCCGCGCAGCTTCCTGCCGCAATCCAGAACGCACCGCGGTAGCCGCGGCGGCAAAGCCGGCCGCGTGGGCAGCATTCAAAGTTCCCGATCGCAGCTTGCGTTCGTGTCCACCGCCGTGCTGGACCGGGGTGAGCACAATATCGCGGCGAACCAGTAGCCCGCCGATGCCTACCGGGCCACCGATCTTATGCGCGCTAATCGCCATGGTGGCCAGATTCGAGGAGCCGAAGTCGACCGCGAGCGCACCAAAGGCCTGCACCGCATCCGAATGCACCGGGACCCCGTACTTGCCAGCTAGGGCAGCAAATTCACGGATCGGCTGAACGGTGCCGACTTCATTGTTGGCCCACATCAAGGTGGCCAAAGCGATCTGCTCGTGCTGCTCTTCAAATAGCTTTTCGGCCGCCTGCAGATCAACGACACCGTCTTCATCCACGGCGAGCCACAGCAAGGTGGCATTCTCATGGTCCTGCAGCCAGGTAGCCGTATCCAGGACCGCGTGGTGCTCAATGCCGGTGAGCACGATGGCCCGCGCCTGTTCATTGGCCGCCACGCGGTTCCAGAACAGTCCCTTCAGCGCCAAGTTATCCGATTCAGTCCCACCAGATGTGAAGATCAATTCGCTGGAGTGCGCCCCGGCGGCCATGGCGATAGCTTGGCGGGCATCATCCACCGCACGGTTGGCGCGACGTCCGGCCCCATGCAAAGAAGACGGGTTTCCGGTGCGGGAATACTGTTCGGTGATGGCAGCCAGAGCTGCTGGATTCAGATCGGTGGTTGCCGCGTGATCCAGGTATACGGCGGAAGTTTTCATAACACTTCAATGGTACGGGGTGGGGCGCCCTAGTTTGAATGGCCGATCCGTGTGAATTGGCCAACCTCAATGGCCTCCAGCGCCGGATTGTTCAAGACCGCCTCAATCAATGAAGCAGGACCACCCAGGATGGTGCAATCATCAAACGGTTCAGTCGACAGCATCCAGGAATGGTCCGCCGCAAACGCCAGCGCCGGGCGCTGGCGTTGGGCGCCGTCGGCAGTTCTCGCCCATTCGGGCTGCGCCAGGAACTCCGCGTCCGCTTCGAACAGGTGGTAGTTCCGGTATCCGCCACCCAGGTCGAACGGTTCTGCCTGGATGATCTCGGGGCCAAAGGCAGGTTTCTGCGCCTCGGCGAGCGCCAACTCGTACACCCGCTGGTTCTCGTCATCGCTCAATGCAGGATCCGGCTCGCGCTCAATCTGTATGCGTTCTCCGCCCTCGATAAATGCATAACCGGCCCACAAGCCCACCACGAACTTCTGGTCTTTGGCAGAAACCCGGACCATTTCGGCGGCTAGTGCTTGCCATTGCGATTCCGGGAGCTGGTCCAGCGGCAGGTCGGTATCTACCCAGGCGTCTTCGGTCGCAGGATTGCCTTGCGCGTCCAGTCCGGCCACGGTTTCAAAAAGATCCGCGGCGGTGATGATGTGCTTGCGGCTCTGTGCCACCGTCTCCCAGCGCACCAACTGGTCATCTTCATCCAGTGCTGGGTGAAGGATGCGGACGTAGCGTTCGTAGCCATGCGGGATCTGGGCTACTACCGTGCTGGGGTCGGCTGATGCACAAGCTGCGGCGATCCATTGCCCGTGGGCTGCGGAGAGGTGTGAAAACTGCATGGTCCAAGCCTAGCGAGAGCAACGGGCGGATTCCTCCTCCGAACCGTGGTCGGTGGTATGAATAGAGGAACAACTGATGACGTGTCGATTCCAGCTAAGGGAGCCTTCCTGCATGTTCAAGCCTGATTTCTTGGTTCCAGTCCATGATTTCTCCCAGCGCTCCCTGGATTTCTCACAGCGGATCGCGGTGATGGCCGTGATCAACCGCACCCCGGATTCTTTCTACGATGCCGGGTCGACCTTTGGCTTGGATGATGCTGTGGCCGCTGCCATGCGTGCGGTCGAGGCAGGTGCTGATTGGGTGGATATCGGCGGAGTCCCCTTCTCTCCGGGCCCGGAGCTCCCGTGGCAGGAGGAAGCAGAGCGAATTGTGCCGGTTATCCGTCAAGTGCGTAGCCGCAGTTCGGTGATTATTTCTGCAGACACTTTCCATCCACAGGTGGCGCAGGCTGCCATTGAAGCCGGCGCTGATGTCATCAATGACACCACAGGCTTTTCCTATCCCGGTTTGGCCCGGGTGGTAGCCAAGAACAACGTGCATGTGGTGATCACCCATTCGCTAGCCAAGCCCCGCACCGTTTACCCGCGCCCTAGCTACGACGATGTGGTGGCCGAGATCCGCGAATATCTGCTGGAGAAAATCCAGATTGCGTTGGACGCTGGTGTTTCTCCGGCAAAGATCATTGTTGATCCGGGGCACGATCTGAACAAGAACACCCGCCACACTCTGGATTTGACCGCTGGGTTCCAGGCCTTTGCTGATTTGGGCTATCCGGCCTTGGCAGCGGTCTCGAACAAGGACTTCATCGGTGAAACCTTGAACTTGCCGAAGGCTGAGCGCATGGTTGGTTCTATGGTGGCAGCAACGATCTGTGCCATGAACGGTGCCCGCATATTGCGGATGCACAATATTCCTGAATCGGTGCAGACAGTACGCCTGCTCGAAGCAGCACAAGGGTGGCGGGAGCCTGCCTACCAGATACACAACATGGGGGATATCAATCCTCCTGCTCACCCAGAACCCGAAGTCAGCAAGTAAGGAGTTTCCCAGATGCGTGCCCTGCTTCCCCAACCAGCAGATCAGGTTGATGACCAGTTCCTGCTTGAGCGCTATTCCAGCGAGCATCGCCCATTCGTGCGTTTCAACTTCGTCAGCAGCATTGACGGAAGTGCCCAGGTTGATGGGCTCTCCAAAGCATTGGGCTCTCCAGGCGATCAGAGGGTTTTCGCACTCTTGCGCCGGCTTGCCGACGTGATCATGGTGGGTGCTGGAACGGTTCGTGCCGAGGGCTACGAAGGCCAGCTCCTGTCCGCGGAGGACATGGCGTGGCGTATCGAACATGGCCTGCCGCCACAGCCCGTGCTGGCGCTCATTTCACGAGGATTGCATCTGGAGCCAACGGCCCCGGTGTTTGCCCAATCCCCGGTTCCGGTTCTGCTTTTCACCAGCGTTCAGGTCACCGACGAACAGCGTCGGTCCTTTGGACCCAATGCCACTCTCGTGCAGGTTTCCGAAACCGAGGGCGGGTGTGATCCGACCGAAATCATCGCATATCTGCATTCCAAGGGATACGGCTTCATCCACGCTGAAGGCGGTCCTCACGTTTTTGGGCAGTTCGCCTCGGCTGGCGCAGTGGATTCGGTTTGCATCAGCTACTCCCCTGTCCTTGTGGCAGGTGATGGCATGAGAATAGCGGTTCACGATCGGCAGGGGTTCCACGCCTTCGAGCTGCATTCCTTGTTTGAAGAGGACAGCATGCTCTTCTGCGACTATCGACTTAGGAAATCAGCTGGATCCCCGCGGGAATAACAGCTAGCTCAAAGGACCCGGCCCCCATGCATTCCCCGTCAGCATAGCTGTCCCGGGATGTCTCGATGCGGGCCCGCGTGAGGTTTGCGCTGACCTTCCATGGATGCGGCGCTCCGGTGAGGATCCTTGCCAGATACGGAAGGACACGCAGAATATTTGGTCCGCGTACGATAGCCAATTCCGCGGTACCGTCGGTGAAATCAGCATGCGGGAAGAGCTTGATGCCGCCACCAAGGGACTTGATATTCGCGACGCTGGCGGCCAGGACGCTTCCGCTGAATCGCAGCCCGTCGGCCCTCACCTCACTGGGGCATCCGCGCAGCTGGGGAAGGCACAGGATCAAACCGGCGATATACCGCAGTGCTCCCAGCTGCCGCGGCAACGCGTTGGCTTTCGCGTTGACGGTGGCTTCAAATCCCCAGGACACGGCACCCAGTGCATAGCGCGGTGTTCTGCCGGCCTGGTCAAACCGCAGCTCCAGCACGTCAATGGGCATAGTTGCTCCCGGCTGCTTGCAAAACGCAATCACCTTGGCCAAGGATTCTTCTGCATTCGCGTCCCCTGTCATGCGCCAGAAGTCATTGCCGCTGCCTGCGGGGATGACACCGATGGGAATCGAAGTTCCCGCAACGTGCTGGATGCAGTGGTGGATCAGCCCATCACCGCCAATGATGACGATCGCCCGCGAAGCTCTGAGCTGGTCCCCCACCAGTTCCACGCTCGTCCTTGAAGTATCAACTAGCCCATGTTCCAGCCCGAGCTTGCCAAGCGCGTAGGCAAGCTGCTGGGCAAGGCGCATCCCCCGGCCTCGGCCTGAGGCGGGGTGGAAGATGACGCGGATTTCTGCGGTGCGACCAAACGAGCTCATGACCATAGAGATTACCCAGCAACTTGACGCTTCTACAAAGAATTTGCTGGGTTGGATTCGCTAAACTGGGGAACACTGGCCATCCGGTCTTTTTCACCGAGAGGATTCCTCCGTTCAATGAGTACACCAAGCCCATACGAAATTCTTGGTGTCGCGCCTACTGCGAGCATGGAAGATATCAAGGTCGCTTACCGAAGGGCCGCTCGCGCGACCCATCCCGATCTCGGTGGCAGCGAAGAAAAGTTCAAAGAAGTACAGCGCGCTTTCCAGCAGCTCAGCGAGATGGCGTCTCCGCTGGGTTATGAGCAGACCTTCCAGTCTCCGGGCAACGCTCCACGCGCCGGGTTCAGCGCCCGTCCTTTTGACGAGCGCCTGCGCAAGAGCCCTCAGCAGCCCAAGGCGCAGTTGCCCACCGAATATGTTCCACCGTTCTCGGATACGTCTCCTACATTGCTGGACAGAAAAGTCTGTGAGCAGCGCGTTCATGGAGAACCCCGAAAACGCGGTCTGTTCTCCAACCGTGCACGGCTGATCCGCGAGGCGCAGACCATCAACCTGCTTTCCAAGAACGTCCTGAATATCTTGCCAGCTGCCCGTTTGGTCAACGGCCTGCGTTCGCCCGCGTCGGGGCACTACGATCATGTGCTGATTGCCGGTTACCGCATGGCGGTGATCAATACGATGACTCTGCCCGATGGCTACTATTCATTCGATGGCAATGTCTTGCGCCACGGCAATAAACTGACGCAGCCTCCGCAGTTCTCCATCTCCGGTTTGCAACGGCAATTCATGCAGATGAACGTAGTTGCGTTCACCTTGGTGCTTTCTGCCAACGGCAATCACCACGAACCGGTCATTGAGTACCGGCGCAATGCCGATCCAACACTTGCATCGACTCCGAATGTGCTCAATGCAGCGGGATTGATTCGCGAGTTGAAACTCTTCTTGGGCTCTGGCCCATCGCCGAATGTCGTCGATCGCCTAGCCCTGGCGCAGTTACGTGAAGCGATGTACTAAGGTCAATGGCCTATTTCTTGTTGGTGAGAGCTTAAACTGGTTGAGTGTTTCGTATCGTTTTCAATGCCCCAGAGATCCCGGGTAATTCCGGCAACGCTATCCGACTAGCCGCCATCACCGGCGCAGAACTGCATTTGGTCAAGCCATTAGGCTTCAACTTCGAGGATGCCAACCTGCGTCGCGCAGGATTGGACTACCACGATCTGGCTTACGTCACGGTGCATGAAAATCTTGACGCAGCCTTTGAAGCACTGGGAGAAGGCCGGGTCTTTGCCTTCACATCCGAAGGAACTACTGTCTATTCGGATATCAGCTACGAGGCCAGCGACATCCTGCTCTTCGGCCGTGAATCGGTTGGCTTGAGCGCAGAAGACAAGAAGCATCCGCGCATCAACGACCTGGTCCGCTTGCCGATGCTTCCAGGCCGCCGATCGATGAATCTGGCCAATACCGCTTCGGTGGTAGCATTCGAAGCTTGGCGCCAGCACGGCTTCGCTGGCGCATAAAGTACCAGCCAGCCCGCGCCACGCATACAGCTTTACCTAATCTTTATAAAGTAGGCTCGAGTCTGTACCCGCAGTTTTCGGGTATTGAACTGTGCCGACTACATTTCGGGAGAATCCAAGACAATGAACGGTAGCTATTCTCAGCACCGCGACGAGCCCCAGGACGAGAACCTGGGTCTAGATCTGGTGAGCCAAGTGGCCAGCAGTTCACGTGCAGCCAAGAAAAAGCCTAAGCGCTGGATCTTCGCTGTCACGGGACTTGCCATCATCGTTGTCCTAGCGGTGGTCATTTTCTCCCTGCTCAATGGAGGCACCAAGGCGTCCAAAGCATCCAAGGCCGATGATGCAGTCACCGAGACCGTCGAATTGAAGAGCGGCGGCCAAGCGGTGCTCAGCTCGTCGAAGTCCGAAAGCGCTGTGGGTGTCGAGCTCTCCGAGCTGCCTGCCCTGGACGGTTCGGAACAGTACGTTGCATGGGCCGTGCATGAGTCCGGCAGCGTCTCCGTGATCGTTTCCAGCACCGGTGAAGATGCCGCGGCTGGGCTGTCTCCAGCTGAAGATGTGATTGCCCTCCACATCACCATTGAGGGATCCAAGATCCCTGACGCTCCATCTGAAGATGCTGAAGCATCGGTCGACCTGCCACTGGCTCAAGACAAGGCAACGGAAGACGAGAGCTAGCAGCTCACCTCTGGCCAGCCAAAAAGTTCGGGGCGAAGATCAATTCTTGATCTTCGCCCCGAACTTTTTCCGGTCTGCTTTGCCTGGATACTCAGAACCCGGCTATCGTGTCGCGGGCGTTCACGGCAACTGCGTGGAATGCTTCGGCAAGCTTGCCCTTTCCCAGCTGGCCACGCTCGGCGTTTTCCTCGCACTGCTGCAAAACGTAGTTTTCCATGGCGGCAACATCCGGGTGCTGGGTGAAGTGCGAACGCAAGGCGTCCATCTTCTTCTCGAAGAATTCGGTGATGTCCACATAGGCGTTCTCGCGTTCCTGCGGAGCCCCGCACAACCAGAGCCAAGGCACCTTGTAGGCTTCCAGTCCTTCGCCATGCAGCAGCTCCGGGTAGGAGAACGGATTCTCCACCGCCGGGTAGATCGCACGGGTGACCGCTTCACCGCAGGCCAGATGGTCTGGGTGCGAGGCCTGTATCCGATCCCACTTGCGCTCCGGGTGCATTGCAATCACGATGGTTGGCTTCACCTGGCGCATCAGCCGGACCACCTTGCGCATGACATCGTGGTTGGCTTCCAGGAAGCCATCGCGTTCGCCAAGGAAGTGGACCGTTTTCACACCCACCTTGGCGGCGGCCTGTTTCTGCTCTTCGTGGCGCAGCTTAGCCGTTTCCTCAGGATCCCGGTCATCAAAACCGCCGGCGTCGCCGTCAGTCATGATGCAATACTGAACCTCTGCCCCCGCCGCGGTCAGGGCCGCTACCGTCCCGGCTGCCCCAAAGTCCAGATCATCGGGATGGGCGCCGAAGGCCAGGACCCGTTGGGCGCCTGCACCAATGAATTGCGCTGTATCGATCATGCCTTGCGACGTCGAATCTCTTTGGCGGCCTGCGGCAGGACCTTGGCCAGGTCACCAACGATACCCAGGTCTGCGATCTCGAACACCGGGGCGTCGACATCCTTGTTGATCGCGATGATGAACTTGCTGGTCTGCATTCCGGCCTTCTGCTGTATCGCTCCCGAGATGCCGGCAGAGATGTACAGCTGCGGTGCGACGGTGGCACCGGTCTGGCCGATCTGCGCATCGTGCGAGATCCAGCCGGCATCGGTAGCTGCACGAGAAGCGCCCACGGCAGCTCCCAGGGCATCGGCAAGGTCTTCAACCGGGCCGAAGTCTCCGTTGACACCACGACCACCAGCAACCACGACGCGCGCTTCGGTCAGGGCAGGTCGATCACTTGCGACTTTCGCCTCCGTCGCAGCAATCCGGACCTTGGCATCGTTGGAGTTCTCCAAAGCCAATTCCTCAACTGCCAAGGCGGTGCTGGAGGCCGCTGGCGCGTCTTCGATGCTGTTCGGCTTCAAGGTGGCAAACAGGGTGCCGTTGGTTGCCCTGGCCTGAACGCTGTAGCTTCCTGCCAGTTCATCCTTGGTAGCTACAAGATCCCCGCTGATGCCAATGACGTCGGTGATAATCGCACCGTTGCGGCGCACAGCCAAACGGGCACCGAGCTCACGGCTGAAATTGTCATTAGCAAGCAAGACCAATTCGGCGGCAGTAGCCTGCACGGCTGCGTCAAGCACAGAAATTTCGTGCTGGCCGAAAACTGGGGCATCGCCGGAGGCGGTGAATAGCTTCACCACGCCATAGGAAGCGAGAACCTGCTGGGCTTCGTCGCTGACTTGGTTGGCAACGGCCACGGCCGGGTTCTCGAAACCAGAGACCAGGGTCAGCAGTTCGCGCTGGGCTTTGGAGGGAGCCGCGGAAAGCTCAGTGAAAAATACTAGTGCTGAAGGCATGTTCAATATTCCTTAGATCAGCTTCTGTTCGGCCAAGAAATCAACCAAGGCGATACCTGCCTGGCCGCTGTCGTTGATGACCGTTCCGGCTTCGCGCGCAGGGCGGGCTTCAGCTGCGATAACTTCGGTGTTCGAGCCGAGGACGCCGACCGCGGCTGCATCCAGGCCGATAGCGGCCAGGTCCAGCTCGGTGACAGTCTTCTTCTTGGCAGCCATGATGGCCTTGAAATTCGGGTAGCGCGGCTCGTTGGCCTGGTCGGTGACCGAGAGCACTGCCGGCAGGTTCGCCTTCAGGGTCAAAGTGCGGTCCAGGTGATCACGCTTAATGGCCAGTTCACGCTGTGCGGCATCGAACTCAACGGCCAGCGCGTGAGTCAGCTGCGCAAAGCCCAGCCGTTCTGCGAGCTGGGCTGGAACGACCGAGGTTTCAGCGTCGGTCGAGGACATCCCGGTAATAACCAGGTCCACGTTGCCGGCATGCTCAACCAGCGCCGCAAGCGCTTTCGACGTGGCGACGGTGTCGGAACCGGCCAAGGCGTCATCGTTCAGATGCAGCCCTGAGCTGGCACCCATCTGCAGGGCCTTCTTGACGGAGTTGCCCGATCCCTTGCCGCCCATGGTCGCGGCGATGACTTCATGCCCGGCGGTGAATCCGCCGTTGGCTTCCACGATGGAAACAGCAGCTTCCACGGCGTATTCGTCAAGTTCGGAGAGTACTGATTCTGCACGGTCAAGGCGCAGCGTTCCCGAATCGATATGACGGTCAAATTGAACATCTGGGACGTGTTTGACCAGGACCACTATTTTCAGTGGAGTGGTGCTTTCCTCGCTCATTCGCGCCTTCCTACGAGCTTCGATGCCCGCACCGGTGCGGGGCACCGGGGCAGGCTAATTCCTTCAGTGTCTATCGTATCGACACAATGCAGTTCACTGGGTGTTTATCGCTCTCAGATCAACAAGTGACGCGGGCTAGTCGATCACCAGCCCGCGACACTTGTTTCACAGCGTCATCATGACGATTTGTTTAGTTATTTGACAGCGCTCCGACAGTTGCTGTTGCGGTCTGTTCCTTGCCATTGCGAAGGTAGCTGATTTCCACTTCTCCCCCGGCGGGAATCTCTCGGATGGCCGCGGTCACGGTCTGCGAGTCCTGGACTGCACGGCCGTTGACGCCGGTGATCACGTCACCGGACTTCAGGCCGGCCTTATCAGCTGCCGAGTCAGGGCTAATTTCAACAACGCGGGCACCCACCGAGAACGCCGAAGCGTTCTGCTGGTTGGATCCAGCTGCGCCCTGCGGGGTCACCGTGGCTCCGAGCAGGCCGTGGGTAGCCACGCCGTTATCGATCAGTTCCTGGGCAACACGCTTTGCGTAGTCGATAGGGATAGCGAAGCCCACGCCAATCGATCCGCCTTCTTCACTGTTACCTGCCGAGGCAATAGCAACGTTGACACCGATGATTTCACCATTGGCGTTGACCAATGCGCCGCCGGAGTTGCCGTGGTTGATCGCCGCGTCAGTCTGGATGACGTTTACGTAGATCGAACCGCTTGAACGCTGCTGCTCTTGTTCCTGTCCCGGGAACTGGAAGTTGAATTGGTTGCCATCCCCGCCCTCGCTCTGGTCACTTTCCTTCGGAACGGCCGAAGAAGCGATGGAGATGGTGCGGTTCAAGGTGGAAATGATGCCGTCGGTGACGGTGCCGCTTAGACCCAGCGGCGCGCCGATAGCGACAGCGGTATCCCCGACATTCAGCTCGGCCGAGGAACCCACGGTGGCAGGCACCAGGCCGTCGGCCTGGATATTGATGACTGCCAGGTCCGATAGAGGATCTGTGCCTACCACGGTGGCACTATGCACTGAACCGTCGTTCATCTGGACCGAAATTTTGGGATTGGCAACTTCGCCACCCAGGGTAACCACGTGGGTGTTGGTCAGAATATTGCCCTTGTCGTCCATGACGATGCCCGATCCGGAACCGCCCGAACCGTTGCCGGAAACCTCGATGGTCACCACGCTGGGGCTTGCCTTGGCGGCAGCCGCGGTGACTTCGGTGACCTTGTCCGGGTTGTTGATCACCACGCCCTCACGCGGCGAACTGCTCACCGAGGAAGACCCCGCGTCGTCATTCATCAGGTAGGTCGTGCCAGCGGCAGTGACGCCACCTACCAAGGCCGCGGCAACCATTCCGGCGATGAGCGTGCTGCCAGAGAAGGACTTCTTGTCCTTGGAAGGCTTCTCGGGCGGGATCGGGTAATTCGCAGGCTCGTTGGACGGAAGGCCGTAAGGGGAACCGTAGGGAGAGCCGCTCTGGACTTGCTGGGCGTCGGAATTCTGTCCGTGGGAGTGGGCCGCGTTCTGCGTTCTGTCAACGGACGGCGCGGGGTAAACGCTGGTTGGATTCTCGCTGGCGCTTGGAGCCTGATTCACTCGCGGGTAGCGCACCGTAGGTTCGGCCGAAGCAATTGGGTCGTTATTGGTGTCGTTAATTGGCTCTGCTGAATCTGGCTCTGCTGAATCGCCCGCATCGTTCCCACGTGGCTCATTCGGTGTCTGGCTCATGGCTTGCCTCTTTCGAACTGTCGAATCTCTTGAGTTCTATTATCCAACTCTGGTCTGTGGCATCGAATTGTGGTGTCTGAGCACCGGCTGTGAGTTAACTATTCTGCCAGCTGAATGTCGTAGACGTTGTTCATTAGGGCAAATAGAATCAATCATAAGTGTGAACCCAATCTCGGGGATCACCAGATCGGGATTCTCCCGATTTTAGATTGACTGATGCATTTCAGGTGGGGAACAAGACATGCGTATGAAAGCTCGACGGCTCATTGCTGGAGCAATATTGGCAACGGTAGCCTCTTTCGGCTTATCGGCACCTGCGATGGCTGAATCGCCTGTAACGATTCCACCTGGCGACTTCGTCGTCGATTCTTCAGGCGTGCTCGGCTCCGACGAAGCGCGTTTGGAATCCGAAATTAAGGAACTTCGCAGCAATACCGGACTAAACCTGTTTGCGATATTCGTCGACGAGTTCTCCAACCCAGACCAGGCAGATCAATGGGCTGCCGAAGTTGCCAACCAAAAGGGTTTGGGCAGCGCTGACTCCATCCTGGTGGTGGCAACCGAGACCCGCCAAGCATATTTTGCTGGCGCCGAAGGCGGTCCGATTGCCAAAGCCGATACTGAAATCTACAGCAGCCAAATCAGCCCGGCACTCAGTGAGAAAAACTGGGCCGGTGCAGTCGAGGGGGCCATCGCTGGCATGCGCAGCGTTGAAGGTGGAGGCAGCCCAGATGGTTCATCCTCTGGCGGTGGTTTCCTAACCGTCGTACTGGCCATTGGTGCCGTTGCTGTGGTTGGGTTCCTTTTCCTTTCACGGCGCAGCAAGAAGAAGAGCGCGCAGCTCGGCCAGAGCCAAGGCCAACACCCAGGACAGTACGGCGCCCCTGCTCCGCAGCAGCAACTGGTCCCCCTGGACAAGCTCCGTTTGCAGGCAGACCAATTGCTGGTGGCTGCAGATGACTCGATCCGTTCTTCGCAGCAAGAATTGGGCTTCGCCGAAGCACAATACGGCAAGCAGGCTGTCCAGGTCTATGTGGAGGATATTGAACAAGCCAAGAACCACCTGACTGAATCTTTCCGCCTGCAGCAGCAGTTGGATGACGATATCCCCGATACCGAGCAAGATCAGCGTTCATGGTTGAATGAAATCATCGACCGTTGCCAGAAGGTCAACAGTTCCCTGCAGGCCCATGCCGACGAGTTCAAGCAATTGCGCCAGCTGGAGCAGAATGCCGAGGATCGCATTACAGAGGTATCGGCGAACCAGGAACCGCTCAACCAGAGGCTGTCGGCCCGCGTGGCAGACTTGGAACGCCTTGCCGGCCAATATGACGCCAGCGCAGTATCGCAGATCAAGGACAACGCCGACCAGGCCGCCGAGCGCCTGACCTTTGCTTCTTCCGCCTTGAAGCAGGCATCAGAGAAACTGGCCACTGACCGATCCAATGCCGCGATCTTGATCCAGAATGCGGAAGAAGCCCACGACCAGGCCGATGTACTGCTCAAGGCCATCAACAAGGCTGGCGAAGCCTTGGGGCAGGCCCAGCAAGACTTGAAGTCCGCAATGGCGCTGGCCGAACGCGACCTGGCTCAAGCGAACGCCTTCGTGGGCAACGGAGCAAATCCCCGCCTTTCCAGCGCCGCGGCCGGTGTCGAAAGCACTCTGGCGAATACCAAGCAAGCACTGAGCAGCGGCAAATACAACCCGCTGGCTTTGATCACCCAGCTCGATGAGTCCGTTCGCCCGCTTTCAGAAGCTCTTTCAAGTACGCGTAACCAGGCCCAGCAGGAACAATCAGCCCGTGCACAACTGGATTCGTTGCTGCACACCGCAGCGTCGCGCATCAGCGGTACCGACGATTACATCCGTGCCCGTCGCGGCGGCGTCCGCTCTTCAGCTCGAACCCGCCTTGCTGAGGCCCAGCGCACCTTCGATGAGGCGCGCTCGCTTTCTGGCAGCGATCCGCTGCGTGCTGTAGGTTCCGCACAGCGTGCCATTCAGCTAGCTGACCAAGCTGCGCAGATGGCCGAAAGCGACGTTAGCGGATTCGACGGCTTCGGCGACTCGCGCGGTTACGGGAACTACGGCCGTGGCCGCGGGGGCGGGATGTTTGATGGCATCGGTGGCGCGATGCTCGGAGGCATCCTGATCAATACCATCCTCGGCGGCGGAGGCCATGGCGGTCATTCCGATGGCGGCGACGGTGGAGGTTTCTTTGGCGGGGGCGGCTTCGGTGGCTTCGGTGGCGGCGGAGGCGGCTTTGGAGGAGGTGACTTCGGAGGCGGAGGAGGCGGCAACTTCTAGCTTGCCGGACCAGTTTCACCAGAAGGTTTCAAGTTCATAGTGTTTTCTTGACGGACAGAAAGGTCCAACCATGATCAAGCAGTCAATCTTCGGACGCATTTCCCAGTTGGCCAAGGCCAATATCAATGCAATGCTCGACTCAGCTGAAGATCCCCAGAAAATGATGGATCAGATGGTGCGCGACTACAACGACAATATTGCTGAAGCAGAGCAGGCGATTGCCCAGACCATCGGCAACTTGCGCATGCTGGAAGACGACTTCCGCGAAGACGAGCAGGCAGCTTCCGAGTGGGGCAACAAGGCTCTGGCAGCATCCAACAAGGCAGAAGAGTTCCGTGTTGCAGGCAATGCCGATGATGCCTCGAAGTTCGACAACTTGGCTAAGGTCGCCATCCAGCGCCAGATGCAGGCCGAGTCCGAGATGAAGACCGCCGAGCCGACGATCGCTTCGCAACGCGAGATCGTGGACAAGCTCAAAAGCGGCTTGAACATGATGAAGGAAAAGCGTACCGAACTGGCAAGCAAGCGCGACGAGCTGGTCGCCCGTTCCAAGTCGGCACACGCTCAAAACCAGGTCAATGAAGCCATCAAGTCCGTGAACATCATGGATCCGTCCAGCGAAATTGGTCGCTTCGAAGAAAAGGTTCGTCGCGAAGAAGCCCGCGTTCGCGGTGCTGCAGAATTGCAGGCATCAAGCCTGGACTCCCAGTTCGAGTCTTTGGAAGATCTGGGTGAGCAGACCGAGGTGGAAGCCCGTCTGGCCGCTCTGAAGGCCAAACAAACCGATGCTTTGGAGAGCTAAACTTTCTGCTCTCTGAACTGTCTCAATTGGCTGGCATTGCGAAAGCATTGCCAGCCAACTTCATTAATGCTTAAACCAAAAGCGGAGACCCTTCCGGATCTCCGCTTCCACTTTCGTGGCGGGGAGAGGATTTGAACCTCTGACCTCCGGGTTATGAGCCCGGCGAGCTACCGAACTGCTCCACCCCGCGTCGGTAAATACAACATTACCAATCAGTGAATGACTTGGCCAATCCTGGGATAGTGCATTGCGTCACCAAGAGACCCCTGGCTCGTGAAGCAGGGAAATCGCCCCACTCCCCACGGCATCTCCCCAGGGGCAAGGGAAAACTTTTCAGGACCATCCGGCGGGCTCGAAACAAAATCAACGCCATGGGTCCGCTGCCTGTCCGCCTCGGCCCAGTGGATGCGGACATATTAGTTGCTCCCCCATCGGGAAGTCGATCATGTGCCTACTGGCGCTTGGCCACGCTCACCCGTTGGCGCCGTCCTGAGAAATCCGGTTAAACCAAAAACGGAGACCCTTCCGGATCTCCGTTTCCACTTTCGTGGCGGGGAGAGGATTTGAACCTCTGACCTCCGGGTTATGAGCCCGGCGAGCTACCGAACTGCTCCACCCCGCGTCGGTAAATACAATATTACCAATCAGTGAATGACTTGGCCAATCCTGGGATAGTGCATTGCATCACCAGGACACCCCTGGCTCGTGAAGCAGGGCAACCGCCCAACTCTGCACAGGTTCTCCCCCGGATGAAGGGATTGCTTTTCAGACCCATCCGGCGAGCTTGAAATAAAATCAACGCCGCGGTCGCCCATTGGCGCAGGCCTGAGAAGTCCGGTTAAACCAAAAACGGAGACCCTTCCGGATCTCCGTTTCCACTTTCGTGGCGGGGAGAGGATTTGAACCTCTGACCTCCGGGTTATGAGCCCGGCGAGCTACCGAACTGCTCCACCCCGCGTCGGTAAATACAACATTACCAACTGGTGAACTCAATAGCGAATCGAAAAGAGTGTCCTTAATCGCACTACGCCTAAATGTCCGACCTGATCCGAATTATCCTTTGGTTATATCCAGATGCCTCGGCCCGGCGTTACCCGGGTTTCAAAGACCCCAGGGTCTTCCGCCGCATGATTGCACACTCCGGCGGGTAGCCCGTCGCCACAAGGTGCCTGAGAGTCTGCTGCGATCACCCTAGCCCGCTCAGGGGAAGATTCTCGGGCCTTCCAGCGCCCGGGGCACTGCGGTCGGCCTGGAACTGCGTCAGCCTTCGGCCCCAACTTACACATATGCCGACGACCGCCCCCCTCCCGTACATGGGTTGACGGCAGTTCCCGCATCAATTCACGGGTACTGATCCGGCAACGGGCAACTTGCAGATTAACACAAAATGGAGATCCGTTAGAATCTCCATTTTGCCATTCGTGGCGGGGGCAAGATTTGAACTTGCGACCTCCGGGTTATGAGCCCGGCGAGCTACCGAACTGCTCCACCCCGCGATGACTAGACAATTCTTGCATCATCGCGGAGTGAAAGCAAATCGGTCAGCTGGTGCTAGTGCTTAGCCTTCAGCACCGTCCTGGGGTGCTGGCGATTGGGCTGCGTCCTGATTTTGTCCGTCGTCCAGTTTCACATCCCCGTCAACCTCGGTGCCGTTGATGGCCGCATCTGCGTCCATCGCGCGGGTCAAGGCATCCTCCAACTGCTTCTGCGATTCGCCGTAGGCTCCGAAGTCACTCTTGGCCAGCGCTTCCTGGCCATTCTTGATGGCTTCATTCGCATCAGCCAGAGCTTCGGAGAGCTTCTGGGTATCAGTCTTGGTTGGTTCCTTCTCGCCCTTTGGATCATCCTCTGGCGTAACGCCTTCGGTCTCACCAGTCACTGCACCGGACTCACCGCCGAAGACCTCATCCAGTGCTTCAGCCAAGGTATCGGCGAAGCCAACCTTGTCGCCGAAGGAAACCAGGACCTTACGCAAGGTCGGGTAGCTGGTCTGTCCCGAGGACTGAACGTAGACCGGCTGAACGTAGAGGATACCGCCGCCAACTGGCAGCGACAGCAGGTTGCCGTTCTTGACCTCCGAAGCACCCTGACGCAGCAGGTTCAATTCAGTGGTCACGCGTGTGTTGGTATCGAAGTTCTGCTGTGCTTGGCCTGGGCCAGGAACCGCAGTATCTCGTGGCAGCTCGAGCAGGCGCAGCTTGCCGTAGTCTTCGGCCTTCGCCCCAGGTTCGGAGCCGGCATCGGCGTTGGCCGAAAGGAAGCCGAAGAGCACGTTGCGCTGCTGGCCGTTGGCCGCGGCAGCAGGGATAAACGTCGAGGTCAGCGAGAACGACGCTTCATCCTGGGTCGGCATCTTCAAGGACATGAAGTATGGCGGCTGCTTCACGCCAGCGGCGGATGAGGTCGGATCATCCGGTACAGCCCACGCATCGTTGGACTCGTAGAACGCGTCCGGGTTGTCCACGTGGTAGGTGGTTAGCACTTCGCGCTGCACCTTGAACATGTCCTCAGGGTAACGTACGTGCTCCATCAACTCAGCCGACATGTCATCCAACGGGTTCAATGCCGTAGGGAAGACCTTCTGCCAGGACTGCAGGATCGGGTCTTCGGTGTCCCAGGCGTAAAGCTTGACCGTTCCGTCATAGGCGTCGACGGTGGCCTTCACCGAGTTGCGCAGGTAGTTCACGCGGCCGGTCAAAGACAGGTCCTGCGCATTAGTCAGCGAGTCGGTCACTGCCGAGTCCAATTGCTGCTGCTGCGAATACGGGAAGTCGTTGGAGGTGGTGTAGCCATCGATGATCCACTGCACGCGGCCATCAATGATGGCAGGGTACGCCTGGGAATCCAACGTCAGGTACGGAGCAACCTTGCTCACGCGATCTCGAGGATCACGATCGTAGAGGATCTGCGATTCGCTATTGACGTTCTGTGAGAGCAAGAGGTCAGTGGAGGCGAACTTCAGTGCGTAGACCAAGCGGTTGAACATGTTGCCAACGTTCGGACCGCCATCGCCCTGGAAGGTATAGCGGGTGTCTTGGTTCTCGCCACCGGTACCTGGACGGTCAAGTTCCTGGTCGGTCCATCCCTCATCCGGCCCGCCGACAATGGAGTAGGACGGAGAATTCTCACCGAAGTAGATCCGCGGCTCGTAATCCTCGTCGGTAATCAAATCACCAGAGGTCGGGATGCCACCGAGCATGAAGTCCGGACGACCACCGGCAGCCACGCGGTTACCGTAGGCAGCCACCAGGCCGTAGCCATGGGTGTAGTTGATGTGCTGGTTCACCCACGTGTCGGTTGGGTCCACGTTCACTTCACGGGCGGCAATAACGGTATCTTCCACCTTGCCGTCGATCTCGTAACGGTCGACGTTAAGGGTCTCGGCGAAGGTGTAGTAGCCGCGGAACTGCTGCAGCTGCGCGAAAGCAGCCGAAACCAGGTTTGGATCCAGCAGGCGGATATTCGCGGTGGTTGAGGTTTCCTCGGCCAGCGCATTCTTCTCAGTCGAGATCTTCGCATCGTAGTCAGTAACTTCGACATCGTCGAGACCGAAAGCCAAGCGCGTCATTTCGATGTTGCGCTCAATATAGTCGCTCTCCAACGCCCTTTGGGAAGGGACCACCTTGTACTGCTGGATCAGGAACGGGTAGACGCCGCTGGCAACGATCATCGTTGCTACCAGCATGGCGGTGCCGATCAATGGCAAACGCCAGCGACCGTTGATTGCCGCAATCACGAAGGTGATGGCGATAAGGACTGCCACAATGGCCAGAATCATCTGTGCAGGGATGACAGCGTGGACATCCTTGTACAGTGCACCGGCGACACGGCCGGACTGGTCGGTGAGGGTCTCGTACTGGCCGATCCAGAAGTTCACAGCCTGGAAGATCAAGAAGACTCCGACAACAACTGCGGTGTGCACCCGAGCGGCCTTGCCAACGGTTATGCCGCCACGCTCTTCAACGCGGATTCCGCCGTAGAGGTAGTGGGTCAGCAGACCAGCCACGCCGCTGAGCAGCACGACCGAGATCAGGAAGCCGTTGACCAGTGCGATGAATGGAAGGGAGAAAACGAAGAAGCCCAGATCCATGTTGAACTGGGGGTCAGTGCTACCGAAACCGACCTGGTTGAAGAACAGCAAGATGGTCTGCCACTGTCCGGCCACGGCAACGGCAGCGAAAATGCCGATCACCAATGGAATGCCAACCATCAGGAATCGGCGGACTGGTTCCAGCTGGGCCTGGTAGCGCGACATGGAATCAGGTCGGGTCGAGTTTGGCGCATAGACAGGGCGGTGCTTGTAGGCACTGCGCATCGAGAACCACATTGGAACCGCCATCAGCACCAAAGCGATCAGGAAGATCACTAATTTGGAGATCCGCTCAGTCCAGTAGACCTCGGAGAAACCCAGCTGGTTGAACCAGAGGATATCAGCGTAGAAATTCGACAAGAAAACGAAGACTGCGACGAGAATGACCACCGCGAAGATGGTCAGGGTCAGCGGCGAGGCTTTCTTGCCCGAAGGGTTGGAAGGTCGTTGTGGTTCTTGGGGCCGCGGCGGACCCCCGAACGGACTATCCGATCCGAAAGACACTATCTATTCCTTACTTTGGGTTCTTCCCGTTGTTCCCAACAAGAGAACTCGTGTACCTAATTCTTGGACGGGCGTTGTGTACGAGACTGGTTTCCTTGCATCACATTCTTCCCTTGATGCCCGGCTAAATCTATTCGCATGTCGTGAAAGTCGCCGGGTCTTCACCTGCGGCGATCTTCTCCAATGCCTGGCGAGCTTCTGACAGGGTTGCAACCTTGATGACATCCAGTCCGGCAGGAATACGCCCTATGGCTTCAGCGCAGTTGTCGGCTGGGGCCAAGAAGACGGTTGCTCCGGCATTCTTAGCCGCCACCATCTTCTGGGCGATTCCACCGATTGGACCGACCTTGCCATCGGCTGAAATCTCACCGGTACCCGCGATGTGGTGGTCCCCCGCCAATGAGCCTTCCGTCAGGCGGTCAATGATCGCCAAGGCAAACATCATGCCGGCGCTGGGACCGCCAACATTTTCCAACCCGAAGCTCACATCGATAGGGAACTCGTATTCGTTGCTCAGGAAGACACCCAACTGGCGTTCGCCATTCTCGGCTTCCTTGGTGTTCACAGTGACATCTACGTCGCTGTAGACGCCATGCTTATCCGGTCTGCCAACGGTCAAGGTTGCTGGTTCTGCACCGCGGGAATTCAGTTCTTCCTTCAGCTGTTCCAGCGAAGTGATCCTCTCTCCTTCGAATTTCAGAAGGCGATCCTTGGGCTCAAGCACTTTTTCATTCGTGCCGGTGGAGAACTCAGCGACCGTAAGCCACTCGGTAAAGCCCTGATCCAGCTCGGCCAAAGCCGCTGCCACAGCCAAGTCCTGCGATGAAGTCATCATGAAATCATTTTGTTCATTCTTCTCTTCCGAAGAGACACCACGAGAAATGATGGTTTCTTCAGGAACTAGATCCTTGGCCGGATTGACCAATGCTTCAAGTACGACAGGTATGGTGATTCGGTTCTGCCCGCCACCCTGGACGTAAATGGTCAACAGATCCAAGACGCTCTCCGAAGGGTATGACTGGGCTCCCTTGATGGAGACCACATCGTGCCCGTTGTCCTCGCCAAGAGTGTTAAACACTGGGCCAGGCGACCGGATCATGAAATTCGTCGGGAGAAACATCATGACGCCGATCAGGAGGAGCGCAACGACGCCGGAGCTGGTGCGTTTCATGGTTTTGGAACCTCGCGGAGTACGGCTGGAATCGCCTGGCTCCAAAGTCGAGTCTTGTGGTTCCTGTACGTGCACTGATCCTGCTCCCGCCAACTGTCAAAAAATACGCGGATCCGTCCTTGCAGACATCCCCACCCTTAGCCTACTGAAGCCCTGGGTTTAAAAGCATCAGCATCAAGGCGTATTCGATGTGCCGAAAGCGAACTGAAGCCCAGATTCATGGGAACTATCAGCTACTCGCGGTAGTTTTAAAGGCATGGCACAGAACCCCCCGAATAACCGCCCTAACGGCGATGACGACGAAAACAATCAGCAGGACCCATTTTCTGCAATGTTTGGTCAGCTCTTCGGTGGCGGGTTCGACCCGAATGACCTCCCGCCGCAGCTTCGTGATGCCCTTGGTGCTCAAGGCGATCCGGCTGCGATGCAGAAAATGATGCAGCAGGCCCAGGCCATGATGTCCGCGATGATGAGCAATAACGCGTCTTCCGGTCCGGTGAACTGGAAGCTTGCATCCGACACCGCTTTGCAGGCATATGCCAGCGATGATCCGGCGGTATCGGACGCGCGCAACAACGCCATCAGCGATGCGTCAAACCTTTCTGAACTGTGGCTGAACAACGCTACGGTGTTCGAGTCGAACGGCCGCTCTACCGAGGCATGGACTCGTAAACGATGGTATGACAAGACCCTGGCCACCTGGAAGCAGGTCACCGAGCCTGTTGCCGAGTCGGTAGCTAACGCAATCACCACCGCGATGAAGGATCAGATTCCCGAAGAGATGAAGGGCATGCTCGGCAATTCCGATGGCATGTTCCGCAATCTCGGAGCCAGCATGTTCGGCATGCAGCTGGGCACTGCACTGGGCGGCTTGGCAACCGATGTGCTTGGCGGCACCGATATCGGCCTGCCTTTGGCAGGAACCACTCCAGGCATTATCGCGGCCAATGTCAGCAAGTTCGGCGATGGCCTTGAAATCCCAGAGCAGGAAGTCCTGCTGTATGTGATTCTGCGGGAGAACGCACACGCACGATTGTTCAACCGGGTCCCTTGGCTAAGCTCCAAGTTGATTGGTGCCGTGGAATCCTATGCTCGGGGCATCCATATCGACATGTCGCGCATTGAAGAAGCAGTACGCGGTATCGATCCGTCCAACCCCGAAGCGCTGCAGTCGATGCTGGGTGAAGGATTGTTCACCCCGCAGCGCACCCCCGCTCAGGAGAAGGCTCTAGAAAACCTAGAACTGACGTTGGCATTGATCGAGGGCTGGGTTGATCATGTGGTCTCCTTGGCCGCCCAGAACCTTCCATTTGCTGGTCACCTGCGCGAGACGATGCGTCGCCGCCGTGCTTCGGGTGGCCCAGCTGAGACTGCCTTCGCATCTCTGGTTGGCCTTGAATTGCGCCCACGCAAGCTGCGCGAAGCGGCTGCCCTGTGGGAGCACTTGTACGACGAACGTGGAATCGAGGGCCGTGATGCCGTATGGGATCACCCAGATCTGATGCCTACCGCGGAAGACCTCACCGATCCCAAGGGCTTCACGCATCGCCGTGAAGTTGCCGCGACCGAGTTCGACGACTTTGACGCAGCACTGGGTAAGCTTCTGGACGGCGGCTTCGACAACGCTGAACCCGAAGCCGAAGGCGATGACGGTTCAGGGAATCCAGAGGATCCGAAGAACTGATTAGATCGAAACCTCGAAGGAGGGATGTGCACGAGTGCACATCCCTCCTTCGTGCATTGAGCTACTGTTCCTCGTCATGGCCGAAACCCGAAAGTTCATCCTGGGCCCGGCCCAATTCCTTGGCGTGAGCGTTGTAGCCTGCGTGGAATGCCTCCAAGAAAATATCCGCCTGCGCTCGGCGTTCGAACCGGTTCAGCAAAGCCTGGAACCTAGGTCCGTGGCCGGCCCGCGGGACCACCAGATGCGCAAGCTCGTGGACTAGAACATAGTCCTGCACCCAGCTGGGCATATGCTGCAACGTGACCGATAAGCGGATGCTGCGCTGCCGATATGAAGCCGAACCCCAACGCTTATTCTGGTTGGCTACCCAACGCACGGATTGCGGCGCGGCTTCGCCGGCGAAGTACTGCTGGTCAAGAGATGCCGCTCGGCGCTCCAGCGCATCATCGGTATGACCCGCGGTACGCGCTTGGCGTCCCTTGCGATACTTCGAGATCATCTCATCAACGAAAGCGCGTTCCGTTTTTTCGTCCAGCGCTGCAGGGACTTGGATAATCAGCCGGTTATCGCGCCACTGGGAGGAAATGGTCTTCTTGCGCTTGGCCGAGCGGAGAACCCGCACTGGAATTTCATCCGGCGCTACGAAGTCGACGGAGTTTGGAAAAGCTGGCATTGCATTGCGCCTCTTTCCTCATCTATGGCAGCGGCCGGGGACCTTCCTGTCCGCTCACTACGTGATCTCTAAGCTACGTCCTAGCCTGAGACAGCTTCGGACCAATTCGCCAACTTGTGGAGAACCCTATGCGCGGCGCTCGCCAACGACCGCAAGCACCGCCTCGCCATATCGTTCAAGCTTGCTACGTCCCACCCCGGGAATCTTCGACAATCCCTGGATTGAATCCGGCTGGTGCTCCGCGATGGACATGAGGGTTGCATCGGTGAATATGACGAATGCCGGGACCGCGTTGGATTGGGCAACCTCCGATCGCCATTCACGCAAAGTCTCAAACAACGCTTCATCATAGGCAGCAGGGCACGAGGCGCAACGTTTGAGCTTTCGCTCTTTTGCTCTGGTCAAGAAGGATCCACAGGTCATGCAGACTGCGGGCGTGATTTTCTGTTCGCGTTTGCGGTAGGTGGTCTGCTGCCTGCTGCTGGCTTGGCGTACCGATTTAATTCCATCGAGGAATCGTGATGGGTATCGGTGCGCGCGTCCGCCCGGGGTCCTTGCCAGCGACCAGGACAGGTACAGGTGCTTCCGTGCGCGGGTAATACCCACGTACAGCAGCCGCCGTTCTTCATCGAAGCCCGCTTGGTCCTTGGCATAGGAGATCGGGACCAGGCCTTCGTTCAATCCAACCAGAAATACAGCATCCCATTCCAGCCCCTTGGCTGCGTGGAATGATGCCAAGGTGACGCCATCCAGAGTTGGCGCGTGCTGGATCGCTGCGCGGTCTTCCAATTCCTTGACCACATCGTGCAATGTGGCATCAATGTCTTGTTCTTTTTTAAGCGCAACGACTTCGTCGGCCAGGCGAACCAGTGCCGACATCGATTCCCAACGCTGGCGCACCGCACCAGTGCCGCCGCTTGGGGCATTCGCCGAGTAGCCGTGCGAGGAGAGCACATCGCGCACCATCTGCGCAACCGGAGTATCTGCGGCGACGCTCAAGCCGGCCCGCAAGGCCAGCATCCCTTCCTTGACTTCGCGACGGGAGAAGAACCGCTCGGCACCACGCATTACGTAGGGGATGGAATACGCCGTCAGTGCTTGCTCAAAAGCCTGGGACTGCCCGTTAGTGCGGTACAAGATGGCAATCTCGGAGATGTCCTGGCCGTTTTTGAGCAGCTGCTTGATGCGCTGGGCGACTTCCTCGGCTTCATTTTCGTCATCCGTCGCTTCAAAGAATTCAGGGGCCGGACCGTGATCGCGTTGCGCGATGAGTTCCAGTGGTTCAGGCCAGGTCACGTTACGGTCAGGGACTTGGGATTCAATGCGCCGATTAGCAAGCACCTTATTCGCCAGGTTCACGACTTCAGGAGTGGAGCGGTAATCGCGTACCAGCTTCACGACCTTTGCTTCCGGAAACCGTGTGCCGAAGTTCAGCAAGAAGTCTGGGCGTGCACCGGTGAAAGAATAGATGGTCTGGGAGGCATCGCCCACCACGCACAGTTCGTTGCGCTGGCCAAGCCAGAGATCCAGGAGCCGTTGCTGCAACGGCGAAACGTCCTGGTACTCGTCGACGACGAAGTGGCGGTACTGCTGGCGTACACTGGCTGCGACTTTTTCATTGTCTTCAAGAATTGCAATGGTCAGCAGCAGTACGTCTTCAAAGTCGATAACTCCGCGGTCATCTTTGAGCTCTTCGTAGGTCTGGAAGATGCGGGCCATGCTCACTGCTTCGAGACCGTTGGGCAGTTCTCGGGAAGACGCAATCTTGGCGTAGCTTTCCGGGGTATGCATGGAGACCTTGGCCCATTCGATTTCCGCAGCCAGATCACGGACCATGGCGCGGTCGCTGGAAATGCGCAGGCGACGCGCTGCCTCCGCAATGAGCGGGGCCTTGTGTTCTACCAAGTTCGGCAGGGTACCGCCAACGGCCTGCGGCCAGAAGTACTGCAGCTGGCGCAAGGCAGCTGCGTGGAAGGTACGCGTCTGCACGCCGGGTGCGCCGAGCTGACGCAAGCGGGTACGCATCTCCGCAGCTGCACGCGTGGTGAAAGTCAGCGCGAGAACACTGGTCGGGTTGTAGATGCCAGTATGCACGCCGTGGGCGATCCGGTGGGTAATTGCTCTGGTCTTGCCGGTTCCTGCGCCCGCCAGAATACACAGTGGACCGCTGAGGGTTTCAGCTGCTTGCCGCTGTTCAGCATCCAGTCCCGCTAGCAAATTGTCTGCTGGCGGATTGTCGTATTCGGTCACTTGCTCAGGGCCTCCGGAAGGGGTTCGCCGTACCAGGTACGGATCAATGCGTGGGCTATCGAGACTCCGCGCGGTATATCTATTGTTCCTGATTCCAGAGCTTCACGCAGTTCGGCTCGTGTGAACCAGCGAAGGTCCATGATTTCTGCACCATCCGGAACCAGCTCTTCGCTCAAGGCTTCAGCAGCGAAACCGAGCATCAGCGATCGCGGCATTGGCCAGGGCTGGGAACCGCGGTAGGCGACCTCTCCAATACGCACACCGGATTCTTCAAAGATCTCGCGGCGCACAGCAGACTCCAGGGACTCCCCTGCTTCGACGAATCCTGCAAGCACCGAGTACATCCGGTGCTTGAAGGTGGCGTTGGATCCGAGCAGCAATCGATCTTGGCTGTCGATCACCGAGGCAATGATTGCCGGGTCGGTACGTGGAAAAAGCTCGTGGTCATTGTTCACGCAACGCTGGCCCCACCCGAAGGTGGCAGCCCTAACGGGTGAACCGCAGCGTGGGCAGAATTTCTCTGAACGGATCCAATTGGCGATCGCCTGCGCTTCAACGAAGAGTTCTGCATGCAGTTCATTGAGCAGGTTGAAGCCTTCACGTAGCGTCGTCCAGCGCTCGATGCCGCTGGAGGCATAGTCCTCGGCATCAACGAGAGCCAGAACGTATTCCGTGCCTGATGCACGCCCCAGGTACACCTGGCGCTCGGAGTCTTTTGCGAGGTAGTCCGTGCCGTTGAGAAAGAAGAGATCAGAGCCGATAGTTGCCGCGCCACCACCACTGATCAGCAGCACCTTGGTGCTGCGCTGCTTAAATAGGCCAGGCAAAAGCATCGGGTCTTGCTTTTCGGTCAGTGGGCGCTCAATCAGAGACTGTCCGAAGTGGAGTCCGGTAAGTGGGGTTCGATAAGTTTCTGCCAGAGCCATACCTCTAACCTAATGCACGTAGCGCTCCAGAATCTTGATGCTTGCTCAATGTGGATAGCTGTTGATCAATGAGATTCGTCGCAACTCTGAATGTTGCCGGTGAATCCCGCCATATTCCGTGCGTCATTCAACGATAGAAAAGGGAATCTCGCATACGGTGGAACTTGTGAAACGCACTGCCATGGAACTCGCCGCAATTGCCACCGCCGCCGTCCCCGGATTGACTCCGGTAGGCTTCGCGGCGCTGTCCGACGATGCAGAAGATTTTGACTCAGCATTGATCGTCGACGCACTCAAGCATCGCTGGCGCGTTCGTTCACCTCGGCATGACGAGGCAAGCATGCGTCTGGAAGCAGAGCTTTCGGCCTTGCGCGCTTTCTCCGCCAAGGTCCGCGCTTCACTGCCGTTTTCCTTGCCTGCCGTAGCCGGCACCGTGCGCCAGGGCCCACTGCGCACCTTTGTCTACAAGGATATGCCCGGACACGTTCCGACCCTCGATGAATTGGTTGATGTCGGCAGCAACCTGGCCAAGTCGCTGGGCCAGTGCATGGCTGCCATCCACCAGATCCCAGATGAAGCTGTTGAAGTGGCAGGCCTGCCGACCTACACTGCCGACGAGATTCGCCAGCGCAAACTCAACGAACTGGATACCGCCGCGGCTACGGGCAAGGTGCCAAGCGGTTTGCTGCGCCGTTGGGAACACGCCATGGAGGACGTGGCGCTGTGGCGTTTCAACGCTGCCGTAGTTCACGGCGACTTCGATGAAGAGCAGCTGCAGATTTCCCATTCCAGCATCACTGCAGTCAAGGGCTGGACAGATTTGCACGTCGGTGATCCCGCTGATGACTTCGCTTGGCTTTCGGCCATAGAAGACCAGAGCTTCAGCGAGCGCGTTTTCACCGCCTATGTCGAAGCCCGCGGCAAGGCTGCGGATCCGCACATCATGCGTCGCGCCGCGCTGGCCGCCGAATTCGCGCTGGCGCAGTGGCTGGTGAAGTCTTTGGATTCCAAGGACTACGAGCGCATCGCCGAGGCCGAAGAGATGCTACGCGAATTGGACCAGAACATCGCGGAGTACGGTGGCCAGCCATTGTCGGTCGTGGAAGCTCCGCGCCCTTTGGCTCCCCAGCCAGAAGCACCGGCCCAGAAGGCTCCGGAAAAGCCGGCCGCCGTCGCCGCGCCAAGCATTAACACCGACAAGGTCACTCCCCTGGCAGCGGAATCGCCGAACTCCGCAACACCCCGAAGCACAGCGTCCAATGTCCAGGCCGCGCCAGGGGAGTCTGGTGACCAGCCAAAATCTGATGCTGTTCAGGCTGATGCCAAGAACAGTTCGCCTGCGAAGGATGAACCCGCCTCCAAGGCCGCCGAACACGATAGTGATGCAGCGGAGGCCGAGTCAGCTGCCGCACGGCCAATGAGCACGGCTGAGCCTGCTGAAAAGAACAACAAGCCTGTTGAGGACGCCGAGAAGTAAAGACTTCCCAGCGTCCTGAGCGGCTAGCCTTCGAGCTGTTCAAACGCGCTGCTGATCATCTGTTCCAGTTCTTGCTCATCGGAGAGATACTCCGCGTGGATCGTAATGCCCGCCGCCACATAGTAGAAGGCGGCCTTGATCTCCTCTAGCGGGATTCCGTGCAGGCGTGACCAGCCCAGACGATACACCGCGAGCTGGACCAGCTTGCTCTTCAGATCCTTGCCGCTAGGAACTCGACCGGTTTTCCAGTCCAGCATCAGCCACGTACCGTCGTCCATCCGGAAGACGGCATCAATGCGGCCACGCACAGCCACCGGACCCACACGGGTCTCCAATGGAACCTCGACATAGGCCGGCTGCAGCTTGGACCATTCGCTGGATAGGAACGCTTCCTTCATGGATTCAAGGTCCAGCGCCTCATCAAGATAGCCATCTGCCGGATCCTGCAGGTCTCCCAGATCAAGCATTGACGTCTTCTCGTAGAACTCTTCAATCCAGGCATGGAACGCGGTACCGCGCCGTGCAGCGAGCCCCGGTCGACGCGGCACCGGGCGTCGAAGGTTTTCCAGTACCCCAACCGGGTCCTCGGCCAGCTCGACAAACAACGAAGCACGCACATGCTCTGGTGCCTCGATGCTGCGCTCACGGCCAGCCAAGAACTCGCGCTGGCCTAGAAGTTTCTCGGCTTCTTCAGCCCACTGCCTCCCGAAGCTGGTCAGCGGCTCATGATCTGTTGGAACGGATTCGAGATCCTTCGCCACTTCCGCAATGACATTGCGCCGTGAATACGGGTATGGAGTCTTTTGCACTCCCCCCGTGACGACGGGGCCTTCCAATGGATCGTACGGCCACAGCGCTTCAAGGGGCGTCAAAGTGCTCGGGTTTTGTTCCGGCGCTTCTTCGTCCTTCACCCAGACCCCGATCTCCGCCTGGGGTTCCTCGCCTTCGGCCAGCGGAAGCAAACAGGTGAAGAATTCTGATGGCTCGGTTGGCTTGGTACGGGTGCTCGTCCAGACGCTGCTACTGCAAATCAGCAATGACTTGGCGCGGGTCACCGCAACATAGGCCAGGCGACGCTCTTCGGCAATGTGGTGGTCCTCTACCTGGTCCTTGAAGACCGATTCGGCTTCCAGCAGTTCCTTCAAGGCCGGCTGTTCGGTGTCCCATTGGGGCAGGTCGCGGGCGTCGCCACGGATTTCCCAGGGCAGCGCTTTGTCACCGCTGGTCCACCGGTCGGATTTGGAACCCGGGAACACCCCGTCGTTCAAGGTCATCACCGCCACGATGTCCCATTCCAATCCCTTGGACGCGTGAACCGTCAGCAATTGGACTGCCGCGGGGTCAGCATCTTCGCTTGGCAGCGGTAGTCCCTTTTCCTTTTCGGCGGCCTGTTCCAGCCACATCAAGAAGCCGGACAGTTCAACGCGTGGCGCATTGCGGCAGTATTCGCGCACCACATCGGCGAAGGCATCGAGGTTGGCTCGCGCCTTGTCTCGAGATATCCACGGACGGGCAGCCACCTCGATGTCCAGGTTCATGGCGCGTTCGGTCTCGCGAATCAGCGTTTCAAGGTCGTCATTGGCCAGCAGCCGCAGGCCGGCGAGTTCATCGCGCAGAGCCGCCAAGCGCTCGTAGCCCGCTGCGCTAATGGTCCTGCCGTCATTGCTGGTCCACCCTTCCCTGGGCAGGAAGTCCAGTGCTTCGACGAGGCTGGCCGCATCATTGAGTTCGGCGCGGGCCGCCTCGGTCACTGCTTCTTCGGGGCTCTGTGCCTCTTCGCTTTCTGCCGGGTCTGGCTGCAGCCCGCGGGCTCGCCGCCGTTCCAGCTGGCGGGACCAATCGGCGAAGGCCATCAGGTCTGCGGCACCCAGCCGCCAGCGCGCTCCAGCCAATAAGCGCATGAGCTTGTCGGAGCGCAGAGGGTCAACCAGCACGTGCAGGTACGAGACCAGGTCGGTGAGCTCAGGGGTGCTCAGCAATCCGGATAGTCCCACGAGCTGGTATTTGATGCCCCGCTCAGCGAGCACCTCGCCCATGATGCTCAACTGGGCACGATTTCGCGAGAGCACCGCACTGGTCTTCGGCTCGGAAGATGCCCTATTCTCGGCAACAATCATGTCAGCTATGGCTTCTGCCTCGTCGCGAACCGTTGCGCAACGGTTGAGCACCACACGACCTGGCTTGGCATGCGCCGAGGAATCCAAGGGCTTGACCGAGACCGGGCCTTGATGCTGCGGCCCGCCGGCGGTGATGCTATTCGCTGCCGCGAGCACGTTGACGGTATTGCGCCATGCGATGGTCAGGTGCTTCACGTGGGCGACGTCCCGGCCTGTGTCCCGAACAATCGGGAAGACTTCTGGGAATCGGAACAGCTGTCCGGCACTGGCCCCGCGGAATCCGTAGATGGATTGGTTAGGGTCACCCACCGCGGTGACCGGATGGCCTTCGCCATAGAGTTGAGAGAAAAGCACCATCTGCGCGTGCGAGGTGTCCTGGAATTCATCCAGCAGCACCACCTTGTGGCTAGCCCGTTCGGCGAGCGCAGCTGCCGGCACCTCCTGGGCGATACGCGCTGCGTGGGCCACCAAGTCGCCGTAGTCCATCACCCCGAGGCGCTTCTTTTCCCGGGCGTACTCTTCAGCCAACTCAGCGATGGTGGCACGTGAAGCCAGCTTGTCGATGAGCTTGAGGGCTGCTTGGGTAGTTTTTTTGGGCTTCTCTGCGTCCATCGGCAAGGTGCGCAGGCGTGCCACCAGTTCATCAATCCACTGATGGGCCTCCGGTGCGGTGACCAAGTGCTCGGATGCTTCGGAACTGAAGGAAACGATGGCATCAATCAGTGTGCTGGTGGCACTGTTCAGGTGCTCGTAGTTGCCGGTGTATCTTTCCAGCACCGAGTGGGCCACCTGCCATGATTGGGCCGCGCCCAACAAGGCGCTGTCTTCTTCAAGGCCAAGCCGCAGCCCATGGTCTTGGACCAGGGTGTTGGCGTAGGAGTGGTAGGTGGATACCGCAGGGTCCAGGAAGTCCCGGGTTTCTTCTGGGCTGAGCAGACCGGTGGCCACAAGCTGCGCGATCTTGGCACGGATACGCACGGAAAGCTCTCCCGCTGCCTTGCGGGTAAAGGTCACCCCGAGAATCTCTTCCGGCCGGACCAGCTGGTTGGCTACCAGCCAGACGACTTTATCCGCCATGGTTTTGGTCTTGCCCGAGCCGGCGCCGGCGATGACCAGCATCGGTTCCAATGGCGCAGCGACTATCTCAGCCTGCTGCGCAGTGGGCGGAAACTGCTCGCCCAGGGCTGCGGAGAGTTCTTCTGGAGTGAATCTGATATTGCTCATGGTTCGGTGACCTGTCGTCCTTGGGCGCACAAAGGGCAGATTTCGGGCAGCGTGCAGTTGCCGAGGATTCCCGCGGCTCCCGAAACGTGCCGGGTGATGAATTCACTGTTTCCCATCAGCGAGGCAGCTTCGAAGATGAGCGTGCGGGCCCAATCTTCTTCACCAATTGATGGTTGTTCACGGACCGAGGCGCCCTTGGTGCTGGTACCGACGTAGACCAAGGATGCGCCGGCTGGCTCATCCGGGAGTCCTGCAGTTTCCTCGTGATCTTGCAATGCACCGAGCTGGATTGCGGTTTGGTAGACGCCTAGCTGCGGGTGTTCCAAGGTTGCGTCCTTGGATGGCGCAGTGGAACCGGTTTTCAGGTCAACGACCCTCACCTTGCCGTTGGCGTCAGCTTCGACGCGGTCGATAATTCCGCGAAGCTGGATATGCGTACCGTCAGGGGCTGGGACCTCGGTCTGGAACGGCATCTCGCGAGCCACCAGTTCGCGTCCTTCTTGGCGCATGGTGACGCAGTAGGCGGCGAACTTCTTGAGCATGCTATTGGCACGGTCGAAGTCCCTTTGACCTTCCCAGTTCACCAGTTTTTCCAGCTCTGGCCAGCGTTGCTCCAGGATCTGCTGGTACTCGCTTCCGCTTGCATCGGGATGCTCTTCGGCGATGGAGTGGATCAGCGTACCCAAGGAGGCCGCGAAATCGCGGGCAGCGGTTCCACCAGCGCTTTGCACAAACCAGTTCAGCGGCGATTTCACCAGGGTTTCCACCTTCGACGGTGACACCCGCCGAGGCTGGTCTTCCGGGATAACCGGTTCATGGGTAGTCAGTTCGCGCAACCCCCACCAGGAACTTGGATGCGCTCCTCGCACCGGGCGCTCTGCCTGAGCCAGACGTCCAAGCACGTGGGTGGCGTCCTGGTACAGGCTAGCTGCTTCCACATCGTCCGGCGTTGGCACTGCCCCAAGGCCGGCGGCCCTGGCTCTCTCGGCAGTGCTGCGCAGCTCTGCCACCAAGGTTGGAAGCGAACGGATGCGCGGAACCGCGGTTGGTTCCCTGCCTTCTGGCCCCGGTGGCTCGACCAGGTCCAGGAACGAGGAAGGCTGGTTGTCCTCGTTATCGACCGCCGTGCAAATCAGCTGGTCTCCAGCACGGGAGACGGCATTGCTGAAGCTGCGCAATTCGTCGTTGCGGATTTGGCGTACCAAATGCGTTGGCGTTCGGGTGGCCAGGAATTCAATGCCATGCTCCGCGGCGTCGGCGAGCGCATTGGAACCGAGCAGCTCGCCACGGAGCCGGAGGTTGGGCCAGGAGCCTTCTTGCAGCCCGGGGATAAAGACCACTGGCCATTGCTTTCCGGCAGCGGCAGCGGTAGTGAGAACCGTGACGGTTTGCCCACCGGCAGCACGGGTTGCCAAGGAGTCCATGGGCAATTCCTGCTGCAAGATGTGCTCGATGAACTGCTGGACGCTGGCGCCGGGAAGCTGATCCACAAAACGTTCTGCGGCTTGGAAAAGCGACAGGACAGCATCCAGGTCATGATCGGCGCGGCGGGCGGCAGTGCCGGTGCCCAGGGCCTCTTCGCGCCAGGCTTTGGCCCGGCCCGAGGCCTCCCACATCACCCAGAGCGCTGTTTCCGGTGTAGCGGTTCCGCTGGCCAGTTCGTCTTGCAGCGCAGAGTACATTTTCAGCAGCCGGTTCAGTCCGTAACCCGGCTTGCCCAATTTCTCGGCCATTACCGGTTCACGCAGGCAGGATTCAAGCAACTCCTGGCTGGAGCGGCGTCCGCCGGCTGCGGCTTCCTGCTGGCGCAGGAGCTGGCGGATCCGGCGGATTTCCAAGGCGGTGCTCATCCCATAACGCGACAGCAGCAGGTTCTGCATCAGGAGCGGGTCATCGGTGACAGAATCGCTGAACGCCAAATTCAACAGGTCAAGCAGCGGACGGACCGCACCTTCATCCTTCAATGGAATCTCGGCCGGCGGCACCTGCACGCCGATTCCCTGGCCTTCAAGAAAACGGCTGAAGGAGCGCACCTGTGAACCGTTGCGCACCACAATCGCAATTTCAGCTAGGCTGCGGTTCTCATAGAGGTTCAGATGCACTATCCGCTGGGCAATGAAACGTTCTTCCAAGGTGGAATTCTCGAATACCAATACCTGGCACAGTTCGTGTTCCGGCACGTTCAACGGCTCAATAGCCCGTCCGCGCAAGCCTGCAGCCAGCGGCACGCGGCTGACGATCCGTTTCCATGCCTCGGTGATCTGTCCAGACATTCGATAGCCGTGGGTCAGTTCGAGGCACGTCGCTTCGCCAGCACTCGAGTAATTCTGTGCGAAACGATGCAATTCATCGGTGCGGGCACCGCGGAATCCCTGAACTACGCTGTCGGGTGCAGCGAAAGCGACCATGGCGCGGTCCTTGCCGAGCAGAGCCAGGAGGCGGTGCTGCGACAGGGTGGCTTCTTGCAGGTCATCCACGAGGATCAGGGCCAACCGGTCCTGTTCTGCGTGCAGGAACGCTTCATTGTCTTCCAGAATTTGTGCCGCCCGGGTAATCAGCCCTGCCGGGTCGAAGGCTTCGGCGCTGCCCAAGTCCAGCAGGTCGCGGTATTCCTGGTAGAACAGCGCCGCAGCGTGCCATTCGGGGCGGTTGGCTTGCTGGCCGAGGTCAGCGATGTCGGCAGGTTCCAATCCCAGCTCTGAAACACGGTCGAAGAACTCGCGGATTTCCTTGCGGAAGCCGCGAGTCCCTACTGCAAGCGCCAGCTCGCTTGGCCACTGCGGTCCTTCGGTGAGGCCTTCGGCATGGCCCTCCAGCAGGTGGCCGATGAGGGTGTCCTGTTCCGGACCGGAGAGCAAGCGGGGAACGCGTTCGAGCTGGGGCAAGAGTCCTTCAACGCGGGCACGGCGGATCAAATCAAAGGCATAAGCCGACCAGGTGCGAACCACCGGTTCAGTGAAAGTCCGTTCTGCTCGGCGGCTGAGCTCATCACGGATCGAGGCAGCGGTCAGTCGAGTTGGCCCGATGATCAAGAGGGCCTGCGGATCGAGCCCGGCGTCAAGGTGCGCAACGGCGGTGTCGATGAGCAGATGGGTCTTGCCCGTACCCGGCGCCCCAGTGACCAGGACCGGGCTTTCCACCGAATGCAAGTGGCCACGGACCGAGGTGGCTTCTTCGCGGGGCTGGCTTCGGGTCTCTTCCATACTCATAGTTGATCATCCATCTCGGACATTTTGGGGTTGCCCAGCGCCGTACGCAGCGCGTCAATTTTTTCCCACGCCCAGTCGTTGGGGTTCCAGCGGTATCTATTCATGTTCACGTGACGGCCAGGTGCTGCCAGTTCTTCTGCGATCCAGTGCCGTTCTGCTGCTTCGGCAAGCGCATCGGCCATGGAACCGTTGGAGCGGATAATCCGCCACCATGGTGTCCCTTCCGGCGCGCTTGCCATCGCCTTGCCCGTTTGGCGTGCTCCCCCGCTTCCGAGAAGTTCTGCCACGTCCTTGTAGCTGAGCACCGCCCCTGCCGGGACGAGTGCTGCGAGGCGATGCACCGCCTCTGAATAGTCCAGGGGTTTTTCGGCTGCGTCAGATGTCATAGCCCTATTCTGCCAATTAGCTTGCAGGACTCCACAACACGCAATTCGCAGGGCCGTCCTGTCCCGCCTTGGCTGTAGCGTTATATCCATGACTGAATGGCACAAGGGCCTGGCAATTGGCTTTGATTTGGAAACCACTGGTGTTGATACCAATACTGCACGCATCGTTACGGCATCGGTTGTCTTGCTGGATGCCGATGGCAAGGTGGTGAACAACCGCGAGTGGCTGGTAAACCCCGGGGTCGAGATTCCAGAGGCCGCGGCCGCAGTTCACGGAATCTCCACCGAGAAAGCCCGCGCCGACGGTGCCCCGGCGAAACAGTCCGTTCAGGAGATCTTGAATTTGCTGAAGTTCGCCTCGGAGCAAGCGCCAATCGTTGCTTTTAATGCTTCGTACGATTTCTCAGTGCTCTACAGCGAAGCCGTTCGCTACGACCTTGAGCCGTTTTTCCCGGGCAATGTGATCGATCCGTTCATCATCGACAAGCAGGTTGACAAGTTCCGCAAGGGGAAGCGCACCCTTGCGGCGGCTTGCGAGTTCTACGGTGTAGTCCTCGAAAATGCGCACACCTCGTTGGCCGATGCAGTTGCCTGCGTCGAGGTCGCTCGCCAGCTGGGCGAACGCTATCCGCAGTTGCAAGTAGATCCGATGGTGCTGCACGGCTGGCAGATCGGTTGGGCGAAAGAACAGGCAGAAAGTTTCCAGAAATACTTGCGCAAGACGAAGCCTGAAGCTGTTGTCGACGGCGCTTGGCCTATCACCGAGTCGTAAAGATTGAAATAATCAGCTTCTTGTGCCCCGTTTCACATGGGGTCAACAGGCCTCGCGACCACCATGCGGAAGCCAATCGTTCATTTTCTGTCATAAATCAACAAATTATATTCGAAGGCTCGCCCATTAAGGCCTCATACTAAGAATCTTGACTGTAATTTCCCCTTGATTCGGGCGATTTTGTTCGATGATGATTCAATGGAGGGTACTCTCTACACCCTTTGAGAATCTGAAGGAACACGCCTAGTGATCACAGTCAGTGACCTGCGCAAGGTCTACCAGCAAGACGGCAAGGATGTTGTTGCCCTTGATGGTGTCAGCCTTGAAGTCCCTACCGGGAAAATTCATGGCATCGTCGGACATTCCGGAGCGGGTAAATCCACTCTCGTCCGTTGCTTGACCTTGCTCGACCAGCCCACATCCGGAACCGTTGCCGTTAACGGCAAGGAGCTGACCAACGTCAGCACCGACGAGTTACGGAATGCGCGACGTCGAATTGGCATGGTTTTCCAGCACGCGAACCTCTTCGACTCGCGCACCACCGAGCAGAATGTGGCATACCCGCTGGAGCTTGGTGGCATGCCCAAAGCCGAAATTGATGCCAAGGTCGCTGAACTCCTGGAGCTCGTGGGCCTGACCAGGTTCGCCAAAGGGTACCCATCCCAGCTTTCCGGTGGCCAGCGCCAGCGCGTTGGTATCGCCCGGGCGCTGGCCACCGATCCGGATGTCCTGCTCTGTGATGAGCCGACCAGTGCCTTGGATCCGAAGACCACCGATGAAATCCTCGATTTGGTCAAGAAGCTGCGCGATCGGTTGAACATCACCGTGCTGATCATTACCCACGAAATGCACGTCGTGAAGCAAGCCTGCGATTCCGTTTCGCTGCTGGAAGGCGGCAAGATCGTGGAGCACGGCAATATCGAACAGGTCATCACCAACGCCGAAGGCACTTTGGCTTCCACGTTGCTCCCGCTTCCGGGCGACGCACCACGCGTCGAGGGCGAAGGACCGATCCTGGACCTGCTCTACACCGGCGGCCAGGCGACCCAGCCTGTCATCTCTTCCATTGCCCGCTTGTTCAATACCGATGTCAATGTCTTGGCTGGTTCGGTCGAGCAGCTTGGCAACCAGCAGTACGCGCACTTGCGCCTGCAGCTGGCTCCCGACGCGGATCTGGATGCAATCGTGAACCACCTGAAGTCCACCGGCATCGCCGTAACCGTGAAGGGAGCCAAGTAAGCAATGGATTTCTTCACCCCCACCGTACTCAAGGCCGTAGGCCAAGCCACCGTCGAAACCCTGCAGATGGTCTTGATCTCAGGTGTGATCACCGTGATCATCGGACTGCTGCTGGGTATCTTGCTGCATGTCACTGGCAAAGGCGGACTGGCGCCGGTCCGCTGGCTAAACGCGATTCTCTCCACGGTGATCGTGAACATCACCCGTTCCGTCCCGTTCGCCATCTTAATGGTCGCCCTGATTCCGTTCGCCGCGATGCTCATCGGCACCGCGCTGGGCCCGATCGCTGCCTCGGTCTCTTTGACCATCGGCACGGTCCCATTTTTCGCCCGCCTGGTGGAAACCGCCTTGCGCGATGTTTCCGCTGGCAAGGTCGATGCCGCGCTGGTGATGGGTTCCACCAAGCTGCAAACCATTCGCAAGGTCCTGGTGCCTGAAGCCATGCCCGGCATCATTTCAGCCGTCACCACCACTCTGGTGACCTTGATCGGCTACTCCGCGATGGCTGGCTTGGTAGGCGGTGGCGGTTTGGGTCGTCTGGCCTACAACTACGGCTACGTCCGCTACAACATGCCCATCATGCTTGCGACCATCGTGATTATCGTGATCATGGTCCAGCTGGTGCAGGTCATCGGTGATGCGATCGCCCGCAAGGTCGATCACCGCTAGTCAAAACTTCCGCCGGTCTATCCGGCGGAGCCGTGGAACCGCTGAGGACACGGCAAATCCACTCGCATCGTGCCTCACGGCTCTACCTAAGGAAAGACAAGTTATGCGCAATAAACTCGCACTCGCCATCACCGGTGTTGCCACCGCATTCGCCCTGACCGCTTGCGGCAGCAGCGAACCAACTGCTGATGCTGCAGCGACCCTGGATCCGGCAAACCCTACGGTTATCAAGGTAGGCGCCAGCCCGGTCCCACAGGCAGACATCCTGAACTTCATCGATGAGAACTTGGCGAAGGAAGCCGGCATCGACTTGGAAGTCATGGAGATCGATGACTACGTCACCCCGAACACCGGACTTGCCGACGGCTCGCTGGATGCCAACTACTTCCAGACCGAGGCCTACCTGGCTACCGAGATGAAGGAAAAGGGCTACGAGTTCGCGCACGGCGCTGGCGTCCATGTGGAGCCAATGACCGTCTTCTCGAAGAAGTTCAAGGACGCCAAGGACGTCGCAGAAGGCACCAAGGTACTGCTGAACAACGACCCGGTGAATCAGATCCGCGGCATGCGCGTCCTGGAAGAAGCAGGGCTGCTGCAGAACCTCAGCGATGATGATTCCCTGCTGACCGTCAACGGCAACGCGGACAAGAACCCGCTAAACCTCGAAATCACTGACGCCAACGCCGAGCAGGTCGTCCAGTACTACAAGTCCGATGATTCCATCGGCTTGGCGGTCATCAACGGCAACTACATCGTCCAGGCCAAGCTGGACAAAGCAGAGATGCTTGCCCAGGAGTCGGGCGAGAACAACCCCAACGCCAACTTCCTGACCTGGCGCGACGGCGAAGAGACCCCGGCTGTTGCGAAGCTTGAAGAGCTGTTGCACTCCGATGAGGTCCGCGATTACATCGAGAAGACCTGGACCGACGGCAGCGTTATCGCCGCTTTCTAATCCGGTTTCCAGCCACGGGGCATTCCCGAACGCGTGAACCTTGACTGCCCGAGTTCCATATACGGAACTCGGGCAGTTCCGTTTCCCGCCGTCTTTCCAGGCTTAAATAAGCCAGGGCCAGGCAAGCACCTCACGGTGCCTGCCTGACCTGGCTGTTGCCCTCGGGAGCCTGCGATTAGGCCGTGGCGGCCGCAGCGGCCCGGGCAGCTGCTGGGAGGGCCGCGAAGATCTTCTCCATTGCGGCATCGTCATGGGCCGCCGAGACGAACCATGCTTCGAAGACGCTTGGCGGCAGGTACACCCCGGAGTCCAGCATCGAGTGGAAGAACGGTGCATAGCGGAAGGCTTCCTGCCCCTGCGCATCAGCGTAGTTGCGCACTCCCCTTTCGGAGGTGCCGAAAGCTACCGAGAACAAGGTACCGGCGCGCTGGATCGAGTGGTCCAGGCCAGCGGCATTGAAGGATTCGGTGATGGCACCTTGCAGCGCCTCGGACTGCTTGGCCAGGTGCGCGTAGACGTCCTCGGTCGCGTGTGTCAGCTGGGCGATGCCGGCAGCCATCGCTACCGGGTTGCCCGACAGCGTGCCAGCCTGGTAGACCGGACCCAATGGTGCCAGGTAGTCCATGACCTCAGCGCGTCCGCCCAGGGCCGCGGTGGGCAAACCGCCGCCGATGACCTTGCCGAAGGTGTAGAGGTCTGCGTTCCAGCCCTCCTCCTTGCCGGTCAGGCCCCAGTAGCCCGATGAGGAAGCGCGGAAGCCGGTGAGGACCTCGTCGAGGATCAGCAGCGCGCCATGCTTGGCGGTAGTTTCCTTCAGGAACTTGTTGAATCCGTCCTCTGGAACTACGACACCCATGTTGCACGGAGCAGATTCGGTAATCACCGCAGCGATATTCGCACCGTGCTCGGCGAAGGCGGCCTCGATGGCGGCGCGGTCGTTATAGGGCAGCACCAGGGTCTCTGCTGCCGTGGCAGCGGTCACGCCGGCGGAACCTGGCAAGGCCAGGGTGGCAACACCCGAGCCGGCGTCGGCCAGCAGGCCATCGAGGTGGCCGTGGTAGCAGCCGGAGAACTTGATGACAAGGTCACGGCCGGTGTAGCCGCGGGCCAGGCGGACGGCGGTCATGGTGGCTTCGGTGCCGGTGGAGACCATGCGCACGCGTTCCACCCCGCCCATGCGGGACTTGATCAGCGCGCCGAGCTTGGCCTCATCCGGAGTGGATGCGCCGAAGGACAAACCGCGGTCCACGGCCGCGTGCACGGCAGCCTGGATCTCCGGGTGGGCGTGGCCCAGCAGTGCCGGACCCCATGAGCACACCAGGTCGACATACTCCTTGCCGTCGGCGTCGGTCAGGTATGCGCCCTTGGCGCCGACCATGAATGGAGGAACACCGCCGACCGAACCGAAGGCGCGCACCGGGGAGTTCACGCCACCTGGCATGACTTCGCGGGCTTCGGCGAATAGCTTTTCAGAGTTCGACATGTTATTACTTGCCTTCCTTGAGCCAGCCGGCAACTTCGGCTGCATAGTAGGTGAGGATCTGCTGGGCACCGGCGCGCTTGATCGACAGCAGCGATTCAAGCACGGAGGCCTTGCGGTCAATCCAGCCATTGGCGGCAGCGGCCTCGATCATCGAGTACTCGCCGGAAATCTGGTAGGCGGAGACCGGAACTGGGGAAATATCGGCAATATCGCGCACAATATCCAGGTAGCTCATGGCCGGCTTGACCATGATCATGTCCGCGCCTTCGGCAATATCCAGTTCAGCTTCCAGCACCGCTTCGCTGCGGTTGGCCGAATCCATCTGGTAGGTGCGGCGGTCCCCCACCAGCTGGGAGTCCACTGCCTCGCGGAACGGGCCGTAGAAGGCGCTGGCGTACTTGGCGCTGTAGGCGAGGATGGAGACGTCCTGGCGCCCGGCAGCATCCAGTGCCTGGCGGATGACGCCGATTTGGCCGTCCATCATGCCCGACGGACCCAGCATGTGGGCGCCGGCCTCGGCCTGGGCCACGGCCATCTGGCCGTAGATTTCCAAGGTCGCATCGTTATCCACGTTGCCCTGGGCATCGAGCACGCCGCAATGGCCGTGCGAGGTGAATTCATCCAGGCAGACATCGGACATGACCACGAGTTCATCGCCCACCTCGGCGCGCACCGCGGCAATGCCGCGGTTCAAGATGCCCTGCGGGTCCAGACCGGCCGAGCCATTCTCGTCGCGTACTTCCGGGATGCCGAAGAGCATGATGCCACCCAGGCCCAGCTCGGCCGCGTTCGCCGCGGCAGCCTTCAGCGAGTCCATGGTGTGCTGGTAGACCCCTGGCATGGAGGTGATCTCGTTGGGTTCGCCCAGTCCCTCGCGCACGAAGGCAGGCAAGATCAGTTGGCGTGCCGAAAGCTCATTTTCTGCCACCAGGCGGCGGATGGCAGGATTCTGCCGCAACCGGCGCGGGCGATGCTGAGGGAAACCCATGGCTCCTCTTTCTCCAGTTCTCATAACTTCTTATTCCGTTGTGCACGCTTCCGGTCCCGGAGTTACCGGTGCCGGAGCAAATCTTGGGCCGCACGGGCCAGGCCCTGCGGGGTGGGAGCGGAGGCCACGGCATGCACCGGCAGCCCGGCACGCTCCATGGCCCGGGCCGTTGGATGGCCAATCGCGATGGTCTGCAGCTTCCCGGGCAGCTGCGTCCCTGCCAGCTGCACGAAGCGGCGGACCACGCTGGGCGCCGAGAAGACCACCAAATCCTGTTCTTCCAGTCTGTCACCGATCCGGTTCGCCGGTAGGACGTTGAGTCCGGCTGCCGCTTCCGGCTCAGTCACCGGGGTGCCGGGCGCCGGGGCATCCACGGTTTCATAGGCAATGAATTCGTTGACCTGCACCGGGTATTTGCCCAGCCCATCAGCCAGCGTGGAGCTGGCCAGATCGCCGTGCGGATAGCAGATCCTGGCACCCGGCTCAGGGATCCATGCCGCAAGCATGCCGGCAGCCGATTGCTCTTCAGCTTCGAAGTCCACGCTGCGGCCCAAGTGCCGCTTGATGGCCTCGGTGGTCTTCTCTCCAACCGAGGCCAGACGCAGTTGCTCCGGCAGGAGCGCTCCAGCCAGGACCTGCTGCACCACCTTGACGGTATTCACCGAGGTGAAGACCAGCCAGGAGTAGTCTCCGGCGACCAGATCGCTGGCCATGCGCTGCAATGCGCTGCGGTCGGCGGGCCAAACAGTTTCGATCAGCTGGGCGCACCACGAGGTGATGCCCAGCCGATCGAATTCCTGCACGGTGGCCGCGGCACGTGCCGGGTTGCGCAGGATCAGTGCTTGATAAGCCATGGTCCGGAACTAGGCCAGCCCGGCAACTACGGCAGCGCCATCAGCGATCATCGACTGCGCCAGCGAACGGCCCAGCTGCTGTGCTGCATCCGCCGTGCTGCAGGAGATCCGCGCACTGCGGCGCATGGTCTGCGAGCCGTCGGGGTTGCAGGCGACCGCTTCGAGGACCAGCGCATCGCCCTCGATATGGGCCAAGGCGCCAATCGGGGCAGCACAGCCGGCTTCCAGTTCGGAGAGCAGCGCACGTTCGGCTTCCACCTGCATGCGGGTGGCGACATCGTCGAACTGCGCCAGAGCCGCATCCAATGCGCCGTGGCCGGTGCCCGCGGTACGGGTTTCCAGCGCCAAGGCGCCCTGGCCCGGGGCGGGCAGCATGATGGAGGGATCCAGGTACTCGGTGATGTGCTTGTCCAAGCCCAGGCGGCGCATCCCGGCAGCTGCCAGGATCACCGCGTCCAGGTCACCCTGGGTGCCGCGGCCCACGCTGCCATCATCCAGCGTCTTCCCGACACCCTTGACCCGGCCTAAGCGGGTGGGGACGTTGCCGCGGATATCGACAATCTCGAAGTCGCTGCGGTAGGCCAGCAGCTGGGCTGCACGGCGCGGCGAACCGGTACCGATCTTCGCACCCTGGGGCAGCTGGTCCAAGCCCAGCGAGTCGCGCGAGCACAGGGCATCGCGGACATCCTCGCGCGGCGGGATCGAGGCCAGGACCAGGCCCTCGGGCTGCGCAGTGGGCAGGTCCTTGAGCGAGTGCACGGCCAGGTCGCAGCCGGAATCGAGCAGGTGCTGGCGCAGCGCGGCGGCGAAGACGCCGGTGCCTCCGAGGGTGGCCAGCGAGCCGGTCACCACATCGCCTTCGGTCTTGACCAGCACGGTCTGCGCGGCCAACCCGGAAATCCCGGCCAGCTTCTGCGCGGCCCATCCGGTCTGGGTGGTCGCCAGCGCGCTGCCGCGCGTTCCTACGCGAAATGCTTCGGTCATGGCTGGGGTACACCAACTTCTGAATCGACTGCGCCGATGGTCGGGCGCAAGGTTCCGTCCAGGGCGCGCTTCTCGCAGCAGCCCGGACGGCAGACATCAAACCATGGGCCGCCTTCGAGAACCGAGGTGCGGCCGGCGCGCAGGGCCTTGCCATCGGGGCCGGCCAGGCGTTCTTCGACCAAGTCCACCAGTCCGGAGATGAACGCCTGGTGGGTGCCCGGGGTGGCGACGCGGTCAAAGGCCAGGCCCAGTTGGGCGCAGCTGTCCTTGGCTTCGGTATCCAGATCCCACATGACTTCCATGTGGTCCGAGATGAAGCCGATGGGCACGACCACGACGCCGGCGACACCGGCTGCGGCATCCTCTTCCAGCGCGTCGTTGATATCCGGTTCCAGCCATGGCACATGCGGTGCCCCGGAGCGGGACTGGTAGACCAGGCTGTGCTCCAGGCCCTTGGCCTCCTCTACCTGGGACAGGATGTAGTTGGCCACCGCCTGGTGCTGGCTGGTGTAGAGATTCCCGTAGCCTGCGGCCCGGATACCTTCGGGTCCTGCGGCCTCGGCGTCGGCCATCGGAATGGAGTGGGTGACGAAGACGATCTTGATCGCCCCGTCTTCCTTGCCCGCTTCGGCCAGCTGCGCACGCACATTGGCCAGCGAGGAACGCAAGGACTGCGCAAAGGGCGTCACGAAGGCAGGAGTGTCGAAGAACTGGCGCAGCTTGTCCACTTCCACCACACCGTCCAGCCCGGTGTTGGCTAGGCCCATGCCCGCATCCTCGCGGTACTGGCGGCAGGCCGAGTAGCCGGAGTAGGCGCCGGTGCCCATGAGCAGCACCTTGCGGTGGCCGTCGGCAGCCAGCTGCTTGAGGGTGTCGTCGATAAACGGGTGCCAGTTGCGGTTGCCCCAGTAAATGGGCAGGTCGATGCCGCGGGTAGCCAGCTCTGCCTCCAGCGCGGCCTTCAGTGCACGGTTCTGCGCGTTGATTGGCGAGACGCCGCCGTTCTTGCGGTAGTGCACCGCAACTTCTTCCAGGCGCTCGTCAGGGATGCCGCGGCCCTCGGTGACCTTGCGCAGGAACGGGATGACATCATCCTGCCCTTCCGGTCCGCCGAAGGATGCCAGCAAGATGGCATCGTAGGACTTGGGAATCATCTGGCCGTTGCGGTCATATCCCTCGCGGGGGTCAAAGGCCGGGCTCACTTCAGTACCTCTAGCGCTTCAGCTGCCGAGATGCGGCGGCCGGTGTAGAACGGAGTCTCCTCACGCACATGGTGGCGGGCTTCGGTGTAGCGCAGGTGGCGCATCATGTCGACGAGATCGATCATGTCGTCGGCTTCGAGGCAGATCTGCCATTCGTAGTCGCCGAAGGAGAAGGCCGCTACGGTGTTGGCCAGCACGTTCGGGAATTCGCGGCCCAGGATGCCGTGGTCGCGCAGCATCTTGCCGCGGGCCGCTGGATCCAGGGTGTACCACTCGGTGGAGCGGACGAATGGGTAAACGGTCATCCATTCCTTCGGATCCAGGCCGCGCGCGAACGCTGGCGAGTGGTCCTTGGCGAATTCCGCTTCACGGTGCACGGCCATGGTGGAGTAAACGATTTCGGTGCCGGCCAGCAGGGCCGAACGGCGGATCTTGCGCATCGATGCCTGCAGCAGCTGGGCCGATGGCCCGTGCACCCAGAACATCACGTCAGCGTCCTCGCGCATGGCCGAAACGTCGTAGATGCCGCGCACGGTGGCGCCTTCGGCGGCCAGCTCGGCGACCAGCGCATCGAATTCAGCGGCAGCAGCCTCGGAGCGCTCGACAATTTCCGAACGCTTGAAAATGGTCCAGAGAGTGTAGAAGAACGTCGGGTTTTCTCCTGCATTTTCGCGTTCACGAATTACTGGGGAATTATGCTCCGGTGCGTTGCTCACTTGATATTCTCCTTGATCTGGTTTCGGACAAAAGTCCAGGATAGTTGGCCCGGGTGCGGTTAGCGGGCGCTGATCGCGACGGCACTGCGGGCTTGGGCGATAACTCGCGCCAGTCCGGTGCCGGCAATCCATGCGCCAACCACATCGAGCCCTTCGAAGCCCGACAGGCTGCGCTGCAGTTGCGCGCGGCGCGCGGTAGCGGCCTGGCCCTGCAGCGGAACCATGTCGCTGAAGCGTGAAACGGTGCTGCCCAAGACATCATCAAGATGCAATTGAACACCGAGAATCTTTGAAGCATCTTTGATTGCCTGGTCGATGAGAGCTGAATCATCTCCGGATTCGACAAGTTGCTCATGTTCGCCGATTCGTCCAAAGGACAGGCGCAGTACGTGGGTGCCAGGGCCGGCCTCTGCGGCGAGCCAGGGCCACTTGGCCGTGGAATGGGTCAGCGCCTTGGCCGTCAGCGGGGCGTTCCTGGAGACCAGCACACCCGATCCGCGCGGGGCATCATCGAGTTCCGGCTTATCGACCACCAGGATCGCCAAGGCAATGGCATTGGCACCGCTTTCGCTGGCGATCCGCTCTTCTGGTGCCAGCAGGGGGTTCAGCAGGTCCAGTGCCGGCTCGGCCGGCGTCGCGAGAACTACCCGGTCAGCGAGCAGTTCATGGCCCAAGGTCGTGACTGCATACGGATTTGGCGACTGCGCATCGTGGCGCAAGGAGGTCACCGGCGAATTGCGCACCAGCGCAACGCCAGCCTGCTCCAGCTGGGACACCAGGGCTTCGACCATGGTGTACATGCCGCCGTTGAGGCCAGCCACACGGGAACCAGCCGGAGCCGAAGCCTGCAGCCGGGTGACGGCGCGGGCCAGCGAACCGGTCTCCTGCATGGCTTGGCGCAGGCCAGGCGCGGCGGCGTCAATGGAAATCTTGGCAGGGTCGGTGGAATAGACGCCGTTGATGACCGGGGCCACCAGCTGGTCCAGTACCGCCTGTCCCATGCGGGAACGGACCACTTCAGCGATGGTCAGGTTCTCCGTGGCCCACTTCTTGTTCATTGGCGTGATCAGATCCGCTGCGGCACGCACGGTGGCCGGTCGGCCAATGATGCCGCGCACCTCGTCGGTGCGCACATTGCCCGGGATGCCCAGCATTGCGGTGGCAGGCATCTGGTGAGCATGAATTTCCTGCTCTTCCCCCTGGATGAGCCAGGCCCGCTCTCCGGAGGTCCTGGCGATCTGCCCGCCCAGATCCAGCTCGTCGAGGTAGGAGGAAACAATGCCGCCACGCAGGGCGAAGGATTCCGCGCCAGCATCAATCTCCATGCCGGCAACTTCGGTGGTGCGCACGCAGCCACCGAAGTTCGCGGTTGCTTCCAGCACGGTCACTTCGTGTCCGGTCTGGCGAAGTTCACGGGCAGCGACCAGGCCGGCGATGCCGCCACCGATCACCACCGCATGCGGGGCCAATGGCTTCTGGGCCTGATCGGCCGATTCGCTCTTCGCTAGGCGTGCTTCGCTGGCGCTGCGCACCTTTTCCAGCAGGCGCAAGGCATGCGCTGCGGCATCGTTGGCAATATCGCGTCGCGGTTTGGACGCGCCGGTGGCTTCAGCTGAATCCCCTGCGCGCAGATTGCGCTGTTCCTTGCTCACGTGCCTAGCACCTTCTACCTTCACAATATGCCGATGCCCTGTTCCCTGCCCATGGCCTCGGGGGCCAGCTGGAACACAGCGTTAAACCTAGCTTAGACCTGTTGAATTACAGCGAGTGAATGAGCTCCACCACACGGGTCAACACGGTTGGGTCGGTGGTTGGCGGAACGCCATGGCCCAGGTTCACCACATGTCCGCGGGCCTTCTTGCCTGCTGCAACCACTTCGCGCACGTGCGCCTCGAGGACTTCCCACGGGGCATCGAGCAACGCCGGGTCGATGTTGCCCTGGACCGAAACGTCCTGGCCCAAGCGTTCAATCGCGGTTTCCAGCGGGATGCGGTAATCCACGCCCACGGTATCCACGCCAGCATCGCGCATGGCGGTGAGCAGTTCGCCGGTGCCGGTGCCGAAGTGGATCAACGGCACGCCCAGGTCGCGGACGTAGTCCAGGGACTTCACCGAGTACGGGGCGACGTGCTTCTGGTAGTCCGGAAGCGAGAGCGAACCAGCCCAGGAGTCGAAGAGCTGCGCGGCCGAGGCGCCGGCTTCAACCTGCGCCCGCAGGAACTTGCCCGAGGCGTCGGCCGCCCAGGTCATCAGTCCGTCCCAGACGTCCGGGTCGGTGTGCATCATGGTGCGCGGGCCCAGGTGGTCGCGGCTTGGCTTGCCCTCGACCATGTAGGCGGCCACGGTGAATGGCGCACCGGCGAAACCGATCAGCGGGGTCTTGCCCAGCTCGGCCACGGTCAAGCGCACGGCTTCGCGGATGGGTTCCAGCGACTCGTCAGTCAGCTCCGGAAGGGCAGCTACCTGTTCCCTGGTGCGAATCGGGGTGTCCAGCACCGGGCCAACGCCTGGCACGATGTCCACGCCAATGCCTGCAAGGCGCAGCGGGATGACGATGTCCGAGAAGAAGATGCCGGCGTCCACCTTGTGGCGGCGCACCGGCTGCAAGGTGATCTCGCTGGCCAAGGCAGGGTCAAGGCAGGAGTCGAGCATGCTCACCCCTTCACGCAGCTTCAGGTATTCAGGCAGCGAACGGCCAGCCTGGCGCATGAACCACACCGGGTGATGCGACGGCTTCTTGCCGGTCAAAGCTTGGATCAAAGCGGAATCTTGGGTACGTCCATCAATCAACGGATGGTTCTGCGACAGGGTCATGCCCCAATTCTGCCAACTCTTCAGATTAAAAGCCCATTTACTGCGTTCGCCCGCAGGGGAAGGTGAGCAAACTAACCCCTTGGAACCATGCGGATTTAGGCACACCTGCGTTGTCTGCCGGTATTTTCCGGCCTATTCTGGGGTCACTGTGGTTTTCTTATCTCTTGTCGCATCGCATTCCCAGCTCGATCTGGAGACCGTCGCACAAATCAGTGCTTCGGCCGACGGGCTGGCAGCTGCCTCCGTTAACGGTTCGGCGGCTATCAATGGCGCCGTCGTGCTGGCCACCTGCAACCGCTTCGAAGTCTACGCAGACGTGGACCACGTGGAGGACGCAGCAGAACATCTGGTCAACGAGCTGGCAGCAAGCACCGACCTCTCCCCCGAATTCCTGGCCCGCCGTCTCACCACGCTGGAAGGCGACCCGGTAGTTGAGCACCTCTTCTCCGTAGGCGCCGGACTGGACTCTGCCGTTGTCGGCGAACGCGAAATCGCTGGCCAGGTGCGTCGAGCACTGACCCAGGCGCAGCAAGAGAAGACCACAACCAGCAACCTCACCCGCCTGTTCCAGAACGCCACCCGCGCGGCCAAGGATGTCGGTTCGAATACCGACCTTGGCACCCAGGGCAAGTCCGTGGTTTCGGTGGCCCTCGATCTGGCCGAAGAACTGGCCACTGAAGGCCGCGACTGGTCCGAGCAGGATGTTGTGCTCTTTGGCACCGGTTCCTACGCTGGCGCCACCATGGCGTTGCTCAAGGAACGCGGCGTCCAGCGCATTTCGGTTTACTCGCATTCCGGGCGCGCCGCAGATTTCACCGCGAAGCGCGGCGGCTTCCCGCTCAGCGACGAATTGCTGCCGCAGGCCCTGCGCGAAGCTGACATCATCGTTGGCTGCTCCGGCGGCGGTCACCAGTTGGCCCGTGCAGAGCTTGAAGCGCTGCGCGTGAAGAAGCACCCGCTGATCGCCATCGACATGGCGCTCACCCACGACTTCGATCCGACCATGGTCGAACTGCCCGATGTTGAACTGATTACCTTGGAATCGGTGCGCATGGCCGCCCCGACCGAGCAGGCCATGGCCGTTCACGCGGCTAGCCGCATCGTCAAGAACGCCACCGCAGAATTTGCCGCCGCTCAGCGTGAACGCGAGGCCGACTTCGCGATTGTCGCGCTGCGCCAGCACACCAAAGCCGTTCTGGATGCCGAGATCGCGAAGGTCCGTGCCCAGCACGGCTGCAGCGCCGCGGCCGAAGAAGTCGAGCTGGCCATGCGCCGCATGGTGCGCCAGCTTTTGCATGTGCCTACCGTGCGTGCCCGCGAACTGGCAGGCGAAGGCCGCACCGGCGAATATGTCTCGGCCCTGGAAACCCTCTACGGCTTGGAGCTCTCGCAGCCGGAGCCCGGGAAATCGGAGACTACGCAGGCCCCGGGCAACTGTCCAGCCGCCCCGGAAGCCAAATCAGCGTAGAAAACCTGATTTCCCCCAGCATATTTCCACTTTCCGCACAGAAGCATGGAATACTACTTCCAAGTAGATTATCCACCCGAGAATTCCTTTGATGACTTGGGAGCTGATCACTCTGCAGCTGGAAAGGCCCCATTCGACATGACGGAACTCGAAAATATCAAAGGCACCCGCCCGCAACGGATGCCCCGTGAAGCGCGTCGTCGCCAGCTGCTGCAGGCAGCGCACCAGGTTTTCGTGGCCCATGGGTACCATGGTGCGTCCATGGACGAAATCGCTGAAGTCGCCCTGGTTTCCAAACCGGTGCTCTACCAGCATTTCCCCGGCAAACGCGAACTCTACCTCGCCTTGCTGGATTCGCACCTGGCCGACTTCAGCCGTCAGCTGGATGAAGCGATCCGCTCCACCAGCGACAATCGCGAGCGCGTCTTCGCCACCATCAACACCTACTACAGCTACATCAAGGGCGAATCCCAGGCGTACCGCCTGATCTTCGAATCCGATGTGCTCTCGGACCCGCTGATCGCCCATCGCATCGAGCAGTTCAACAGTTCGCTGGCTTCCTCCATCGCCCGCGTCGTGGTCGAAGATACCGACATGAGCGAGGAGGAAGGCCTGCTGGCAGGCCGTGCCCTGGCAGGCCTCTCCCAGGTTTCGGCGCGTTACTGGGCCACCAGCAGCTCCTCGGTGGACCAGAATGCCGCCGTGGATCTCATCTCCCGTTTAGCTTGGCGCGGAATTTCGCAGTTCCCGAAAGAAAACTAGCTAAATTAGTGTTCAGAGGCCCCATACGGGACACCTATTTCGTTCGAGAGGATCTGCGACAATCATGGAAATCCGCATTGGCATTCAGAATGTAGCCCGCGAAGTTGTACTTGAATCCGAGCTCAGCAACGCCGAAGTCAATGAGCTGGTCTCGAAGGCGATCGCCGACGGCACCGTTCTGGCACTGAAGGATCCAAAGGGCCGCGAGGTCCTGGTGCCTGCTGCTGGCATCGCTTACGTTGAGGTTGGCCCGGAAGAAGTCCGCCGCGTCGGCTTCGCACAGTAGAGCTTGTTGCGCGCCGAGGCATCGCTTCGGCAGCTGGTGGCCGGTTTCGCTTAGAAGCGAAACCGGCTATTTCTTCGCCCAAATGGTGATTTGACTCACCGAGTCATGGTATTGCTAAGGGGTGACTGAACGAAGAATCCGCAGCCCCCGCCCGGTTCCCGCCAACTCGCTGGCCCAGCTACTGCTCGGCCTTGAAGCAGAGTTCGAGGTACCGGCACCCTTCGACGAGCAAACCCTGAAAGCCGCGGAACTGGCGGTAGCCCAGGTCCAGCACCCCGAAGAAGACGCCACCGGCATCCCGTTCTTCACCATTGACCCGCTCGGCGCCACCGATCTCGACCAGGCGATGTTCCTTGAACGAAACGGCCAGGGCTATACCGTGCACTATGCGATCGCGGACGTTCCCGCGTTCGTGACCTTGGGCAGCCAGCTGGACCAGGTGGCCCGCCAACGCGGTCAGACCTATTACCTGCCGCACCGCAAGATCACCTTGCACCCGCCCCTGATTTCCGAAGACCAGGGCTCGCTGCTGCCAGACCAGGACCGGCCGGCCTTCCACTGGAAAATTTCCCTGGATGCCGATGGCGCCCTGGGCGAGGTCCAGCTGAACCGCGCGCGCATCCGTTCCCGCGCCCAGCTCGACTACGCCTCCGCCCAGGCCCGGCTGGATTCGGGGGAACCCGATGAGCAGCTGGAATTGCTCGCCGAAATCGGTGCTGCGCGCCTGCTGCAGGAGCAACTGCGCGGCGGCGCCTCATTGAACCTGCCGGACCAGGAAATTGAAGAAGCAGGCGACGGCTACAAGCTGGTCAGCCGCACCCCGCTGCCCCTGGAAGGGCACAACGCGCAGATTTCCCTGCTCACCGGCATAGCCGCAGCCCGCATCATGCTCGAGGCCGGTGTGGGCATCCTGCGCACCATGCCCGCACCGGATGAAGCGGACCAGCAGGAATTCCGCACCCAGACCCAGTTGCTGGGCACGCCGTGGGACGCAACGCAAAGCTATGGGCAGTACCTGCATGCATTGGATGTCAGCGACCCGAAGCAACTGGTGATCATGCATCGTGCCGCCGCGCTGTTCCGCGGTGCGGACTACCGGGTCATAGCCGGGCAGCCCGAAGAGGAACTGATCCAAGCGGCACTGGCGGCACCCTACGCGCACACCACCGCGCCGCTGCGTCGGCTCGTGGACCGCTTCGTGCTGCTCACCTGCCACCTGCTTTCCACCGGCCAGCCGATCCCCGAGCAGCTCGCCTCGGCCCTGGAAGAGCTGCCCGGGCTGATGCGTACCAGCAGCATTGCCGCCAACCGAGTGAACAATGCGGCCGTCGACCTGCTCGAAGCCTATGTGCTCAAAACACGTGTCGGGGAAGAATTCCAGGCCATCGTGCTGAAGTCAGCCGAGCAAAAGGAAGATGGAAAGATTCGTCCCGGAGTGCTGCAGCTGGCCGATGAACCGGTCACCGGAGAGTTTTCCGGTTCCGCCCAGCCGGGCACCTTGGTGCGCGTAAAGCTGGTCCAGGCTGATCCCGCGGCCCGCAAGATCAGCTTTGAAATCGTGGCCTGAGACTCCTAAACCCGGGTTTCCGGGCAAAACCGGCTATGCTTGGCCTATTAGTAAATAGGATGCCCGATCGCAATGGGCTGATAGATGAAACAGTTTTATGGCGACTTCCCAGCGGCCGCCATCCCGCAGGTGCTTGACCAAGCCACCTAACGTGAAAGTAGCGATCGGCTCCGCTGGATTCGTGCGGTATCCGCATGCTCCTGGCTTGTTGCAAGCCGGAATGGAGCAGGTACCGTGCCCACATGAAACGAGAACAAAGACATCGTGACTGACACGACGCTTTCGGCCCCAGTGGCCGAACCACAAGACAATGAGCCAACCATCGCAGAGCCGATCAAGCAGAGCTTTGCCGATTTGAAGGTTCGCGAAGACATCGTTGCTTCGCTTTCGGAAGCCGGGATCGAGTACCCGTTCCCCATCCAGGCCCTGACCCTGCCAGTTGCCCTGGGCGGCAACGACATCATCGGCCAGGCCAAGACCGGCACCGGCAAGACCCTGGGCTTTGGCATCCCTGCCCTGCAGCGCGTGATCCGCGAAGGCGACAAGGGCTACGGGGATCTTGAATTCCCCGGTGCCCCGCAGGCACTGATCGTGGCCCCGACCCGCGAGCTGGCCATCCAGGTCGGCGCCGACCTGGCCCAGGCATCGAAGCACTCGAACATCTCGATCACCACCATCTACGGCGGCCGCCCCTACGAAGAGCAGATCAATGCCCTGAAGGCCGGCACCGACGTGATTGTCGGCACCCCGGGCCGCTTGATCGACCTGAACCGCCAGCGCGTGCTGAACCTCAAGCAGGTTCGCACCGTGGTACTGGACGAGGCCGACGAGATGCTGGACCTGGGCTTCCTGCCCGATGTCGAGCGCATTCTGGCCGCCTTGCCGCCGGTACGCCAGGCTATGCTGTTCTCCGCCACCATGCCCGGCGCCGTGATCACCATGGCCCGCCGCTACATGACCCGTCCCACCCACATCCGCGCCCAGGATCCCGGCGATGATGACTCGCTGACCAAGCGCAACATCCGCCAGCTGGTCTACCGCGCGCACAACATGGACAAGGACGAGATGGTGGCCCGCCTGCTGCAGGCAGAAGGCCGCGGCAAAACCATCATCTTCACCCAGACCAAGCGCTCGGCTGCCAAGCTGTCCGATGAGCTGGTGGACCGCGGCTTCAACGCCGGTTCGCTGCACGGCGATCTGGGCCAGGGCGCCCGCGAGCAGGCCTTGAAGGCCTTCCGCGCCGGCAAGGTCGACATCCTGGTAGCTACCGATGTCGCGGCCCGCGGCATCGACGTGGATGACGTCACCCACGTGGTCAACCTGCAGTGCCCGGATGATGAGAACACCTATCTGCACCGCGTAGGCCGTACCGGTCGTGCCGGCAACACCGGTATTGCGGTCACCTTCGTGGATTGGGATTCGGTGCCCCGCTGGTCGCTGATCAACAAGGCGCTGGGCCTGAACGTTCCCGAGCCGGTAGAGACCTACTCGTCCTCGCCGCATTTCTTCGCCGACTTGGGAATCCCCAAGGGCACCAAGGGCCGCTTGCAGCGTGCCAAGAAGACCGCGGCAGCTGAGGGCGATGGCTCGCCACGCCGCGAGGATTCGGCGCGCACCCCGCGCCGCCGCAGCAATTCGCGTACCCGCACCCGCACCGTGAACGGCGAGCAGACCCAGCAGCGCGGTGCGCAGGACTCCGGCGCCGAACAGGAGGGCGCACGCCACGGCCACTCCAAGGGCAAACAGGACCGTCCGGCACGCGAAAACGAGCGCCACCGCGAAACCCATGCTTCCGGCGGGGAGCAGGAGGCGACCGAGGGCGCATCCGCTGCCCGCCGACGCCGTCCGCGCCGTCGCACCCGCAGCACCGAAGCAGGCGGCCAGGACTAATCCCCAGTCCAACCGGTCAGCCAACTTTTCCGAAAGGAACCCACACCAGCGGTGCTCGCTCTACCCGAAGAACCAGCTTTGCCCGACGCTGGAACGCAGGATGCCCCGGCGTCCGTCGTTCCAGCCTCGGGTAATACCGTGTATCACGGTGATAACCTCTCCATCCTTGGCACCCTGCCCGATCAAAGCTTCACCTTGATCTATGTGGACCCGCCGTTCAACACCGGGCGCAAGCAGACCCGTGCCCAGCGCACCATGGTTCGCGCTGCCGAAGGCGAAGGCGACCGCACCGGATTCAAGGGACGCGAGTACAACACCGAGCTGGGGATCGCCCGTTCGTATCACGATACCTTCGACGACTACCTCAGCTTCATCGAGCCGCGGCTACGCGAGGCCCACCGCCTGCTGGCCGAGGACGGCACGCTCTATGTGCACCTCGACTACCGCGAGGTGCACTACGTGAAGGTGCTGCTCGATAGGATTTTCGGCCGGGACTGCTTCCTGAACGAACTGATCTGGGCCTACGACTATGGTGCCCGCGCCAAGAGCCGCTGGCCGGCCAAGCACGACACCATCCTGGTCTACGTGAAGGATCCGAAGAAGTACCACTTCGATTCGGCTGAGGTGGACCGCGAGCCGTATATGGCTCCCGGCCTGGTCACCCCGGAGAAGCGCGCCCTGGGCAAGTTGCCGACCGATGTCTGGTGGCACACCATCGTCTCTCCTACTGGCAAGGAAAAGACCGGCTACCCGACGCAGAAGCCCGAAGGCGTGCTGCGCCGGATTGTGGCCGCGTCGTCGCGCCCCGGCGATTGGGTGCTGGACTTCTTTGCCGGCTCAGGCACCACCGGTGCAGTGTCCGCGAAGCTGGGACGCCAGTATGTGCTGATTGACCAGAACCCCGAGGCCATCGAGGTGATGAAGGATCGTTTGCCTGGAAGCACCAGCTATATCGAGGCCTGAGTTCCGGTCCCCTGGGCAATAATCCTATGCAGCATTTCCGGCTCGGTGAGATTCTCGCCGAGCCGGTTCAGCTTTCCGGTGCCGTGGTAGTCGGAAGATCCGGTGACAATCAGATCGCGATCGGCGGCCAGCTTGAGCAACCAGGCCTTTCCCTCGGCGGTGTTGTCCCGGTGGTGCACTTCGACCCCCGCTAGCCCGGCATCGATCATCTCGTAGAAGGTGGAATCGGGAACTACCCGTCCGCGTGCAGAGGCCTTGGGATGCGCGAACACCGGAACGCCACCGGCTTCCCGCACCAATTGCACCGCAGTGGCAGGATTCACCGCTGGATGCGAAACGTAGTAGCGCGAACGCGAGGAGAGGATGTTGGCGAACGCTTCATTGCGGTTATCCACCACCCCCGCGGTCACCAGCGCATCGGCAATATGCGGGCGGCCCACGGTTGAACCCGGCAGGCAATGCTCCCCCACCAGATCCCAGCTGATCGGATAGTCCTCGGCCAGCAGGTCGACAATGCGGCGGGCACGAACGATCCGCGAGTTCAGCGCAATATCCAGCTCATCGAGCAGCGGCTGGTAGGTGGGGTCATGCAGGTAGCTGAGCAGATGCACGCTGATGCCGTGGGTATCCTGGCAGGTGATTTCCATGCCCGGTATGAATCCCAGTCCCAGCTTCCCGGCTTGCGCCGCGGCTTCGGCCCAACCGGTGGTCTGGTCATGATCAGTCAACGCCACGACATCCAGGCCCGCAACCGAAGCGGCGCGCATGAGCTCGGCCGGAGTTTCAGTTCCGTCGGACACATTGGAGTGGGTGTGCAGGTCGATTCGCATATGCCTAGGTTATCCCCTGCGCTGATTCTTTGCTGGGATACAGCTGGTGGTGACACACTTGGAACATGACCAATCAAGATTCATCTGCACCAAGCACTGATCAGCCGTTGGAAGACCGCGTGAACAACCGTTCCCAGCGTCCAACGTCCAAGGCATTCCAGGACTTCATGGCCTCCTCGTGGGCGCAAGACACTTCTGATCTGCCAGAACAAGATGCCGCTGCCAGCTACGCAGCCGCTCGCCGTGCCAAGCTCTCGGAGAATTTCCCCGGTGAGCGCATCGTCATTCCGGCAGGCCCGCTCAAGGTCCGCTCCAACGACACGGACTACCGTTTCCGCCCTCATTCTGCGTTCGCCCACCTGACCGGCCTGGGCGTCGACCACGAGCCCGATGCCGTACTGGTCATGGAACCGACCGATGACGGCGTGGGCGAGCACGGCTCCAACCACGTTTCCACCCTGTATTTCGCGCCGATGGCCGGCCGCGACACCACCGATTTCTATTTGAATTCGCGTTCCGGCGAATTCTGGGTGGGCCCGCGCCCAACCCTGTCCTCGCTGTCGGCGCGCACCGGGATGCCCACCGATTCGTTGGAACAGCTGGAAATCGCGATCACCAAGAATTCCGGCCCGCAGGCCCTGGGCGGCATCCGCATCCGTCTGGTGCGCGAGGTGGATCTGAACATCGAGGCGCTGGTGGATACCTCGCGCATCAACACCGGCCAGGACCTGGAAGCCAGCGATGCCCTGGATACCGAGCTGGCCGAGTTCGTTTCCGAGCTTCGCCTGGTCAAGGACGCGTACGAAATCGCCGAACTGCGCAAGTCGGTTGCCGCGACCATCAACGGCTTCGAAGACGTGGTGCGCAACCTGGACAAGGCCGTCGCGCACGAACGCGGCGAACGCGTTGTCGAAGGCGCGTTCTTCGCCCGCGCCCGGCTTGAAGGCAACGAGCTGGGCTACGACACCATCGCCGCTTCGGGCAACAACGCCACCATCTTGCACTGGATCCGCAACACCGGAACCGTCAAGCAGGGCGAGGTGCTGCTGCTGGATGCAGGTGTCGAGGCCGAATCCCTGTACACCGCAGACATCACCCGCTCGCTGCCGGTGTCCGGCAAGTACACCGAGGTGCAGCGCAAGGTCTACCAGGCCGTGCTGGATGCCGCCGATGCCGCCTTCGCTGCGGCCAAGCCGGGCCTGAAGTTCCGCGACCTGCATCTGGTGGCTACCCGCGTTTTGGCTGAGCGGCTCTCCGAGTGGGGCATCTTGCCGGTATCTGTGGAAGAAGCCATGGATCCGGAGGGGCAGCATCACCGCCGCTGGATGCCGCATGGCACCAGCCACCATCTCGGTCTGGACGTGCACGACTGCGCCCAGGCACGCGCCGAGCTGTACCTGGATGCCGAGCTGGAGGAGGGCATGGTCTTCACCATCGAGCCCGGACTCTACTTCAAGGACGAGGATCTGGCGATCCCCGAGGAGTACCGCGGCCTGGGCGTGCGCATCGAGGATGACATCCTGGTCACCGCCGATGGCGCCGAGAACTTGAGCGTTGCCCTGCCACGCAAGCCTGAGGAAGTTGAAGCGTGGATGGCTAAGTTGCGCGGCTAATTCGTCCCGCAGCGTTAACCAGCGAAAGGCATGGGCGCAGTTACCGAGGTAACTGCGCCCATGCCTTTCTTTGGCCTAGCTGGTCCCTATGCTTCAGGATCCTTGCGAGGCGCTGGTTCCTGGACCGGGGCCTGCGGCTGCTGCGAAGTATCCACTCGCGGCTCTACCTGCGACAGGTCCTGCGTGTCCTTGGCCTCGGCGGCCGGTGCTTGCGCTTCGTCCTTGGCTGGCTGCTCGACCGGCGCGACTGGCGCAGCTGTCTTGGCCTCGTTGACGCGCACGCCATAGCGGGGACGCCCATCTGGCAGGTCGGGGAATTGCGAGCTGCGCTCTTCCTCGGCGGCCGGCTGCGCAGGCGTGGCCGGCACTGCGGCGGCTGCCTGGGCCGACGGCGCGGCAGCTGCGGAAGGCTGCTGCTGCGGGGCCTGGGCAACTGGTTGCGCAGGTGCCTGCTGCGGACGCATGGGCAGCTTGGAGGCCAGCGTGCGGGCCGACTGCGCATGCTCGAAATCCACCACCACGTCAAAGCTGGTGGCAACGAACTGGCTGGAGGACGCGAAATCGCGCTTGCCGCGACGCGTCGAATAGCTGATCACGCCGGCGATCATCCAAATAGCCATGCCCAGGCCGATGGCGGAGAGAATCTGGTACAGCCCGTTGCCGCCACCGCCGAAAAGGGTCAGGAGGAGGCCGACAAACAGGCCCATCATGCCGCCCTGGGCCGCGCCAGCCAGCGCCACGCGCGGGTAGGAAAGTTTCGCGGTGACTCGCTCCACGGTGCGTACGTCATTGCCGACGATGCTTACCGCGGCGACCGGGAAATCATTATCGGCCAGGTAATCCACGAGCTTCTGCGCGTCGAGATAGCTGGTGTAACGTCCAAGCAGTTCTCCGCGCGGCAGGCCGCTGGTGCTAATCGAATTTACTCCATGAGGCGAGGTCATATCTATATTGTGCACAGGTTTACTGTGAGCCTGCCTAGTTGTGAAGCAACTATCGCTGAGGGTGAAAGAAACAGCACTGGCCCTGTGGCTTTGCACACCGGGAACGGGGCTGAAACGCGATAGTCTAGGAGGGTGAGCGCACAAGTGTCTAAAATCTTCGTCGCCCGGCTGCTCGGGCTTGATGTCTTTGACCCCTTGGGCGACCGCTTAGGCCGCTTGCGCGATGTCGTGGTGGTCTCCCGCGGCCCCAAGAAACCCGCCGCCTGCGTGGGCTTGGTCGTCGAGGTCCCCGGCAAACGGCGGGTGTTCGTTCCGATGACCCGCATCCAGTCCATGGAAGCCAACCAGGTGATCTGCAACGGCCTGGTGAACATGCGCCGCTTCCAGCAGCGCGGCCAGGAAATTCTGGTTGTCGCCGAAATGTTCGACCGCACCATCACCTTCGTTGATGGTTCCGGTCGCGGTGTCATCGAGGACATCGGTTTGGCGCAGACCCGTCGCGGGGACTGGGAAATCAACGAATACTATGTCCAGCGTGGAGAACCGACGGCCAATTTGCTGGGACTGCGTTCGCGCCGCCGCAACAAGGTGCTGGTCTCCTGGGACGAGGTCAGCCACGGTTCGAAGAATGAACCGCAGTCCGCTGACACCTTCGTGGCCGCCCACGATGAGATGAAGCCTGCCGACTTTGCTGACGCCCTGCATGAAATGAATGAGAAGCGCCGCCTGGAAATCGCGGCCCATCTGCAAGATGAGCGCCTGGCCGACGTGCTCCAGGAACTTCCGGACCGCGAGCAGGTGGAGATCCTTTCCGCCCTGGGCCTGGAACGTGCCGCGGACGTGCTTGAGGAAATGGACCCGGATGACGCGGCCGACCTTCTGGCTGAAGTCAGCGAAGAGACCAAGCACCAGCTGCTGGATCTGATGAACGAGGAAGAGGCCAAGGATGTCCGCCGCTTGCTCGCCTACCCGGAAGGTACCGCCGGGTCGATCATGACCCCGGTTCCGGTGATTCTCACCCCTGAATCCACGGTCGCTGAAGCCCTGGCCTCGGTGCGCCTGGAGGAATTGAGCCCGGCGCTTGCTTCGACCGTATATGTGGTGCGCCCGCCGCTGGAGACGCCCACGGGACGCTACCTGGGCCAAGTCCACATCCAGGCGCTGCTGCGTGCCGCTCCCCCGGAGCCGCTGGGCGATATCCTTGATACGGAGCTGGAGCCCATGTCGGATCTGGCCAATATCACCGAAGTGGTTCGCCATTTGGCCACCTACAACCTCACCAGCGTAGGCGTGACCAACAAGGAAGGCCGGCTTGTAGGGGCCATCACCGTGGATGACGTGCTGGACCACATCCTCCCGGATGACTGGCGTTCCCAAGACTAGCCAACGCCCCACCCACCCATCAGCAGCAAAGGAGTTCCAGCTATGGCTGAGCAGCGCAAGAGTAACGGCCTGGATACCCCGCTTGCAGCACGACAACGCTTCTGGCCCCGGTTCTCCCCGAACCCTGACCTCTTTGGTTCGGCCACGGAGAAGTTCGCTCGCTTCATGGGCACCCCGACCTTCCTGCTGTACATGACGGTGTTCTGCGCCTTCTGGCTGATCTGGAACTCGGTCGCCCCGATCAATTGGCGTTTTGACGATGCCACCATCGGCTTCACCGCGCTGACCTTGATGCTCTCCTTGCAGGCCTCCTACGCCGCTCCGTTGCTCCTGCTGGCGCAGAACCGCCAGGATGACCGCGACCGCGTCTCGCTGACCGAGGACCGCGCCCGTGCTGAACGCAATCTGTACGACACCGAGTACCTGACCCGCGAGCTGGCTTCCCTGCGCTTGGCACTGCGCGATGTTGCCACCCGCGACTACGTGCGTTCCGAACTGCGCAATGTGCTTGAAGAGCTGCTGGAAACCTCTGATGGCGAAGAGCTGCACCTGCGCGCGAAGAAAAAGGGCGGCAATAAGAATTCGCACCCGCAAACCGGGATGATCGAAACCGTCAAGCCCCAGCAGGGCCAGCACCGGAAGAGCAAATAAGCATTGAGCACCACCCCAGAACTCCTAGCCGCCCTCGCAAAGGTCAACGACCCGGAGCTTCGCCGGCCGATCACCGAATTGGGCATGGTGGAATCAGCTGTCCTGGCCGATGGCACCGCCAAGGTCAAGATCTTGCTGACCATCGCCGGTTGCCCGATGCGCTCCACCATCGAGGAAGAGGCCACCGCGGCCCTGCTGACCGTAGCAGCGGTGCAGCGCGTTGAGGTGAGCCTGGGCGTCATGGATCCGCAGCAGCGCGCGGAGCTGCGCGAGTCACTGGCCAGCCGCCGCACCCCGTTCTCCGATCCTGCTTCCCTGACCCGGGTGATCGCTGTGGCCAGCGGCAAGGGCGGCGTGGGCAAGTCGTCGATTACCGCGAATCTGGCCTGCCAGCTAGCCTCCCAGGGCTTGAAGGTCGGCCTGATCGACGCCGATGTCCATGGTTTCTCCATTCCCTCGCTGATGGGTATTTCGCAGAACCCCACCCGGGTTGATGACATGATCCTGCCGCCGGTGGCGCACGGAGTGAAGGTCATTTCCATTGGCATGTTCCTGGATTCCAACCAGCCGGTGATCTGGCGCGGCCCGATGCTGCACCGGGCCCTGGAGCAGTTCCTCTCGGATGTCTACTTCGGGGACCTGGACTACTTGTTGCTGGACCTGCCGCCAGGCACCGGGGACATGGCCATCTCCGTGTCCCAGCTGCTGCCCAATAGCGAGCTGCTGGTGGTCACGACTCCGCAGTCCACGGCTACCGAGGTTGCCGAACGCGCCGGCACCATCGCCTTGCAGACCCATCAGAAGGTGATCGGGGTGGTTGAGAACATGAGCTTCCTGCAGCTGCCCGACGGGTCGCGCATGGAGGTCTTCGGTTCCGGTGGCGGTGCCAAGCTCAGCGAATCGCTGAGCCAGCAGCTGGGCTACCCTGTTGGGATGCTGGCCCAGATTCCGCTGGAAGAGTCCGTACGCGTGGGTTCGGATCAGGGCCAGCCGGTAGTGCTCAGCACCCCGGGGGCACCGGCCGCGGCAGCGATGCGTGAATTGGCCGGGAAATTGGAACAGCGACCGCGCGGGCTTGCCGGGCGATCGCTGCCGATGTCTTTCTGAGGACTTCTGGGCCTAGGTGGCTTCTGAGTCGAAGGGTGCCGGTTCGTTGGCGCCCAGCTGCAGCTGCTGCGCGGTAGCCGAAGGGACCGCGGTGCGCACCGGTGCTGGGGCCACGGTCTTGGCTGGAGAACCCTTTGCGGCATTCACGGCGTCGTCGAATTCATCGACAAGCGCCTCCTTGATGATTCGACGTGGATCATACTGGCGCGGGTCCAGCTTCTTCCAGTCGATGTCGGCAACCTCGTCGCCTACTTCCTCGCGCAGCTGCTCCTTGGCGCCATTGGCCATGCGCCGCACTTCCTTGACCAGGTTCGCTAGCTTTTTGGCGTACTCAGGAAGCTTTTCGGGGCCCAGAATAACGACCGCCAGCACGGCGAGAACGATAAACTCGCCACCATTAATACCAAAAAGATCCACGTAAGAAGATTACCTTGTTACAGTGCCACTGACGAAGTCACCGCGCCACGCCAACGGTGAACACGCGATGAACGGGGTTAGCTGGCGGCGCGCAAGCCTCGCGGGATGCGCGGCAACGACATGGTCTTTGCAGGGCGGTTGGCTGGATTGCGGTGAGCGAGCGCATCACGAAGCATGGCGCGGCCACGGTGGATGCGAGAACGCACGGTCCCGAGCTTGACATCCAGGATGCGTGAGACTTCCTCGTAGGAGAAGCCTTCCATATCGCACAGGACAATAGCGGCACGGAACTCCGGCGACAACGCACGCAGGGCTTCTTGCACGTCGACATCCAAGTTGTTGAATTCGAAATAGCGTTCCGGGGTTACCGCGGTACCGGGCATCCGGTCTTCGGATCCCTCGGCGAAACGGTCGAAGCGGATCTTGCTCTTGCGCCGAGCCTGGTCCAGGAACAGGTTGGTGGTAATGCGGTGCAGCCACCCGCCCATGGTTCCGGGGGTGTAATTTTCCAAGGCTTTGAATGCGCGAACGAATGCCTCCTGCGAGAGGTCCTCGGCATCTTGGCGGTTACCAGTCAAACGGTAGGACAAACGGAAGACCCGTTGCCCATGTTCTTGGACCATCTGATCCCATGTCGGAGTCGTGGTTTCGGCAGTCACCGTAGAAGAAACTGTTTCACTTCGTGCATTGTTCACACTCCAAGTATGAAATGGGAAGCTGAGCTGAAGCTAAGAATACCCTGCGCGAGAACCTCCAAGTTCAACAACTTCAGGTAACGACGTAGGTACGATGGGAACTGGCCCCGCCAATTCAACCCTTGAGGACCTCCGCCGATGCCATCGATGAATCCAGAACTCTTCGCGAGCTGGACCTACACCCAGAACCACGTCAACGAACCAGAGCATGTCGCCCCGGTTCGCGAACGTGCGGAAGACCTGGGCGTGCGCTGCATCGATCAGGCCGGCCGCTCGATGCTGCAGATGCTCTGCACCCTGCGCCAGCCGCGCAATATCGTGGAGATCGGATCCGGTGTGGGTGTCGCATCGCTGGCGATGCTCGAGGTCATGGGCAACGCCATGACGTTGACCGCGATTGAATCGGATCTGGAGCACGCCAACGCGATGCGCCAGGGCCTGCGCGATTCAGGCATCCCCACCGCCCGCGCCCGCATTATCAATGAGCGCGCAGAGAACGTGCTCTCGCGCTTGGCCGACCACGCCTACGACCTGGTACTCATCGACGCCGGCGCTGAGCTGCTGCTCGAGTACGTGGCCGAGGCCAAGCGGCTGGTCGGAACCGGCGGGGTGATCATAGTGAACAACGCCTATGACGAGCACCGCCTGGCCAAACCCGCGGTTCGCCGCCCCTCCACCGTCACGACCCGAGATGCGCTGCGCATGCTGCGCGAGGACCCGCGCTTGCAGACCCACCTGTTCCCTACCGAGCAGGGCCTGTTTGTGGCCACTGTCCTTCCTGCCAAGGCCGCGACCCGCCTCTAGCCGCTGATTTCGGGAAAGACAAAGGACCGACATTTCTGTCGGTCCTCGATTGCCGCACCAGCAACCCGTGCGGCCAAAGCTAGAACTTGGGCAAGCTTACTCAGTTACCTTGAGCAGGCACTCACGCAATTCGGTTGCCTCGTCGTTGTTCAACTCGACTACCAGTCGTCCGCCTCCGTCGATTGGCAGGCGCAAGATGAGGCTGCGGCCTTCCTTAGCGACTTCCATTGGTCCATCACCGGTGCGTGGCTTCATAGCAGCCATTAAGCTGTTCCCTTCGTCTGTGGCTAACGCATGCACTGGCGCTTGCCGTGCATACAACCGAATGCCTAGTCCATCCTCAGCAAGGATTCCCTGCTGAGTTGGGACACTTATCTTTTATTATTACTAATTTTCGCCCGTGTCGCTAATCACACGCCGTGACTCAAGGTCACGAACCGTATTCTCCAGCTCGGTAATTTCTGCCGCGAGGACATCGAGCACCTCATCCACCTGGTCGCAGCGGTAACCGCGCAAGCCCAAGGAGAAGCGAACTTTCTCCACATCTTCAGCGCGCGGATTCTTGGCCAGCAGCACCGGCGGCAACGAAGCCTGGTGCTCTACCAATCCCGTGATGGGCTCCCCAGTGGATTCGAAGTGGCGACCTGCCGGTACATTCTTCCGCTGGCTGGACAGCAGCAGCGCAACAGCACCCACCAGCAATACTGCGATGGCAACAAGGAGCAACGGCATCGCCTACTGCCCCTTCGCCAGGTCGCCGACCTTCAGGTTTTCTTCATGCGCACGCAGCACCAGATCCACCGCTTCATCAGGATCATCGGTGATAGTGAACAAGTCCAGATCACCGGGGGAAATGGTGCCTTCAGCAACGAGCGTCTTGGTCATCCAGTCCACCAAGCCGCCCCAGTATTCGGTGCCCACAAGCACAATCGGGAAGCTGGTGATCTTCTTGGTCTGGACCAAGGTCAACGCTTCGAACAGTTCGTCCAGGGTGCCAAAACCCCCGGGGAGCACAATGAAGCCCTGCGAGTACTTCACGAACATCGTCTTGCGCACGAAGAAGTAGCGGAAGTTCAGGCCCTTGTTGACCCAGGCATTCAGTCCGGTTTCAAAAGGCAGCTCAATGCCCAGGCCTACGGAAACGCCGTCCTTGTCAGCAGCTCCCTTGTTGGCCGCTTCCATGGCGCCGGGGCCGCCACCGGTGATGGTAGTGATGCCTTCCTCGGCCAAGCGGCTGCCGACACGCTGGGCCATCGCATAGTACGGGCTGCCTGGATCCGTGCGCGCGGAACCGAAAACCGCGATGGCAGGACCGGTGCCGGCCATATTTCCAAAGCCAGAGACGAATTCCGATTGGATTCGCAACACGCGCCACACGTCGCTATGCGTGACATCGACCTGCGGGCTTTCCAGAAGATGGTGGTCAAGCTGATCTTCCGGTTGCTTTCCTGGCCAGCTCGCTTCGATGTGGCGCTTTTGCCCGACCCGGGCATTTTCTTCACTCTTACGCTGATGAACCATAGCTTCACTCTATCGGTTACTCCTGCGCATCTTCGGATGTGACCTACCGCGGATTGGAGAACAGTTTGATAACAACTAGGTGTGACATGGTCGACGGGTCGCGTAGTCGCCGTCACATCAAGTAATGTCTACAACATGAAAAGCGATCATCAGGCTCAAGCTTCTTCTGAAGGCCCTATCGTCCAGCTGACTGGGGTCAATAAGCACTACGGTGCGCTGCATGTGCTCAACGGCATCAATCTCGAAGTGACCAAGGGCGAGGTCGTTGTGATCCTCGGCCCGTCGGGCTCGGGCAAGTCCACGCTGTGCCGCGCCATCAACCGACTGGAAACCATCGACGAAGGCACCATCAAGATTGATGGCAAGACCCTTCCCGAAGAGGGCAAGGCACTGGCCAATCTCCGGGCCGATGTCGGCATGGTCTTCCAGTCCTTCAACCTCTTTGCCCACAAGTCGATCTTGGAGAACGTGACCCTCGGTCCGATGAAGGTCAAGGGCATGAAGAAGGATGAGGCCAAGAAATTGGCGATGCAGCTGCTGGAGCGTGTGGGCGTGGCCAATCAGGCCGGCAAACTGCCCGCACAGCTTTCTGGCGGCCAGCAGCAGCGTGTGGCGATCGCCCGCGCACTGGCCATGAAGCCGAAGGTGATGCTTTTCGACGAGCCAACCAGTGCCCTGGACCCGGAAATGATCAACGAGGTCCTGGACACCATGGTGGGTCTTGCCAAGGAAGGCATGACCATGCTCGTGGTCACCCACGAGATGGGCTTCGCCCGCAAGGCGGCGGACCGCGTGATCTTCATGGCCGACGGCCAGATCGTCGAGCAGGCCACTCCTGAGGAATTCTTCACCAATCCCAAATCCGACCGTGCCAAGGATTTCCTTGGCAAGTTGATCACCAACCACTAATTTCATCATCACGCATCCAATAGGAGGAACAATGCGCAAGACTCGTTTCGGCACTGTAGCCGCAATGGCCGCCGTCGCAGCCCTGGCCCTGACTTCATGTGGCGGCTCCGGCGACAGCGAAGCCGACGGCGACAAGATCCGCATCGGCATCAAGTACGACCAGCCGGGACTCGGCTTCAAGGACGGCGATAACTACACCGGTTTCGACGTTGACGTCGCCAAGTACGTAGCCAGCGAACTGGGCTACACCGAGGACAAGATCGAATTCATTTCGGCACCGTCGGCCAACCGCGAGACCATGCTGCAGAACAACCAGGTTGACATGATCTTCGCAACCTACTCGATCACCGATGAGCGCAACAAGGTTGTCGACTTCGCTGGTCCATACTTTGTCGCCGGCCAGGACCTGCTGGTTCCATCCGACTCGGATATCGCCGGCCCAGAAGACCTCGATGGCAAGAACCTGTGCTCGGTCACCGGTTCCACCTCGGCCCAGAAGGTCAAGGACAACTACGCCCAGAACACCAACCTGCAGGAACTTCCGGGCTATGCAGAGTGCACCACCCAGATGAGTGGCGGCACCATTGACGCGGTTACCACCGATGACATCATCCTTGCCGGCCTGGCTGCGCAGCCTGCCTACAAGGGCAAGTTCAAGGTTGTCGGCGCGCCATTCACCGAAGAGAACTACGGCGTGGGCCTGCCTGATGGCACCGACAAGTGCGGCGACATCAATGCGGCAATCACCAAGATGATCGAGTCCGGCGAGTGGCAGAAGGCCCTGGACAAGAACACCGAAGGCACCGGTTACAAGCCGAACGCTGAAACCAACCCGCCAACCCTTTCGGATTCCTGCGCCTAGCAGCATCTGATGCGATGGGGGCCAAACGCAGCGTGTTTGGCCCCCATCTGCAATCTGCGTTTCCCAGGTACCAGCTAATGCAGGTACCGGACCCATAGCCGCTTGGCCGGTTTTCCGGCCATCGAGACAGAGGCTTGCAGTGGAGAATTACTTATCCATATTCACTGAGTACGACATTCCCGGAGCTTTCTGGGTCAATATCCAACTAACTTTCTGGGCTGCCATTGGCGCCCTCGTGCTGGGCACCATCTTGGCCTTGCTGCGCATCTCCCCCGTGGGGAGCTTCCAGGCTCTGGGCACCAGCTACGTTAACCTGATTCGCAATACCCCGCTGACCATCATCATCCTGTTCTGCGTGCTGGCCCTCTACGGCCAGCTCGGATTCGTGCTCAGCAGCGATTTCCAGGGAAACTTCTTCCGCCTCGCCGTCCTTGGCCTTGCGGTTTACCACGCGGCGTTCGTGTGCGAAGCGATCCGCTCGGGCGTGAACACGGTTCCCCTGGGACAGGCAGAAGCTGCTCGTGCCATCGGCCTGAGCTTCTTGCCCGCAGCGCGCTTGGTGATTCTGCCGCAGGCCTTCCGCGGCGCGATTGTCCCCTTGGGCAACACCTTGATCGCCTTGATCAAGAACTCCACCGTCGCAGCGGTCGGTTCGGTTGCCACGGAATCCTCCTCGGTCATGAAGACCATGATTGAGTTCCGCGCAGATATCGTGATCCCGATCTTCTTGACCTTCGCAGTGGGCTTCGTGATCATCGTCATTCCGGTGGGCCTGTTGACTACTTGGGCTTCTAAGAAACTGGCGGTGGCACGATGAGCGCGTCGATTCTTTTTGATACTCCCGGGCCAAAGGCCCGCCGCCGCATCTTGGCGGTAAACATAGTCGGCGCCTTGATTGCCTTGGGCATCGTGGCGTGGATCGTCCTCGGCCTGGCCGCCAAGGACCAGATGCAGCCTTCGCAATGGGATGACTTCATCGAAGGCAGCACCTGGAAGAACTACCTGCTTCCGGGCTTGTGGAACACCACCAAGGCAGCAGTCCTGGGCATCATCGGCTCGGTGATCTTCGGCCTGATCTTCGGTGTCGGCCGCTTGGCGCAGAATAAGCTGATCAACGGAATCTCCACCGTGATTGTCGAATTCTTCCGCGCGGTACCAGTGCTGCTGATGATCGTGTTCTTCAACGTCTTCTTCTCCCGTTCCCTGCAGCTGTCAGGTGATACGGCGATGTGGGCCGTGGTCGCCGCGCTGATCTTCTACAACGGCTCGGTCGTTGCGGAGCTGGTCCGTTCCGGCGTGCACAATCTGCCCAAGGGACAGCGCGAGGCAGGCATAGCGATCGGCCTGACCCGTGGCATGTCGCTGCGCCACATCGAGATTCCGCAGGCGCTGGTCGCCATGCTGCCGGCGTTGATCGGCCAGTTCGTTGTGATCTTGAAGGACTCGGCTTTGGGCTACATCATCAGCTTCAACGAGTTGCTGTTCTTCGCCCGCACCTACTCCTCGCCTAACGGCAACGTCCTGCAGGCGCTGATTGTGGCGGCAGCCATCTTCATCATCATCAACTTCACCTTGAGCAAGATTGCCGTGATTGTCTCGCGCCGGCTGAGCAGCCGGGTGAAGAAGGAGAAGAATACCCCGGCCGGCCCGGCCGCAGCTATAGTCGGCGCCCCAGCCGGCCTCGACGTGCCAGCGCCACAGGATCCTTCCGATCCCAAGGCCTAGCAGCTGAAACAAAAAATCTCCGTACCGCATGATTCACGCGGTACGGAGATTTTTTGTCTCTTCAAAGGCTGATCATCCCAGCCTCTGCGCTAGCCCAACCAAGTGCGCAGGGTCTGCAGGCAATCGCGGATGGCCTGCTGCGGCACATGCTCATCATCGCTGTGCGCCAGCAGCGCATCGCCCGGGCCGAAGTTCACGGCAGAGATGCCCAGGGCGGAGAAGCGGGAAACATCGGTCCATCCGTATTTCGGCTTCGGTTCCTGGCCCAGTACCTTGATCAGGTCTGCGGCGATCTCCTGGTCCAAACCGGGTTTGGCGCCATCAGCGCCATCGGTGCGTTCAATGTCGAAGCCGTCGAAAAGCTCAAGGACCACGGCTTCAGCTTGGGCCAGTGTCTTGTCCGGAGCGAAGCGGTAGTTCACTTCCACCTCGCAGTAATCGGGAATCACGTTGCCGGCAATGCCGCCGGCAACACGGACCGCGTTCATGCCTTCACGGTAGTCCAAGCCCTCAACGGTGATGGTCCGGGGCTGGTAGGCAGCCAAGCGCTGCAGGATCTCCCCCGCGTCGTGGATCGCGTTATGCCCCATCCAGGCACGTCCCGAGTGGGCTGCCTTGCCGCGGGTGCGGATGACGAAGCGGCTGGTTCCGTTGCAACCGCCTTCGACGGTGCCGTCGGTCGGTTCCAGCAGGATCGCGAAGTCTGCCTCCAGGAGTTCCGGGCTGTTCTTGGCCAGGCGGCCCAGACCGGATTTGGCTGCTTCTACTTCCTCGTGGTCGTAGAAGACGTAGGTGATATCGTATTTGGCCTCAGTCAGTTCTGCAGCCAGCGCAAGCTGCACGGCGACCCCGCCTTTCATGTCCGTGGCACCACGGCCATAGAGCACCCCGTCGATGACTTCTGCGGGCACGGTGCCCTTGGCGCCCTCGGTGCGCGGCAAAGGCACGGTATCTAGGTGCCCGGCCAGCACGACGCGGCGTTCGCGGCCAAAGTTGGTGCGCGCTACGATGGCGTCCTGGTCCCGGTGCACCTCAAGGTGCGCCAGCTTCCGCAGCGCCTGGTGCACCTTGTCGGCCAGCTCTTGCTCGTTGCCGGAAACGGATTCAATGTTCATGATCTGCTCGGTAAGCAGGGCAACGTCTTGCTGCAGGTCCAATTCGTTCACGGCTGGCTACGTCCTGAGTCTCTAGCTTCACTTTTTTGTCATTTATCAACGTTACTCCGGGCAACAAAGATACGATCAGTGTATGACTTCAGAATCTGTGACATCCAGCGAATCATCTGTCCGTTTAGCCTCAGCCCATGGCCTGGCAACGGTCGCATCCGATGGAACGATCCTTGATGTTTGGTACCCGGCTCCAGTCTTGGGCGAACTCGCCAAGGCTGAAGGGCTCTCCGGTGAACTCGCTGCCGCCGCGCAGGACGATGCAGCCCGCGGCACCACCCAGAAGGTCGTTTCACTGACCATTAATCTTGATGTCGCACCAGCTGACACCGCCGATGTGTGGCTGCGCCTGCACCTGCTCTCGCACCGTCTGGTCCAGCCGAACAGCATCAACCTCGACGGCATCTTCGGCCACCTCGCCAATGTCGTGTGGACCAACTTCGGGCCTTGCCAGGTAGAGGGGTTCGAGGTGACTCGCTTGAAGCTGCGCGCCCGTGGAGCGGTCACCGTGTACGGCGTGGACAAGTTCCCGCGCATGGTCGACTACGTGGTCCCAGCCGGCGTGCGCATTGCCGACGCTGGCCGCGTGCGCCTCGGCGCCCACCTGGCCGAAGGCACCACCGTCATGCATGAAGGATTCGTCAATTTCAACGCCGGCACCTTGGGCACTTCGATGGTGGAAGGCCGCGTGTCCGCTTCGGTCGTTGTCGGCGATGGTTCGGATGTCGGCGGCGGCGCCTCGATCATGGGCACCCTCTCCGGTGGCGGCAAGGAGCGCATTGTCATTGGCGAACGCGTACTGCTGGGCGCCAACGCCGGTGTAGGCATTTCCATCGGTGACGACTCGGTAGTGGAAGCTGGCCTGTATGTGACCGCCGGCACCCGTGTGGTTCTGGGCGAGAAGCAGGTCAAGGCGCTGGAGCTTTCCGGCGTGCCGAACCTGCTCTTCCGCCGCAATTCCATCACCGGCGCCGTTGAGGCGTTGCCGCGCGCCGGCCAGACCGTTGAGCTGAACAGCGCACTGCACGCCAACTAGTTCTTGCCCTGCAGTCCAACTGGCAGATCACGGAAGTGATCTGCCAGTTTTTTATTGCTGGGCTATCCGCCGGGGAAGATGATGGTCACCATCGGCTGGATGAAGCCGTGGAAGGCCTTGGAGTCGCGTAGCAGCGACGTACTGGCCACGATGGTAGCCGTGCCGGTCAGCCATGCCCTGGGCTCGTCCAGGGGCACGTCAATGAGCTGGATTTCCTGGCGGGTGGATTGCATGCCGTGCTCCACCCCGTGGTCGATGAGGATTCTTTCCAGCTCATCCATGCGGTGCGGCACGTACTTGCCACTGTTTTCTGCAAAGTCCTGGGCATGCTGCTGGGCAAAAACCGTGGCCTGGCCGTAGTGCGCGCGGGCCAGCCGGGCCAGGGCCGGGTAGCCGTCGTCTTGAAGCCGTTCAATCAGTGCATCGCTGGCCGCCGGCTCCTTGGCCGGCGCTATTGCGGTCAGCGAATCCCACCAGGAGCTCCATTCCTGCTTGAGCTGTCCATGCGAGTCGTCGATCTTGTTGCGGTTCTTGATATTGGAAGCCAGCCGGCTATTGGGTCCGGCCTCCGCGGGGTGGACGCCTGACAGTTCGCGCAGGTACAACGCCATCAGCATATTCTGATTGGTATTTATGGCTAGCGACCAATTATTTCCACGACGTTGGTACATGCATACCACCTGACTCTTCGGCACACTTGTCGTTCCCTCTGCCTCATAGGATACTCCCGAAGTACCGCTTAAAACAGGGAAGGACCTGTCGCCCCACTTGTGTGGGAAGACAGGTCCTGCCGCCGGGATCCGGAAACTCGCCCTAGGCCTGGTAGCCGGGATAGTCGCGAGCGGTTTCACCCATGTACAGCTGGCGTGGGCGGCCGATCTTCAGCTCAGGGTCCTTGATCATTTCGCGCCACTGTGCGATCCAGCCTGGCAGACGGCCGATGGCGAACAGCACGGTGAACATCTTCTCCGGGAAGCCCATTGCGGTGTAGATCAAGCCGGTGTAGAAGTCCACGTTCGGGTAGAGCTTGCGCGAGATGAAGTACTCATCATTCAGCGCAGTTTCTTCCAGCTTCATCGCGATCTCAAGCAGCTCGTTCTTGCCCTGCTTTGCCAGCAGGTCGTGAGCGGTCTTCTTGATGATCTTGGCGCGTGGATCGTAGTTCTTGTACACACGGTGGCCGAAGCCCATCAGGCGTACGCCGTCTTCCTTGTTCTTGACCTTCTGCATGAAGTCTTCTGGGGAGATGCCGGAGGACTGGATCTCGCGCAGCATCTTCAGCACGGCTTCGTTGGCGCCGCCGTGGGCTGGGCCGGACAGTGCATGGATACCTGCAGAAACCGAAGCGAACATGTTGGCTTCGGAGGAACCGACCAGGCGCACGGTGGAGGTGGAGCAGTTCTGCTCGTGGTCAGCGTGCAGGATCAGCAGCAAGTCGAGGGCCTTGACCACATCCGGATCCGCAAGGTAGGGCTCGGCAGCGGTGCCGAAGCACAGGCGCAGGAAGTTCTCGACCATGTTCATCGAGTTGTCCGGGTACAGCAATGCCTGGCCGATGGACTTCTTGTGCGCGTACGCAGCCAATACCGGCAGCTTTGCCAGCAGGCGCAGGGTCGAACGCTCAACCTGTGCGTCATCCTTCGGATCCAGCGAATCCTGGTACCAGGTCGACAGGGCCGAAACAGCCGAGGACAATACCGGCATCGGGTGCGCGTCGCGCGGGAAGCCGCCGAAGAAGCCCTTGAGCTCTTCGTGCAGCAGGGTATGGCGGCGCAGCGAATTGTCGAACTCGGCCAGCTGATCAGCAGTCGGCAGTTCGCCGTAGATCAGCAGGTAGGTTACCTCGATGAAGCTGGACTTCTCGGCCAGCTGCTCGATTGGGTAACCGCGGTAGCGCAGGATGCCCGCGTCGCCGTCGATGTAGGTAATCGCGGACTTGGTAGCCGCGGTGTTCATGAAGCCGGGATCGTAGGTCACGTTCCCGGTAGTCTTCAAAAGTGGGGCTACGCCAAATCCGTCATTGCCCTCTGCTGCCTGAATTACTGGCAGCTCGAGGTTGGATTCTCCAAAGTGTAGCTGTGCAGATGTGGTATCTGTCATTGCATCTCCTAACCGGAAAGCGTGTAGTTCCGAAAGGTCAGTCGTCACCGTAGAACATACCGCGATTTGACCCATTCAAGCTAATTAGGGTGTCATCTTCACCGGTTGGCGGAAGAATTCAACCGTTCAGCGGCAGCCGCGATCCGCTCATCGGAGGCGGTCAAGGCCACGCGTACATGGCGTTCCCCCGCGGTGCCGTAGAAGACGCCAGGACCGGCAACGATGCCCAGTTCCGCCAGCGCCCCGATGGTTTCGAAGCTTGGCCGCCCAGCGGTGCACCACAGGTACAGTCCTGCCACCGAATCATCGATGGCCAAGCCGAAGTTCTCCAGCGCTGGCCGCAGCATGGCCCGGCGTGCCCGGTACAGCTCGCGCTGCGCCGCAACATGCGCGTCGTCATTCAATGCCACCACCATGGCGTGCTGGATTGGACCGGGCACGATCATGCCCGCATGCTTTCGGCTGTTGACCAGAGTTGGCATCAGGTTTGGGGCGCCGGCAACGAAAGCGGCGCGGTATCCGGCGAGGTTCGACTGCTTGGACAGCGAGTACAGGGCGAACAGGTCATCGAGGTTTCCTCCGTTGACCGCCGGGTCCAGGATGCTTGGCACCTGGCCCTCGTATTCATCCCAGCCCAGTTCGGCGTAGCACTCATCGGAGGCCACGACGGCACCCATTTCACGCGCCTGGGCCACGATGCTTGCCAGCTCGGCGGTAGCACGGACCTTGCCGGTCGGGTTGCCTGGCGAGTTGACCCAGATGAGCTTCACGCGTTCACGCTGCTCAGCAGTCAATTCCGAAAGGTGGTCGGTGGCGATGGGGGTCGCGCCGACCAGCTGGGCGCCGATGTCATAGGTGGGGTAGGCGATCTCTGGACGGACCACGATGTCGCCGGCACCCAGGCCCAGGAACAGCGGCAGCCATGCCACCATTTCCTTGGAGCCGACCGTTGGCATGACATCATCGGTGCTCAAACCGGTGACATTGCGGCGACGGGCGAACCAGTCGACGATGGCCTGGCGAACTTCAATGGTGCCGTGCGTGGTCGGGTATCCGTGCGAGTTCGCCGCCTCGGCCAGCGCCTGCTGGATCAGCTGCGGCGTGCCATCGATCGGCGTGCCGATCGACAGGTCCACGACTCCCCCCGGATGCGTGGATGCTTGCTCGCGGTATGGGGCAAGCTGGTTCCAGGGGTAATCGGGGAGCTCAAGCATAAAAGTGAAAACCTAGCCTTGGTTCTGTGGTGGCAAGGCGCTGATCAGTGGGTGGTCAGTGCCGGTGTTACCAATTTTAGCGGCGCCGCCCGGGGATCCAAGTTCGTCGAAAAAGTCGACGTTTGCCTTGTAATAGTCGGCCCATTCATCCGGCACGTCATCTTCGTAGTAGATGGCTTCAACGGGGCAGACAGGTTCGCAGGCGCCGCAGTCAACGCATTCATCAGGGTGAATGTAGAGCGAGCGCTCACCTTCATAGATACAATCTACCGGGCACTCTTCGACGCACGCCTTGTCTTTAACGTCGACGCACGGCTGAGCGATGATGTAAGTCACGAGGGCCGAGACCTTTCCTTGCACTGGGTGGTTTCAACAGGAGCTAGTGGTTTCCTCAGATGCTCTTTGAATCCTTTACCAGCTCAAACTACAGTCTAGTCCTGATACCCATGCATCGGACCGCCCATTGGCTCGCTGTGACGTAATCGACCATTCACATTTCAGCTTCCCGGGGTCCAGATGAATTCTTCTTACGAAAAGATGACGTTTCCAAATGCTTAATTTCAGTGATGTGACGCCCGGTGAACGGCTTGTTGTCCGCTACCGCTTGGCCGACGGGCGGGCCGGTGAGCATTTTTCCGATGCACTGGGCGAGTTGCAGGAAGTGACGGAGGAATCGGTGAGCATCCAAACCCGAGCTGAACTGGTATGCATCCCCCGCGCGGCGATCACTCACGCCAAGCGGGTACCGCCGGCTCCGACGCGCCGCAGGCCCCGTGCCCCTCGCGCCGAGTAGCAGCCTGCAAGCCGCGCAATTTTCCTGCTTCCAGGTGTTACTGCCGCGGGCACACCCATACCGCTTGGGACGACATGTGATTTGAAACTGCCAATCACTCAGCGCTTTTCGCGTATGCTGTTTCCATGCCCTCCGATAAACTTGTCCAATCGCGAGCACGAGCTCTCAGCTCCCCGCTGAGGCTTCGCATCTTGCGCTTGTGCCTCCATGAGTCACGAACGAACAAGGAAATTGCGGACATTCTCGATTTGAATCCCGCCACCTCCTTGCATCACGTGCGAACCCTGGTCAGCAACGGTTACCTCGCGGCAGAAGAATCGCGCCGAGGCAACCGTGGCGCCAAAGAAGTGCCCTACCGCAGCACCAAGCAGTCCTGGGGCACGCGCATTCCCGACGCGGCCCCCATGCTGGTGGACACCTTCCTGCAGGAAATCGAGGGACTTGATCCCCAGGAGATACAGGTAATCCGCTTGGGCCTGAAGCTCAATGAAGAAAGCCAGAAGGATCTCATGAGCCGGCTGCGCGCTGTGATCGAGGACTACGCGATGCGAGATCCGGATCCAGACGGCGTTGCCACCTCGTTGTTCTTGGCCCACCACCTGGATATCACCGGCAATGCGCGCAAAGACCAGTAGCCTGCTTTTCGCCTAGTTAAACACAGAAGGAGCTCTTCCCGTTGGGAAGAGCTCCTTCTGTTTTCAGTTCTGGCGTTGTTGCTTGCGCAGCACTCGCAAGGAGCACAGCAGGGCAATCACCGATGGAATAACCATTCCATACATCCACAAGGCCGAGGCCAGCGTTGGCCCGGGCAGGTACTTGTAGTACTCCATGCCCAAGATCAGCTGGTCATCGCCCACGTAGGAAATCAGGCCAACGGTCACATAGCAACCGATGAACCCCAGCGCACCGGCCCACAGCTTCGATGAAGAAACCGCAGCCCAGTACACCAGAACTCCGAGCAGGAGCCAGGCCAGACCCACACCCCAAACCAGCGGGATGTCGTTTCCGACATAGCTGATGGAGGCGTGGATTGCGGTCCCGAATAATCCTGCTGCCACGGCGGCAACAACACCGCGCCAGAGCGCGGAGAAGTTGCTGCCGAGGGATTTGCGCTTATTAGGAGCGAGCGCGTGCACGGGTAGCCTTGGCACGGTCGTTGGCGTTCAGCAGAACCTTGCGGATGCGGATGGCTTCCGGGGTAACCTCAACGCACTCGTCTTCGCGAGCGAATTCGAGCGACTCTTCCAGGGTCAAGTTACGTGGTGGGGTCAGGTTCTCGAACGAGTCCGAGGAAGCAGCACGCATGTTGGTGAGCTTCTTTTCCTTGGTGATGTTCACGTCCATGTCGTCGGCGCGGGAGTTCTCGCCGACGATCATGCCCTCGTAAACCTCTTCGGTTGGCTTCACGAAGAAGTTCATGCGCTCCTGCAGGTTGATCATCGCGAATGGAGTCACAACGCCTGAACGGTCGGCAACGATCGAACCGTTGATGCGGTATTCGATTGGGCCTGCCCATGGCTCGTAGCCTTCAGCCAGCGAAGCAGCAATGCCGGCGCCGCGGGTTTCGGTCATGAAGCGGGTACGGAAGCCAATCAGGCCACGTGCTGGAACCATGAATTCCATGCGAACCCAGCCGGTGCCGTGGTTAGCCATGTCGGTCATGCGGCCCTTGCGCGATGCCATCAGCTGGGTGATAGCACCCAGGTACTCTTCAGGCACGTCGATGGTCATGCGTTCCATTGGCTCGTGAACCTTGCCGTCAACCATCTTGGTAACAACCTGTGGCTTGCCAACGGTCAGCTCGAAGCCTTCACGGCGCATCTGCTCAACGAGGATGGCCAGTGCCAATTCGCCACGGCCCTGGACTTCCCAAGCATCTGGACGCTCGGTAGGCAGGATGTTCAGCGAAACGTTGCCGATCAGTTCCTTGTCCAGGCGATCCTTGACCTGTCGTGCGGTGACCTTGGCACCCTTGACCTTGCCAGCCAGTGGCGAGGTGTTGATACCGATGGTCATCGAGATCGCAGGTGGATCAACGGTGATCAGTGGCAGCGGCTTAGGGTTCTCAAGGTCGGTGAGGGTCTCGCCGATCATGATGTCTTCGATACCGGCAACTGCAACGATCTCGCCTGGACCAGCTTCGTCAGCTGGAACGCGGGTCAGGCCCTGGGTGGCCAGCAGTTCGGTGATCTTGACCTGCTTCATGGTGCCGTCCTGGCGAGCCCAGTTAACCTGCTGGCCCTTGCGCAAGGTGCCGTTGATCATGCGCAGCAGCGCCAGGCGGCCAAGGAATGGCGAAGCGTCAAGGTTGGTGACGTGGGCCTGCAGGACTTCACCTTCGGTGTAGGTCGGTGCAGGAACATGCTTGATGATGGTCTCGAACAGTGGCTCAAGATCTTCGTTGTCCGGCAGGGTGCCATCGCCAGGCTGGTTCATCGAAGCGTAGCCGGCCTTGCCCGAGGCGAAGACGACAGGAACGTTCAAGATTGCGTCCAGGTCCAGATCCGGAGCTTCGTCAGCCAAGTCCGAAGCCAAGCCCAGCAGCAGGTCCATGGAGTCGGAGATGACGCCATCGATGCGGGAGTCGGGACGGTCGGTCTTGTTGACCACGATGATCACTGGCAGGTTGGCGCTCAATGCCTTGCGCAGCACGAAGCGGGTCTGCGGGAGCGGGCCCTCGGATGCGTCAACGAGCAGAACCACGCCGTCAACCATGGACAGGCCGCGTTCCACCTCGCCACCGAAGTCGGCGTGGCCTGGGGTGTCAATGACGTTGATGGTCATCTTCTTGCCCTCGGCTGCTGGGCCGTTGTAGAACACGGTGGTGTTCTTAGCAAGAATGGTGATGCCCTTCTCGCGTTCCAGCTCACCTGAGTCCATCACGCGATCTTCGGTTTCACCATGGCTGTCGAATGCGCCAGTCTGCTGGAGCATGGCGTTGACGAGGGTGGTCTTGCCGTGGTCAACGTGCGCAACGATGGCTACATTGCGAAGTTCATCGCGAGTAATGGTGTTTGCTGACATGCGTGAAGGCTCACTTCCGCTCGAAAATTTGGGTCTGTGGAGTCGGGGCCAAAGTCGACCCAACAATCCAGTTTACGCGCTCGAGACTCATAGTCTGTTGATCTGTGTCAGAACATACAGGAATTTCATGTATCAGTCGCAAAGAATTCAGCGGATTGACCGCGTTGGCATCCAAAAACGCAGCTTGCTAGGCCCAAAGTTGACTTCAATTTCCGGGAGTTCAGCGTCCAGCAAGCCGCCGCATTTTTCTATGGTGGATTTTGAACCGATGTTATCGGAATCACAGGTAACCAGCGCATGTTCAATTCCTGATTCGCGAAGTTCCTGCAACCCGAATTTGCACAGTTCCTGTGCCACACCACGGCGACGATACTCGGGAATTACACCATAGCCGATATGTCCGCCGACCTGAAACAGGCTCTCGTTGATTTCATATCTGACGGAAACCCGACCTACCAGATCCCCATCGTCAAAGGCGGCGAACAGCGCCGAGCGAACCCAGCCTTCTGGAATGTGCTCGCCTCGGCGCCCTGCCTTCATCCGGTAGATATAGTCTTCCCAGTCCTCGGCGGCAGACCAAGTTGGCAAGAACTCGAAGTCTTCGCGAAGCATCAAGTGGTGGGCGTCGATTGCCTGCTGTTCGTCCTGGCTTTCCAATTCACGGATCTCCAGCGTCTTTCCCAACGTCATAGCGCCAGTATGCCAGAGCGCCTTCGCCTCCCACCGGTGAATTGCGCGCCAAAGATGCGCCTGAGCCCTAGTAGGCCACCTGCTGGCCCCGCACTTGCCTGGCCCATTCCACGGTTCCGCCGCTAAGGCTGTAGACCGCAATGCCTGCATCCCGACCGGACATGGTGATCCGCGCCGCCTGCTGCGAACGGGCACCGGTTTTGCACACGAATACGACCGCCGAAGCGCTGTGCGCGAGCTTTCCCAGACCCCGTTCTTTGAGCTGCGCGAGCGGAAGGTGCTGGCTGTGCGGGATCGCTATGATGTCGCGCTCCCAGGATTCGCGCACATCCACCAGCAATACCGGTTCGTCCGCTTCCAGCTCCGCTAGCTGCTGAACCGTGAGCTCCGGGACATGCCCTTCGGCAGCGCAGGAAACCGGCAGGTACTCCCCCAGCCCGGTCACCGGCTCACGTTGCGGATCCCTGGCGAAATCGAGGCTCCGCACACTGGCTTCCAGCGCATCATAGAGCCAGAGCTTGCCGCTCAGTGTGGTCCCGATTCCGGTAATGAGCTTCAGGGCTTCGGCGCACATCACCGAACCGATAACGCCGCACAGTGCGCCGAAGACTCCTCCTTCGGCACAGCTGGGCACGGAGTCCGCGTCGGGGATTTCAGGAAAAAGATCACGCAGCATCGGGCCGGTGCGCGGATCGAAGACGGACACCTGCCCGGAGAACTGGAAGAGGGTTCCCCACACCAGCGGGGTGCCGGTGATTTCCGCGGCATCATTGGACAGGTACCGCGTGGCAAAGTTGTCGCTGCCGTCGATGACCAAGTCGTATTCACTGAAAAGCGCCACGGCGTTGGATTCATCCAGCTTTTCATCCACGGTGATGATCCGGACGTTCCGGTTCTGCTCGTGGGCCATCCGCCGCACCGAATCCACTTTCAGGCGCCCTGCATCCTGTTGCCGGTGCATGGTTTGTCGTTGCAGATTGGACAGCTCGACGGTGTCATCGTCGATGATCCCGAGGGTGCCGATTCCCGCAGCGACCAGGTAGCTGGCAATGGGACTGCCCAGGCCCCCAGCTCCGATAACCAGCACCTTGGCGTTGGCAATGCGGCGTTGCCCTTCTTCTCCCACCCCGGGCAAGGACAAGTGCCGGGAGTAGCGCGCCAGCTCTTCCGGTTCCAGCTCCGCGCCGGGTGCTACCAAGGCTTCCCGGCTCACGAGAAGTCACCGACCAGGGTTTGCATCATGCCTTCGGCCGGCGAGGAGGCCAGTGCGGTATCGCGGCGCGGGATCCGGCCAGCGAGCCGCGCGGCGCGCCCGGCACGCACGGCATCCTTCATGGCCCTGGCCATGAGCGGCGCGTTGTGCGCCCGGGTCACCGCGCTGGCCAGCAGCACCGCCTCGCAGCCGAGCTCCATGGCCAGGGCCGCATCCGAGGCAGTGCCCACCCCGGCGTCAAGGATCACCGGTACCTGCGCGCGGGAGACGATGGTGGAAATATTGTGCGGATTCAGGATCCCCAGGCCCGAGCCGATCGGCGCTCCGGCCGGCATGATTGCCGCAACCCCGGCGTCCTGCAGGCGCTGGGCAAGTGCCGGATCATCATTGGTATAGGCGAAGACCTGGAACCCGTCGGCCACTAGTTGCTCGGTGGCCGCATGCAGTTCCAGCGGGTCCGGCAGCAGCGTGTGCTCATCGGCAATGACTTCGAGCTTGATCCAATTGGTTTCCAGAGCTTCACGGGCCAGGTGCGCGGTGAGGATCGCATCGCGGGCGGTGAAGCATCCAGCGGTGTTGGGCAGCGCAATCACGTTGTTGCGCTGCAGCAGTTCATACACGTTGCCTGCGCCGGCCGCCGAAAAGTGGCGGATGGCCACGGTGGTCAGCTCCGTTCCGGAGGCCTGCAGGGCGCTTTCCAGGGTGGTCAGCGAACTCGCTCCCCCGGTGCCGAGGATCAAGCGCGAGGACAAGGTGCGTCCGGCGATCTGGAATGGGTCGCTGTGGATGTCCAGCTCGGTGATGTTGCGCGTTTCCATGCCTAGCCTCCCTGGGCCGCGGTAACGAGTTCAATGCTGTGCCCTTCGGCCAGCAGATAGCTATTCCAGGCGCTGCGTGGAACGACAGCGCCATTGACGGCGGCGGCAACTCCGAGCTTGCTGCCGTCAGCGGCCACCGAGTTGGCGTCCAGTTCCTTGCCGATTTGCGTGCTGATGAATTCGCGAAGGGTGGTTCCTTCGTCCAGGTTCAGTTGCCGTGAATTGAAATTGATGCCGATGCTTGTCATGGTTGCTGCTCCGTTCGGTGAGCGGTCTAGGTTGCGTTGGCAAAGCGGTGGGGATCCACAGCTTGGTGCAAGGGGTGGGATTGGTGGCCGTGGGCGAGATCCGCAGTGAGCGTTGCGCCCAGCGGAGCCAGCAGCACGCCGTGCCGGGAGTACCCGGTGCAGAGCAGCAGCCCTGGATCAAGGCGTCCAAGCAGCGGCCGGTCATCTGGCGTGGCGGGACGTGCCCGGGCCGTTGCCTCGTTCAGCGTGCAGTCGCTGATGCCGGGGACCAGCTTTCTCGCGTTGTCCAGCAGCAGGTGCATCGCGCCAATGTTCACCGCTTGTTGCCGGTCTTCACGGACACTGGCGCCAAGGACGAGGCTGCCGTCCCTTCTCGGCACCAGATACACCTGTTCCCGGTGCACGATGCCGCGGATGGTGCGGGTGATGAGCGGCGGGCCTGCTGGTCCCTGGATCCGGAGGATGTCCCCGTAGACCGGACGCAGCGGAAGTTCGTTCAAGCCATCGAGGGTGCCAAGACCGGTGGCCACGATGGTCTGCTCCGCTTCGAGGATTCGGCCCGATGCGGTGCACACAGCGGTGGTCCGCTTCCCGTCGGTCACCAGTGCCTGCGCCCGTTCCTCGACCAGGTGCGGACGCATATGCTCCAACAGGATCTTGACGATGGATCGAGGGTCGACCTGGTGGTCATCTTGGCACAGGACCGCGCCAGCAATATTGGCGGCCAAGGCTGGTTCGAGCTTGCGGGCTTGGCTGGGCAGCAGCTTTTGCGCTGACAGGCCGAGGGATATCTGCAGTTCGGCCAGCTCGTGCAGGGCTTCGCGGTCCGCAGGCTCTGCGGCGACAACGAGCGTGGAGTTCTGCAAGTAGTCCGGGCGTTGCCCGGTGGCCGATTCGATGCGCTCGATGAACTGCGGATAGGCGGCATTCGAGGCGGCAAGCAGCTGGTGCAACGGGCCATTGCCCCAGACCGTTTCAGCTGCCGGGGCCAGCATTCCTGCTGCCGCGTAGCTTGCACCTTGGCCGGGTGCCGGATCGATGAGGGTGACGGTGTGTGCGCGTGATTCCAGCTCGAACGCGACGGCCAGGCCGATTATCCCGGCGCCAACAATGTTGACATGCACAAGGGCACGCTTCCTTCCTACGGCGGCATGACCCGCATCAGGTGTAGCGGTCGGCTCGGTGCCCTCTCAGCCTGGTCGAATCAGGCTCCCGCGGATTACAGCGATTATAAGCATGATGCAGCTCATAAAGTCGAACTTCACTGAACGCAGTTCCGTCATCTTCTGTGATGTACTTGCTGACATGGCATTCCATGACTTCCCTATCGTGCTTTCCCAAGGTTCTGCGCTATCCAGCACCATCATCTCGTTGGAGCAAGAACTCTTGGAATCCAGCCAACGCCATAGCCAGGAGCAATTGCAGCGGCGCTTGCATCCTCGGTTCGCCGAGGTGGGAGCCAGCGGGCGAGTCTACGATCGCGAGGCCATCATTGCCCAGCTGGCCCAGGAGCCGGCACGGGATGCCGGGGCGTTGAAAGTCGAAAGCCCGGTGGCTCTCCAGCTTTCAGACCAGCTGGTGCTGCTGCGCTGGAAGCTGCTCTCCGGTTCCCCCAGCGAACGCAGTTCACTGTGGATCCATGAGCAGGGCCGCTGGCAGCAGCTCTTCCACCAGGGCACGGCCACCGCTCATCCGCAGCCATCTGCAGGACCGAAGGAAACCGTGCATGCCGACGGTGAATTCTCGGTGCGCCGGCTGCGCCTTTCGGATGCCGAAGCGGTCTTCGAGGCATTCTCCTCGAACCCCGACATGTTGCGCCAAGGCGACGCCGATTCCCCGCAAAAGGCTGAGTCGTATGTGCGCGCACTGCTGGAGGCCGGGGAACGCCAGCAGGCGATGGCCGTCGCATATCGGGATCGGCTGGTGGGACTGGTGTGCGGTACGGTCGACCCGGCCAATCGGAACGCGTGGATTTGGTATTGGATGAACCAGAATTACCGGGGCCGGTGGCTGGCCACCCGCGCCGTGGCAACCTTGGTGGATTACCTGTTCGACGAGCTGGGACTGTACCGCTTGGAGCTGGGCTTGCGGGCAAATAATCCCGGGTCGAAGCATGTGGCAGAAAGCAACGGCTTCCTGCACGAAGGTGTCGAGCGGGGCAAATTCCTGGTTGCCGGAGAACGCATCGATGTGCACACCTACGCGCGGTTGCGTACCGATGGCGGCTCTGCGGTCATGCCCTTGCCGTGGGGCACGCAACAGTAGCTTGGCGGGCATCAAAAAGTCGCGGAATCCGGTTTTGGATTCCGCGACTTCTTATCTGTCCCTCAGGTTTTGTGATGCGTGGTTAGATGCCTGGGTTCGATGCCGGTGGCGTCGAGTCCGGGCCATTGGTGGCCTGTTGGGCCTCCATCTTTTTCAGCGTGCGGGCCGCAGCATCACGACCGCCGAGGCCAAAGGCCAGAGCCGCTGCCAATGCTGCGCCAATGACGATTGCGCCGAAGGCCATGTTGATGATCGAATCGGCGATACCCATGTACTTCAGGCCCATCGCCACGAACAGCGCAATTGCCGTGTAGCGGATGATCTTCGAAGCAGTAGTGTCACCCAAGAAGCGGCCAATCACATTGGCGATGACGAAACCTGCGGCGATAATTGCTGCGCCGAAGAGGATCTTGCCGCCCAAGGCCAGGATCTCATTGAGGATATTGGTGATCGCTGGGAAGTTCAGCATCTGGGCCGCCATCACACCGAAGAACAGCACGATAGCAATCTTGACGATGCCAGCGATGATTCCCGAAGCGCTCTTGCCCTCGGGAACTACGCCCCACTGGGCAACAACAGTGTCGGTACCCACGCCGTGGAGGGTGGATTCAAGTAGCTGCCCGACGAACTTGGCAATCAGGATACCCACGGCCAAGAGCGCCAAGGCCATGATGACCTGCGGGATTGCGGTGAAGACCAGCTGCAGCATCTGCTGGGCAGGTACCGAAATTGCCGCGATGCCCAGAACCTGCAGGGCTGATATTGCGACGACTAGCAGGATCAAGGCGAAGACGATGTTGGCAATGATGTCAACGATCTTCGCTTGGGATTCGCGAGACTGAACTTCATCTACTAGTTCGTTGCCTGGGGTGACCTTGCGGACCAGTCCGCTAAAATCGACAGTTCCCAAACCGGTCCTCAGCAGCTGGCGAACGATATTCGCGATGACGTAGCCAATGAAGAAGATGAAGCCCGCACCGATGAGGTTGGGGATGAAGGCCATGACGCCGCCGAGCATGCCTTGCACCGGCGATAGCACTTCGGATAGAGCGAAGACCTGCAGGATTGCCACGAGGCCGAAGAGCCAGACAATCAACCCCGCGACCTTGCCTAGGGATTGGCCTATTTGTTCTCCGTCATTGCCCTGCTTTTGCAGGAACTTCACCCTGTTCACCAGTTTGGCGGCAGCCCAACGAATTATGCGTGCAACTAGCCACGTAATGATGAGGATGATTAGCGCGATGCCAACCTTTTGTAGCATCGACGCCCAGTCGATATTGTCTAAAACGTTCTCAGACTGCATTGCTGCTCCTTCAACGTAGGGACAGTCCGACCCTACGATGAAGGTTCTCCGCTGACTAGGGCAAAGACCCATGCTCCCAGCTTGAATCATTGGACTTTCACAGCTCGAATTGCGAAAAGCTGACTATATCCCGATGTATTCAACGAATTCCGAACAATAAGACCCTGCCGACAACTGATCCACGCAATGTTAGAAAGTTCGCGGTTGCGTCCAAACCCGTGAATTGCCATGAAAGCTATTGCGGATTCAGCCATTGACCTTTATTAATCCGGGAATTGCCGGAAGTCCCGCTACCTAGTTGATGACTTCGCTCCGCACGGAAGCGCCCAGTTCAACGGTGCGGGAGACGGTGCAGTATTTGTCATGCGAAAGCTTGACGATGCGCTCCACCATGCTGGCTGCCTTGCGGCCTTCCTCGGTATCGGGGAACTTCAAATCGAAACCAAGATGGATGTCCTCCATCCGGCTCGCCGAGTTCTCAGAGACCTTGTAGCCGCCCGCTTTGACTTCGAATTTCTCAGGCTCGCTTCTCCTGGTGGTCACCACATCAACATCAATTGCGGAACATCCTGCGATGGCAGCAAGCAGCAACTCCACCGGGGTTAGCAATCCTTTGCCCTGGCCGAATTCTAGGCTGGCTCCCGATTCGAGGCTGGTGGCCCTGTACTTGCGTGCCTCGACGCGTTCGATGCTGACTTCACGGATCTCACGGCTATTTTCACTCATGAAACTATCGTGCCACGATCCAGGCTGAAGACTACACGTGGCGCAATACGACTCGTTGCGGCGACGATGCAGATTCCCCGGGCACAGGCACGAATCCGCAGTCGCCAAAGAACGCAATGGCAGGCTGGCGCTGGCAATCGAGATGAACGCTGATCCCGGGAATGCTGGCGATGATTTCATCCAGCAGGATGCGGCCCACACCCTTCTGGCGATCAGTGTGCCTCACCCAGAGCAGTTCGATGCGTGTACTGCTCCATGCCGCAAAGCCAACAATGCGTCGACCATGCTGGGCAATCCTGACTGAGACCGATTGGCTATAGACAGCTTCCAGGGCGACGGCCACCGCATCAATATCAGCAGCCGAGAGGAAGTCTCCCCGGCGTTCCACCGAACTGCGCCAAATGTCGAGCAGGTCAGGCACTTCATCCACGCTCGACAGCTCGCGCAGCAGGAGAGTCTCTTCCATGCCATATTCCTTCATGCTCAAGCGAATCCGTACTTGCTGATTCGAAATGTAGCCGGGTGCCAGCGATTCCTCAAGTTTTCATGGATCGTTGCGGCACACCAGCATGCGGTTTTTCCCCGGCTCAAGCCGGCTCGTTCATGCGGCCCGTGCGGTGGGCCCAGTCCCGCAATTCGGCCGCGGCCTGCTCGGGCTGCTCAAGGTGCACGTTATGCCCTGCAGAATCAAGCACGCGGATTCTCATCGAGGGGTACCGGCGCGATAGCTGCTCGGGATCCCGGTATCCGGTGATGTGGTCTTGTTTCCCGCACAGGATGGTTACCGGAATATCCAGCTGGCGTTTACGCTCCACGGGCAGAGGATCCAGGAAGTAGCGCTTGGATAGCTTGGCCATGGAGCGCAAGTTCGCGCAGTCCAGCCCGGGCAGCACCCACTGCGCGAAGCTCTGCCACGCCTGCTGCGATTGCACCACGGCAATATCGGAGAATTGCTGTGCTTGGCGGGGATCTATCCGGGCCAGCAGCCCGGGATCCTCTACGACTACCTGCGCTTCGGGCACAGTGCGCCGCGCGGCATCGGGAAAGACCACTGGGGCCAGGAGGAATAGTCCTTGGGCCTGGCCGGGAAACCTGTCGGCCATCTCCTGGCAGAGCAAGGCGCCAAGAGAGTTCCCCAGCAGTGCGAACGGGCCCTCTCCCGCGGTTTGCCTGATCAGTTCCTCCAACCAGTTTGCAAGTTCTGGCAGTCCCCCGGGGTTCCCTAGCGGTGGACAGGTTCCGAAGCCGGGCAAGTCGATGTAGTGCAAGTCGAAGATCTGCGCGTTGGCCAGCTCTGCTTCCAGCGGCTTGAGGATACGGTGGTCTACCCCGTTGCCATGCACCATGAACAACGGGATCCTGCTCTTTGGGGCTACTCGCATTTCACCGTGCTCTTCTCCTGTGCCTCGCGCTGGCTCGCAGCGTAGCTGATCATCCATTGGCCAGCTACGTAGGTGAGCATAATCCAGAATCCCATTCCGGGGACATCGATATCCGCAAATGAGCGCAGCGCGATCAAGGAATCGGAGAGGAAGAATATTGCGCCGCCGAAGCCTGCGATCGGACCCAGCCCGGTACTGAGGATGGCCATCATCATCAATGCCAAGCCATAGATGATCACCGGGGCGAGCAGCACTCCCGCACCGGGTGAGCAGAGGACCAGCAGCAGGGCAAATGCGGCAAGATAAGGAAGCGGCATCCACCAATGGCGCAGTATCGAAGATTTCCAGTATCTTGCCAGAGCGGCGATGTAGAAGAACTGCGCAACCAGGAATGCGCTAACCATGGCCAGGAATGCAAAATCGCCGTCCATGAACCGGGGCAAGGTGTCACCGACCCAGGAGAAGAAAAGGGCTATGAGCACCAGCCGGATCAGTGTGCCACGCGGCGAGGTGGTGAGGGCGAGAACCGTTCCTGCCAACAGCGGCATCAGCAGGATCTGCGTGGCGTCCGCCAGCAGCCCCGAAGGCCAGAACAGTTGTGCCAGCAAATGGGTGGCAGTTGCGAGCAGGAGCGCCAGAGCCGCGATCCCGCGGTGTGACTGCCCCGGGATCACCGCAACGGTGTGCTCATTGCCTAGGTGTGGTTGCACTGTCTTCCTTGGGTAGTGCCGATAATTGCGTTTAGCGGCCTCGGGGCGTTGCCGGATCTGTCACCGGTTGGAAGCCGACGGGGCCAGGACGCAGAATTCATTGCCCGAGCGGTCCTGCAATACCCGCCATGGCAGCGTACCCCACGGACGGTCCAGTTCCTTGCCGCCCAATGCGCAGATGATTCCCAACGCGTCCTCCATGCTCTCGGCCTGTTCGAGACGCAGGTCCAGATGGATCGCATTCTTCCCCGCAGTCTTGGGTGAAGCTTCCCGGACAAGGACCAGCCGCGGGCCCGCGCCTGATGGATGAGCCAGAACCGCTGGAGACCGCGCAACGATGTCCCATCCCAGCAGCTGCTTCCAGAATTCTGCATCTCCGGCCGGGTCAACGCAGGCCAGTTGCAGGGCTTCAAGCACCAAGCCGCTTGCGTCCTGGTCGTGGGCACGGAGCAGAAATTCGTTGCCTGCGGCATCGAGCCTGGACTCCATGGCATCCCGGTGCCGATCGCCAAGGCGTTCGCTGAAATGGGTGCCGGATCCGAGGATCAGGTGCACGCGCTGTTGAGCACGGTCCGGGTTCCGGACAGCGGGGAAGCACAAATCCAGGTATCTCGGTCCGGCCAGCTGCAGCCGGGTTTCATAGCCGTCGGCGTTATCGGTCAGCATCTGGCATTTGAGCAGGGTCTCCCAGAATTCCCCTTGCTGTTTCGGGCTCTCGGCATCGAAGACGATATTTTCCCAGTACATGCTTCCAGCCTACCGCTGGGGTGATGCCGGTCACTTCGCGCATTCGTTGAACCGGCCAATAATATCCGCATATGGAAATTGATTATCGTTGACTTAGGCAATGGAAACAGGAATTCTTTTCGCAGGATTTCCGCTAGAATTAGTTGCAATGACATTTTCTAATAGCATGATGGCATGTCTGAATTTGAACAAGTCGTTTATTTTAGTGGCATTAATTCCAATTCCAAGATCCTCCTGGCGGAAATTGGGGCATTTTCCGCCGGTATTATGTTGCCATGAGCAACACGGATTTTCCCCACCTGATGTCAGAAGGCCGGATCGGGCCTATGAGCACCGCCAACCGCATTGTCCTTCCCGCGATGGACATGAACGTTTCCGAAGGCGGTGAAATCGAGCAGTCGGAAATCGACCACTATGTCGCGCGTGCCGCCGGCGGAGCCGGAGTTGTCATCACCGGCGCATGCGCTATCGCCTTCCCTTACGGAGCGGCCTCGATGAAGGAACCGGGACTGTCAGACGACAAGTACATCCCGGGCATCAAGGCACTAGCCGACGCCATCCACGCTGCAGGCTCCAAGCTGTGCATCCAGTCCACCCACCATGGCAAGGTAGCGCGCGTAGACACCGCCAACGGACGTCCAGTCATGGCGCCGAACAAGCCGGACTACAGCTACTCCATGAGCGCGCTGGCCGATTGCACCCCCGAGGAACTCGCGAAGATGGGTGCTGCCACCAAGGGCAAGCAAGCCAGCTACCACGAGATGGCCCAGGAGGACATCGACTGGCTGATCGCCGCATGGGCCGACGCGGCAGAACGCGTAGCCAAGGGCGGATCAGACGCCATCGAGATCCATGCGGCGCACGGATACATCCTTGGCGTCTTCCTGAACCAGCGCGATAATCTGCGCACCGACCAGTACGGCGGCTCGCTGGAGAACCGTGCCCGCCTGGCCTGCCAGGTCATCGCCGCCGTCAAGGAACGCGTGGGAGATTCCTTGGCGATCCTGGTGCGCGTAGCCGGAGAGGAATACGGCCAGGAAGGCGCGTTGAGCCTTGCCGAATCCATCGAGGCGTCCAAGATGTTCGAAGCCGCAGGCGCTGACGGCATCCACGTGACCGGTTGGGGACGCAACCCCTTCGACAACTTCACCGACGGGCCGCTGCCGAACAAGGTCGGGGCCTACCTGGAGAATGCCGCAGAGATCAAGAAGCATGTTTCCATTCCGGTGATCGCCGTGGGCCGCATGCTCCCGGACATTTCCGAGAAGGCGATCGCCCAGAACAAGGTGGACTTCGCTGCCATGGGACGCCAGCTGCTGGCCGACCCGGAGCTTCCCAACAAGCTGCGCGACGGAAAGCTTGACCAGGTGCGCCCATGCATCAATTGCTACCTGTGCGTGGCGGAGAACTTCTTCGATGACACTCCGTTCTGCGCAGTGAACCCGGCACTGGGTAACGAGAAGCTGCTGCCGTTGAAGCCGGCAAGCGCCTCGAAGCATGTGGTTGTCGTTGGCGCGGGCCCTGCGGGCATGGAGAGCGCACGCGTGCTCACCGAGCGCGGGCACCGGGTGACCATCGTCGACAAGGCCGACCGCTTGGGCGGAACCATGTGGTTCTCCACCATGACCACCCCGGATAACGAGCGCCTGCTGCGCTGGTTGAAATCCGAGCTCAAGCGCCTGCGGGTTGCGGTGAAGCTCAATACCCCAGCCACCGCGGAAACCATCCGCGGGCTGAACCCCGACCACGTCATTGTCGCTACCGGCGCCGTGCGCCCGAAGCCGGACATGCCAGGCGGCGACCTGCCCAACGTGCAGACCGGCGACACCCTGCGCGCCATGATGCTGGGTACCGCTACAGCCGAGGAAGCCGGACTGGTGCTGAGCACCATGGGCAAGCTCGGACGGCTCTCGGGCTTGACCAAGTCCCCGCAATTCGTCCGCCAGTTCACCAAGTTCTGGCTGCCGATGGGCAAGGACGTTGTAGTCATCGGCGGCTCGCTGGTGGGACTGGAACTGGCCGAGTTCCTGGCCGAGCGCGGCCGCAACGTCACTCTGGTCCATGAGAGCCAGCAGCTGGGCTTGCCGCTGGCCATGCCGCGCCGCTGGACCGCCGTCAAGGAGAATCTCGCGCATGGCGTCAAGATCCACCGCAATGTCTCGGTCACCCGCATCACCGAGAAGACCGTGGAATGGACCGAAGGCGAAGAGCAGTTCAGCGCCCCGGCCGACATGGTCATCTACGCCGATGGCACCACCAGTGCCGCGCCGGTAGCCGATCAGCTGCGCGGTGCCGGATTCAGCGTCGATGTCATCGGCGATGCCAGTGCGGTCAACTACATCCACGGTGCCGTGCATTCGGCGTGGAAGGCCACCGCCGACCTGTAGTCCGATGCAACTTGCACGCCCATAGGCAGCGGGCCAGCAGCATCAGGCGGATGCTGCTGGCCCGCTGCCTGTCGCGAACCCTTGTCCCATGGCAGGCCCAGTGCTTGAATGGGCCAATGGGCCTTAGAATGCTTACCCCCGCCGCGGCGCAGGTTGCCGACCTCGTCGATGAGCTCGCCAGTTGGCAACGCGATGGCCTGCCCCTGCAGCTGCATCCCGGGGATGTGGGCTGGTACGCAATGCGGGGTCTGGAAATCACTGCGCAAAGCCTGCGGGTCTGGGCGGATCGCGAATCGATTTATGCCATTGGCCTGCTCGATGGCCCGGATCTCATGCGAATGGCCCTGCATCCGGACTACGTCGGCATCCAGCCGCTGGCCGAGCAGATCCACACCGACCTCCTCTCGCCGCAACAGCGGATCTTCCCTTCCTCATCCGCCAGCATCGAAGCCCGCGGCGCGACGGCCTTGGGCCAGGTCCTGCAGGCCAACGGGTGGGCTCCGGGCGAAGCATGGACTCCCTTGCGCCGTTCGCTGGACACTCCGGTGCATCTGCCGGAGCTTACCTTTCGACGGGTGGATTCTGCCCAAGCCAGCCAATGGATGGAAGTCCACCTCAATGCCTTTCGCGGCGCCGATTTCTCAGCAGAAGACTTGGCGCGTGCGGTGCAGCGCTGGCATACCATGGCCAGTACTCCCATCTATGCCCAGGGGCAATGCCTGACCGCCTATGACAGCGACATGAACCCGCTGGCTGTCGCAGCGGTCTGGTCTGCTGGTCCCGGACGGCCAGGGCTGCTGGAGCCCATAGCGGTGCATCCGGCATCCCGCGGCCAAGGGTACGGCACGGCGATCAGCCTGGCGGCCGCTGCAGAACTGCGATCCATGGGAGCATCCAGCGCCTTGGTATGCACTGCCAGCGACAACACTGCCGCCGTTGCCACCTATCTCGCCGCCGAATTCATTGCCGATAACGAATCCTGCGACTGGCATCGCGGGAAGAACGAGGAATCATGAAAGTCTCCGAGCTCCTGTCAGACTTGGCCCAGCGGACAATTGACGCGGTACGCGCGCTTCCGCGCTGGGCAGTGAACAGCTCAACGCGCACCCGGGCAACCACCCCAACTCCATTGCATGGCTTCTATGGCATTCAGGGCGCGAAGCAGATATCCAGCTCTCGGCGCTGAGCGGTCAGCCTGAACTCTGGGAGCAGTTCCGGGACCGCTTCAATTTGGGCGAGCTCGGCGATTCGATGGGCTTCGGGCACAGTGCCGAGCAGGCTCGCTCGATCATCGTCAACGACCAGCAGCTGCTCCTGGACTATTTGGAGGCGTGCCTTTCCGCGCTCGGCGGCTACGCCTCCAGACTGCGCGAGGAAGAACTCGACGAAATCATTGATCGAAGCTGGGACCCGGCGGTTACCCGTGGGGTGCGCTTGGTATCGATCATTGACGACGCCTCGGTCCATGTCGGGCAGGCTGCCTATGCCGCTGGCGCCTTGGGCTAGGCTGCAGGCAGGCTTTTGGCCCTCTTGGCGATCCACCATAAGATCACCAGCTGGAGCACCAGTACGATAGCCAAGATGCCGGCATCGCCCCATCCCATCGAATACCCAGCCTGCAAGGTCCCGATTCCACTGGCTACTGGGTAGAACAGCGGCCACAACACCGCGAGGTTGCGCATCATGGCAAAGGCAATCGCGAACAAGATCGCGAAAGCACCGAATCCTGCTGCAGCTGCCGCCGGAACCGAACCGAGGTGCTGAACCATAAAGCCGAGGCCAGTCAGCGCAATAGCTGGCAACCATCCGAAAGCGCGTTCCCACCGCAGATACAACCATCCAAAGACAAAGAACGGTTCCCACAAGGCCAAGAAGTTCGCCGCCAGATGGCTTGCGATATCGGCGCCACTGGCGTTGGCCAAGGTGACCAGCTGGTAGGCGGACCCGGCACCCAGCACCAGGGAAATAGCGAGGGATGCCAGCAGGAGTTTTCTCGTGATCCCCACCCCTGCAAGAGTCTCTCGGCGCCGGTGCAGCACCGTCCAGAGGGGGACAAAGGTTCCGAAGACCAAGATGCCGAGCCAGAGAAAAAGGCTATTAATCGCGGTCCCCACGTAGTAGCACAGGGAAAACGCCAGCAACGTGGCCAAGGCAATGAGCGTATCGGCTTCAGGTCGCCACGCGAATGCACTCCGACGGTGGCCCATGGCTGTTTCAGATCGAGCAGAAAAAGCATTCATGTTGACGTGCCTCGGTGCCGTGGGTTGGTTTAGCTGGCTCCGTCCGAGAATAGCAGTTCCTCAACCGTCCGATCATAAAAAGCATGAACAGATACGGAATTGAAACAAAATACTACTTGCAAATATTGCAACTAGTTGCAAAGGTTGAGGCATGAGCCAAGATTCCAGTTCATCCACCCCGCTATCGCCCGGCAAGGCGCAGCAACTGCTGGGCTCGGTCCCCCACCGCCCCCGCCGAGAACTCAAGGCCGTCGATCATGCGATAGCGATCTTGGTCGTTGCCGCATCATTGGCGGCAGGACTGCTGGCGCTGTCCGGATACGGATGGATCGCCGTAGCGCCAGCAATCATTGCCTTATTGTCAGCGAATCACTGGTTCTCTGCGCGGCAACGCCGCATCAATGAACCGCGTTATCGCGGTGCCCGCACGATCCTGGTCCTTTTTGCCACCTGGTTGTTCCTGCCTATTTGGCGAAGCATCGTCCATCATGAAACCGCACCTTGGCCTGAAGCACTGCTGCTGGCAGGCCTCGCACCGGTGCTGTGGCTTGGCTACTACCTCTTCCTGTTAATTCGGCGCTGAGCTCCATGAATTACCAAGAACTTGATCCCTTGCTTCTGGCGCCCAAAAGATTCGTTACGCTGGCGCATCTGAGCCAGGTCGAACGGGCGGATTTCGCTGGACTCCAAGCAGCCACGGGGCTGTCCACCGCCGACCTTTCAAAGATCCTCAAGGATCTGGAAAATCGTGAACTAATCCACCTGTCAAAGGAACGCAAAGACCGCTACGGCATCACCCTCGTGTGCCTGTCGGAGACTGGCCAGCGCACCTTCAAGAAACTGATGAAAACTCTCAACCGTATTGCGGGAGAATAGTGCAGGGCAACTGATGCCTTCACGCTTCAAGGAAAGAACTCATGAAACTCGTTATTATCGGTGGCAACAGCGGAACCGGCGCTGCGCTGGCTGAACTCGCGCGCCAGGCATCCCATGAAGTTACCGTCGTCTCGCGAAGCGGTTCCCGCACCGCGCATGGGCAAATAATTCAGCTCAACGGCGATGCTTCTGATCCTGAATTCGCGGTGCAGGCGATTGCCGGCGCCGACGCCGTAGCTATCACCGTGGGTGGCAGCAAGGGAAAGAAAAATGCCCGCACTAGCGTGACTCGCAGTGTTGTCCACGCGATGCAGGCGAACGGTCCCCAGCGCCTGTTGATCCAGTCTTCCCTGGGCGCCGGAAACTCCGGTTCGCAACTTCCCGGCGTCATCGGTTTCCTCTCCAAAATGCTATTGGCCAAGCCTTTGGCCGACCACACCGAGCAGGAAAAGCTAGTGGAAGATTCTGGGTTGGATTGGAGCATTGTGCGCCCCACCGGATTGGGCAGCAAGCCTGCCCTCGGCAAGTGGACCGCACTGCAAGTTGGTGAACCAGGCCGGCTGGGTGGAAGCATTACGCGTGATGATCTTGCCGCGTTCATGCTCGAAACACTTCAAAGCAACCAGAGCATCAGCAAGGCCTACGGCATCAGCAACTAGTTCGGCTGCGGAAAGCCAGGGGCCCTTGACACCCGTTTGGTGCGGGCCAGTCCCGGCAATGCCGGAGCCTGCCGCCAAGGCGAAATGCCCTGGCGGCAGATTTTCCAACTATTCACAGAACACAAATGTCCTGAGAGGTGCCGGGCTGTGCCCGGGTTGCCGTTCCTTGATGCAACCCGCGTGCGGCCGTCGCCCGCCTGGCGCGCACTGCCTGATCCGGGGAAGGCCTAGAGCCAAGCTCCGAGCTGCTTGCCGGACATCTCCGCCAACCACATTTGCCACAGCGGTCCGAAGCTCACGCGACGAACCCCTAGCTCACGCAAGGCTCCGAGGTCACCGGCGGGGTGCGCGTTGACTGGGTGGGCCGTCACGTTCACCGGAATGCTGACTGCTCGCACGGCCTGCGCAACCTGATCGGCATTGGCCAGGGCCACCGGATACACGCTACGCGCACCAGCCTGCTCCATCAGCTTAATGCGCTCGATTGCCTCGCCCAGCGGGTCTGCGAACTTATCGGCCAGCTTCACTGCATCGGTGCGTCCGTTGATCACGAATTCGATGCCTGCTGCATCTGCTGCTTGGCGGACGCCGTTAATGTAGTCCGCATGCTCCTGGCGTTCACGGACACGGCCGCCTTCACGGTGGAGAACATCTTCGATATTCACGCCGACAGCGCCCGCTGCCGCAACGCGTTCGAAGAGTTCCTTCGGATCCAGGCCGTAGCCGGATTCAACGTCAGCGCTGACCGGCACATCGACACTGCTGGTGATTCGCTGAACCGCGGCCAGATAGTCTGCGAAGTCCATCTTCTCGCCATCTTCACTGCCCAAGGCATCGGCGACGGGGTGGCTTCCGACAGTCAGCGAGGCGAAGCCAGCGGATGCCGCGATGTTGGCGCTGAAGGCATCCCACACGGTTGGCATGACCAGCAGTTCACCTGAGGCGTGCTGCTTCGCGAGGTTCTGGGCGAGAGCTGAAATTTCAGTCAAGGATATCTCCTAGAGTCGTGACGGAATCCACCCAGTCTACGGCTCGGAGTCCACGATGGAAACAACTGGAAGATGAACTCCCAGGATTCGGCATGAGCGCTGGAACCAGGCATCATTTCTATCCTATTGCTACTTGCCAGGTAGCGGTTTAACCATGATCAAGCAGGGCGTCCCAGCTCCCCAGAGGCTAGCTTCCTCCAGGGGAAGGAAGCCCTGCTTTTCATAGAATCGCCGAGTTTTCGCGTAGCCGGCATCCGGGTGCGAAGGACCCAGGGTCTTGACCTGCAAGAGCTGCACTCCGCCGGCGAGCGCCTCGGCTTCAATGGCTGCGCACAAAGCCGAACCGATTCCACCGCCGTGGTATCCACGGTCGACCACCATCAGATGGATCTCAACGGAGTGGTGGTAGTGCCGTTCTGCCAAGAGCACACCGAGCACTGCGCCTTGGGCATTGCGAACGGTCCAGGTTTCCTTGGTCCGCGCGGACTGGATGTACTCTGCGTTTGATTCAGGTTGGCCAAACCATTCGGGAACGGTGGCAAGCAACCGCGCAACGTCGTCTGGCACGGGATGGTCCCTGGTTGCTGCAAAGCTGGATTGTTCCACGATGGCTCCTGACCGGATAGTACTTGCGCTAGCTAGATGGGGTCATGATTTCCAGACGATTCCCGAAACCGTCGCGGGCATGGAACCGCAGATATCCTTCAAAGGTTTCGCGCTCTGCCCAAGACAGTTCATAGCCCATGGAATCGATACGGCCAGCGAGGGTTTCCCAATCCTCTACCGAGTCGCAGACCATTCCAGGATGCGCTTTCTTGGCTGGAATGAATGGATCGTCTATGCCCAGATGGATTTCCGCCACAACGGCATCTGCGTTGAAAGCGCGGAACCAGCAACCTCCCCTGCCGGCAAGGGAAGGCGGCTTGGGGACTTCGCTTAGGCCCAGGGCTTCACCGTAGAACCGGCGGGCTTCAGCTTCCTGGCCGCGTGGCATCGGCAACTGAACGTGATGGAGTCTCATCTGGGCCTTCCTCGTCGCTGTTGCTGCCAATATACCTGCAAGGAGACTGCCCAGGGCTAGGTTCGGCCAATATTGAAGATCAGGGTTTCAGCCCGTGCTGCGTCACTGTCTGGATCTTCAACCCGGCGTCCTTCCAGCTTGAATCCGGTCTTTTCAAGGACTCGGATGGAAGCTGCGTTTCTCGCATCGCAGGTTGCACTGATCCGTTCCAAACCAAGATCCTCGAATCCCCGACGGAGCAGGAGTCCAGCGGTTTCGGTGGCGTATCCGTTTCCCCAGTATTCTCGATTCAGGGTGTAGCCGATCTCCCCTGCCTTGGCTTTCCGGTCGGTGACCCACACCGACGCTGAACCGATGAGAACATCACCGAGCATGACCGCCTGCAGGACCCTATGCGGTTGCTCGAGCAGTGCATCGGCGAGAAATTCCCGGGTGTCGGCCAGTTGGTTGGGTCCCCATGTCGAGTACTGGCACACCACTGGGTCAGTGGCAAAGGCATGGATTGCAGGCAAGTCCTGCGGTTGAAAATCAGCCAAGCGTATTCCGTGCCCAGCGGCACTCCTGCCGCTGGCTGCCTGAGCGTCGCGCATTATTTCTCCTTTGCAGGGCAACGCCAGTCTATGTGTTGGGGCGGACCCTATCGGGCTGGCGGGGTTCAAGTCCAAGCATGTTGCGCAGCTGTTAAGCGGTGTTGAGATTCGTTGCGTTTTTTGGAATCGTGGCACCCACATGCCCTGAACTTGGTATGTCCTCAACCGGAAGGAGAGCCTCGTGCTCGCACTGACCGACCAAGCAGCATCGATCGTGACCGCGATCGTCACCAACCAGGCCGAGGAAGAAACCGCTGGTCTGCGCATCATGCAGGCAGACAGCACACACCCGGAAGATGCCGCTTTCGGCCTGCAGATTGTCCCCGCTCCCGAAAGCACCGACGGCGTCGTGGCTTCCGAAGGCAGCCCAGTCTACGTGGATGAAGCGATTGCCGACGCTTTGGAGGGCAAAGTACTCGACGCGGCGGTGGATGAGCAGGGTGGCGTAAGCTTCCAGCTCCTTGAGCAGGGCTAATTCTGCACCCTGCCCTTTAGCTTTGGCTGCGGGGGCCGTCCTTCGGGACGGCCCCCGCAGTTCGTTAACAATCTCCCTGCACCGGTACGCTGGACGGATCATATTTGCAGGCCAGATGCCCCGCACCCTTGTATATTGCGACGCAGTGCGTCATCGTTCAACTAAGGGAAAGGGGAAAGCAGTGGAAACGCGCGCGGTACGCAAACATGAGTGGGCGACGATTCCGAACGCCATCACGATTATTCGCTTTCTCCTGGTGGTTCCCATCGTCGGCTATTTGCTGGCCGATACCGAACCGGCACTGACAGCGGTTCTGCTTCTTGCCTTCGGCCTGAGCGACTGGGTTGACGGGTTTATTGCCCGCAAGTTCAATCAGGTTTCGCATCTGGGCGTCCTGCTGGATCCCATAGCTGATCGTTTGGGCATCGTGGCTATCGCGATCGCCCTGGTGGCCAATGGGGCGATCCCCGTATGGGTTGGCCTGGCCATTTTCATCACTGACCTGATCCTGCTGTGCACCTATTTCTTCTTGCGCCTGGGCTCCCCGCCGGCTTCCACGTGGCTGGGAAAGATCCGCACCGCCATCATGATGCTGGGGCTGGCCTGCGTGGCGTGTGGCAGGATCCCCGATTTTTCGGTGCTGGCAATCCCGGGCGTAGCCATTTTGACTGCCGGTACGGTGCTGCATTTATTTGTCGGGTTCGGCTATCTGCGCATCATGCGTGCTTCTGCCAAAGAGCAAGGGGCATCGGCCAACTAGTCGCGGTTTTCCTGCTGCATTGCTCCGGCCAGGAGCGTCAGTTCGGGTATTCGCGGCTTCCACAAGGCTGCCCGGCAGGCACTCAGTTCCCTGAGCTGTGTTGAGGCCAGCTCATCAAGTGCCCGGATATAGTCGGGAACAATTTCGCGTGGCAGCCGCAACCCCATGGTCAGGTGCGGGGTCCACCGTGGTCCGCGTCCATCGTGATTCAGTGCGCTGATTTCCCGGGCTGCCATTTCCAAGGCATCCGTGGTTTCCAGCAGCCACGCAACCGTCTGCTTGCGCTTCGTGCCAAAGACAATAGTGCCCACCCGTTGGAAGCTCGCGGGGATAAGCGCAGGCAGTAATTCTGCGGCCCGCTGCGTCACGATCTCGCTCATGCTGGGCGAAAAGGTGATGGTGATATGTGGAGTCTGGTGTTGGGTGGGGAAGCCGCGCATCTCCAACTGGGCAAAGATCTCCTGCACTTGCTGCTCCTGCTCTGCTGGAAGGTGCAGCAAAATGTTGTCCGGGGACCTACTCATCAAGGTTCTCCTTCCTCATGCTGGTGATCGGGCGCGACCACGTGCGTGCGCATGACTGCTTGTCCCCCACCGCATAGTTGCTGGCTTCTCCGGTAGGCACATAGCCAAGGCTCTTCCAGAACGGTTCCGCTTCTGCGGCATTTGTATCGACAATCGAAATCCGGCAGGCGGTGATTGACGGATGATCCTGGATCACAGTGAGCACCGCTTCATGGATCCGCTTCCCCAGGCCTTGTCCCTGCCTGGCGCCGTCGACCATGAGCAATCCGATGTGGACTGTATCTGATCTCGGCCAGCCGACAATCAGATCCGCGAATCCGGACTGTTCTTCGCCTTCCCAAAGGCCAAGATCAATTTTCTGCTCGGATTGCGCCTTCGGCGGCAGAGCGCTCAATGCCTGAATTGCGGCATCGGATGCAGGCCCGGCACCGGTGACACGTTGCGAATATCCCGGGTTGCTTTCCATCAGCCGTTGCAGGCAAGCTGAATGCTCGATGGAAAGCAGGGTAACCGGCAACTTGGAAGATTGCCTATCCATGAGCAGTCTCCCCGGCCACTTTCCTGATCGCTTCAGCTTCGAAGATCATCAGGGGTTGTTCTCCGTTGAAGGGGTTCTTCTGCCAGTCACCCCAAATTGCGCGAACTCTGAACCCTGCGGCAACTAGATCTGCACTGATCTGCTCGACGCTGCGGAAAGCCAGGTCCAGCTCCTCAACCAGCACTTCGCATGTCTCCTCAAACCTGTTGTGGAAGCGTAGTTTGACGAGGCCAGGACTGGTTTCTTCCGCATCGCTCCACTCGGTCAGCGGACCGAATTGCGTGTCCCGGGTTGCGGCTTCTTCGTCATTCCATTGCTCCCAGGCGCGAGTCGATGGGTTCCTGCTTTCAAAGGCCAGCACGGCCCCGGTCGCCGCGGCAGCGCGTAGTTGTTCCAGAGTTTGCGCCCACTGCGGATCCGGGATGTGCTGGGCTACGTTGCCGGTCATCACCATCAGGTCAAAGGGCCCGCCGTCGATTGCCGAAGCGTCACCGTGAATCCATGTGACTCGCTCAGCGTTGGGCCGTTGCCTGGCGTAGTCCATCATTACCGGTGAGGGGTCAACCCCAACGACAGTTCTTTGCGTAATGGCAAGCGTAACCGTCAAAAGGCCGGTGCCGCAGCCCAGATCCAGTATCCGGTGCGCTTTGGTTTCAGCCGCCAAGGCACGGTAATAGTCATGATCCGGGCCGTCGGGATTATCCGTATCGTAGAGCGCAATGATTCGTGGATCATAGTCAGCGAAGCTCACTTGGGCCTGTTCCGTTCTCAGAGTTTTCCGTCAAGGTACAGCATGCTCCATCAATTCTTGCATTGCCTAGGTACAGCCCGCCCATTGGCAGCTACTTCCATCAGGCGTGTTCAATTCGCCGGACACCACGCCGAGTACTCGCGCCAACACCGAGGGCACCACGCTCCTGCTTTGACCTTCCAGGACTCCAGCCTTGGCAAAACGCGGAACCGAATTGCCTGACTTCCATGCCCTGTCTCCACCTGGCAGTCCCCGGAATCGCGCCACGAGTTGACCGCGGCCTTGGGCACCGCAGGTCCAGCGGAGGCCGGATGAGTCCCGGCATCGACTGCAGGCTTCCCGAAGCAAAAACGATCAGACGGTCTTGTGCCCGTGACTCGGCGACGTTTAGCAGGTCCGGGTTGGGGTCGCTGAACCCGGACTGGGCGCTATTCCGGTCGCAGGCAATTTCCCGGCTCGCTTCGCCCGCGCATCCATTTTTCGTTCCGCATCATATTCCCCAGCCAAACCCTACTTGTCGGGAGCGGCTCCGGCGCAAGTGGCATTTTCCCAAGCCAAGCGTGGCAATTGTGACCTAGACAACCATTGATGAATTGGGCATTGTTGGTTCAGCAGACGTTTCCTGTCAAAAACTTCCTGGAGGAGCCATTGCCCGAGGCCTACATCATCGATGCGCTGCGTACACCTGTCGGACGCCGGGGAAAGTCTCTGGCGCAGACGCATCCGCTGGATCTCGCCGCCGCGCCGCTGGCCGAACTGGTGAACCGCAACAACATTGATTCCGAGCAATACGACGAGATCATCCTCGGCTGCATCGACCAGCTGGGACCCCAGGCCATGGACATCGCCCGCAACGCATGGTTGGCCGCCGGCCTTTCCGAACACGTCCCCGGGACAACGGTAGAACGCCAGTGCGGCTCCGGGCAGCAGGCGATCTCCTACGCGGCCCAAGCAGTCATGAGCGGAAGCAGCGACCTCGTGGTTGCCGGTGGCGTCCAGTCCATGTCGAGCATTCCACTGTCCTATTCCAACTCCGCCGCCAAGGACTTCGGCTTCCCCGATCCCTACACCGGCTCCACGCTGTGGGCGTCGCGCTACGGCGAGCAGGAAATCTCGCAGTTCCGCGGCGCAGAGATGATGGCAGAACGCTGGAGCCTCACCCGCACCCAGTTGGAGGACTTCGCTGCGGCCTCCCATGAGCGGGCATTGAACGCCCAGGCGCAAGGATACTTCGACCGCGAGATCCTTGCTTTGGATTCCCTGGCTGCAGATGAGGGGCCACGCCCCGTGGACCGCGCCAAGATGCAGTCATTGGCACCGATTGCCGAAGGCGGCGCGCATACGGCAGCCACAGCATCGCAGATGTCTGACGGCGCCGCGATGCTGCTCATTGCTTCCGAGGCCGCGGTCAAACGCTATGGGCTGAAACCCCGCGCGCGCATCCACCACATCTCGGCCCGAGGCGATGACCCGGTCATGATGCTTTCGGCCCCGATCCGCGCCACCAAGCATGCCCTGGCACGCGCCGGGATGGGCATCGAAGACATGGACCGCATTGAAATCAATGAGGCCTTCGCCGCGGTAGTGCTTGCCTGGCAGCAGGAAACCGGCGCCGACATGTCCAAGGTCAACGTCAATGGCGGCGCCATCGCCCTGGGCCACCCCATCGGTGCCACCGGTGCACGGCTGATGACCTCCTTGCTCCATGAGCTGGAACGCAGCGATACCCGCTTCGGCCTGCAGACCATGTGCGAGGGCGGCGGCCAAGCCAACGTCACCATCATCGAACGCCTCTAGCTACCCGCACCCGCCGCAAAGGAAACTACCATGAGTGCATTGCGCGCCACCTCGGCGATGAATCCCGATGACCAGAACACCATTGGCGCGCTGCTGCGCCGCTCGGTGGCCCGCTGCCCCGCGGACAATGCTCTGGCCTTCGGGGAACGGAACTGGACCTACAGCCAGCTGGCCGACGGGGTGAATCGGGTGACTGCCCGGTTGCGGCAGGCAGGCCTGCCGGCCGGTTCGCGAGTTGCTGCCTATGCAGCGAACAGCGACGCCTATGCCATCTTGTTCCTCGCCTGCGCCAGTGCCGGGTTGGTCCACGTGCCGGTGAACTTCGCGCTCAGGGGCGACGAGTTGCGCTACCTGCTGCACGATTCCGGGGCCGCACTGGTCATCGCCGATGAGTCCCGCCTCGAACTGGTCCAGGAACTGCGTGATGCCGGTGGCCTGCCGGCAGTCAAGGATGTTTGGCCGCTGCTGCCCGGAACCGGAACCAGCGTGCTGGAAACGGCGATGGATGAAAGCGTGGAGGCCGCGCCGCCTGGAGCTGCGGTGGCCGGCACGGATCTGGCCCAGCTGCTCTATACCTCCGGAACCACCTCGGCACCCAAGGGCGCAATGATGACCCATTCGGCGCTGGTGGCCCAGTACGTCTCAGCCATTATTGCTTTGGATCTGGAGGGCACGGACCGGCCGCTGATCGCGATGCCGCTCTACCACTCGGCGGCCATGCATGTGTTCCTGCTTCCCTATCTGTCATTGGGTGCCAGCATCCGCTTGCTCGCCAAACCCGATATCGGCGAAATTCTGGACCGTGTGGAAGCCGAACGTATCGGCTCGCTGTTCTTGGCCCCCACCGTCTGGGTGCCTCTGAGCAATCACCCGGATCTGGACACCCGCGATCTGGGCTCGTTGGCCAAGGCGCAGTACGGTGCCTCGATCATGCCGGTGACCGTGCTGGCCCGCTTGCGCGACCGCTATCCGCAGATCGGGTTCTACAACTGCTTTGGCCAGTCCGAGCTCGGCCCGTTGTGCACGGTGCTGCGCCCCGAGGAGCACGATGCACGCCCCGCGTCCTGCGGCCGCCCGGTGTTCTTCATCGAGGCGCGCGTGATGACCGCCGAGGGGAAGCTCGCCGGTGCCGGTGAGCCCGGCGAGATCCAATACCGTTCTGCACAGGTCATGAGCGGCTACTGGAACAAGCCGGCGGAAACCGAGCAGGCATTTGCCGACGGCTGGTTCCGCTCCGGCGACCAAGTGGTCATGGACCAGGGCGGCTACATCCAGGTGGTGGATCGCATCAAGGACGTCATCAATACCGGCGGGGTGCTGGTGGCCCCGCGCGAAGTGGAGGACTGCATCTACGAATTGCCCGAAGTTGCGGAAGTCGCGGTGGTGGGCATCGATGATGAACGCTGGATCGAGGCGGTGACCGCGGTCATTGTGCTCAAGGCCGGCGCCACGCTCACCGCCGAAGAGGTGCGCGAGCACGTCAAGTCCAAGCTGGCGCACTACAAGGTTCCCAAGCGGGTGGACTTTGCCGCACAGCTGCCCCGCAACCAATCGGGCAAATTGCTCAAGCGCCAGCTGCGTGCCGAACGCAACAAGACTTCGGGCGGCACCCATTGACCCGGGACCCATGGGCACCCTACGACCTGGCCTCGGCTTTGGACATCGATTATCTATCCGCTTTCGATGCTGCCACCGACGAGGATCGCAAGCATTGGGCCCGCGCCCGGCACTACGGAGTAGAGATCCTGCCCAGCATCAACCAGCATTGGGAGAACGCGCATTATCCGCTGGATCTGGTTCGCCGCATGGGCGAACTCGATTTGTTCACCGACGGTCTTCGGATTCCAGGCCACGCCCACTTCTCCCCGCTGGCCGCGGGCCTAGTGGCCATGGAGCTTTCGCGCGCAGACGGTTCGATGGCCGCGGCCGCCGCGGTGCAGGGCGGCCTGGTGCTGCGCAGCCTGAAATTCTTCGGCAGCCCCGAACAGCAGGAGAAGTATCTGGAACCCGTGGCCTCCGGTGAGCTGCTCGGTGGTTTCGCCCTCAGCGAGCCGCATCATGGCTCGGACTCTGTTGGCCTGGATTCCAGTGCCCGGCGCGATGGGGATCACTGGATCATCAATGGACACAAGAAATGGATCGGCAATGGAGCCGCCGGCGGCATCACCATTGTGTGGGCACGCGACGTCGCCGACTCCCGGGTCAAGGGGTTCATTCTCGACCAGCAGGCCCCTGGCTACGAGGCTTCCCCGGTGCGCGGCAAGGGCGTGCTTCGCGCGATCGAACAGGCAGAGATCCGGCTCACGGACGTTCGCGTTCCAGAATCCGCCAGGCTCACCGGGGCCGGCGCATTCAAGGATGTCTCGCGGGCGCTGGTTGAAACCCGGGTGAATGTTGGCTGGTCGGCGCTAGGCCATGCCCAGTTCGTCTTCGAAGCGGCCCTGCAGTACGCCAAGCAGCGCACGCAGTTCGGCAAACCCCTGGGCGCGCACCAGATGGTGCAGGAACGGTTGGCGCAGATGCTCGCCGAAATCACCAATATGCAGTTGCAGTGCGTGGCCGTGGCCGGCGCCCAGGCTGCCGGCCGGTTGAAAGACACGCAAGCTTCGCTGCTGAAGTACCACAACACCAGGGCTGCCCGCCGGGTGGCAGCCACCGCCCGCGACCTGCTCGGCGGCAATGGAATCTTGCTGGAAAATCACGTGATTCGCCATTTCGGCGATATCGAAGCCTTGCATACCTATGAGGGAACCGAGTCTGTGCAGGCGTTGATCCTCGGCAGGGATCTGACCGGATTCAGTGCCTTCGGCTAGCTTCGCGGAGTACGATAACAACGAATTACCGAATCCACGGGGCCAACGCCGGAAGGGATGCACATGCCATACCTTGTCGATTTTAAAGACGTATCCACCCACGGTCTTGAGACTTCGCCTGTTGCTGACGCGCTGGCAGGCTTGCGCGCCAACGAAGCGCGCTATCTGAAGAACAAGTTCAACCACGACTTTGCCGTGGAGCAAGCAGACGACGCTAGGGAAGCCATAGCTTGGGTGCACACGATTCTGGCGCAGGAACGCGACTTGCACATCGCATCGAAGCCATTGCAGGCAGCTGTGCTCGAGGCGGATGGCGCCAAGCGCGCCTATGTCTTCTACGAGTCCGGCTTATCCATCAATGTTCTCTACGGCCTGGATCCCAGCGAGAAGCGCGCCGTGGGCTTCAAGCTTTCCGATGGCATGGCTGTGCCCAGCGAGCTGGAAGGGAAGTTCAAGTTCGCCCGCCAGAAGTCCAAGCTTGCAGGGACCATCCGCGGCTCGTACTTCGTGATCAAGAACGAATACTGACATTTCGCCCATTCCGCCGCTGCCCTCAGGCGCGTACCGGCCATGAGGTCATTTAGTGCTCTGGCTTCAATCGCCGCGCTTTCTTGATTCCTTCGCGTTACCCGGCAGCTGCGCGTAGGCATCCTTGGCAGCTTCGAGAAGGAAATCGGCAGGCCACAGTTCTTGCAGCTCTGCAGGGAACGCAATGTCCGTGATTGCCGCACCGTTCTCATGAGCCGAACCCAGGGTCGTGGCGAGCAGCTCGAAGCAGTGCATTTGCCGAACGACGAATTCCCGGTCGACGGGCTCTCCATGGCCTGGAACAATCACGTCTCCCGGCTGGATGCGCGCTAGCAGGGATTGGAGCACCACAGGCCACTTCATCGGATAGGCGTCCGAGCCAAACATCGGTGGACCAGACTGCTCGATGATGTCGCCAAGGAACCATGCCTTGGCATCAGGAATATGGATCGCAAGGTCGGTGTCGGTATGCCCAGCACCCAGCGGGATCAGTTCAACTTCCCGTCCGCCTAGATTTGCCGTGCAGGGTTCGGCCAGCAAGTGGCTAGGCGGCGTCAGCGTTACACCGCCCCAATTCATTTCAGGCTCGATTTCCGGCGAGCGCTGCACCATTTCAAGCCGGGGCTTCTCGAACTGCTCGAAGTGCGCGGGGATCCGGTGATGGCCGTAAATCGGGATTCCCCGCTGGGCAAAGAGCTGGTTGCCGAAGGTGTGGTCATAATGCGCGTGGGTGTTGATCACGGCAACGATCGGCAGTCCGAATTGCGTTGTGGCTTCGTCAAGGATTTCTTGTGCTTCGGGTGCATTGTTGCGGGTATCGATGATCGTCACCCCATGCCCGCCGAGCACCGCGCCCACGGTAATATCCAACGGATCATATCTGCGCTGGAATACTCCCTCGGCAACGTGCTTCCAGGGTCCTTCAGCCATCTTTTCCCCTCGTGCCAGCCTTGCTTGGGCTATAGCCCCGCCTTCAGCAACTGCTTCCAGCGCTGCGGCATGGGTGCCTCGATAACCAGTTCCTGGCCGTCGGGCTTGGGAATCACCAGCTTAGTCGCATGCAGGAACAGCCCGCGACCCCCAAGCTGTTCGACGCGGCGGTTGAACTTCGCGAAGCCATACCGGTCATCTCCGGCAATCGGATGGCCTTCGCTTTGCAGGTGGACCCGGATCTGGTGCTTGCGTCCGGTCATCAGCTGCACATCCAGAATGGTGGCGCGCTGGCCGACGCGCTGCTTCACGGTGACATGGGTTTCGGCTCGCTGCCCGTTCGGATCAACCACGACCTTGTCGGCACGGCGCAGCAGCGGCGAGTGGATCGATTCGGTCTTTTCGCTCCAATGCCCTGCAACGAGCGCAAGGTAGTGGCGTTCTATCTCCTCTTCGCTCTCCCGAAGCATCTCATGCAGGTAGCGCAGCATGCTCGGGGTCTTCGCCAACACCAGCAGCCCGGAAGTATCGCGATCCAGCCGGTGGCTCAATTCCAGGTCCGGCAGCTCGGGGCGCAACTGGCGGAAAGCTTCGATAACCCCCGCAGGAACATCGGTTCCCCGGTGCACGGCGACGCCGGCAGGCTTGTCAATCACCAGGACGTCCTGGTCTTCGTGCAGGACGCAGTTGCGTAGCCGCTTGAGCAAGGGTGCCGGGACATCGAAGGCTGGTGCCACGCCCTGTTCTGCATATAGCGCCGGCAGCGTGATCTGGTCGTTTACGGCTAGCCGGTAGCCTTCCTGGACTTTCTTGCCGTTGACACGCAGTTGCCCTTTGCGCATCAGCCGGAAAAGCTGCCCGGCGGGCACCGTCTTAAGCTGGACCCGGAGGAACTTCTCGATCCGCCGGCCAGCATGCTCGCCGTCGACAAGGATGGTGCGTGTCTTGGAATCAGACCGCTGTTCTGACGCTGGCTGCTGGAGGACTCCAGACAAGAATTATCACTCCGTTTATAAGGCCACATCCAGTGGTGGATCATGGCATCGCCGCTTTCGACGAGTCATTTGCAAGGGACTTCCGGGAGCTTCCGCCCCGAATTGGCCAACTTTCATGGTACCCCGATGCCGTGAGCCGGTACGAGCAAAGGCGCTGTTATGAGGACTGAACTCACACCTCGACCGGCGCTCATCGAGCCATAGCGTTCGCTCGGCGAACCAATGATCAGCCCTGGCCCTCGCGTTGCAGCAAGGGTGCAACGGGTGAAGGTACCGCACCTCCAGAACCTGTCGGGCTCTTCGAAGCCCCGGACCTGTTTTCAGCCCAGGAGTCGCTTGCCACCATCTCCATGACTAGGCTGGGTTCATGGCCACAGTAATCCTTGTGCGGCACGGACGCACTACCGCCAACGCCACCGGCGTACTGGCCGGACGCACCCCCTCAGTATTCCTCGACCAAACCGGCGAAGAACAGGCGATTCGTACCGCCGAACGATTAGCAGCGCTCCCCTTGGCTGGCGTTGTCTCAAGCCCGCTGGAACGCTGTGTGCAGACGGCGGAGTTCGCCATGCAACGGCAAAGCCCAGCGGCGCAATTGCTGATTGAACCCGAACTCTCGGAATGCGACTACGGCCAGTGGCAAGGCCGCACGCTGCAGGACTTGGCCGCCGAAGACCTCTGGAAAGCAGTGCAGTCAGCTCCGTCCTCGGTGACCTTCCCGGATGGCGAATCCATGGCCGGGATGCACTCCCGGGCAGTAGCAGCCATCAGGCGCCATGACGCGGCCATCGAGGCCGAGCATGGTGCCGGAGCGGTATGGGCGGCCTTCAGCCATGGCGATATCATCAAGTCGGTACTGGCTGACGCGCTGGGAATGCATTTGGATCTGTTCCAGCGCCTGAATGTGGGCCCGGCTTCCGCATCAATTGTGCACTACGGGACCGGTGCGCCTCGCGTGTATTCCATCAACACCGACGCCGGAGACCTCTCCTGGCTAGCCCCAGGAATCAAGACAACCGATGCCCCAGTCGGCGGCGGAGCAGGACACTAAGGAGAGCGAAATGACGGCAACAGTCAACGAATTCAATTGGCCAGACCGCATTGTCATTGGCACCATCGGCGAGCCCGGGTCCCGCACCTTCTACCTCCAGGCAAGAGCAGGCAAGGAACTGTCCAGCATCGCCTTGGAAAAACAGCAGGCCGCGGTGGTTGCCGAGATGATTGACGAGATTCTCGATCAGCTCTCCACTGTCAAGGGCAATCCCTTCAGTGTTCCCGAACATACTCCGGTGGAACTGGTTGACAACGATCCGCTGGAAGAAGTCAACGAGTCCTTCCGGGTGGGTTCCATGAATCTCGGATGGGATGCCACCGTAGCGCAGGTAGTTCTGGAAGCCTTCTCCTTGAACGAAGAAGATGAAGCCGACTTTGATCCAGATGGACCGGGCGCGCTGCTGCGCGTGCGCATGCCCGTAGGCACTGCACGCGCTTTCGCCATGCGCACCCATGAGATCGTGGCTGCTGGGCGGCCTATGTGCGCCAACTGCGGTTATCCGATTGATCCGGATGGGCATACTTGCAAAGATGAGAATGGCGAATGAGCTCGCCCGATCTGCTGACCGCGCGGCTGGAACTCACCGGCCGCATTACCACCGCCTCCAATGCAACTTTCCTGGGCAGCATCGGCGAGAACAGCGTGGTCTACAAGCCCATTGCTGGCGAGAAACCCCTCTGGGATTTTCCCCATGGCACCCTCGCATACCGCGAAGTTGCCGCCTTCCTCGTATCTGAAGCCCTGGGCTGGAACCTCGTCCCGCGCACTTGGCTGCGCGAAGGGCAGTTTGGCGAAGGCATGGTGCAGCTATGGCAAGAAGTTGATCGAGGACAGCACCCAGTAGACATCGTAGCCGCGGCCATGGTGCCAGCTAGCGGTAGGAAGACCATTCTGCATGGGCAGGATGAATCGGGGCGGCAGATGACGTTGATCCACGAGGATACACCTGCGCTGCGGCGCATGGCGGTCTTCGATGCACTGGTCAACAACGCAGACCGCAAGGGCGACCACATTCTAGCCATGCCAGGTGGCCACCGCTACGGAGTCGATCACGGGCTCTGCTTCAACGCAGAGCACAAGCTGCGCACCGTCCTTTGGGGTTGGGTTGGCCAACCGCTGGACGAAGAAGAACTGGCTGGCCTCCGGACGGTCAGCGAAGCCCTGGACGCAGAACTTGGCCAAGAACTGTCCAAGCTGCTAGCCGATGAAGAAATCGCGGCGCTCGCCGAGCGCTGCGCTACCCTGCGCAGCGAAGGGCACTTCCCTGCTCATAGGGGGCAGATGCCCGCCGTGCCCTGGCCGCTCTTCTAGAACTCCGATTCCTATTGACCTCAAGGCGGCAGTCAAGCCATCCTTGGATTCTGATAGCAAAGGCAGGTCGCGCATGGGAACGGTTGAAGCCAACAGTGTGGAGCTCGGTGCCGAATCCTTCGGCAACAAAAGTGATCCATTGGTTCTCCTCATCGGCGGAACCACCATGCTTGCTTGGCCAGATGCCCTGTGCCAGGCCCTGGCCGCTGGCGGGCGCCACGTGGTTCGCTACGACCTGCGGGATTGCGGTGAATCAACGGCCGGGAACCCGATGAAACCCGATTACAACCTGCGCGATCTGGCCTCTGATGCCGCAGCGCTGGCCAGATTACTGGATAACCGTCCAGCGCATGTAGCCGGTATCGGAGTCAGTGGCATGATCGCGCAGATTGCGGCGCTGGATCATCCCGAATCATTTGGCGCCCTGACACTGGTTGGCACACGACCAGTTGCTCCCGGACCGGTAGACAAAGATTTGCCAGATCATGACCAGGCAACCATGGGCAAGCTGTTTTCCCGCCCTATGCCGGATTGGGCAGACCGCGCGGCGGTTGCCCAATTCTCCGCCGAGGGCTCGCAAATTCTAGGCAATGATCCAGAAGTTGCCATGGACTTGGCCTCCCGCATCTGGGACCGTACGGCCAGCGCAGAGCCCGAAGCCCATCTGGCAAACCACATCGGGATCGTCTTTTCCAAGCTGGACTGCACTCCGCGCTGGCGCGAGCGGCTGTCCGAGCTCGATATCCCCACCTTAGTGGTGCACGGTGCAAAGGATCCGTTTTTCCCCGTCGGTAACGGCAAAGCGCTAGCCCAAGAAATCCCGAACGCTTCCTTGCTCGTCCTTGAAAACGCTTCAACTGCCATTCCGCCTTCTGCGATCCCCCAGGTAGCTTCTTCGATGCTGCTGCTCTAGGAACGCAGCGATGCAATTCCTAGTCACAGGGCAATATAGGCTGTCCCCATGGATAACCGACCTAAGCGAGTCCCAGGCGGAGAACTTCGACCTGCTGAACTAGAGCTGCTGGCATTGCTCTGCAGCGGCACAGATGCTGAATCAGCAAAGGCTCGACAGCAACTGAAGTTTGCGCGTTGGGGCGGCTACCAGTTCAAAGAATGCGATTGCTTCTCGATTTCCTTCACAAGCAAACGCGATTGCCAAAGCGTCCGGCATGGTGGTGACCCATTCTCCACTGTTCTCGTTTCAAAAGATGGCAAGGAGCTGGGGCATCTGGATCTCTGGGTTGTTGCCGGATACCTGCATTCAGTCGATTACAGGCCGTTTGAAGACGATCCCGGGCACCTGCCAACGGCGGAGAATTACACGTTGGAATTCAGCGGACGGAACTAGGCTTCAGCACTTGCGGGCAGCTGTTCTCCACTGTCCCGAGGCATGCGTCCTTACTTGCCTGCGGGTCATTTCAACCAGCCTGGTTGCTGCTGCTCAGGGCGCCATCCCTGATGGCGATTAGACGCGGAAGGCCACAAGGATGCCAAGCGTGGAGCACACCGTGGTTCTCGTGCGCTGGCCGCGTGGCATCCGCCGGCTACTACTTCTATGCGCGGCGTGGGATTAGGTCTAGTATTCGAGGCACCTATTCATGCCTTCGAGAGGTTTCTCCATGTCATTTCAAGCCTATCTGGACACCATAGAAATGAAGACCGGGCTCACTGCTCGCCAGCTGATCGAGATCGCCCGTGAGAAAGGCCTTGGCCAAGAAGGGGTCAAAGCAGCAGAGATCCTGGCATGGCTCAAGGAGGACTACCAGCTGGGCCGGGGCCACGGCATGGCGATGGTCCATGTCATTCAAAAGGGACCGAATATCTCCAGCAAGCACGTTGGATCCGGAGGCAAGCACAATGACGAATCAGATGTTCTGTGGCTCGACGGCATCGCAACAAAGCCATCCAACTGAACCAGCCGAAAGGCAGGGAGCTATAGTTCCGGCTCGGAATACTCGGTTCCAGTGTCTTGCCGCTGGTCGCGTATCGCGGTGATAGCGCATGTAACTAGAGCAATCGCTATCGCGATCCAGAAGCTTCCAAGAGCCTCGGCGAGCGACCGGCCGGAAATCATGCAATAGCACGCAAGGAACAAGGCCAGCCCCAAAATCGAGATGCCAAGGTACACCGAGACGCGTAGCCAGGCTACCTTGGGAAGTTTCCTCATTCGATCTGCCTCCACTTCCCCAGCGCTCGATCCTATTTCTTCCAACGGTATGTTGAGCTGTGGGGATATACAACATCGACCATGAAAAATAGCCCGGGCTATCGCCAAGCCCGGTCATATCCTGCGTAGGATATCGCTTGGGCGTCACCACGCCCGCCCGCGAAGATCGACTTCCCCTTGTGGCCAGGAAGCCAGCTGGGACTCGATGGGCAAAATAAGCAGAGGTTGGCCCGGCGGGTCGTAAATTGCATTACCTCCACGGCTAATCGAACGCTCGGCAGCGGAAATCCGAGTCCATCCGCACGAGCTGTAGAAAGCGGCCACCTCCTCGCGGCAACCGAGATAGCCGAACGCAATCCCGCCGGCATCAACCATCGACGAAGCCACGAGATTCATCAGGATCCCGCCTAGGCCGCGGCCCCGCGCGCTCGGAAACCAGCACTCCACCCACACCTGCAACGACAAGGCCGCGGCCTCCCACACCGATCGTGCGTCGCGCCCACCCGACATGGCCGACAACCTCGCCTTTGCACCGGGCCATGATGTGGAAATCATGCGGGGCATTGCCATATGGCAGATCCGGATCCCAGATGCCGGCATCCCGCAGGTACTCGGCATCGAACAGTCTGCGAAGCTCCGCGGCATCTTGTTCTGCCAGTTCTGCGTGCGCAACAATCTCCAGCGCAGTTTCAAGTATCGGGGCTTCGCTCGAATCGTCTGCTCGCGTCAACGACAGGCCTCCTTTTGGATTCCGGTAACTGCTTCTAGTATCAGCGGTATGCGTGGGATATGGATTACTGTCTCCTGCCATATTTCCCTTGCCCGCATCCCGCACCTTACGAGCTTCCGGGCTGGCTGAGTCCAACGAAAAAGAGCAGGACCCGCGCCAACGTGCGGATCCTGCCCTCTGTCTGGCGCAGCTCATCCAGTAGTCAGCGTGGAACGCGACTATACATTATCCCTGGACTCCACGAGGTTCCGGCACAGGCCAACCTCGGCTCTCACGACCCGCAATCAGACGAGCGGCGCGACCAGCGGCACCAGCACGAGCGAGTTCGCAGGCATCCGATCAGACGTGATTACTTCAGCCATTCGCCGAGTCCGTACTGGCCGGGGACGCCGAGGTTCTCGCGCAACGTGGAGCCCACGTAGTCCTCGGGATACAGGCCGCGTTCGCGCAGGATCGGCACGACCTCGTCGACGAACGCGTCAACGCCGTCCTCATAGACATCGGGCGACAGCCAGAAGCCGTCGGCGGCACCGGCCTCGAACCATTCCTGCAGGTGATCGGCGTGCACCGTTCCCGGCCCCACGGTCACGGGATGGTAGTCGATCACGCCGTGCGCGAGGATGTCGCGCGGCGACCACCCCTCGCGCGCCACCTTGAGCGCGATCCCGGAGCGCGGGTCCTGCGGCGAGGCGTGAGCGCTGGCCAGCTGTTCGGGCGTGAGCGGCTTGTCGATGCGCTCGGACAGGATCGGCACACCGATCATCGCGCTGAGGTGCGGCAGGCGCGCCTCCATGACCTCGCCTGACATCGACAGGCGCCGGTCGAGCCCTTCGCGCACCGTTGGGGACACTGTGGTCATGATGCCGACGATGAACTTCACGTCGTCGGGGTTGCGGCCAGCTTCCTCGGCGGCCCGGCGCAGCGCCCTGCGCGCAGCGCGAGCCTCCTCGATCGTCCACACCTCCGTGATGAAGCCGCTCGCATAGCGCCCAGCCAGCTCGAGCAGATGCGGGCTCGGTCCTCCCGAAGTGAAGACGACGGGTTGCCCCTGCTCCGACGGCGGCAACGCGAGCGGCCCGCGGGATGCGACGTACTCGCCGCTGAGGCTGATCGGCTGCAGCTTCGCGGGGTCGATGAAGCGGCCCGATTCCTGGTCCTTGATCCAGGCATCCATCTCCCAGCTGCCCCAGAGCGACTGCACGATCTGGATCGATTCATGGGCGCGCTGGTATCGCTCGACCCGGTCCGCGACGGGCTTGCCGTAGTTCGACGCGACGAGCTGGTCGCTCGTCGTGACGGCGTTCCAGCCGGCGCGGCCACGGCTCATGATGTCCAGCGTCTTGAACTGCCGAGCCGTGTTGAAGGGTTCCTGGAACGTCGTGGACCCCGTGAGCACGAAACCGATGTTGCTCGTCGCTTGCGAGATCGCGGCCGCCTCCATGAGCGGATCCATGATGTTGCTGACGGTCGAATGCTCGAGGCTGCCCCTCACGGCCGGGAAGTCGGGCGTGAATACGAACGAGAAGCCACCGCGCTCGGCGGCTTGGGCGTAGCGAATGTTCGCCTCGACCTTCGAGTAGTTTCCGGGGTCGACGTGCGGTGCCCGCCAGGCACCGGGCAGGGTGCCGTAGCCGTCAGTCAGCGACAAGCCGAGAATCATCTTGCGTTGTTCCTTGTTCATGGAACCATCATCGAACATTGACATCCATGTAAAGGTCAAATTACCGTGCCTGCAGGCCCGCGGACTCTGGCACCAAGGCAGACTGCGCAGCCTGCGGGCGGATTCGCGGAGAGCTGCCGTGGCCGGGAGGCGGTTCCGACCCGTATCCTTGACATGGATGTGAAGGAGAACTGGAATGCGGATCGGCGAGCTGGCCAATCGAACTGGGGTGCCCACGCGCATGCTCCGGTACTACGAGGAGCAGGGACTCATCACGCCGCTGCGGCTGGAGAACGGGTACCGCGATTACGACGAATATCTCGTGGAGCGCGTGCTGAAAATCCGCAGGCTGCTCGACTCAGGGGTCCCCACCCGGATCATCCGCGACATGCTGCCGTGCCTGAACGACATTGGCAGCACGATCGTTGCCGATCCCGATCCCGAACTGCGCGCGATGCTCGTCGAACAGCGCGACAAGCTGGCCGAGCGCATCGTCCTGCTCCAGCAGAACCGCGACGCGCTGACGCGATACATCGACGCGATGGATCGCGCCTGACTTCCGCACGCACAAGGCGCCGGAGAATCCCGTCCTCTGCGGGGCATGATCGGCAGGGCAGCTCCTTGCGCGCCGCGGGCAGTGGCCGCAGGGAGCTCAGGCCGATACTTGAGTGCCCATGAACTCAACAGGTCCCTAATCGCGCTTCGGGGCTCCACCCAAGTAAGAGCTCTAGAGCGCAGGGCGGAGTTCGTCCGGATTGCCGCGCGGATCCGGCTCCCAGACCGTCGGTTAAATCGCCGCAACGCGGGGCCTGGTTCCTCAGCCTGCTTGCGGCGTTGCCCCATAAGGGAAAAGGCCCATGCACCTTGAACGGCATCGCTAATGTGGAGGAGCTTTCCTTCCGGCGCCACTTCGTGATGAATCAATGGCACGAGGCAAAAAATCACCCCCGGCTCCAAAAGAAATCGAGGGCGATTGAGACATGAGAATTGCACGTTGAAGCGGAACTCCACCGAGTTCCGGCACTACCAACCGCTGGGTGCCGAACCGGTGCCACGAATCAATCCACCGACCACCTGGCACCTCGCGGGCACCAGCCCAGGAAGAGCACAGAGTTGTGCCGTCTGCAATCGAAGCATAAAATGAACAGAAATTCATTGAAAGGATCTTCGTGCCGCGGACGACGGAACAGAATGAAGCGTTGCGTTCAGCCACACGCGCTGCTGTGGAGACGGCCGCCGTCCGGGTCTTCGCGCACCGTGGTTTCGCGGCCACGAACATGCGTCAGATCGCCGTCGAGGCGGGGATCAGCACTGGGTCGATCTACCGGCACTATGCGAGCAAGGAAGAACTGTTCGATGAACTAATCGATCAGGCCTCACGCGGGCTCGAGGCTGTCGCCGTTCAGCTCTCGACCGAAGGGGATCCGCTCTCCATGATCCGATCCTTCACCGAGGTATACGTGGCAGACCTCGCAGCGAACAACGGCGCGGCCGAGTTCTACATGGTGATCAACCAGGGCTTCTCGACGGACACTCCTGAGGGGACTGCGGCGCGACTGGCCGCAACGCAGGGGGCGCTCTGGCGGGCCTTCGCCTTGCTCATCAGTCGAGGTCAGGCCGCAGGCCAAATCACCGCGGGAGACCCAACCCGAATGACTTCTCACTACTTCGCCATGCTTGCCGGTATAACGACGATGCACGTTGCTCTTCGGGAGGGATTTGCGGAGCCCGATGTCGAGCTGATCCTACGAATGTTCACAGGAGGACCCCGATGAAGATCGAAGTCGCGCGCGCAGACGAACTGGGTGAGGGGTATCGGCACAGGATCGCTGAAGTTCTCACGCAAGGGTTCGCCGAGGATTTCGCGTTCTTCTCCAAGGACCCCGGTGTGCTTGCCGACGCGTTCGCCCCGATGCTCATCCTGGAGCGCTTCCACGTCGCGCTCGTCGACGGCGAGCCCGCCGCGGTCGCGGTCGTCACCGAAGGCGAGCAGGAGTGCTTCGAGCCGGATCGGCGCGAGCTCCAGCGCGTGCTCGGTCCAATACACGGCATGATCAGCTATCGGATCATCCGCAGTCGATTCATGGGGGCCTATGACGGTGCCCGCACCGGTCTGACGGAGATTGCGTTCGTCACGACAGCGCCGCAGCATCAGGGCAAAGGCGTAGCCACTGCGCTGATGCGCCGGCTCCTGGAACTGCCCTCCGACAAGTTCGTGCTGCGCGACATCAAGGACACCAACACCCCCGCCCTCGGGCTGTACGCCAAGCTCGGCTTCACCGAGACACAGCGGCGACGCATCAAGTTCGCGAAGCGAGCGGGGTTCTCCGCGTATGTCTCCATGGGGCTCAACCGCGCTCAGACTGATGCTTGAAGAGCGTCCGGGCTCGACAGGCCCGGAAGCGCGCTTCTGGGCTGTCCTCAAGTCCGCACTCTAGTTCGAAAATCTAAACTCCACCACGTCGCCGCTCTTACCAACCTCTCAGTACCCGGCGAATCCCCGAAGCGTCGACCCTCTCTTGGCCCTGCGAACACCAAACTCGCCGAGCAAATAGGCAACCCAGGTTGACATCCGGCCACTTAGCAACATAGGTTGACGACATGGAGTCTCCGCGGATCGCAGCAGTAGCAGCCGATACCAGCGACCCGAAAGCAGGATTGCGGGCCGTAGCGTCCTTGCGCGTGCTCGCTGACACCTTGGAACTCCGGCAGGTCGAGGCCGCGTTGCGTTCGGGCATGAGTTGGCAGGAGATCGCCGACGCGCTCGGAGTGACGCGACAAGCTGCCCACAAGAAGCACTCCAAAAGAATTGACCCCGCGATCTCGACACCCAGGAGGAACAGATGAACAAACTCGTCCGCGCCGCTCAGACCAGCCAATCGCTTTCCCTGGCCGCCATGGAGGAAGCATCCCGGCTCGGGCTCCGCGAAGCCGACATCGACCACCTGTTCCTCGCATTGGTCATCAACGACCAGTCTGCCGGCCGCGCACTGCGCGAACTGGGTATCGACATTGACAGCGCCCGTCTCGCCGTCGAGGACCAACGTGATGCACAGCTGAATTCACTCGGCATCGAGGCGTCGTTCCCCGAGGCCGGGCGCATCATGTTCCATGAGACGGATGGGTACGAGTGGACTCGTCGCGCTCGGGACCTCATCGCGAAATCCAGCAGCAAAGGCAAGTCGGGCGACGCTGCCGCCGTTCTCCGGGAACTCGTCGCAGAGCCCAGCGGCCTGATCACGGGTATCCTCGGCCGCCTTGGCACGACATCCGATGCGCTCATCGAACGCCTCGATCGGGCCGTCTTGCCCTCTATGAAGTCCATGCCCCTCGCAGCGAAAGTGAAGGGACGGACCACGGGAACGATTGAGACTTTCGTATCCGCACCACTGGACGAAGTGTGGGCGTACCTCACAGATCCCGCACGTATCCCCGAGTGGGAACCGAGCATCGGCACCCTCGACCAGACCGGTCAAGAAGCGATGCCGGGTACGGTCTGGGAGGGCACGGCACCCGCAATCTATCCAGACGGCAAACCTGTGAAGATCAAGCCTCAGTTTCGTCGACGCAGTGTTGAGCTCATCGCAATTCACCAACCGGACAGGATCGCATGGAGCTTTGGCTATCCCGACGTCGCGCAGGGTAATTCGATTCTGACTGAATTCACCTTGGCGAACGCGACCGGTGGCACACAGCTGCGGATCAGCAGGTCCTGGTCGCGACGCCAAGGGTGGCGAGGACTTGTCGCATGGCCGCTGCGTCCAGTCCAGAAGTTCCTGGTGTGGATCACCCTGTTCCAGACCGGCAGCGCGATCAGCCGAACATTTCGCTAGTCCCTGGCACGGCGACTCGCCTGCTGGTCGCACATAGATCAAGTGCCCGGATCTCCACAGGGAGATCCGGGCACTTGAGCGGGACATTGAAGCGGAACGCGACTACACGTTGAAGCGGAACTCCACGACGTCGCCGTCCTTCATGATGTATTCCTTGCCTTCGATGCGGGCCTTGCCCGCAGACTTGGCATTAGCCACCGAACCAGCGGCAACGAGGTCTTCGAAGCCGATGACCTCGGCCTTGATGAAGCCGCGCTGGAAGTCGGTGTGGATGACACCGGCTGCCTCAGGCGCGGTGGCGCCCTTGGCGATGGTCCATGCGCGGGTTTCCTTCGGGCCAGCGGTCAGGTAGGTCTGCAGGCCCAGGGTGTCGAAGCCGACGCGGGCCAGCTTGCCCAGGCCGGACTCGACGATGCCGGCATCTTCCATCATTTCGGCCGCTTCGTCTTCTTCCAGTTCAGCCAGTTCGGATTCAAACTGGGCATCCAGGAAGATCGCCTCGGCAGGGGCAACCAGCTCGGAGAGCTTGGCCTGCATCTCGGTATCGGCCAGGCCGGCCTCATCGGTGTTGAACACGTAGATGAATGGCTTGGTGGTCATCAGCTGCATCGGCGCGAGCTCTTCAAGGTCCACACCCTTGGTCTTCGCGGCGGCGAACAAGGTGATGCCTTCTTCGAGCACCTTCTGCGCGTTGAGCACTGCGTCCAGGAACGACTTCTCGATCTTCTTGGTGCGTAGTTCCTTTTCCAGGCGAGGCAGCTGGTTCTCGATGGTCTGCAGGTCCGCGAGGATCAGCTCGGTAGCGATGGTCTCGATATCCGAGGCCGGGTCCACCTTGCCGTTCACGTGGATCACGTCGTCATTCACGAATGCGCGGGTGACCTGGCAGATCGCATCAGCTTCGCGGATGGTCGCCAGGAACTTATTGCCCAGGCCTTCGCCTTCCGAAGCGCCCTTGACGATGCCGGCGATATCCACGAAGGAGACGGTCGCAGGCAGGATGCGCTCGGAATTGAAGATTCCGGCGAGCACCTTCAGCCGCGAGTCAGGCAACGGCACGACACCCACATTGGGTTCGATGGTTGCGAACGGGTAGTTGGCTGCCAGCACCTGGGCACGGGTCAGCGCGTTGAACATGGTGGACTTGCCGACGTTTGGCAGTCCGACGATTCCGATAGTAAGAGCCACGGGAGGAAATTCTACCTTTTACTAGTGATGAGCGCGCAATGGTGTACTGGCGCTTGAATTCTTATGGAGAAATCAGGCCTGCGGGCGAGCGTGTCCGCCCAGGGCACGTTCCTCGTCCCCGGCTTCCTTGAGCTTGCCGCGGATTTCCTTGGGCAGCGAGAAGATGATGTCTTCCTGCGCGGTGGTGACCTCGGAAACGTCGGTGAAGCCGTACTCTGCCAGCAGCGCCACGACTTCACGGACCAGCACCTCTGGCACCGAGGCACCGGAGGTCACGCCAACGGTGGAGACGCCCTCGAACCAGGCCTCGTCCACCTCGTTGGCGAAGTCCACGCGGTAGGAAGCCTTTGCCCCGTGGTCTAGTGCCACCTCGACCAGGCGCACCGAGTTCGAGGAGTTCGCCGAACCGACCACGATCACCAGATCAGACTGCGGCGCAATGTTCTTGATCGCGGCCTGGCGGTTGGTGGTTGCGTAGCAGATGTCATCGCTGGGTGGATCCTGCAGGTTCGGGAAGCGCTCGCGCAGCCGGCGCACGGTTTCCATGGTCTCGTCCACGCTCAGGGTGGTCTGCGAGAGCCAGATCAGCTTGTCCGGGTTCTTCACCTGGACGGTGTCGGCTTCCTCGGGGTTGTTCACGATGGTGGTGACTTCCGGGGCTTCGCCGTAGGTGCCCTCGACCTCTTCATGGCCTTCGTGGCCGATCAGCAGGATCTCATAGTCGTTCTTGGCGAAGCGCACGGCTTCGCGGTGCACCTTGGTGACCAGCGGGCAGGTGGCATCGATGGTCTGCAGGTTGCGGTCCGCCGCGGACTGCACTACGGCCGGGGAGACGCCGTGGGCGGAGAAAACCACTAGGGCGCCCTCGGGCACTTCCTCGTTCTCCTCGACGAAAATCGCTCCGCGGGATTCCAGCTCGGAGACCACGTGCAGGTTGTGCACGATCTGCTTGCGCACGTACACCGGAGGACCGTAGTGCTCCAGCGCCTTTTCAACGGCAACCACTGCCCGGTCCACGCCTGCGCAGTAGCCGCGAGGAGCGGCCAGCAGGACCTTGCGCTCGGTGACCGTTGGGGAGGCAGCTGCAATCTCGGCCGGGGTGCGGCGCACCCGCGGGATCCGAGGCATTGACAGCGAGACCGTAGTGGAAGTGGAAGTAGCCATACCTCTAGTCTACGAAGTGCATGCAAGTAAGCCCATGCTCATATGATGCGCGCCACCCCCCGGGGACTGTGAGATCTGCCTCCGAAGGGTGCTTGCCGGTTCAGCAAGGCAGCGAACTGGGCAGCAGCACCGGGGTGCGCACCACCGCGCCGGTGCCATCGGACCCGTGGTAGGCCCGGCACACGCCCACCGAGCGGGCGCCGAGGTTCGCCTTGATCTGGCGCAGCGCATCGGGCGAGAAGCCGTACCACTGCATGTGCATCAGCACTGTATCCCCGGGCACCGCGGCCGAGGCCCGAGAGACGGTAATCGACTTGGATTTCACGTCCCAGTCGCGGGTGTCGCGGGACCAGGTCCAGATGGCCATCCCGCGGCTGTCGTAGCCGCAACGCACCGAAGCGTCGATGGCTCCGAAGGGCGGGCGCCCGAAATTCGTGTGCACGCCGGAGCCGCCCAGTTGCGCACCGGCCTGCTGGCAGGACAGCGGGCGCAGATCCGGGTGGCTGATCGAATGGTTGATCACCCATTGGCCCTTGGCCCGGGCCAGCGCGGCCAGGTCCACGCCGTAGCGCGACTTGAACGAGCCGAGGCAATCGCCGGTGGGAGCGATCACCAGGCCGATGTTGCTGCTGGCGGCGTAATCCATGACCGAGGTGAAGGCGCTCAGCGTGCGCGGGCAGTCATCGAAGGTGAGCACCACCCTCGATGTCCGGTTGGGACCGGTGGACTGCGGGGCGGAGGGCGGCTTCGGATAGGTGGTCACGTAGCTGCCGCTGACCCAGCCGGTGTACCCTCCGTAACTGGCCTTGTACCATCCGTTGGAGGCGCGGGCGTAGGCGGGAACCGTCTTCCCTTTCGGGATGCTCAGCAGGACCCGGTAGCTGGTGGATGTGCCGGTGCGCAGATTCAGGTCATCGAGCGTGCGCACCGAAGCGGCGACCACGTAGTAGCCGCTGACGTACCCGGTGTACCCGTTGTAGCTGACCTTGTACCAGCCGTTGGAGGCACGCCCGGATACCGGAACCGAGGTCCCCGTGGGTATCTGCACCAGGATCCGGTAACTGGTCGAGGCGCCGGTGCGCATATTCAGATCCGCCGTGGTGCGCACCCGGACCGGCAAGTCGATGGATATGGCACTGGCAACGTGCACCGTTGCGGCCGGCACTGCCGCAGCCGCCAGCGCGGGCATCGAGGCCGCGGCGGAGAGCGGAATGGAACCGGCCAGCAAGCTGAGCGCTGCCACCCAAGTCCACCCAGAACGCGCAATATTCTTATTCCCCAATGCCCCACGCATGGCCCTGCATCCTTCTGAAGTGCTTCCCCAATGCTCAATAGTGTCCACCCGCACATTGCCCCTCGCAATGCCCGCAGGCAGGCTTGTCCCAATCGTTGGAAAACCCCGTTTCCCCGGGTCTTGCGGGGCCAATCGGGTATGAAAATCGCCCATTGCGATACCTGCGCTCCACCTGCCGCGGCCTTGCCCCAGCCCCCGGGGATCCGGCCAGCCGTCGGTGCCATGCGGTAGTCTCACAGATGCACCAGAGATTCGACCTTCCAAGGAGCGGCACCGATGGATCCCCAAGCCCCCGCCAGTTTGCCGGCGACCGCCGGGCAGACCACCGCGGACAATCCTTGGCCGCTGCGGCTGCTCTCGGAAAAGCTGAAAATCCATATCGAGAACTCTCCGGTGGTTTGGGTTGAAGGCCAGCTGCTGGAAGCCAATGTGCGCAACGGACACGCCTACCTCACCCTGCGCGATGTCGATGCGGACTTCTCTTTCTCGGTGACCATTTGGGCCTCGACGATGCGCAAGCTGGATGCCACCCCGCAGGTGGGCTCCCGCGTGGTGGCCCAGGTGAAACCGAGCTTCTACGCGAAAACAGGCCGGCTTTCCTTGAATGCCACGGACCTGCGACCGGTAGGCTTGGGCGAGCTGCTGGTGCGCCTGGAACGATTGCGCCAGGCGCTGGGAGCAGAAGGCCTCTTCTCCCCTGAGCACAAGCGCCCGCTGCCTGTTCTTCCCCACCGCATCGGCCTGATTACCGGGCGTGATTCGGATGCGGAGAAGGACGTGCTGCGCAATGCCAGCCTGCGCTGGCCATCCGTGCAATTCAAGGTCATCAATACCGCCGTGCAGGGAATGGATGCCGCCAACCAGGTCATCGCAGCCCTGCAGCAGCTGGATGCGGACCCGGACATCGACGTCATCGTCATCGCCCGTGGCGGCGGGGCCCTGGAAGACCTCTTGCCCTTCTCCAATGAGGATCTGGTGCGTGCGGTCTTCGCAGCCCAGACGCCGGTGGTTTCGGCCATCGGCCACGAAGCGGACCGCCCGATCCTGGACGATGTGGCCGATCTTCGCGCGTCGACCCCCACCGATGCAGCCAAGCGCATTGTCCCGGATCTGCAAGAAGAATTCGCCGGCTTGGAAATCGCCCGCAGCCGCTTGGACCGTTCCATCAACAATCTTCTCCAGCGCGAAGCCCAGCTGCTGGCCTCGGTGCGCGAACGCCCGGTGCTGGCCAACCCGCAGGTGATGGTCACCTCCCGTGCCGAAGACCTGGAGCGCTGGAAGCAGCGCTCGACGGATCTGCTGCGCCACCGCGTGATGCGCGCCAACGACGAGATCAATCATCTGAAGAACCAGATGCGTGCCCTGTCCCCGCAGCAGACCCTGGACCGCGGCTATTCGGTCACCCAGCTGGAGGACGGAAGCATCGTGCGAGAGGCAGCCCAGGCGCCAGCAGACAGCAAGGTGCTCATCCGGGTGGCTTCCGGGCAGCTGGTTGCACGAACCCTTGAATCCCTCCCTGCCGGCAACAACGCAAGCTAATCACCACGAATACCAATTTGGAGTAATCATGACTGCACAAATCCCTGACGACATTGCCAAGCTTTCCTACGAGCAGGCTCGCGAAGAACTGCTGGCCGTGGTCAACCAGCTCGAGACCGGCGGAGTTGCGCTGGAAGCCTCGCTGGCGTTGTGGGAGCGTGGCGAAGCACTGGCAGCCCACTGCGAGAACTGGCTCAACGGTGTCTCTCAGCGTCTGGAGCAGGCCCGCGCCAACCACGAGCAGGCCGCCGGCGAATAGCCCGTCCTCACCCGGACCTACTTCGTGGCCGCCAGCCGGGCCTTCTCCTGCTCCACATCGAAGGTGGCAACGGGCCAGTCGGGAGCGACGCGCTCCAGGGTAGCCAGCAGCAGCTCGGCGACGCACAAGCGGGCTTTCCACTTCTGGTCAGCGGGAACGATATGCCATGGTGCGCCCTGGTTATCGGTGCGGTTAATCGCCACCTCGTAGGCGGACTGGAAGTCATCCCACAGCAGGCGATCATCGACGTCGCCCGGCGAGTACTTCCAATGCTTGTCGGCACGCTCCAGGCGTGCCGAGAGGCGCTCGAATTGTTCTTCTCGGCTGATGTGGAGCATCACCTTGATCGGGTGGATGCCCTGCTCGATCAGCTGCTTCTCGAAGTCGACTATTTTCCCGTAGCGGGACTCGACCGCCTCCGGGGTGGCGAAGCCCTTCACCTTGGCGACCAGAACGTCTTCATAGTGGGAACGGTCAAAGACTCCCACTAGTCCCCCGGCGGGCAATTGCTTGGTGATGCGCCAGAGGAAGTCATGGGCTGCTTCTTCCTCGGTTGGCGCCTTGAAGGCATGGTGCTTGACGCCCTGCGGATCCAGCATGCCAAGGACGTGGCGAACAGTCCCTCCTTTGCCGGACGTATCCATTCCCTGCAAAATGAGCAGGACTGCTGGGCCTTGCCCGCCAGCTACCGAGGCGGCGAAGAGCCTCTCTTGCAGATCCGAGAGCAGTTCAGCCAGCTGCTCCATGCGCTTCTCGGCGGCCTTCTTATCCTGCGGGGCGTCGCCGGGCCACCAATCAGCATCCTTGGTTGCGCGCTCTGAAAGCTCCACGCCCGGTTCTGCACGTAGCGCTTCTAACAGGTTGGCAGGATAGGCGCTCATCATTAAGTCCTCACGCGTGTGTCGAAGTGATGCGATTCGTTGTTGCCAGCCTACTGCCACTGCGGGCGCCGTGAGAAGCGGTATTCGTCAACGGCGAAGCACCCATCACGGCTCGATGCTCAGGATCGCTGAGCCCCGCGAAAACGCAATTCTTCGGCTGCAGGACACCAAATTCTCCGATCGCAGTCGCTGGCAGGCGATATCCCTGAAATTCCGGGGACCGCATTCCCCGATAGTCGCCTTAACGCACAACCGGCCCAGAATCACGTGGGTGATTCTGGGCCGGTTCCGCATCCGGGCAGCCTATGCGCGAGCGCGCCAATCCTCCAGGAACTGTCCGATGCGTCCAACCGCATCAGTCAGGTCGCGCACGTTGGGCAAGGTGACCAAACGGAAGTGATCCGGACGGATCCAGTTGAAGGCGGTGCCCTGGGAGATCAGGATCTTCTGCGCCTTGAGCAGTTCAAGGGCGAAGGTCTCATCGTTGTGGATCGGGTAGACCTCGGGATCCAGCTTCGGGAACATGTAGAGCGCGCCCTTGGCCTTCTGGACACTCACGCCAGGAATCGCGCTGAGCAGGTTGTAGGCCGCATCGCGCTGTTCAAGCAGGCGTCCGCCAGGCAGGATCAAGTCATTGATCGACTGGTACCCGCCCAAGGCGGTCTGGATTGCGTGCTGCGCCGGCACATTGGCGCACAGGCGCATGTTGGTCAGCAGGTTGATGCCCTCGATGTAGTCGCCGGCCTGGTGCTTGGGACCGGAAATAGCCATCCACCCAGCACGGAAGCCGCACACGCGGTAGGCCTTGGACAGGCCGGAGAAGGTCAGTATCAGCACGTCATCTGCCAACGAAGCGGTGTTGATGTGCACGGCGTCTTCGTAGAGGATCTTTTCGTAGATCTCGTCCGAGAACACAATCAGGTTGTGCTTGCGCGCCAGCTCGAGGATTCCCTCCAGGGTTTCCTTGGGGTACACCGCACCGGTCGGGTTATTGGGGTTGATGATCACGATGCCCTTGGTGCGATCGGTGATCTTCGCTTCCATGTCCTGAAGATCAGGAAGCCAGCCTTCTTCCTCGGTATTCATGTAATGCACCGGGGTGCCGCCGGCCAGCGAAACCGAAGCGGTCCACAGCGGGTAGTCAGGGGCGGGAATCAGGATCTCGTCGCCGTTATTCAGCAGCGCATTCAACGAGAGAGTGATCAGCTCGGAGACACCGTTGCCCAGGTAGACGTCATCCACGCCAATGGTCTGGATGCCACGGGTCTGGTAGTACTGCGAGACGGCGGTACGTGCCGAGAGAATGCCGCGGGAGTCGGAGTATCCTTGGGCGTTAGGCAGGTTGCGAATCATGTCAACGAGCACCGCGTCGGGCGCCTCGAAGCCGAACGGGGCGGGATTGCCGATGTTCAGCTTCAGGATGCGGTGTCCTTCGGACTCCATGCGCGTGGCGTGCTCAAGCAGCGGGCCGCGGATGTCGTAGAGGACGTTGTGCAGTTTCGTTGATTGTTTGAATTCTGCCATGGTTACACTTTCTCACGTCAGGTGCGATCGACACACCTTGTTACTCGACCGCTATGGTCAGCGGTCGAAATCCTGGGAGAGCTGGCTGGGGCCTACTCTTCGATGATCCATTCCCAACGGGTGGCCGCTTGCTCTGGGCTCAGTCCGTCGGCCTGGCTGACCATGCGGTTCAGGTCCACGAGGGACTGCTGCGAGAATTCGCCGGTGATCTTGTCCAGTTCTGCCCGGGCCTTGTCATTCACGTCGCCGTTGGCCAGCACCATGTACTGCTCGGCGTTGAAGAAGGCGGCGCTTCCCGGAATGCTGTAGAAGCCTTCATCGGAGATGACGGCATCTCCCGACCCGAGCGCCACCACGCTGTCCACCGAGGCACGCAGCTTGCTGGCCAGTTTCGCCGGCTCCTCAGCCACGACCTTCGGCTTCTCGCAGCCAGCGTCCTCCAATGATGCCTTCAAGGATGCGGCGTTGGCTTCATCGCTAATGATCGTCAGATCTGTGCAAGCCGCAATCAGGGTTTCCACCGAATCGACCTTGTGCAAGGTTGCCTGGGCCTGGCTCATGACCAAGACCTTTCCCGCATCAGCTGGGCTGAGTTCCAAGGCAGAAAGCTCCCCCTCAGCGTCATTGATGGCGCTGCGCAGGTTCTTGGATTCTTCGACGCTCAGCAATTGATCTTCACCGGTTATAGCCGCCGGGTCAGCAACCAGGGGCAGGGCCTTGGCCGCTTGGTCTACCGCCAAATCGGCTTTCCCGTCGACCACCTGCTGGTAAGGATCAGCACTGGGCTTGTTCAGCGACACCTTGTAGCCTTCGGCTTTCAGCGCATTGGCATAGACATGGGCCAAGGCCTGGTCTGCAGGTTGAGAACCGGCAGCAATCTGCAAGGTGATGGCCTTGCTTGGCTCGGCCGTCGGCGTTGCCTCTTCGGTGCAAGCAGACAGGGTTAGCAGCAGGGTTGCGCTGAGTGCGCCAACGGTGATGGTATTTCGCAAGTTCATGTCCCTATTGATTCTAGGGCAGGCCAGCGGCGATCCGTCGCTACTTGCCGGGTGCGGTCAGTCGCAAGATGCTCTCAACGCGTTCAATGCAGTTCAGCTTGGCAATCTCCTCGCGGGTAAACCAGGCGGCCTGGCTGGTAGAACCGTTGACTTCGTGGCGCAGTTCTCCACCGGTCAGTTTGGCCCGATAGGTGACCGCCACCGTTTGCATGGCATGGCCTTCGCCCGAGTAGCGCTTGGAACCGGGAATAACTCCCGTGCTGACATCCAGGAGCCCCAGCTCGCCCACCGCGTAGCCGGTCTCTTCATAGACTTCACGGCGCGCGCCTTCTTCGATAGGCTCCCCCAAGTCGATGCCGCCGCCGGGAAGGGACCAGCGCGGGGTGAAGCGTGGATCGCGATGACGCATATCCCAGAGCGTAAGCAGTACCTTTCCTTCGTGTTCCACCAAGCAATAGGCCGCCAGCCTGGTATCAAAGGATTCACCGGTGTGCTCAGAACGACGTGTCATATCCCCAATATATCCGTTTGTTCACCGATTATTTACTCGTACGCGGACGGCATACGCTGATTTTTCTGCCAAAGATCCCACTGATATCTCGCGAATATGATGAAATATTCTTATGGCCCAGCAATCAGAGCTTTCATCAAACGTCGATCTGGACGAAATCGATCGAATCATCATCGACGAATTGGTCGCTAATGCACGTATCTCCAATGCGAACCTCGCACAGCGTGCGGGCATCGCTCCATCCACCGCACTGTTGCGCACCCGTTCGCTGGTCGAGCGCGGCATCCTCACCGGCTACCACGCCGAGGTATCGCTGGGCGCTGTAGGCCGTACCGTGCAGGCACTGATCTCGGTCAAGCTGCGCGCCCACGACCGCGAGAAGATTGACGCTTTCGTGGCACGCATCCCGCAGCTGCCCGAGGTGCTGTCCATGTTCCATGTTTCCGGCGGCACCGATTACCTGCTGCATATCGCGGTCGGTTCCACCGATGCACTGCGTGACTGGGTGCTGGACAACCTCGCCACCGACGAGTCGGTGGGCCATACCGAAACCACCTTGGTCTTCGCGCACCACCGCGGCAACCGCGGCCCGCTGCCATTCGATGACATGATCAGCTAGCAGCGCTTAAGCGACTTGTGGCCCGGACCTCGCGAGGTCCGGGCCACAAGTCTTTGTGCTTGGAATGCTTATGCGCGGCGGCGCTGCATGACCGCGTCCAGGTTCAGGCGAGGCTTGGTACCCGCGGCAGCCACGGGTGCGGCTTCCGGTGCGGGGGATGGCGCTGCAACGGTTTCCTTGGCAGCTGGTGCGCTCTCGGTACGCTTGGCAACTACCGAAGCGACCGCTGCGCGCTCTTCGGCCGAAACTTCGGTGGCCAGGCGCTTTGCATCTTCCGATGCCTTCAGGCTGATCTGTTTGCTCGGACGCAGCGGTTCTTTCACCGGCAGTGCTGCCTTGTGGGTCCGCTTGGCACCCTGTTCAGCTGCCAGCTCCGCGGTCTTGGCGATGCGCTCGCTGGCTTCCACGTACGTTGGCTTGGGCACGTGCGTTGGTTCCCAAGTACCTGGCTGCTTTACACCGCCATAGCCGTGGGCCACTCGCAGCGCTTCGGCGCGCAGCTCTTCAGCGGTAATCGCTGGAGCGCGGCGGGACGAACCCGGGCGAGCGTCGAAGACCTCGTCATCCTCATGCTTGCGCGAGATGACCTGGTTAGCCGCGTCGTCAAAAGCGGGAGTCCGCAGCGCCTGCTGCCGGGTGGCTTCGAGGTGCTCGAGCAGCTTGCGGTTGCGGTCACGGACAGCCAGCCCGCGCAGGGTGGCGAAGGATGCTACGGCAATCAGCGCGAACAGGCCTACGGTGCCGAAGGTCAGAGCCGTAAAAGGAGCCAGGATGAGACCGAAGACGGTCGCGAGGACAGCCAAGGCACCGACGAGCGCGACGGACAACCGGCCATAGCGCACACGAATCTTGAGTTTGGTCGCAGCACTTTCCTGCGAAGCTCTCTGTGACGTGCCAGCCATGTGGGTCCTCCATCACCGATTGAGTCGGTCAAATCCTCGTGGAACTAAATATGGTTCCTCCGAATCAACACTATGCAACCTTGGGTGCGCGCTCATGCACATCCCTTGGCGTGTCTGCATGTTTTCAATGCAGTTCTCTCATATCAGAGCTCGATTGAACGAAATAGCACGAAATCCGCCTCAGTATTCGTAGATGCGTTCGAGCAGCGTCGTTTCCACCTCTTCACGGGTCAACGCAAAGGTGCGGTGATCCCGCCACTGCCCATCGATGTGCAGATAGCCTTTGCGCAGCCCTTCATCGCGGAACCCGAGCTTGTCCACCACCCGCAGGCTGGCCGAATTCTCCGGACGGATGTTGATTTCCAGGCGGTGCAGCTGCAGTTGCTCGAAGCAATGGTCTATGACCAAGGCGCAGGCTTCGGGCATCAGGCCGAAGCCGGCATGGTTGCGATCCAGCCAGTAGCCGATGGACGCTGTGCGCGCGGCACCATATTGCACCGACGCCACGGAAACCTGCCCGATTAATGGCGGGCGCCCCTTGTGCAGCTGGGGAAGAGCCAAGGCCCAGGTGAATCCGCTGCCGTCAACTGCTGATTCATCCTTGGCCCTGAGCATCTCGCGAAAAGTCATGGCTTCTGGCGGGCCCAAGGGACTGGTGGGATCCCATGGCTTGAGCCATTTGGAATTGGCGTAGCGCAGATTGATCCACTCGGCTTCGTCACTGGCAGTCAGTTGGCGCAACAACAGCCGTTCCGAGGCCAGATCCGGAACCAGGCGTTTTGCTCGACGAGAGAAGAACATGTGCACATCGTATTACTTCGTCATGCTTGCAGCTGGCAACAGCGCTAGCAGGCAGCGTTTCGTTTCTTGCACGTAAGCTGTAGGCATGAATCCCACCGCTGATCTGAATTCTGGCGCCGGCAAGAAGGCCGCGCGTGCCGCTGTGCGCACTTGGCGCAGGGCACTTGATCCGAGCAAGCGTGAGCAGTTCGGACTGGATCTGGCGCACACGGTGATTGGCTATCTGAGCCAGAGCACCGGTGTCGTCCAGAAGGTCGCGGCCTATTGCTCGGGTCCGGATGAACCGTCCACCGAGGCGCTCTTGGATGCTTTGGCCAAGGAAGGCATTGAAGTCTACCTGCCAGTGTGCGAACCGGAGTACGCGCTCTCGTGGGTTGAGTACTCCCCCGGCATGGAATTCCAGCCAAGTACCTTGGCCCCGGTGATGGAGCCGGTGGGCAAGCGGATGGGCACAGAGCTCTTTGACGAGATCAATACGCTGATCATGCCTGCGCTGTCCATCGATTCGAACGGGCTGCGTTTAGGCCAAGGCGGTGGCTACTACGATCGCTTCCTGCCCTTGATCGACGATGCGCCGGTCCGTGTGGCGGCCGTGGTTTATGAGCACGAGTATGTTCCGGCCGGTTCCTTCCAGATCGATGAGCATGACCAACCCGTGGACTTGGTGTTCACTCCGCAGCAGGTGCATCAAATCATCTGATTTACCCACAGCTCGCGGGCAGCTCGCAGTGGGCCGCTGGACCTGAAGGTTGCATGGGGTTATGAGCTTCTTCTCCAGACCGCATGCTGCCTCCCGGCCCCCGGTGATTCCCAAGCCGAAGATCCGTCCCGTGCGCAACCGCAATGAATTGTTGCGCCGCTACCGGAAGCCTTTGGCCATCGCCTGCGCGCTGCTGGCCTTGGCGGGCGTGCTCAATGTGTTTTCCTCCGGGCAATTAGCGCAGCGCGAAGTCGTGGTGGCGCTGAGCGACATTCCTGCCGGGTCCCGCATATCCGCCAACCAGCTGACGGTGCAAACGGTGCGGCTGGCCCCGGAAGATGCCGAAGTCTTTGAAAGCATCGATGCCATCTCGGGGCAACGGGCAGCCGTGGCACTGACTGCCGGAACGGTGCTGCGCAACTATTCCTTGGTGGGTCCTCAACTTTTGACCGGTTCGCCGGAAGGCACCGTGGCCGTTCCCTTGCGCTTGAGCGATCCTGCCACCGTGACGCTGCTCCATCCAGGGCAACTGGTGGATATCGTATTGACCACCGGAGATGGCTTTGAAAAGGAAATCAGCTCGCAGACCATCGCCAAGGCGGTGCCGGTGCTCTGGGTTCCGGATAATGCCAGCAGTTCCGAATTCGGCATGCTCAGCGGCGCGGCTCCGACCGGTGAAGGAATTGTGGTGGTCGCGGCTGCCAGCAGCCTCTCGGATGATCTGGCCGGGGCAGTATCGCGCGGCAAGGTTTCAGCCGTCTTGGTGAATTAGGAAATCAGCCCCAGTGCGGCGGCTTCTCGCGCTTCATCATCTCAGCCAGGTCTTCCTTGGCGTCGCCCCAGTTTCTCGGGTCCTGGTCTTCGGCCAGCAACTCGGACAGCGGATCGGCGGCCGGCTGCTTAGCGCGGGACGCCATCGCCGCAGCAGAAGTCTCGGCGGGCTGGTGGCCGGCTAGTGCCCGGTTCACGGAGTCTGAATGCGGCACTGGCGCGTAGCTGCCGGTGAGTTCAACGCGAGCAGTCAGATGCTGCGGGGGTGCGACAACGCGCGGCCGCTTGCGGCGGCCGCGCGTTGGTTCTTGCTCAGAAGTCATTACTTCTTTGGCTCCGGATCCTCGTTCTTGCTGGTAGCCGGAACAGGGGCTGGAGTCAGTGGCTTATCCGCGCTGTCCTTTGCAGGTGCGTCGCCAGCTTCAGCTTTGGCACCGCTTTCAGCAGCTGGCGCTTCCTGCTTGGTCTCGGCCTTTGGTTCCAGTCGAGCCTTGGCGGACTTGAGCAGATTGGACTTTTCCTTCGGCGTTTCCGCCTCGGTGGTGACTTCACGGGCCGACACCGGCCGAGCGGCGGCCACACCGGTACGGGTCGAAGCCTGGGCCGGGGCCGCAGGCTTTTTCAATCCCAGTGCATGGGCCAGGCGATCGGTGACAGCACCCGGATCGGTGAAGACGTCAATGGTCCACAGCGGAACATAGCGCCAGCCGTGCTTCTCGAAGAATTCCGGGCGCAGTCGGCTGCGTTCACGCACGGTCAGTCCGGCATAGTGCTCGGTGCCGTCGTAGACCACAGCCAATGGGCGGATGCCGCTGTGCGCAGAGTCGTAGGCGTGAGCCGACAGGTCCAGCACACCGCGGTAGTCCTCGGAAACGATGGCACCGCTTTCGCGCAGGCGGCGGGCCAGATCGGAAACCAATGGATCGAAGCGCGGATTGCGCATCGAGCTGACTCCGGAATCCCCTGCCTGCACGCGTCCGAACAGTTCGAAGAACTGTCGGGCACCACGGTAGACGCGGTTCAGGTCCACGTCTTCGGGCAACAGGCTGGACACCAAGGTCATGCGGGTCCGCGATCGGGTCATGGCGGCGACGAACAGCTGTTCGCCGCCCTCGCGGGACAGTGCACCGAATTCGTGCAGGGTCTTGCCGTGCGGAGTACGTCCGTAGCCCCAGGCGAAGATGACCGAGTCCCGGCGCAGGCCGATCAGCCGGTCCATGGTGGTCACCACGAATGGTTCGCGCTTGGAGCGCAGGTGCTCCATCGCGTACTTGTGGTTTGGCAGCTGGACACGGATCGCTTCGGCGATGGCCGAGGCATGGCTGCGGTTCGAGGCAATGACTGCCAGCGATTCGCCCCCGTGGTTCTTGAAGTGGCCGAAGACCAGATCCACCACGCGCGCCACTTCTGCTGCGGTGGTCTGCACACCGTCTTCGCTGCTGGACAGTGAGCCGGTGGCATCTGGCACGTATTCGCCGCGCAGCAGCGAGGAGTCGCCGGTGAGGTTCACCGCCATTGGCAGGCGCGAGAGCGCCGAATCGTAGTAGGTGGCGGACAGCTGTTCCACCAGGCCTTCGTCAATGCCGCGGTACACGGTGGACAGCGAACCGGTCACCAGGACCTTGTTCAGGGCTTCCAGCGCGGAACGGTCCACGCTCTGCTCGCGAACTCGTGCGGTCGGGTCTACGGAGACCTCGAAGCGCTTCGGACCGCCCAGCATTTCATCGCCAATGGCAATGACCTGGCCGGAGCGGCGGATCGCATCCAGGACTTCACGCAGGGTGAGGTAGTTGGCTTCCAGCAGGATGACCGCATCGAACTTCGTGTCCTCCGGCAGGGCGCTGCCCAGCAGCAGCGGAGCCGAGACGATGACCGGGGTCAGCGAATTGGCCAGCGGTGCTCCAAGATCCAGCAGCCCGGCAATGCTCGGGGTTCCGCCCTTGAGCATCTCGCGCAGCGCGCGGGAACCGGCTCGGTGGTCAGCCAGCGCTGCCTTCCAGTTGCGAGTCAGCGCCCAGCGGATGCGCTGCGGGCCGGCAGCGATGTGCGCGCCGTCAGCCAGTCGGTAGTCAGCCTCGATCTTCTCCAGCTTGGAGCCGTCATTCATGGCCAGGAAGTCGTCACCGGAGATCATGGCATCCAGCACGGACTGCCACCAGGCAAGCTCCAATTCGCTGTCTACCTGGTCGGCGTCGATCTCGCGTTCGGCGAAGTCATCGAGCAGGTCGCCCAGCCCGGCTTCAGCCAGCTGCTCGGAGATCAACGTGCGCTCGGGCAGCTCGCCCAGGTCCTCGCGGCGCTCGACCAGCGCTGCAATCACCGAGAGCAGCTCCTTGATGGGCATTTCGCGCAGGCCCGAGCCCAGGGAGGACGGCAGCATTTCGGCCAGCTTGTCGATGCGGGCACCGGCGTCGTGGTATCCGGCTTCAACATCCAGCAGGCCGCCTGGGACCTGCGGGTTGCGCTGGCTGGTGGCAATGGCTCGCCAGGCATCGCGCTGGACCGCCACCGCCTGCAGAGCGGACTGCAGGTCAGCTACGTGCATGCCCGGGCGGACGTATTCCTTGGCAATCTTGCGCAGCCGGGAACGGACAATGGAGCCCATCTCCACGCCGTGCTCGCGGCGCCATGCGCTGGTTGCGGTAGCGGCGATCAAATCATCGATGTCGCCCTCGAAGATGTCGGCCTCGAACTTGTCCAGCGATCCGCGGACGGCGACCAGCAACTGCAGCTGGTCTCCCCACTTGTCGTAGCTTTCTTCCAGGCGGATCTGCGAACGCTCGGCGATCTGCAGCATGTGCTCATGCAGGATGGGCAGGTCGCGGCCCAGCCCGCTGGCCAGGTTCAAGGCCTTTTCGGTGGCTTCGGTGTTGCGCAGCGGTGCACCATGCCATGGGCTGGTGGTGTGCATCTTGGAGAAGGCGCCAAGCTGCGCTGCGCGCTTGAGCTGTGCGGCAACATGTCCGCGCTGGCCCATGGAATCCAGCACCGAACGCTTCAGGCGCACGGTGGTGGATGGCGCTGGTTCCAGTGCGGAGAGACGTGCCAGTTCCTGCATTGCCTGGTATGGCGAGCAACCCCAACGGCTGCGCACCGAGTGCAGCGACTTCACGTGCTCGTGCAGTGCGTGGCGGGATTCGCGCAGGCGCTTGAACATGGAGCCCAGCTGCGGCTCGGCAGCGCGTTCGTTGCGCAGAATTGCCTTGGTCATCATCGCGCGCAGCGCTTCTGGATCCTCGTTGGGTTCCAGCAGCATGCTGCCTGCATCCAGGTGCTCGTTGAAGCGGGTCACGAATTCTTCGGCGGCAGAACGCTGTTCCGCAACCACCAGTACTCGCTTGCCCTGGGCGGCCAGCAGCGCGGCTGCGTTCAGCGCGGTCTGGGTAGCACCGGTACCGGCAGCGGCGTTGATGGCCACCGATTCACCGGCAGCGATGTAGTCAAGCATCTTGGACTGGGACTCATCCGCGTCCAGCAAGAACAGTTCATCTTCCGGATCACGGTCATCAGAAGACTTGGCAATGGTGGTGGTTCCGGTGTGGACCTTGCGGGCAGAAGATCCTTCGGAGGCAAGGCTCTGCTTACGCGAGCGCGCGGTTTCCTTGAGAATGTTCTTCACGCGGCTCAGGCGGGAGCCGGCAGCTTCATGGCCCTTGGCATCGGCGGCCTGCGCTTCAGGCTGCTCTTCGTCCTGCTTCTTTTCAGCGGCAGACTCGTCCTTGGCTTCTTCAGGCTTTGAGCCCTCGGTTTTGGAAGCGCCCGGCTTGGAAGCGACCAGGTTGGCCAGCGCTTCGGAGGTCTTGCTGCTTTGGCTGTTCCCAGCCTGCTTTTCCGCGGAGTCGTGACGAATTAGCGCCTCGATGACCGGGTGGGACCCATTGAGCTTGGCCGGGTCAGCTGGGTCCATCAGCTCGGAGAAGGTGGAGAGCAGCAGGCGGTGGCCCACCACTACGCCGGGAACCTCGGACATCTGGTGGCGCAGGGCATCCATTCCGCGGACCGGGTCGAAACGGGCGATGGAGTACGCTTCGGCGTCCACCGCGGCGACATCGACCTTGGCGTTGTGGTCGGCTTCGAATTGGCGCACGAAGGCCGGGGATACGGTGGCGCGGCCGACCAGCTGCAGGTCGTAGTCGTCAGCATCAACGTGCTTGGTCAGTGTGATGCGGCCGAGCATGATGGGAGCCGAGACAGGCTCGCTCTTGCCATCGTGGACCGCGCGCCAGTTGGCGACACCGGCGGCCAGGTAGCCGACGTCGATGCCGCGTTCTTCCCACAGTTCATTGATCTTGGCCGAGAGCGCACGGGCAGTGCGGCGCGCGGTAGCGTACTGGTCCGCATCGTGCAGCAGCGTGGACAGGCGGGTACGCCGTCCGGCAAGGAACTGGGCCAATCCCGATGGATTGGCATGGGTTATGTCGATGCTATTGGAGGTCGACGGAGCAAATCGCAGGGTGGTATCCGCCCCGGCACTCTGTCCCAGGGATTTCACCCAGGCAGCTACACGCTCGGCGGCAGCATTCTGTCCACTAGTCACGACAGTCATTCCCTTCACTGAACCGACCACATTCGGGCGCACCACAGGTGCAGATACGCCTCTTTCTAACGTAGTGCACGCACCGTGCAGAACCGGTGCGCGAAACACGTTTTAACTGCGGGAAGCGGAACCGGCGTACCGGATCCGCTTCCCATTCACCCGCCAAAGCGCAGTGAATTAGCAGTCTTGGGGATTTACTCCCACTCGATGGTTCCAGGTGGCTTGGACGTAACGTCCAGCACCACGCGGTTCACCCCATCTACCTCGTTGGTGATGCGGTTGGAGATCTTCGAGAGCAGATCGTATGGCAGGTGCGACCAGTCAGCGGTCATGGCATCCTCGGAGGAAACCGGACGCAGCACGATTGGGTGGCCGTAGGTGCGGTGATCGCCCTGTACGCCTACCGAGCGTACGTCAGCGAGCAGCACTACTGGCATCTGCCAAACTTCGTCATCCAGTCCTGCAGCAGTCAGCTCGGCGCGAGCGATCGCGTCAGCCTTGCGCAGGATGGACAGGCGCTCTTCGTTGACGGCACCGATGATGCGGATACCCAGGCCTGGGCCAGGGAATGGCTGGCGGCCAACGATTTCCTCAGGCAAGCCGAGCTCGCGGCCCACTGCACGGACCTCGTCCTTGAACAGGGTGCGCAGTGGTTCAACCAGCTCGAAGTCCAGGTCCTCTGGCAAGCCGCCCACGTTGTGGTGGCTCTTGATGTTCGAGGTGCCTTCGCCACCGCCGGATTCGACGATGTCCGGGTACAAAGTGCCCTGGACCAGGAACTTCACTGGCTCGCCCTCGGAAGCGGCCTCGGCGATGATCGCCGCTTCCGCTGCTTCGAAGGCGCGAATGAATTCGCGGCCAATGATCTTGCGCTTGGTCTCCGGGTCGGTGACACCGTCCAAAGCAGTCAGGAAGCGCTCGCGCTCGTCGGCAATGTACAGCTTGGCGCCGGTGGAAGCTACGAAGTCCTTCTCAACCTGCTCGGCTTCGCCTTCGCGCAGCAGGCCGTGGTTGACGAACACGCAGGTGAGCTGGTCGCCAATGGCGCGCTGCACCAGGGCAGCTGCAACAGCGGAGTCCACGCCGCCGGACAGGCCGCAGATGGCCTTGCCGGTGCCGACCTGGGCGCGGATGCGCTCGATCTGCTCGTCAGCGATGTTGTCAGCGGTCCAGTCGCCCTTCAGGCCAGCACCGTTGTACAGGAAATTCTCCAGGACATCCTGGCCGAACTCGCAGTGCTTCACCTCTGGGTGCCACTGCACGCCGTACAGTCGCTTTGCTTCATTTGCGAAAGCGGCAACCGGAGCACCAGCGGTGGTGGCCAGCACTTCGAAGCCTTCTGGGGCCTTGGAGACGGAGTCGCCGTGGCTCATCCAGACGGTAGGGGCCTGAGCGGCACCTGCCAGGATGGAGCGGGCATCGCCCTCAAAGTTGGTTGCGGTGCGGCCGTACTCGCGCAGGCCGGTTTCGGCCACGGTACCGCCCAAGGCGTTAGCCATGGCCTGGAAGCCGTAGCAGATGCCCAAGACCGGCACGCCGGCTTCAAACAGGTCAGCCCCGACGGAAGGGGCGCCATCGGCGTAAACGCTGGAAGGACCACCGGAGAGGATGATCGCTGCAGGGTTCTTGGCCAGGATGGCTTCGGTGGACAGGGTGTGCGGAACGATCTCCGAGTACACACGGGCCTCACGTACGCGGCGAGCGATAAGCTGCGCGTATTGGGCCCCGTAGTCGACGACCAGAACCGGCTTATGTTCTGGATTGAGGGGAGCAGTAGTCACCGTTACAGTCTACGCGGTTCACTGCGCGCGAGACAGCCAAGGTGATGTCATCAGCGTCACCTAGTGGATTTTTGGCAAAGGCAAAGGGCAGATCTGTTCATTTTCGATGAACGGATCTGCCCTTTGGCAATGAATGCAGCCACGTGTCAGTAGCGCTTGGCGGCCTTTGGATGCGCGGCCAGCTCGCGGTCTACTTCTGCGTGCACCTTGGCTTCGGTCCAGAAGGAAAGGAACGGGACGACGCCGCCGAGGGCGATCGTAATGAAGCGCATGAATGGCCAGCGCATCAAGGTCCACAGGCGGAAGTCTGCAAAGAGGTACACCACGTATAGCCAGCCGTGGGCGATCAGGATGCCCAGCGAGAGGTTCAGTCCCCCGGCCACCTCGGCACGGTTGTACATGCCGACGGCGTTGGAGGTGCCATCTACCAAGGTGCCACCCACGAAGAGTTCCAGGGACCAGAAGTACTTGAAAATCATTTCCAGCACGAGCAGCAGCAGCATCACGCCGGTGATGTAGGCGAAGACCTTGTAGAAGGTTGCGGCTGCACGGATCTGCTTAGGGGTGCCGCCGAATTTCCGGGGCTTCGGTGCCGGGGTGGTGCTGGACATCGTTGGTGATTCCTTCCGATTTCGGTAAGAAGTGCGGTGTGCGTGAAATGCTATTCGTTGCTGTTTCCAGCTTGGGTGGCGTTGCCGCCCTTGATATGTGTTTCGGCAGCGCGCTCAGCAATCTCGTCAAGATCCCGCTGGTAATCATCGCGCACCATGCGGTACCAGAGGAAGATGGCGAACCCTGCGAAGAGGACCCATTCCAAGCCGTAGAAAACGTTCAGCCAGTTGATCTGCGCTTCCTGGGGCTGCGGACCGACGTCGACAATTTCCAGGCCCGGCTGCGCTACGGTCTCGCCCTTGGCAGTGGTGATTTCGTGGGCCGTGACGAATCCTTCAAAGAGGACCGAATCCCAGATGTTCGCCAGCTGTGCCGAGGCGAGAGTTGGCAGCGTTGCGCTGCGCAGGTCTTCGCGGAATTCCGGGCCTTCGCTAGGCAGCAGGCGCCCGGTGATCTCCAGTTCGCCTTCAGGTGCCGGAGCTGGCTTGGTTGCTTCAGGCTGCCAGCCGCGTACCACCGCAATACCGGCGTCCTGGGCCGCGCCCTCGACCTTGAATTGGGTGATGACCCAGACACCGCGCTGATCGCCATTCAGCCGAGGCGCAATCAGCTGATCGGTGCCGGGGACGAATTCGCCCAACATGGTGACGATCTGGTCTGCCTTGATGCCCAGCAGCTCCTTGCCGACTTCCTGATGCTCGATCAGCGCGACCGGCTTCTCGGTCTTGTCGATCTTGACCGGCGGCTCGGTTTCGGAGGCGCCGAACTGCCATCCGGACAAGAGAACGAATCCGGTGGCGAGAGCTAGCGCGGCAAAGAGGGCGCCGATCCATTTGGGCTTCAGAGCGGTTTTAAGCACACTCTAACGGTACTTCTATTTGGCGTAGAACTCGAAATGCGATGGCGTGAGATTAGCCCTGTTGCCTTATTTTCCGCTGGTGGAACCAACTTGCTTATTCATTCGTTGAGACCAAGCGCTTAAACGACACTGGCCCCACCCTTCGAAAGAAGAGCAGGGCCAGATCAGGATCCGCTAGAAGCGATCGGATTCGTACGGGGACAGCACGACGTCGACGCGCTGGAATTCCTTGAGGGTCGAGTAGCCGGTGGTGGCCATCGAGCGGCGCAGTGCACCAACCAGGTTCGAGGTGCCGTTGGTCTCGTGCGATGGGCCGTGCAGGACCTTCTCCAGCGAGCCGACGGTGCCGACCTTGGCGCGGTCGCCACGTGGGCTGGCCTCGTGAACTGCTTCCATGCCCCAGTGATAGCCGGCGCCTGGTGCTTCATCGGCACGGGCCAGTGCGGTACCGAGCATCACTGCGTCGGCGCCCATGGCGATGGCCTTGACGATGTCGCCGGAGTTCCCCATGCCGCCATCGGCGATGACGTGGACATAGCGTCCGCCGGACTCTTCGATGTAGTCGCGGCGTGCGGCTGCAACGTCGGCGATGGCAGTAGCCATCGGCGCGTGGATACCCAGAGTGCGGCGGGTGGTGGAGGACGCGCCGCCACCGAAGCCAACGAGCACGCCGGCTGCACCGGTGCGCATCAGGTGCATGGCCGGGGTGTATCCTGCTGCGCCGCCCACGATCACTGGGACATCGAGTTCGTAGATGAACTGCTTGAGGTTCAGCGGTTCGGTGGTCTTCGAGACGTGCTCGGCCGAAACGGTGGTGCCGCGGATGACGAAGATGTCCACGCCGGCAGCGACAACGGTCTTGTAGTGCTCCTGGGTGCGCTGCGGGGTCAACGAGCCTCCAACGACAACGCCGGAGTCGCGGATCTCGGAGATGCGCGAGGTGATCAGCTCAGGCTGGATGGGAGCCGAGTACAGTTCCTGCAGCTTTGCGGTGATCTTCGGGTCGTTGCGGGTTGCCGCCTCGGACTCCAGGCCGGCAATTTCAGCCAGCACTGCTTCCGGGTCCTCGTAGCGGGTCCACAGGCCTTCGAGGTTCAGCACGCCCAGGCCGCCGAGCTTGCCCAAGGCGATTGCAGTAGATGGGGAGGTCACCGAATCCATTGGTGCGCCCAGGATAGGGGTGTCGAACTGGAAGGCGTCGATCTGCCAGGACACCGATACGTCCTTCGGATCACGGGTACGGCGATTCGGTACGATCGCTACGTCGTCCAGGGAATATGCCTTAGTTGCCCGCTTGCCGCGGCCGATCTCAATCTCGTTACTCACCTAACTAGGTTATCAAGATTCCCGGATAATCCCGCTTTTGATAGCGCATTGGCTTTAGGCGATGTTTCTGCGCTGGCTCTGGCGCATGGGGCCGCAAGTGGCACACCGGGACAACAATGCCCTGCCATCCGGTGAGTAAGATCACCGGATGGCAGGGCCTATGTTGAGCCAGGTTTACTTGGCTGCCTCGTATGCAAGCTTCTTGGCGGTCGCGGCCAAGGAGGTGGCGGCCCGCTCTTCAGAATCGGCAATGCGCTCAATCGCGTCAGCCAATACGGCGAAGTGCTCAGCACGCTTGGCGAACTCGGTCTCTGGATCAATCAGGTCCGCGAACTCATCCCACTGGGTGGAGAGCTGCCGGTAAGCATCTACGTGAGCTGCCAGCGCCGCCAGGCCTGGAAGTTCCGCCGCTTCCGAAAGGAACTCCGCGTACAGGCCGCGCAACGCGCCCTCGCCGCTGAAACGCGTGTCGGAGAAGAAACCTGCGAGCTGGTCCAAGCCGTTGGCCAGCGCTTGCTGGCTTGCGAAGATCTGGGACCAACCGGTTTTGGACTCGTTATCGCGCAGTCGCGTGGCCAAGGTGCGCATGCCGGTAATGCCGAAGTTCTTGGCAAAGTGCACTGGAACCCCGGAAAGCTCGCTGGTGCCCAGCAGGCGAGCGGTGGTTTCCCCAATCGCCTCGACAGCATTGGCGGCCAGGGTCTCGGCCTTCGGCGAGCGCGAGGACGGGATCCATGCCTGCCAGTGCTTTTCCTTCTTGCGCATCGCACGGGCGATGGCCAGTTCCTTGGGGCTTATAAGGTTCAGCGCACCTGAACCGTCATCTACCATCAGGTCCTTCTTGTGCTCGCCAACGACGACGAGATCCAGGGTCTCGGCCTCATCAACCGTGTTGCCGTCAATCCATGGCAGCGCGCTGATTGCCACGCGAACCACCACGGTGCGGCCTGCGTCCAGGGCAGCGTCCATGTATTCGACAGCGCGTTCGGCTGAGCCGGTGGTACGTTCGGTCACCGTAGCACCGCAACGAGCCAGCAGGTTCTGTGTATAGGGTTCCGGGTTGTGGCGGGTCACCAAGGTTACTGCAGTCTCTTCGCCGCCTTCATGGGTAAAAGCCATGAAGCCGATACCGCCGGCAAGGCCAGCGAGCAATGCCTGGCTCAGCGGTTCGCCGGTGTGCTTGTTGGTGACGCCAGCTTGGACTAGGACTCGGTGCCAGAGCGCAGCATCGTACTGGATGACATCTTTTGGCGCTGGGTACTCAGGCAGTTCGTCAGCTGGCGAAGCAGCCGGAGCGTTCTTGCCTTTCTGCTCCTGCGCCTTGGCCTTTTCGCGTGCTTCCTTGGCGTAGTCGCGTGCGGCGGCAGCGCGAGCGGCCCGAGGGCTTTCAGGCTTGCCGGCCAAGATGTTCTTGCGCGCGGTGGTGTAGCTCTCCCCCGTGCGTTCCATACGCTGTCGGGTTTGCTTCTTCAGGTTGGCTGGCTGGCCCATGTACTGATTGTCCTTCCGTCACCGGCGCATTGGCGCGAGGTTTCCCGCACGCGCAGGGAAGCGCCGCCATCGAACAAGTCTACGTGTCCGCGGCGAGCGAGTCCCGCGATGTTCTAGTGGGATTGGATACGCCACGGCGCGCGCCAATGCGCGGCGTCAAACTGGGACTAGGACAAAACAAGGCTCCATCTATGCCTGCATGGGGCAGGACAGATGGAGCCTCGAGTCTGTTTGATTTTGTGCTGCTATTCAGGCCGAAGGCATTTGGCGCCTAGAAACCGACTTTGTCGCGCCCCTTGAGCTCCAGCATCTCCCGGGCTTCCTCGGGAGTCGCGACCTCGAAATTCAGTGCTTCCAGTATGGTCCGGATACGGGTCACTTGCTCGGCATTGGAAGCGGCGAGCTGCCCCGGTCCGATCCACAAGGAATCTTCCAGCCCAACACGTACATGCGATCCCATGGCCGCTCCAATGGTAGCTAACGGCATCTGGTTCTTGCCTGCACCGAGGATGGACCATTCGTAGTTCTCTCCCAGCAGGTGGTCAGCCGTGCGGCGCATATGCATCAAGTCTTCCGGATGCGCCCCGATGCCGCCGAGCAGACCGAAAACCGACTGCACGAAAAGCGGGCCACGGGCCAGCCCGCGCTGGTGGAAGTGACTCAGGTTATTTAGGTGGGAAATGTCGTAGCATTCGAATTCGAACCGGGTGTCATTGGCGTTACCGATTTCCAGGATCCTCTGGATATCGGCAAAGGTGTTCTTGAAGACCAGATCCCGTGAATTTTCCAGGCCTTCTCGTTCCCAATCGTGTTCGAACTCCGTGAACCGGTCCAGCATGGGATACAGTCCGAAGTTCATTGATCCCATATTGAGCGAAGCGAGTTCAGGTTCGAAGGTTGCCACCGGAAGCATGCGTTCTTCGACGGTCATATGCGGGGAGCCACCGGTGGTGATGTTGACGATGGCGTCGGTGCCGTTCTTGAGCTTCTCCAAGATCGGTTCGAAATGCTTGGGATCCTGAGATGGGCGGCCGTCCTTGGGATCACGCGCGTGCATGTGGACTATGGCCGCGCCAGCCTTGGCGGCGCCAAGCGCAGCTTCGGCAATCTCATCGGCGCTCACCGGCAGGTGCGGCGACATGCTGGGGGTATGGATAGCGCCGGTGACAGCGCTGGTAATGATGACTTTTCGCTTGTTTTTCACAATACGCCTTCCTAGTACAGTTTCTCGGTGTTGCCATCGACTGCCATGGCCTGGCCGTTGATCCGAAGTGCCATCGGGCTGGCCAGGAACACCGCCATATTGGCGATGTCCTCGGCCTCGACCAGCTTGTTGAGCGATGACTGCGCGTGGTACAGATCGGAGACTTCGTCCACCGGACGCTGGAGCATTCGCGCCTTCGCCTCGATGACGGATTGGATGCGCGGGCCATTGACTGCCCCCGGGCAGATGGCATTGACCCTGATTCCTTCACCGCCGAGCTCGATGGCAAGCGTCTTGGTCAGCCCGATCACTGCCCATTTCGATGCCGAGTACGGACTGCGACCTGCCATGCCCAGACGGCCAGCGGCCGAGGACAAGTTGATGATGGATCCGCGGGTGGACTGGCGCAGCAACGGGAGCAAGTGCTTGATGCAGAAGAATTGTCCGTGGACATTAATATCGAAAGTCGTCATCCAATCTTCGGATTCAAGAGTCTCGATAGGCCCGGTAGGACCGGCGATTCCGGCATTGTTCACCAGGACGTCCAGTCCCCCTAGAGACTGCTGGATCTGATCGGGCAATCCACGTACCTGATCTTCATCCGACACGTCGCTCACGGAGGCGGCAAAACCCGCCGACGCGGCGGCACGCACTGCTTCAGGATTGATATCCGTAACGAAGACTTGTGCGCCATGGTTCCTGAACTCTTGAGCGATCGCCAGGCCGATGCCCGCAGCTCCAGCCGTGACGAGAACCCGGAGTCCGTCAAAGTCCATTTTCATGTTATGGGTATTCATTAGAGTTCGTTGCTCCTTAGTTAGATGCCTAGTGGCCGGACACAGCGGCTTTAGCGGGATCCTCGGTGCCTTGCTTGAGCTTGAGAGTGAGCAGTGCGCCAACGGCGCAGATCGCGACAATGAACCAGAGGCCCGACATCTTGCTTCCAGTAGCTTCTTCCATCAGCCCCATGATGTAGGGACCAAGGAATCCGCCGAACAGCCCGACGGTGTTCACGAAAGCAATGCCGCCAGCCAGAGTCGCACCGGAAAGGCGGGTTGCCGGGTAGGTGAACAGGATCGGCTGCAACGCGAAGAAGTTGAACGCGGCTAGCGAGAAGCCGATCAGTCCGAGCACCGGTCCGCCAAGCGCACCGAGGGTGAACCCGGCAACGATGCCGGTCATGGTTGCGCTGGCAACGATCCGCGATCGCGAGCCATTGGTGGCAAGCTTGGGGATCAGCAAGGCGCCTGCGGCAGAGAAGACCCACGGTATCGAGGTGAGCAAGCCGATCTGGATGGTGGATAGCTCTCCGTATGTACCGATGATCGAAGGCAAGAAGAAGCTCAATGCGTAGACTGCGATCTGGTGGGAGAAGTAGATCGCAACGACCAACAGGATCTGCTTGTCCTTGAGAACATGGAGAAGCTTGGAATTTCCAGCAGCCTGCGCGCCGGCGATTTCCTCAGCCGCGATTCGCGCTTCCAAGTCCTCGGCCTCGGCCTGGGTGAGGAATTTAGCTTCGGTGGGCTTGTTGGGCAGGAGTTTCCAAACTGCGATAGCCAAGAAGCACGCTGGCAACCCCTCGATGATGAACATCCACTGCCATCCGTGCAACCCGCCAACGCCGTCCATAGTCAGCAGCAGGCCGCTCAGCGGCGCCCCGATGACGTTCGCCAGGGCTACGCCGAGCAAGAAGAGTCCGTTGGCCCGGGCGCGGTCTTTGACGACAAACCACTGGGTGATGAAGTAGATGACTCCCGGGAATAGGCCCGCCTCAGCGATGCCCAGCAGCATGCGCAGGATATAGAAGGACCACTCCCCCTGGACCAGTGCCATGCAGGCAGACAGGATTCCCCAAGTGATCATGATCCTCATGATCCAGAACCGTGCGCCGACCTTGTGCATGATCAGGTTTGAGGGAATCTCCGAAAGCGCGTAGGTCAAGAAGAACAGCCCGGCACCCACGCCGTACGCTGTAGCCGAGATACCCAGATCGATTTCCAACCGGTCTTTGGCCATGCCGATATTCGTGCGATCAATGAAAGCCATGACATAGGCTGCGATCAGCAGCGGCATGATGCGCCGGAAAATCAGCTTGTTGAGCATTTCCGGTGAGCGCATCCGACGTGTCGCGTTGGTAGTTTGCACGGTCAGTTCCTTCCGCATGCAGGCATGACGAGTAGAGGGCACCAGGCCCTTGGCTTTGAGAATGTCTAGTGGTGAGCTAGAGGGCAGGCATTCGCCCTGTAGCAGGGCACCCGCAAGTCCTACCGATATGGAGGCTGTGCTCGCAGATCGTGTGCTTGTAGGTGTTCCGCGGCTCGACGATCTGTTCCAGGAGTAGCTCGAAGGACCTTTCCGCCATGTCTTTCACCGGCTGGACAATTGTTGTCAGCCCGATGATTTTCGAGCGGCTGTGCCTGAGTCCGTCACAGCCGACGATCGCGACATCCTGTGGAATGCGCAGGCCCAGCGACAGCGCATGCTCCATGACACCAATGGCAATTTCATCCGATCCGCAGACCACAGCCCGTGGCGGATGCGCCGAGCTGAACAATCTTTTGGCGGCCAGCTGCCCGCCTTCCGAACTGAGCTTGGTACTGATCAGGCGTTCTCCCGCAACCCGGACACCCCTTTGTTGGGCAACCCGGACAAAAGCCTGTTCGCGCAACAAAGACGCAGTAGAGGAACGCGGCCCGATGACAGTGGCCACCTCCGAATAGCCGTGATCCAGAACGTGGGACATGAGTTCCCCCGCAGCCGCGTCGTCATCGATCCCGACGAAATCACCAGGCAGATGCTCGGAATTGCGCGACAGGCAGACATAGGGAATTCGTTTCTGGCGAAAGGTCCTCAGAGAACGCGAATCTTCCTTGATTGCAGCGGCGATAATGACGCCATCAACATTCCGGGCAGCCAGGGTACGAGCAACTTGATCCAGCGCCTCGGGGTCGTCCCCCGTTGTTGCGACAAAGACATCGAACCCGGCCGCGGCGGTGGCATTGATGATGTGCTGTGCCCAGATCGTATACATCTGGTTCACGATGTTCGGCAGCACTAGGCCGACCACGCGGGTCAGAAGCGGGTCCTGCTGCTGCCCATGGTTGGCGGGACGGTAGCCAAGTTCGTTCGCCACCTTCAGCACATGGCGCCGGGTCTCAGGCGAGGCACCGGGTCGACCGTTCATGATGTAGCTGACCGTTGCAGAAGAGACCCCTGCAGCTCGGGCAACAGCAGCAGCAGAGACACGCGCTGGTCGAAGCGATAAATGCGACTGGGTGGTCAACGCGCACCTCCATTGGTGAAATCGGATAAGAACCTGCGAATGTTTGTGATCACCATTACATGGCATGGAAATACGTTAAGCAACATTAAGCTTCAAAAGCTAAATCTTCTGAATCACCTTATTCATGCACCTGAAGCACCGGGTGCAACCGGAGATAGGATGCCTAGCCACTTACGATTGCTTAATGCCGAACCGCACTAGTAGCGTCCTCGAAAGGATGTGACGGCAGTCATATTCCTCTCCAGCAAATTGATCGGCCTACTCTTGGAGGTGCACGATGCTCACAACCGCAATGAAGCCTGTGACTCGTCTTGTCGAACGATGGATGCCCTCAGCAATGGTATTCGCCGTCCTGCTGACGTTGATCGTGATGCTCATGGCCTTGACGATGACCGACTCGTCTCCGGTCGCCGTGGTGAATGCTTGGGGCGAAGGATTGACAGGGCTACTGGCCTTCATCACGCAGATGTGCCTGGCCCTGCTCTTCGGGCATGCACTGGCCCATACCCGCCAGGTCCAGGGGGTGCTGTCGAAAGTATCAAGCATTCCAAAGAACGCGGTGCAGGCCTACGCCTGGGTCACCCTGCTGACCTGCTTGGTGTCCTGGGCCCAGTGGAGCCTGGGACTAATCGTCGGAGCGATTCTGGCCAAGGGTATCGCCACCAGCTGCCGCGAACGCGGCATCAAAGTCCACTTCCCTTTGTTGGTCGCTGCCGCCTACACCGGCTTTATTCCCTACCATATGGGATATTCAGGGGCAGCCCCGCTGACTTCGGCCACTCCTGGCAGCTTCATCGAGGAATTCCTGGGTGCTCCGGTCCCGGTTACGGAAACGGTCTTCAGCTGGTGGAATATGACTGGCCTGCTCATCATGATTCCCGCGCTGGTCATCGGCATGGCGATGTCCCGGCCTAAGACCGACGAGGAGATCCTGGAGATCCCGCTCAGCAACCCGGATTCCCAGACGGAGGCCCGTCAAGCTGGGAAACCGGAAAGCCCGGCAGATTGGATTGAATCCAAGCGCTACGTCACGACCGGACTGGGACTACTGCTCAGCGTCTTCATCGTCGGGCACTTCATGCGCCTGGGCTTCGTTTTGACCTTCGACATCGTGAACTGGTCGATGCTCGCGATCATCCTCTTGCTGGTTGACTCCCCTGTAGCGTTGGCCGGGCTGATCAAGAACGCTTCGACAGTCACCGGCGAAGTGCTGCTGCAGTATCCGCTGTACGCCGGCATCCTGGGGATCGTGACAACGACGGGACTGATCACCGTGCTCAGCGATGCGTTCATCTCGATGTCCAACGCGAACTCATTGCCGATTGTCGCCTTCCTCGCCGCCGGCTTGGTAAACATCTTCGTGCCCAGTGGTGGCGGCCAATTCGCCATTCAGGGACCGATTTTCATCGAAGCGGCCAACGCCTTGGGCACGGATCCCGCCTTGATCATCATGGCAATCGGTTACGGCGACACCTGGACCAACATGATCCAGCCGTTCTTCGCATTGCCGATCTTGGCGATCGCGGGGCTCGGAGTGAGATCCATCTTGAAGTACACCTTTGTTTCATTGGTCATCAGCGGTGCGGTATTCCTCTTCATCTTGCTGTTGCCCACCTACATTTTCTAACGAGCACGCAAACAAGGAATTCCCATGAGTCTTGAACAGTTTTCACTGGCCAACCGTCACGTTTTGGTGACCGGAGCTGGCCGCGGCATCGGGCAGGCTATGGCACTGGCAGCCGTCAAAGCCGGCGCACGTGTCAGCGCAGTGTCCCGCACGGAGTCCCAGCTGGAGCAAACACGGCAGCTTGCCGGACTCGATGGGCAACGCCTGCACACCTATACCTGGGATGTAGCGCAAACCGGCAAAGCCAATGAACTTGTAGACCTTGCCGAAGGCAACGGTCCGGTTGATTCCGTGATCCATGCTGCGGGTGTGCAGCTGCGCAAGCAGGCCATCGATTTGGATCCTGAGGAATGGCGATGGGTACAGAAGGTCAATGCCGAAGCCCCTCTGTTCCTCAGCACCGAGATCGCGCGGCGGGAGATCTCCCGCGGCAGCGCGGTCGGAAGCCACGTCTTCCTCTGCTCCCTGGCAAGCACCATTGGGCTGCCCAATGTCGCACCATACGTCATGTCGAAGTCAGCCGTACTCGGAGCTGTCCGCGCGCTGTCCCGGGAATGGTCGCAACAAGGCATCCGCGTGAACGGCATTGCTCCCGGATACGTCCAAACGCAGCTCACTTCAGATCTCCTGGCCAAACCGGCAGACAGAGAACGAATCCTCTCACGGATCCCGATGAATAGGCTGGGGCACACTGATGACTTTGCCGGACCGGTGGTTTTCTTGCTTTCGGAAGCATCCCGGTACATCACTGGACAGATGCTCAACGTCGACGGTGGCTGGCTGGCCTCCTGAATCAGCTAGCAGAGATGCGAAAAACCCCATCGCCTCTGGCAATGCGCCAGTGGTGATGGGGTTTTCCGCATCAGATGAGCCTTAGCGCGAACGGTAGTTCGGTGCCTCAACGGTCATCATGATGTCGTGCGGGTGCGATTCCTTCAGGCCTGCTGCGGTGATGCGGACGAACTTGCCGCGTGCCTTCAGCTCGGGAACGGTGCGTCCGCCAACGTAGAACATGGTCTGGCGCAGGCCGCCCACGAGCTGGTGGGTGACAGCCGACAGCGGGCCGCGGTAAGGGACCTGGCCTTCGATGCCTTCAGGGATCAGCTTCTCGTTCGATGGCGCGTCAGCCTGGAAGTAGCGGTCCTTGGAGTACGAGGTGTTCTTGCCACGGGTTTCCATTGCGCCCAGCGAGCCCATGCCGCGGTAGGCCTTGAACTGCTTGCCGCCCATGAAGACCAGATCGCCAGGGGACTCAGCGGTACCTGCCAGCAGGGAGCCGAGCATGACCGAGTCGGCGCCGGCCACCAGGGCCTTGCCGATATCGCCCGAGTGCTGCAGGCCGCCGTCAGCGATCAATGGAACGCCAGCTGGAATAGCTGCCTTGGCTGCTTCGTAGATAGCGGTAACCTGGGGAACGCCCACGCCGGCAACGATGCGGGTGGTGCAGATGGAGCCCGGGCCAACGCCGACCTTGATGGCGTCAGCGCCAGCATCGATCAGTGCCTTGGCACCGTCATAGGTGGCTGCCTGGCCGCCGATGATGTCCACGTGCGCGGCCGCTGGATCCTTCTTCAGGCGTGCAATCATCTCCAGCACGCCCTGCGAGTGGCCATTGGCGGTGTCGACAACCAGTGCGTCAACTCCGGCGTCGATCAGGGTCATGGCACGCTCGTAGCCTTCGCCGAAGAAGCCAACAGCAGCTGCAACACGCAGACGGCCTTCGTCGTCCTTGGTCGCCAGCGGGTACTGCTCGGCCTTGTCGAAGTCCTTGACGGTGATCAAGCCGGTGAGCTTGCCGTCGTTATCGATGAGTGGAAGCTTCTCGATGCGGTTCTTGGACAGGAGCTCGATTACCTTCTCTGGAGCTACACCGTCATGAGCGGTCACCAGCGGCATGCCGGTCATCACTTCGTAGACCTTGGTGGTCATGTAGCGTTCGCGAGGAACAAAGCGGGTGTCGCGGTTGGTGATGATGCCCAACAGCTTGCGGTTCTCATCTACCACTGGCAGACCGGAGACGCGGTACTGAGCGCACAGCTCATCCCATTCAGCCAAGGTGGCACCCGGGTGCACAGTGACTGGGTCGGTGATCATGCCCGACTCGCTGCGCTTAACCTGGTCAACCTGCTTGGCCTGGGACTCAATGGAAAGGTTGCGGTGGATCACGCCGATACCGCCCTGGCGTGCCAGCGCGATTGCCATGGGTGCTTCGGTCACCGTGTCCATTGCAGCGGAGCTGATGGGCACCTGGATGTTGATGCGCTTGGTGAAGCGGGTGGTGGTGTCCGCCTCCGAAGGAATCACATCCGTCGGGCCAGGCAACAGCAGAACGTCGTCGTAGGTGAGTCCTTCAAAGGCAAAGGGGTTGAACTCAGTCACGGGGGAACCTTTCGGGGCGACAGCGGAGGTTGATTAAATGGTAGAGCTCTTTTGGCGTTCCGGTTATTCCTTCTTGGCGCACTGTGTTCAACCTCATGTCCCATCCCGCATCAGGGGTGATTTATTCCCAGTTTGTTGCATCCTTGAAAGAAGAAGCGAACTGGCGCTTGGCACTGAGCACGAAGGTCTTGGACAGGTGCGAATCATCCAGGTACGTCAAGACGTTGCCTATGACAGCTTTGCAGACCCCCTCGGGGCAGAGCAACCCCGTCATGTCCAGGGAAACAACCTGGTCGCCATAATCATTGGAATCCAGGAATTGCTCCACTGGATTCACGCTGTTCAAGGCGTAGCCGGCCGAACCATCGCAGTTGGCAGGAAGTCCCTTGTTCGAATCCACGCATTCCGGAATGGAGTAGGTATAGCGCGGGGTATCGCGCATCGCGATGACCCGGCTTCCGGCATCGAGCAGCGGCTGGATCATCTCGGCGTAGTTGTCCACCAGGATCTCCTGCTCCCCCGGGCTGCGAAACATGTCATCAGGGTCCGCTACGGTCTTGCTGGCCGTGGTCAGCACCATCTGCGGAGCCAGATCCGCTACGTATTCCTGCGCCGCGTCCTGGAAACCGGAGCAGGCTTCTTCCACGCGGTCAGCATCGGAGCCGTAGCGGCAACCCGGTTCGTACACCAAGATCCAGCTGCCGCCAGCTTCCTCGATCATTGCCGAAGCCGCCGCAGACCAGTGCTGCATGTGCGAATCGCCCAGCATTACCAGGTCCGGCGCTCCCCCGTCGAAAGTGCCGCCCTGCTCGCAGAAGTGGATGCGCTCGTCATCTGGAGCGTTCGCCCCTTCGCAGACATCGCCGGGAGTCTGCCATTCGCTATCCAGTTCGGTCGCCAGCGGCAGGGTCAAAGCCGCAGGTGACGGATCCCAGTCATCTTCGGCGTTGGCCCCGGGGTTGTCGGTGGCGGTCTGCGCCGCGGCCATGGCCCTGCGGTGCTCGACGTTGTTCTCCCAGGCCATCACCGGAAGGCTGGCTACGCCAAGCCCCACGGCGACCACGGCAAACTGGGCAATGAGCTTGAACCCGGTTTGCGGAATCAGGCGCGAGAAGCTGGCACTGGCTTGCCAGGCGATGGCCGGTTTCTCGACGAACTTGGTGGTAGCCCATGAAGCGAGAATCGAGGCAAGAATCAAGACGCTGCCGGCAGCGAAGGAGGCCTTCTCGTTCCCGGAGACCTCAAGGTAGAAGACCAGCAACGGCCAGTGCCACAGGTACATGCCGTAGGACAGGTCGCCCAGCTTTACCAGCGGGGGCAAGGAAAGCAGGCCCGACGGGTTGGCCCAGCTGCGCGGTGCCGGAGCCGAGATCACCAAGGCGGCGGCGACCGTGGGCACCAAAGCCATGAAGCCCGGGAACTGCCCCTGCACATCCAGTACGGCGCCACTGCCTATGACGGTGGCCAGGCCGGCCCAGCCTCCGATGCGGCGGATCTTCTCGGGCAGGCTGGAGAGCCACGGCAATGCCAAGGCGAGCAGCGAACCGAGGGCGAATTCCCATAGGCGCGCGCCCGTGTGGAAGTAGGCCACCTGCTGGTTGGTGGCGGTGATGTGAATGGAATACGCGAGCGAGCCGAGGAAGATGGCTCCGAAGGCGCCGCCTGCTACGGCGGCGAAGCTGTGCCGGGAGAAGAACTTCTTCCAGAGCAGTGCGCTGCCGGCAAGAACCAGCGGCCAGATGATGAAGATCTGTCCCTGGACAGACAGGGACCAGAAGTGCTGCAGCGGCGAGGCGGCGGCTGTGTTGAAGGCGTAGTAGTCCACCTGGTGATCCGAGAGGTACCAGTTCTGCCAGTAGAACAGCGCGGCATTGGACTGGTCGATCAGCTCCAGCCAGCGCGTACTAGGCAGGATGATCCATGCCGCGATGACCACGCCAATGATGACTACCGCCGCTTGCGGTATCAGGCGCGAGAATCGATGCAGCCAGCCGTCGAGCAGAGGCGGGCGCTGCCCGCGGGCGATGCGCCGTGCGGTGGAAGAAGTGAGGAAGAAGGCGGAGAGCATCAAGAAGATGTCCACACCGCCGGAGACCCGGGAGAACCAGATGTGGTAGCACATCACCAGCAGGACTGCGAGGGCGCGAAGTCCCTGCAAATCAACTCGGAAACCGGCACGCTGGGTGCTTGTCCGAGACTGATCCAAGGTATGGCTCACTGGCTGCGCTTTCGTCGGGGACAGGTTATTGTCCTCGGCGTTTTCTACTTGATTCACGTCAGACAACCAACCATCTTATCAATTCGCCATGGCCACACCGTGCGAGTTGACGCTGCTGCCGCTGTAAAGCAGCGTATATAGATTGACCGTATTGGCCTGACCTGCTCAGGATTAGCTGTCGAAATTCGAGAACTGGCGCAAAGTTCCACGGCGGTTTGCCGCCCAGCCATCGTCGGCACGGCGGCAAATTGTTGCTTGGCCAGGTGAGCGAAGTCAATCCGCGCATTCTGAAACAGCAGCTTTCTTGATTAGACTCATGAATAACTCTGATCAGTTCTAGCCGAGAGGCTCCCGGGTGACGTCTTCAACTCCTATGCCAGGACGACGCGAACGCAACAAGCAGCAGAAGCTTGAACGGATCATCTCCGCGGCCAGCGAACTCTTCGCGGCACACGGTGTCGATGAGGTCACCACGCAGCAGATCGCCGACGCGGCGGATATCGGAACCGGAACCCTTTTCCTCTACGCCAAGTCCAAATCCGAGCTGCTGCTCATGGTGCAGAACCACCGCTACGAACGCTCCTTGGAGCAAGGCATCGAGGCCTCTAAATCAGCAAAGACCGCGCTGGAGGCAACCATGGCCCTTTTGGTACCGATCATCGACTGCAATCGGAAGCATGTCGACAACGGGCGCTTTTATCTGCGCGAAATGGTTTTTGGCGATTCGGCGGAACCGCATCATGCCGAAGCCCTGCGCATAGCGGCGTTGACCGAACAGGCGATTGCCGAGCTCCTGGGCACGCATAGGAATCTGGAGGCGCCGGAGGCAGCCACGATTGCGCGGGCCATCACTTCCATCCAGTTCCTGGCCATGGCTACTGCTGCGGACCCGGCACTGGCCACAGCTGAAGTCGCCCGGGGCATCCGCGCTCAGATTGCTGCAATCCTCCCCCACTGACGAGCAAAGCGCGCCCACCGCCCAGGCGAACGCGCTCGCTTTACTTCTGCTGCATGGAGATGACGGTCTTGCCGCGCCGGCCACCAGCCTCCATCGATTCAAGGGCCTCTGCAGTTTGCGCAAAACCGAAGACCTGGCCCACCACGGGCGTCAGGACCCCGGAGTCCACCAGTTCGGCAATGCCTCGCAGCTGCTGGCCGCTGGGCTTCATGAAGAGGAACTCGTACCCGACACCCAGCTTCTTGGCCTTCTTGAGAACTGACCGGCTTAGCGCGCGGACCGCCAAGCCCATCACCGGATTCAGCCCTGCTTCCTTGGCGAATGCCGGAGTCGGCGGACCCGAGATGCCGATGACCTTCCCTCCAGGGCGCAGGACTCCCAGCGACTTGGCAAGCGTTTCGCCGCCCAGGCTGTCAAGCACCAGGTCATAGCCCGAGATACTTACCTGGAAATCCTCGGTCTTGTAGTCGATGACTTCATCGGCTCCGAGATCCTGCAAGAATTCGGCGTTCGTCGCCGACGCTGTTGTCGCGACGTAAGCGCCCAGGTGCTTGGCCAGCTGGATGGCGATGGTTCCGACGCCGCCAGCGCCAGCGTGGATGAGTACTCGCTGCCCCGGCTGCAGATTTCCCCGCTCAACTAGTGCCTGCCACGCAGTCAGTGCAACCAGGGGCAGCGAGGCCGCTTGCACCAGGTCGATGGAGACAGGCGCCTTCGCAATATCCATTTCATTCACGGCAATGCGCTGGGCGAAAGCTCCGATCCGATGATCTCGAGGGCGGGCAAAAATCTGGTCCCCTACCGTAAAGCCGCGGACTCCTGAGCCGAGCCCGATCACGGTCCCTGCGACGTCGTGGCCGAGAACCAGCGGCATCTTGTATGGCAGGATTGCCTTGAATTCGCCTGCGCGGATCTTCTCGTCAAGCTGGTTGACGCCAGCGGCCGCAATCTCGATGAGTACCTCCCGCTCCCCCAACTCAGGTTCAGCGACCTCGGCCTGCACCAGGGCACCCTTGTAGTTTTCGAGAACGAACGCGTGCATGGAAGATCTCCTGTACGGATATGAAATGGGCATCAATCTTTGACTGAGTTCAATTATGAGCGCACTCATTTATCGTGTCAATGAGCTGGGTCACCCCGGGTGGATCGTTTTCTGAGAACAAAAAGCCGCCGCTGGATCCAGGAGATAAATCCTGGATCCAACGGCGGCTTTCGCTCACGAAGCAATGCTTCGGTGACGGGCTAAACCCTAGTGGCCGTGCGCCTCTTCAGCTTCTTCAGCCTTCTCTGCCACCAAGGTCTCGGTGGTCAGAACCAAGGCCGCGATCGATGCTGCGTTGCGCAGTGCCGAGCGGGTTACCTTGACTGGGTCGATGACGCCTGCGTGCAGCAGGTTCTCGTAGACACCGGTCTTGGCGTTGAAGCCTTCGTTGGCTGGGGACTCCGCCACCTTGGAAGCAACTACCGCACCGTCGAAGCCGGCGTTGGTAGCGATCCAGAAGAGCGGCTGCACCAGCGCGCGGCGGACAATCGCAACGCCTGCTGCTACGTCGCCTTCGGTGGCTGCGATGCGGGCATCGGTATCCAGCGAAGCCAGCGCGTCAACCAGGGCGGTACCGCCGCCGGCAACGATGCCCTCTTCCAGGGCAGCACGGGTGGAGGACACAGCATCCTCGATGCGGTGCTTGCGTTCCTTCAGCTCGACCTCGGTGGAAGCGCCCACCTTGATCACGCCGATGCCGCCGGACAGCTTGGCCAGGCGCTCGGACAGCTTCTCGCGGTCCCACTCCGAATCGGTGCGGTTCAGCTCAGCCTTCAGCTGGGCTACGCGCTCTGCGACATCTTCCTCGGTGCCAGCGCCATCAACGATGGTGGTGGAATCCTTGGTGATGGTCACGCGGCGTGCCGAGCCGAGTACCTCGGTGCCAACCTGGTCCAGGGACAGGCCCAGTTCCGGGGAAACAACCTGGGCACCGGTGAGGATAGCCAGATCCTGCATCATTGCCTTGCGGCGGTCGCCGAAGCCTGGAGCCTTGACGGCTACCACGTTCAGCAGGCCGCGCAGCTTGTTGACCACCAGGGTGGAAAGGGCTTCGCCCTCGACATCCTCGGCGATGATCAGCAGCGGCTTCTTCGCTTCCAGGACCTTTTCCAGCAGTGGCAGGAATTCTGCCACGGTGGAGATCTTGGCTGGGTTGATCAGGATCAGTGCGTCTTCCAGGACAACTTCCTGGCGCTCCTGGTCGGTGATGAACTGTGGCGAGAGGTAGCCCTTGTCGAACTGCATGCCTTCGGTCAGGACCAGCTCGGTAGCGGTAGTCGAGGACTCCTCGATGGTGATCACGCCATCGGTGCCCACGGTCTTGAAGGCCTTGGCCAGCAATTCGCCGATTTCATCCGACTGCGCGGAGATCGCGGCTACGTTAGCAACCTTGTCCTCTACGGCAACGGCGTTAGCGGCCAATGCGTCCGAGACGATCTCCACAGCCAGTTCAATGCCCTTGCGGACATCGCCCGGAGCGGCGCCTGCGGCGACGTTCTTCAGGCCTTCCTTGACCAGGGCCTGAGCGAGCACGGTGGCGGTGGTGGTGCCGTCGCCTGCTACGTCATTGGTCTTGGTGGCTACTTCCTTGGCCAGCTGCGCGCCAAGGTTCTCGTATGGATCTTCCAGATCGATCTCACGCGCAATGGTGACACCGTCATTGGTGATGGTCGGGGCGCCCCAGGTCTTGGCAAGCACCACATTGCGGCCGAGTGGGCCGAGGGTGACCTTCACCGTGTTTGCGAGCTTATCAATGCCCGCTTCGAGGGCGCGTCGCGCTTCCTCGTTGAATGCTAGCTGCTTAGCCATGCATTTTCTCCTGAAACTTTAGAGAGGTTGGCGTTACTTTACGACGACTGCCAGTACGTCGCGAGCCGAGAGCACCAGGTACTCTTCGTTGCCGACCTTGACCTCGGTTCCGCCGTACTTCGAGTACAGGACTACGTCGCCTTCTGCAACGTCCAGGGGAATGCGGTTGCCGTTGTCATCGATGCGGCCTGGGCCTACGGCGACTACGGCGCCTTCCTGTGGCTTTTCCTTAGCGGAGTCTGGGATGACCAGGCCCGAAGCGGTGGTGGTTACGGCTTCGACCTGCTTGATGACAATGCGGTCTTCGAGCGGCTTGATGGAGACAGACATGGTCTCTCCTTTTCGTGTATGAACCAATGGTTGTAGGGGTGCGCCCTATGGCATTGGACCAACCGTCGTCGCGGTGCCAGTTGGTGGTATCCAGTCAGGCGGTGTGTAACGCTGCAAGCTGCAGATGCGACTTCCATCGTGACACCCACACATGACTTTAGGACGAGCTTTAGCACTCGGTCAAGGCGAGTGCTAATCATTGCCCTACTTCTTCACACCGGTTCGCGCAGAGCGCACAGCCGCGGACTCTTCGATATCCTCCGGAGCGTCCAGATCCATCTCGGTGAGCTTGACCATCTTGGACTTGGTCACCATGCGGTGCACCAGCCACAGTCCGAGGAACAGCGGCAGCCCGATATAGGCCGAGAGCACTTCCAGCCCGTGGCCGGCCAGCACCGCTTGGTAGTTCTGACCGACGATCACGGCAATCAGCATCAGGAAGGCCACGATGGGTCCTAGCGGGAAGAGCGGGGCCAAGTAGGGCAGGTCCTTCACGCTGTAGCCCTGGGCGAGATAACCGCGGCGGAAGCGGTAGTGGGATACGGCAATACCCACCCAGACGATGAACCCGCACAGCCCCGAGACATTCAGCAGCCAGGTATAGGCCGCACCCTGGCCCACCAGGGCGGTGAGGAACCCGAAGAGGCCTACCGCAGCGGTGGCCAGCAGAGCCATGATCGGCACGCCGCGGGAGTTGGTGCGCCCGAAGATCTTCGGAGCCTTGCCATCGTGGGCCATGGAGTAGAGCATGCGGGTTGAGGCGTAGAGCCCCGAGTTGCCAGCCGAGAGGATGGCGGTGAGAATGACCGCGTTCATGGCAGCAGCGGCAAAAGCGATGCCGGCCCGCTCGAAGACCAGGGTGAAGGGCGAGGAAGCCACGTCGGCTTCGCCGCTGGCCAGCAGGCTCGGGTCGGTGAACGGAATCAGGCAGCCGATGATGAAGATGGCACCGATGTAGAAGAGCATGATGCGCCAGAACACCCGGCGGATGGCCTTGGGCACTTCGCGGCGCGGATCCTTGGCTTCGCCTGCGGCGACACCCACCAGCTCGGTGCCCTGGAAGGAGAATCCGGCAATCATGAAGACCGAGACGATGGACAGCCAGCCGCCATGGAAGACATCGTTGCCTTCGCGCCAGTTGGCCAGCGGATCGGTGTGCGCGCCGAGCACCCCGAAGATCATCAGCACGCCGGCGGCCAGGAAGGCGATGACGGTGACCACCTTGATCATGGCCAGCCAGAACTCGCCTTCGCCGAAGGCCTTGGCGGACAAAGCATTCAAGGCGGTCAAGGCCACCAGGAAAGAGCCGGCCCAGACCCAACCGGGGACATCAGGCAACCAGAAGCTCATCACGATGCCAGCGGCCACCAGTTCCGCCGCGACAGTGATGGCCCAGTTGAACCAGTAGTTCCAGCCGATGGCGAAGCCGAAGGAGGGGGAAACGAAGCGGGTAGCGAAGGTCTGGAAGGATCCGGCCACCGGGATCTTCGCGGTCATCTCGCCCAGGGACTGCATGAGCAGGTACACCATGAGACCCACCGCGGCGTAGGCCAGCAGCGCGCCGCCGGGACCCGCCTGGGCAATAGTGCCGCCGGAGGCCACGAACAGCCCGGTGCCGATGGAACCGCCAATGGCGATCATCTGCAGGTGGCGGCTGCTCATGCCGCGCTTAAGCTGGTTCTGCACCAGGGGTGCGGGATCCACGGCCTTTGGACCGGTTGTCGACGTCACTGTCGTTCGCTGCATAGGTTTCATCACAGGTGCCATACAACACCAGTTCCACAGGGGAATGCGACGTGGATCACTTCAGGTCTTGCGGAGGACATGCAGCCGCTTGCAGCAAGCGGGGCGAGTTGGTCCAGCGAACCGTTTCCTAGTGGCGGAGAACTGTAAAACAGCGATAGGGCTACTCGTTAGCCAGATGATCCAATTAGCAACAAGCATTACTCTCTCTAACCAAATCAATGCCCATGAGATAGTGATACTTAGTCTTTTGGTTTCAGTGCTTCACACCTCCCGGCTTCGAACTGCTCTTGGCGCAACTGCTGGGCGGCCGGATCCCGGAGCTTGGCGAAGCCCGCTTGGCAATTCTGTGAATTCTGAATGTGACGCGTTTTTGTCACATAGATCACTGGCCCTGCGGGCTGGGCACACCGAGAGGGCCAGTCTGTTCCAAGACGCATCAACGATAGTCTTGGATCATGGCCCAGGCTTCAAATGACTCCACGCTCAATGAACAATTCGCCGCCCTGCTTTCGGAAGACGGCTGGAAGCTGCTTTCCACCATCGACCCGTCCATGGTGGCCACCAAGGATGCTGCTTGGTCGCTGAATGAGAAGCTGCGCAAGGAAGGCCACGACGCCCAGGTGGTTCGCGCCGTCATGGCGCAGGCCGAGCTGCGTTTCCGGGCGAGGGTGAAATTCGGCCCCTTTGCAGACTCGTTGATCTTGACCCCGGCCGGACTGGAGCAGGCCACGCGCCTGACCATCGCCGGGCTGCATGCCCGCCGCTACACCAATGCCGGTTCCACCCACGTCGCCGACCTCGGATGTGGCATCGGCACCGACTCCATTGCGCTGGCCAGCGCTGGCGTGCAGGTCACCGCAGTAGAGATGGATGAAACCACCGCGGCAGCCACAACACTGAACCTGATGCCCTTCGACAATGCCACTGTGATCCACGGCAGCGCCGAGGACACCGATCTGACCGGGGTTGACGGCGTCTGGCTGGATCCAGCCCGGCGTACCGACGTGAAGGGAAGCACCCGCCGACTCTTTGACCCCGAGGCGTTTTCCCCGCCCCTGTCTTTCGTGGAGAAGCTGGTGGACTCCGGGCTGGACGTCGGAGTGAAACTTGGTCCGGGCCTGCCCCATGAAGCGATTCCGGCGAACGCCGAGGCTGTCTGGATTTCGGACCACGGCTCGGTCATCGAGGCCTGCCTCTGGTTCGGCAAGCTCAAGCGCAAGGACATCGCCCGTGCCGCGCTGGTCATCGACAAGGACGGCGCCCACGAGTTGGCCAGTGCAGCTGCCGCGGCAAATGATCAGCCAGCCCCGGTAGGCGAATTGGAAGCGCACATCTACGAACCCGATGGCGCAGTGATCCGTTCCCACCTGATCTCGACCTTGCTGGAGCGCACTGGCGGCCACCTGCTCGATGAGCACATCGCCTACTTCACCCATAACCAGCAGATCTCCACGCCGTTTGCCCGCGGATACAAAGTCATGGCAGTGCATGACTACAACGTGAAGAAGCTGCGCAGCTGGGTGAAATCCAACGGCATCGGCACATTGGATATCAAGAAGCGCGGAGTCGACGTCACGCCCGAAGAATTGCGCCGCATTTTGCTGGCAGGCTCCCCCAAGAGCGCCAAGAACAAGGCAACGCTGATCCTGGCTCGCCTCGGCGACAAACGCGTAGCTTTCGAGGTCATCCCGCACTAGTCTGGGGTGACGCAGGTCCCACCGGAGCATTGTCCCGGCAGGAGCGGCGCAATACATACAATGAGTATGGAGAAACATCGAGGAATCGGTGGACGCTCCATCCACTTTGTTCGGCTCCGGAGCATTCCGTCCGAGACGTCATCAATAGGAGCGCCGTGCAGAAAATCGAGTTCGCCCACTCTTCCCAATCCACTATCGGTGTCGAATGGGAAATCGCCTTGGTCAATCGCGAAAGTGCGGACTTGTGCTCGGTTGCCGAGAGTATCCTTGACCAGCTCAAGGATGAGGCCGGTCTTGACCGCGAAGATGAGCATCCGACAGTGAAGCCGGAATTGTTGATGAATACCGTGGAGGTGGTCACCGGTGTCCATACCAACGTGGCAGACGCGGCTGAGGAACTGCGCACCAACGTGCGCATGCTCAACGAGGTCGCCGGAAACCACGGCGTGGACCTGTATTCCGCGGGCTCCCATCCTTTTGCCGCGCCGACCTTGCAGCCGGTGACGGACAAGGACCGCTATGCCAAGCTGATTGACCGCACCCAGTGGTGGGGCCGCCAGATGGTGATCTACGGCGTGCACGTGCACGTGGGCTTGGACGATCGCGAAAAAGCGCTTCCAATCACTGACGGTTTGATCAACTACCAGCCGCATTTCCAAGCACTCAGCGCCTCCTCCCCCTACTGGGGCGGGGAAGACACCGGCTACGCTTCGCAGCGTTCGCTGATGTTCCAGCAGCTGCCAGCTGCCGGGATCCCCTTCCACTTCGATTCATGGTCCGAATACGAATCCCACGTTACAGACATGCTGCACACCGGGGTTATTGATGATGTCTCCGAGATCCGCTGGGATGTGCGTCCGGTACCTCGTTTGGGCACCGTGGAAATGCGCATCTGCGATGGCGTGAGCTCTCTGGATGACATTGCCGCCTTTACCGCACTGACCCAGTGCCTGGTGCACGACATGTCGCTATCAATCGAAGCCGGCTACAAGATTCCTGTCATGCCGGCCTGGTTCCGAGTGGAGAACAAGTGGCGCGCCGCCCGCTACGGGCTGGATGCCATCATCATCCTCAACGCCCAAGGCGACGAGATGCTCGTGACCGACCACCTGCGCTCAGAGGTCAAGCGCCTGGCACCGATTGCCGAGCAGCTGGGATGCGCCGAGGAACTGCAGGGCATCATCCGCTTGATCGAACGCGGGGCGGAATACCAGTTGCAGCGCAATACCTTTGCGGCTTCGGGCGGGGATTTCAAGGCAGTGGTGCAGGAAAACGTCCGGCGCATGAAGGCTGTTTAGTCCGGGCAGAGCCCTTGAAGTCAGGAATTAAGGCATCCAGCTCATGCAGTAATCAAGATTCTTGATAACAGTTCGAGCTGCTGCTTCGGGATCGCCTGCTTCGATTGCGTCTACCAGTGATTCGTGGCCCTCGTGCAGGCAGCCATCGAATCCGTCGGAAAGCCTCTGGACCATCTTGGTTCCGTGGAAAACATCCCCGAAGCTCTCATAGATCTCATGCATCAGCGGAACACCGGAAGCCCGCGCCACTTCCAGATGGAATTTCCAGTCGGCTTTCGCCCACGCAGGATAATCCCGGTTTCCCCATGCTTCGCTTCGCTGGCCCAGCAAAGCGCGCAGCTGTTCGACTACTTTTGCATCAGCGGCTTTGGCAGCGAGCCGGGCCGACTGGGTATCCAGGGCGAATCGCACCTGGAGCACGTCCTGGTCGGAGTGGTCGCGGTACACCCGTTGGGCGGTGCCGCTGATCTCGCTGGTCGCGCGCACGTAGGTGCCATCTCCACGGCGGACCTCGAAGATCCCCGTGCTGGCCAGCGCCTTGATGGCTTCGCGCAAGGTCCCGCGGGAGACGCCCATTTCCGCCATCAGCTCGGGTTCAGCCGGAATGCGGTCCCCCACCTTCCAGCGGCCCTGCGCTACGGCGCTCTGCAGCTTCGCCACAACCTCTTCGGACAAGGGCGGACGCAATGGGGTCTTGCTCATGGCCGCTCCGCTTCAGCCGAGCCGTCCACTTCGATCAACGGATGCGAATCGGCTTCGGTACGCAGGCCGCCCAGCTTGTAGCAGAACAGAAGCTGCACCACAGCGAAGGCGAGGATGATCACCAAGCCAACCGTCCAAGATCCCAATGCGCCCTGCATGAGCCCCAGGGCGAAGGGTCCAATGGCTGCAATCAGGTAGCCGACAGATTGGGCCACCGTGGACATTGCTGTCGTTTCTTCTGCGCTGCCGCCACTGCGGCTGAGCATGAGCATCACCAGCGGGAACACTCCGAAGCCCAGGCCAATTAAGACCGAGCTGATCAAGGACAGTTCTACCGGCAAGAGCAGCAGAGCGATAAAACCGAGTACCGAGCAGCTGGTAGTCAGCACGAAGGCACTGCGCAGCAGGGCCGGCTTCGAAGCCATCCAGAGCATGATCATGACTGCCGGGATGCTGACTCCCTGCACGATGCCCAGCATCAAGCCGGCATCAACTGGCTCCAGCCCGCGCGAAATGAGGATATGCGGCAACCAGCTGACCACGGTATAGACCAGCAGCGACTGGATGCCGAAAACAGTGGTGAACAGCAAGCCCTTGCGCGTGGCCAGTAGCGGCCATGGAGAAACATGCGTGCCCTTCTGAACAGCGGAACGCTTCCCGGAGATGGACAGCGGCACAAAGACCAGCAAAGCCAGGCCGGCGGGAATCGCCCACAAAGCCAATGCCGTCGTCGGCGAACCCGCCTTCACCGCCAGCGGGACGCTGATTGCGGAGGCCAGCGTCGCGCCGATGGACATGGTGGTCGTGTAGGCCGCGGTCATCGACGCGGCGCGGTTCCCATGGTGCTCTCGAATAAATGAGGGCATGGCCACATTGCAGATGGCCAAGCCGCACATGCCTACCACGGTGCCGGCCAGCAAAGCCCAAGTTGAATCGACAATGCGCAAGGCCAGCCCAGCGGTGAGCAGCAGCAAGGACAGGGCGATGCCCAGTTCCAGTCCGGTCCTGCGGATCACCAAGCTCGTTGCCGCGCCAGCCACGGCAAAGCACAAAACTGGGATCGTCGGCAGCAGCGAAGCGATGAACGTGCCGTACCCCATCATCTCCTGCAGGTCATGGAAGAGCGGAGATGCCGAGGCAATACCCATGCGCAGGTTCAGCCCGACGAGGATCACCGCCGCAACTGCCAGTGCGCTTGCCCGCCAGGGATGCTTGGCGGCTTTGCTGGCAGGAGGCGGGGCCGCGGATTCTGATGCGTTGTCGATCACGTTTAAACATTAGACGTTTGATGTTTCACGCGGCGAATCCTGTGATCCAGCGCATCAGAACCTCGCGGCGTGCCCGCTTCCGTCCGCCAAGTGCTGCTGCTCGGGACAGAACGCCGGCTACGTCGTGCACTTGGCAAGCACCGCAGGATGGCCCGCGACCCGATTTACCCCAAGCCACCCTCGGGCTTCCTGGATCCTGGCAGCAGCCAGCCTCCTATGCGAAGCCCAGCTCGCGCGCCGTGAGATTCTTGTATGACGCTTTCCCGCCGGAGACAAAGAGCTTGATCCCGGCATCAGTGGACAGCGGGAACACGCGATGAGAGTGGACGAGCCGCCCGTCGCCGAAGAACACCTCGACGCTAGAGCGATCCACCAGGATGCGCACGTCGAGTTTCCCGCTCGGTACCTCCAATGGGCTCTTGGATTCGCCCTTATCCCCCGGATGGAAGCCCGGCTTGCGATTCACATAGGCGAACCCGCCGGCCAAATAGAGCCCGGTTGCCACATGACGCGTTCCGGATACGGCCCGGCACAGCTCGAAACCGATGTTTTCCGGCGGATTGGCCGGGTCCCACCGCAATTCGCACTGCAGCACATAAGCACTGCTGGAGAACGGGAGAATCTTCTCCCCCGAAACCACAGGGCTGCCGAACTTGGTGGTTGCACGGGCTAGCCTGTCCAGTTGCGCCACCGGAACAGAAGCGAGGTAGTTGCCATTCGGTCCGGCAACCATCCGCACCTCGCGCACAATCATGTCGTCTCCGTTGTAGCCATCGGTGGCCATGCTCGGAGCATTATGCGGATAATCCCAGAAGTTGTTCCAGCCAATGGCGCGGCGCATTCCGGGATTTTCGCTGCCATCGGCGTGGTGGTCTGGATAGGTCACCGCGCCGTAGAAGTCGAAGCCCCAATCCAGCCATTGCGGCTCGGCCTGAGAAGCAGTGAAGGCCTTTCCGTCGAAGTCGCCAATCCAGTAGGCGTAGGTAGCGGGCAAATCGCGGGGCTTGCCGTTAGCGCTGGTTCCCAGCACCCAATGCCTGGAACCATCCGAAGCCTGGATCTGGAAGAGATCCGGGCATTCAAGAATGCCCAGCGTGGTGCGCACGAATTCGCTGGTTCTCGTCCACTGCTTCAGATCCGCCGAAGCATAGATTCCGATGCGGTCTCCCTCGGCATTGAGCAGGACCCACTGAGAGCTCTGCTCATGCCAGATCACCTTCGGGTCTCGGAAGGCATCGGTGCCCGGGTTGGCCAGAACCGGTTCGGTCCCTCCGGGCTTGAAGCTGCGCCCCTTGTCGGTGGAGTACCAGAGGTACTGGGCCTGCATGCCATTGGGTGCTTGGGTGACCAACGCAATCAATGCGCCCTTCCCGTATCCTGCGGTGTTTTGCTGGTCGATGACAATTGATCCGGACCAGCAGTCTCCGTTGGGGCTCTCATGCTTGCTGATAGCTACGCCGCGGTCAGTGAAATTCACGTGGTCAGTGGTACTCGCCATGCGCCAGCTGGTCCCATTGCCGCCGAGAATGTAGTCCTCGTTGTAGAGGTAGTAGTACAGGTATTCGCCATCAAGATACACCGGACGCTGCGGGTCGTTCTTCCAATTGTCGGGGACGCTGAAGTGGTAGCTGGGACGGTAGCTCATGGCCGGGGAAACGCCCTTCTTGGTCTTGGAGCTGCCTGCGGGAGCGGCATGGGCTGCATCTGGGCCAACCCCGGCCAGCCCCAAAGCGGTGGCTGCAGCCAGGGTTTTGACAACATTTCTCCGGGAGGCGCTGCCGTAGGCGGCATTCATATCCAGATTCAATTCATTTCGCTTTCGCCGGCCAGCACCCAGTGCTGGCGTGATTCATCGATCATGTGCTTTTTCAGGGTGGTGCTGGCCGACCAGCGGTGGATCTGTTCACGCAGGGCCGCGCGCTTCGACGCATCCTGGCTGCTGTCGCGGTCCGGGTCGGGTACCGCGCCCACCAGCAGCCGGGTGTATGGATGCCGGGGATTGTCCAGCAGCTGCACGGACTCGCCCGACTCGACTATTCGCCCCTCGTTAAGTACCGCGATCCGGTCCGAGAGATAGCGGGCGGATGCCAAGTCGTGGGTGACATAGAGGATGCAGATCCCATGCTCATCGCGCAGCTTGTGCAGCAGATTCAGCACGCCGATCCGCACCGAGACATCCAGCATGGAGGTAGGCTCATCGGCCAGGATGACTTTCGGCTTGGCGGCCAGCACGCGGGCGATTGCAATGCGCTGGCGCTGTCCGCCGGAGAGCTCGTGCGGGAATGAGGACAACACATCCGGGCTCAGCCCGACGGTGGACACCAGCTTGGCCATTTCTGCGCGCTTGGACTTGATGCTTGGCTGGTGCAGCGCCAAGGCGCGTTCCAGGATGTGCTCCACTCGGAAGGCCGGGTTCAACGAACCGAAAGGGTCTTGGAACACCATTTGCACTTCGCTGCGGTAGTTCCGGGCCGCTGATCCCTTGAGCCCGGATATGTCCTTTCCATTGACCAGCATTTCCCCGGAATCCGGTGCCTCAAGCAATGCCAAGCAGCGGGCCAACGTCGATTTACCGGAACCTGATTCGCCCACCAGCGCCACGATTTCACCGCGGTGCAGATCCAGGTCGATACCCCTCAGGGCCGGAACCTTCGTGCGACGGAACAGTGCGGTGCTGGTGAAAGATTTGCTCAGCGAACGGATACGCACCACTGGCACCATAGAGGCGTGCTTGGCAGCTGTCGAGGTCATGGCAGTTCTCCTTGAGTGAGGACCGGGGCTTGGGTCGGGGCGACCCAATGGCCTTCGCCTACCTGCCTAAGGTCCTTGATGTTGGTGAATCTGGTGCCTTCGGCCAAGCCGGTGAGCTTGACTTTCGGTCCGTGCAGGGGCGGGAACGCCCCGAGCAGCGCCTGCGTATAGGGGTGCTTCGAACCATGGCGCAACGACGGCGCCGGTGCCAGCTCCACGATGCGCCCTCCGTACATGATGCCAATGCGATCGGAGAGCTCAAGCATCAGCGACATGTCATGGGTGATGAACAGGATGGCGAATCCGAGTTCGCTTTGCAGTTCCCTGATCTGCTCCAGGATTTCTTGCTGAACCACTACGTCCAGCGCCGTGGTGGGCTCATCCAGGATCAGCAACCGCGGGTTCAGCGCACAGGCCATGGCAATGACAATGCGCTGGCGCTGTCCGCCTGAAAGCTGGTGCGGATAGGCCCGCAATCGCGCCGGATCGATGCGCACCATGGTGAGCAGCTCTTCGGCGCGCTGCACCGCGGCAGCACGGGTGCCGCCACGGTGCGTGCGGATCACGTCGACAAACTGCTCGCCAATTCGGGTGACCGGGTTCAATGAGTTCATCGCCGACTGGAATACCATGGCGACGTTGTTCCAGCGCCAGGCGCGCAGTTCCGCTTCGTCCATGCCCAGCACATCTTGGCCTTCAAAGAGGATCTTGCCGTGGGTGATCCGCGCAGGATCTTTCAGCAAGCGCATGATCGAGTTGGCAATGGTGGACTTGCCGCAGCCGGACTCCCCCGCCAAACCGAAGATTTCACCGGAGTGGATGGCGAAGCTGACCCGGTCAGCGCCGCGCACAGCTCTCTCGTCGCTGACGTACTCGACGGTCAGGTCCTGGACTTCCAATACCGGGACGCTCATTTTTCTTCCTTTCGCACCACGGTAGTCGCCGCGGTGCTTTTCGTTGCATGCTTCGGGCGGCGCAGGCGCGGATTGGTGATTTCATCCACCGCGTAGTTGCACAGGGCCAAGGCGAAGGCGACCAAGGCGATGGCCAGGCCCGATGGCACGAAAATCCACCATTGGCCCAGCATCAGCGATCCGTCGCTGGTCGCCCAGAACAGGTTGGTACCCCAGGAGATGGTGTTCACGTCGCCCAAGCCCAGGAATTCAAGCCCAGCCTGTGCGCCGATGGAGCCGATGATGCAGCCAAGCAGCGTGGTCATGACGACCGAGGCCATATTGGGGAGCATTTCGCGGACCATGATGCGCAGCGGGCGCTCGCCCGATACCAAAGCCGCGGCAACATAGTCTTTTCCGCGGATGGACATGGCCTGGGAACGCATGACGCGTGCACTGCCTGCCCATCCGGTAATCATCAGCACCACGATCACCGTGCCAAGACCAGGCGGCATGAATGCCGCCAGGATCACCAGCAACGGCAGGCCGGGCACCAGCAGGAAGACGTTGGTAACCAGGGAGAGCACCTCGTCCAGGCCGCGGCCGAAGTAGGCCCCGCTCAACCCGACCAGCACGCCGACAATGGTGGAGAGGATGCCGGCGGCGAAGCCGACGAAGAGCGACGAGCGGGCACCCCACAGGGTCAGCCCCAAAACGTCTTGGCCCTTGCTGGTGGTACCCAGCCAATGCTCCAAGCTTGGTGCGCTGGCACCGGCCGAGGTAATCCGCGACGGATCCCCGGGGAAGAGCGCCGGGGCAAGCAAGGCCAGGATGATAAAGGCAAGCAGGATGCTGAGCCCAGCCACGGCCTTGCCGTTGCGGAGCAAAGTCCGCAGCAACCGGGTAGCACTGACTCTGGCACGCGCGGATCCGCTTTCCTCCGCTGGTTGCGAGGCAGCCAGAGTCTGTGGATCTGTAGCATTCTGGGTCATGGCGATCAGCCTTTCCGCACGCGAGGGTCGAGTCGGACGTAGACAAGGTCTACGAGGAAGTTGGCTATCAGCACCGCGGCAGTAATGGTCAGGAACATGCCCTGCATCAGCGGGTAGTCAAGGCCTTGGACAGCGCCGAGCAGCTGGTAGCCGACGCCTGGGTAGGCGAATACCACTTCGGTCAGCAGTGCGCCGCCGACGATGAAGCCGATGCTCATGCCCATGCTGGTGACCGATGGCAGCATCGCGTTGCGTGCCGCGTAGTTCAGCATGATGCGGTGCGGTCGCAGCCCCTTGGCCTCGGCCATCAAAATGTAGTCTTCGGAGTTGGTGGCAATCATGGTGTTGCGCATGCCCAGCATCCAGCCGCCCAGGGAAACCAGCACGATGGTCAGCGCGGGCAGGACCAGGTGCGCTGCAACGTCCAGGATGAATTCGAGATTGAATCCGGGAACCAGGCCTACGGAGAAGGCATGGCGCATCGGGGCGACGCCCATGTTGATGCCGAAGATGTACAAGGCCCCCATGGCTAGCCAGAAATACGGGAAAGAACCGATGAACACCAGCAGCGGTGGAGCAACCGAGTCCAAGAAGCCGCCACGGCGCCAGGCGGCAAGGATGCCCAGGAGGTTTCCGAGGATCACGGCGAAAATCAATGAAGTCAGTCCCAGCAGCAAGGTCCACGGCAGCTGCGAGGCGATGACCTCGGAGACTGGAGTGGGGAAACGGGAAATCGACATCCCAAAGTCGCCGGTCAAGACACGGCTAAGATAGCCAAAGTATTCGGGGATGATGGGGCCGCCGTCCACTCCCATCAGGGTTCGAAGTGCTTCGACTTGTTGTGGCTCAAGCCGTTGCTGCGAGCGGGACAGCATGCGGGTGACGGGATCGCCTGGCATCAGCCGCGGTAGAAGGAAATTCAGGGTGATTGACGCCCAGAAGGCTAGGAGATAAAAGCCCAAGCGCCGTAGGAGGAAACTCATGTTGTGTGTCCTTGGCTAAGGATCGCAACGCAGCGGGCGGACGGTATCCGCCCGCTGCGAAGGGAAAATGTTGCTAGTTCGCTGGTTCCAGGCTGGTGAGCACCAGAACGGTGGTCGGGGCCCGGTTGCTCAACGTGGCATACGGGTTATCTTCGGTTGGCCAACCCACGAAGTTCTCAGTGGTGTAGGCACCCCATTCCGGTCCGGCGAATAGCGGTACTACCGGTGCCAGTTCGCTGTAGCGAGCCTGCAGGTCGTTAACGATCTGCTTCTGTTCTCCCTCATCGCCGGCAGCCACGAACTTGTTCAACAGCTCATCTGCTTTTTTATCGCTGAACCGGTGGTAGTTGTCAAAGGTCTGCTTGCCCACGGGCTTGACGTTCTGGCTGCCCATGAGGTTGAGGTAGTACTGGTAAGGAGTCGGAGCGTTAGCGGTCCAAACGATTCCGGTGTCGAATTCACCGGTTTCGTAGCTTGCGGTCACCGCGGCCCAATCCGGCGAATCAACAGTCGCCTTGATGCCCACGTCCTGGAGGTTTTGGGCGATGATATTCGCTACCGAAAGCCAATCCGAGGAGGTTGAACCCACGGAGATATCGAAGGTGAATGGCTTGCCAGCGGCGGTGGTGCGCTGCCCCTGTGCATTCTCCTTGAAGCCTGCTTCATCAAGAAGCTTCTTTGCGCCTTCCACATCCCGCGTGGTCCAGTCGCACTGTTCGACGACCGCAGCGTCGCGCCACTTGTCATAGTTGCCGGACAGTCCGGTGCAGTCCGCTGGTTTGGCGTAGTCGGACATGCCGACCTTGACAACCTGTTCGCGGTCTACGGCCATGCTCAACGCCTTGCGTACGCGAACATCCGAGAATTCTTTCTTGGTAGTGTTCAGCTGCCAGTTGATTTCGGCGCCAGTGGTCGGGAACCAGAAATGACGGTGCTCCGGATCCTTGTCCACGTAGGTCGATTGGATATCCGGCATGTAGGTTTGCGTCCAGTCAACATCGCCGGAGATGGCGGCGAGGTTGGCTCCGTCGTTGCCGGCGAAAGCGAGCATGCGGATGCCGCCGATATTCTGCTTCTCGGGTTGCCAATAGTATGGGTTCTTGCCCAATTCGAAGGACTGCGCCTGGAAATTGGCTACTTCGGTGTATGGTCCGGTGCCTACCGGTTTCGGGTTCTCTTCATTTCCGGGCTTGTCGAACTTGGACCAGATGTGGGCCGGGACAATCACCTGCTGGCCCAGTTCGTAGAGGGCCGGGGTGAATGCCTGCTTGAAGTGGAACTCGATGGTCGAGTCATCGAGAGTCTTGATGGACTTCAGGTAGTCATAGCCGCCGAGCAGTTCCTTTTGCAGTTCAACTGAGAGCTTGACGTCCTTGGACGTCAGCGGGGTGCCATCGGAGAATTTAACGCCCGGACGCAGATTGAAGGCCAGCGACTTTCCGTCTTTGCCTGCACTCCACTCCGTGGCCAGCCAAGGCACGGTGTCGCCGCCTGCCGGGTTGTAGACCAGCATGGATTCGTAAATGGACTGCCCGGTCATTGGCGCAGCATTGGGCGAGAAGGGGTTGAAGTTTTTTGAGAAGGTTCCCATGTCCTCGCGCGGAATGGTCAGGAACGCGGCGTTGGCTGATCCGTCGCCCCCATCAGTTCCGCCTGGATTCGATGAGACGCATCCGCTCAAGGCGAGGGTGCCGGCCACAGCGGTCGCGGCCACGGCAAGGTGCGCGCGACGTAAGTATTTGATTATCATTGAAGTTCCTCATCCATTCATGTGATGTGTAGCGGAGGGGAAGTTCATCTGCGGCCGTGCATGGCCACAGACGAACGAATGCGTGGGGGGCAGCCGATGGTAATTTGGCGATTCTCGATCGGCGAGCCCTCTACCATTTGATTCAATAGGGACACCCCCGCCATGCCCAGTTCTTCGAAGGGCAAGGCAATGGTTGTCAGCTTTGGCCGCATATGCGGTGCCAGAATTTCCTGATCATCGAATCCGACGATTGAAATGTCTTTTCCCACCTGCAATCCGCGTTCCTTGATTGCGTCATAGGCGCCCATGGCGATCCGGTCATTTCCGCAAAAAATTGCGGTAGGCGGATCCAGTTGGCTTAGCAGCGTTTGCGTACCGTGGTACCCGCTGTCGGCAGTTCCATCACCAGGCACGATCCGGGAATCATCGAATTCAATTCCGTGATCGCGCAGGGCCTGCTTCATACCGGCTTGGCGTCCGATTTGCGCAGGAATTCCTGTTTTGAGAGTGATGTGCCCGATGCTGGTGTGCCCGGCCTTGGCCAGGATTTCAGCGGCAGCGTATCCGCCGCCGAATTCATCCGGAACAATTGATGGCAATTGGCCTCCGGCATCGAAGCAGTTGACCAGTACGCAGGGAACTGATTTTGCATTTTCCGGCACCGTGATTTGGCGGTGCCAGGAAGTCGCGATGATCAATCCGCCAACCTGCTGTTCAAGCAGCTTCTCAACGGCGAGGTTATCCATGCCTGGATCATCGTCGCTGGGTGCGATAAGGAGGAAGTTGCCGTCTTTCCAAGCTGCCTGCTGCGCTCCCTTGATCACGTCAGTGGCAAAGGGCGAGGTGGCAATTTCGGTCACCAGCCCGAACCAGGAGCTGCGTTTGCTGGCCAAGGTTCGTGCGGCTGCGTTGGGGCGGTAGCCCAGTTCGCGCGCCGTTTGGTTGATTCGTTCTCTTGTGGTTTCGGGGATGCTTGATTCCATCCGGCCGTTGAGTACGAATGAGACGGTTGTTCGGCTCACCCCGGCTGCTTTGGCAACGTCGGCCATGGTCACTGACTGCTGAGACATGCCCCTCCTCCCCTTCGAGATCAGTGCGTTTCGCGTCGTGCCAACGGTTTGCTAACACGATTCAGTAACGCGCGTTACTACGCTGTGAAATAAGGTAACCTACATCACTTACGGCTGTCAAGGAAGAAGTTTTGCGGCAGTGAAAATCATTGACAGGATCGATTCCTGACCGTCAAGGCCATGGATCCAAGACATGGGAATCCCTTGCTTCATTCAGCTGAGTAGGGCAAATGGGGCACGATGCCACAGGGCAGAGGCGTAATCAGCACCCCGAAGCATGGCAGCCATTCCCCGAAATGGCACTGGTGGACACAAAGGAAATCGTGGAAATCAGGTTCGCGGAACCGGCCGGCTCGGTTGTGCCCACGAGTCAGCGGGATTTCATGGACTCGCGCTCAATGAGCGGCATGTCGATCTGATGCTCCCCGGGCTCCAGCTTTCCATCGAGCAGAAGCTCAACGGCCAGAGCACCCATCCCCTCATATGGAAGTCGAATAGAGGTCAATTGCGGGCGAAGGTAGCTGGCAATGATCTCGTCATCGAAAGACAGCACGGACAGGTCCGTTCCTGGCTTCAGGCCATTTTCGGCGAGCGCTTGGAAGACACCCATGGCCACGCGGTCATTGGCGCAAATGATGGCGTCAGGGTTGTACCCGTCGGCTAGCATCCGGATTGTTGCTTCATATCCGTCGGTGGGGTTCCAGTCGTCGAGCACCCAGTGGCCCAGTACTTCGAGGTTTGATTCCGCTAAGGCTCTGCGCAGGGAGCCGAAGCGGCGAGAGATACTTGGATAGGTTCGCGGATCCTTTTCGGCGTTTTCAAGTTCACCGATGACCGCAACACCCTTCGCCCCGGATTCGATAACCCTCTGCACGGCTTTAGCCCCCGAATCCATCTCATTGGGAAGCACTGCGACGCAAGGGCTGTCGTCAATGCCGTTGACCAGCACGGTGGGCAATCCAGTTTTCGGGATCTTCAAATCACGTTGGCGAGAATCCATGAACCCAAGAATCAGCCCGTCAACGTCCCGGTGGGTCATCTGCGTTATTGCTTCAGCCATTTGCTCTGGCTTGCCGAAGGTCTCAGCAATGAGCACCGTATGGTCTCGCTCTTCCGCTGCGCGCAGGATGCCGGTGATCATTTCGGAAGCAAAACGAGTCACGGTAACTTGATCAGAGATGAACCCCAGGGTGCGCGTCTTCCCGCTTCGCAAGGATTGGGCTGCCGCATTTGGCCGGTAACCCAGTTTCTTGGCGGCCGCGCGCACTCGTTCCGTGGCTTCGGCGGACAGTCGCGTGCCCGGCTTATTGTTCAGGATCATGCTGACGGCAGCCTTGGACATCCCCGAAGCTTCTGAAACGTCAGCAATTGTTATCCGCTTGGCTTTAGGCGATTCCACATTTCCCTCTTGAGACAGTTCGAATGCAATTATTCGACCCTAGCCTATTGCAGTGATTCGGCCACGCTGTTAGAGTCTTGTGCTAAATCCATTTAGCCAACTCATATCGAAGGATGGCAGCGTTGCCCGAAACTCAACAGGTCGCGGTGAAGCGACCACAGCTACATTTCACTGCGAAGAAAAACTGGATCAATGACCCCAATGGATTGTTCTTTGACGGAAAGCAATACCACCTGTACTTCCAGCACAATCCTCACGGCGTAGGCCACGGATTCATGTCTTGGGGCCACGCGGTCAGCACCGATCTGGTGAACTGGGAAGAACTTCCTATCGCGATTCTGCACGGCGACATGGCTGATATCTTCTCCGGCTCCATCGTGGTGGACCACCAAAATACCAGCGGCTTCGGCGACGGCACGGTTGCGCCGGTCGTTGCCATCTACACCGCGGCAGCCAAGGATGAGACCAACCAGTCCCAAGCCATCGCCTACTCGCTGGATGGTGGAATCACTTTCACCAAATACGGGCAGAATCCAGTTCTGGATCGAGGGTCCAAGGACTTCCGCGACCCAAAGGTCATCCGATACGAATCCGAGCAGGGTTCCTTCTGGGTCATGGTTGCTGTTGAAGCCATTGATCGCCGAGTGATGATCTACCGTTCTGAGAACCTCAAGGACTGGACCGAGCTCTCCAGCTTCGGACCCCAGGCTGCTGTTGCCGGAATCTGGGAATGCCCAGATCTATTCCAGCTACCAGTTGCCGGCACAGACCAGCTGAAGTGGGTTCTAATTGTTTCGCTGAACCCAGGCGGCGTGGCCGGCGGCTCAGGTACCCAGTACTTCATTGGTGAATTCAACGGCACCACCTTCACTCCTGATGAGACTCAGGAAACTTGGGATAGCTTCGGATACGAATCCTTGAAGCAGGGCGACTGGCTGGACTGGGGACGCGACTTCTATGCAGGTGTCAGCTTCCACGGCTTGCCACTAGACGAGCAAACTCTCATTGCCTGGATGAGCAACTGGGACTACGCCCGCGAGCTCCCCCACGACGGATGGCGCGGATCCATGAGCGCCGCACGCCGGCTGGATTTGGTGAAAGACTCCAACGGCAAGTTTGACATTCGCCAGCGCATTCTCGGATTGCCAAAAGCCGACGTTGCATCAAGCAAGGCCAACGCTGGCGAAAATCGTATTGAGCTGGGCTCCCCCGCTCTGGTTGAACTGACGTTTGCTACCAGCCCAACCGAACCAGCAGTCCTTTCCTTATTCCGCGCCGATGACACTCTTATCAGCGAACTCACCGTTGAATCCGAATTGATTCAGCACCGCCGCGAAGCAGGCAAGGTAGACCACGAGCTCTACGCCTCCAACCAGCGCATGCCTCTGCCCGCTGGTTCGGATGAACTAGATGTGAAAGTTCTCGTGGATCACGGATCTATCGAAATCCTAGCTGCTGGTGGTCGACGTTCCCTTACGGATCAGCTCACCGGTGAGGCAGCGCTGGCCTACGCGACCTTGCGCGTCGCAACTGGTGCGAATGCGTCTTTCAAAGTTCAAGAACTCTCTGATAACGCACTGGAGCCCAAGGCATGAGCCGCATTAGCGTAATGGGCGAATCCCTCGTCGACGTTGTTGAAGAAACTGCGCATCCTGGCGGATCACCGCTGAATGTCGCCGTCGGGCTTGCCCGGCTGGGACATGATGTTCAGTTCTATACGGAATTCGGTCAGGATTCCTACGGCATTCAAATTGCGGAGCACCTGGATCAGGCGGGAGTGCATGTTGCCGCCGGCTCAGTAACTGGGCATCCCACGTCCGTAGCCCAGGTAGTGATGGATGAGCACTTCAATGCTCGTTACAACTTCGACATCCACCAGCAGATTCCTGCTGTCCCCGCTGATGATTCCAGCGAATTGCTGCACACCGGTTCCATCGCTGCTTGGATTGAACCCTCGGGTCAAATTATTGTCGATGCTTTCAAGAATGCATCAGACGATTCACTTCGAAGCTATGACCCTAACCTCCGTCCGGATCTTATCGAGGACAGGGACTCGGCTTTGCAACGCATTGAGCTGCTGATGGGCCTGAGCCACATCGTGAAGCTCAGCGACGTTGATGGTCAGTGGCTATACCCAGGCCTAGAGCCATGGGAGGTTCTGAAGCACGTAGCCAGCCTCGGCCCAGCCTTGGCAGTGATGACTCAGGGCGGCGATGGTTGCGTGGCGCTTTCCTCGGGACGGCAATTTGATGTCGCTGCCTCTCCCACCAATCTTGTGGACACCATAGGTGCCGGGGACGCCTTCATGTCCGGGCTGCTCTTTGGAGTGCTGGCTAATCCAGAATTCGCTCAAGCTCTTCGTCACGGCGCAACGGCTAAGTCTCAAGATGTTGAAGAGACACTTCGTCAGGCCTTAACCTCAGCTGCACTGACAGTGGCACAAGCCGGAGCCAATCCCCCGTGGATTAAAGACTTCTCCCTCGCAATCGCTCAGTAACTACGCTTCGCAGCGTTCACGAAAGAATCCAGGACAAAGATGGCTGGCATTACGACTACTTACAAGAATCCTATTTACCTCCAGAGTTCCTTCTCGATGCTCCTGTTCTTCGCATCGTGGGGCATTTGGTGGTCCTTCTTCCAGATCTGGCTCACCAGCGAATCAGCAGGTCTAGGGCTCACCGGGGCACAGGTCGGCACGCTCTACTCGGTAAACTCGCTGGCAACGCTGATCCTGATGTTTGCCTACGGGGCCATTCAGGATCGGCTTGGCGACAGAAAGCATCTGGCCACCATTCTTGCCTCGGTGACCGCCCTGATCGGGCCATTCTGCACGTGGGTCTACCAGCCACTATTGCAGTCCCAGTTCATGGCCGGCGTGCTCATTGGCGCCATTGTCTTGTCAACTGGTTTCCTAGCCGGAGTTGGGCTATTTGAAGCCTTGACCGAACGCTACAGTCGCCGTTTCAACTTTGAATACGGGCAGGCCCGCATGTGGGGGTCCTTTGGCTACGCTCTGGTCGCATTGGCGGCCGGCTTCCTGTTCACTATCAACCCCATGCTGAACTTCTGGATCGGGTCCGTTCTGGGCCTGGCCCATCTCCTGCTGCTGGTGCTGGGCCGTACCAATAGACAGCCAGTGATCGCCGCCGGTTCCGGCAGGAAAATTCTTTCCCCCGCAACTACACCGACAATTCGTGAAATGTTCAGGCTATTCCGTCTGCCGAGTCTCTGGCTGATCATCTTGTTCGTCATGCTCTCTTGGACGTTCTACACCGTCTTCGACCAGCAGATGTTCCCCGAGTTCTACACCGGCCTATTTGAATCACCCGAGACCGGACAGCGGGTATACGGAATCTTGAACTCAGTTCAGGTGTTCGTTGAAGCAGCCATGCTTGGCATCATCCCCCTGGTCATGCGCCGGATAGGCATTCGTTCAGCATTGCTACTGGGAGTGGCCATCATGTTTGTCCGCATCATCGGCTGCGCCCTGGTTGACGATCCGGTGCTGGTCTCGGCAATCAAGATGTTGCATGCCATTGAGACACCGCTATTCATCTTGCCGATCTTCCGTTACTTCACGCTGCACTTCAATCCGGCACTGTCGGCAACCCTATACATGGTTGGGTTCCAAGTATCGGCACAGATTGGCAACGTCATTCTGTCCACTCCCCTCGGTGCGCTCCATGACCGTATGGGCTACCAGCAGACCTTCATCGTGATTTCTCTAGTTGTGCTATTAGCTGGGATCTACGGATTCTTCGCTCTCAAAAAAGATGATCAGCAGGTAGATGGTGACCCGTTCATGCGTCATTCAAAAGCTGCCATGAACTCATAGCTGACTATTAGGCGAAGCGGGGTGGGATGTTGTCGAATTCGACGACATCCCACCCCGCTCTCGTTTGAGTAAGGAATGTCAAAAATGCGCAACTTCTGCATTGGGTTTATTTATGTTGCACACCTATTGTCGATGACTTAATTTCTTCATTTCGTCACTCTGGCTTCCTACGATCTAAACATTGTCGCCACGATAATTACACGGCGAATCACAGAATCATTTTGAAAGGTCTCCATGAAAACATCGTCTTCTGTTCCACGTCGCGGGATATTGGTTGCCGGCACCGCAGCCGCTATCACTGGACTCTTCGCCGCCAACAGCGCAACTGCATCCCCAGCACCGGCTGAGAATCCGGGAACGGGTCCCAGGCCAAAACTGAAATTCGCGGCAGATGGCAAGTTCAAGATCGTTCAGTTCAATGACACCCAGGATGGACCGCGCACCGATCGTCGCACCATTGAGCTGATGGAGAAGGTTCTGGATGCCGAGAAGCCCGGCTTCGCCCTGATCAACGGCGATGTAATCAATGGCTCCTCTCAAACAGTTACCGAAGGCAAGCAGGCTATCAACAACGTCGTGCAGCCGATGGAGTCCCGCGGTATCCCTTGGGCACTTACCTTCGGCAATCACGATGAAGATTCAATGCCCAATGGCACAGGCATGGACGAGGCAAAGATCCTGAACTTCATCCGAGGCTATGAGTTCAATGCCAACTCGAAGAATGACAAGATTGTTGGCGAATCGAATTCCCAGTTGCTGCTCGCTTCCTCGAAGAGCGCCAAACCTGTCTTTGGCATCTGGCTGCTTGATTCGAACCGCTACGCTCCAAAGACTGTTGGCGGCCAGGACTTCGAGGGCCTCATGTCCTACGACTGGATCCGTCCCGAGCAGATCGCTTGGTATCGCGAAGCTTCCATAGCCACCGAAAACCGCTACGGCAAGGTTCAGTCGCTAATGTTCTTCCACATACCACTGTGGGAGCACAACCACATCAACACCTACATGGGTGACTACTACGGCATCGAGCTCGGCTACGGTCCAGGTACCGGTTTCGGCACCTACGGCCTCGGTGGGACCGAGAACCATCACCTACGCGGCGCCCGGGTCTTCGAACTCGACGAGAACAAGAACAGCGTTTACGCCGGAACCCGCACCGTGTTCTCCAAGGATCTGGGTATCGACATGGGTACTCAGGGACAACCGATCGAAGGGCCACTGCCGCTTCCATAGCCAAGACAAGTTCTGAGCAAGACGAAACCGACCGACGAATGAGCGATTTCGTCTTGCCCAGACTTTTTTACCGCAGCGAAACTGGTAACGGCAAATTATCGAACAGCTGGAAACCATGGCCGGCGTATTTGTAAAGCGTTCCAGACCTTCTACGAAGACGCCTCCATCCACGAGGAATCCAACTCGGCATCATCTTCGACATGATCATGAAACCGGACTCGATGGGGAGCTACAGCGACAAGGACGTGGACCAGGTCGCCACGAAGTGGGTAGCCCAACACAACCACAAGGGCTCGGACTCACACCTGCAACCTCCCATCGACGTATTCCACGACCGCCGCAGGAATGCCACGCAGGATAACAACACTCTGGAACCGGAACAACCAGTCGAATTCCGCAAAACCGCGGGCGCCTTCAACAAGTCCTACGACTTCTTCTCGCAGGTCATCGACTACGGCAGCACCCGAATCGAGAAATTCGCGATCTACCTGAAGCTACTGGCCAAGGCACTGCAGACCACAGCCACCGGCAACAGCTTGGACCTTTCCGATGCGGCGCTCACCCACTATGCCCTGAGGTGCAAGAAGCACAGGACCTGGAGCTAGTGGGTGGGCAAGGCAAGGGAATCGAGAGGTGACTGCAGCCGATTCGGGCGTTGTGCGGGAGACGACCCTACGCACTTTCGACGGACAGATTAAGCAGATCAACGAGCTATTCGAAGACACCGGAATCAGCGACGACGACCAAATCAATGCCGTCGAATCGATCATGCGCACGCCGAACCACACGAGCAGTTACAACGTGAAGCGATTGCAAATGGACCGATAGATTTCAGTTCATCGCCAAGTCTTCCCGAGACTATTGACAAGATCACCTACACCTCGGGAGAAGGACGCAAAAGGCAATCAATGCCTAGCTAGAGGTGGATGCCCCGGACGAGATAGTTCATTTTCTTCTTGCGACTGGTTTGCAAGATCGGGCTAGGAAGCCTTCGCAACGTGATGCTATGACGAATCATTACCCTGAGACACATAGACGTACATAGGTGCAAGAGGTCTTGCTGTTCGCTTTTCCACTCAGTGGCTCATGACCCCGTTAGGAGTTTTGTTTAGTCTTGGACCGACAGATCTTGACTACGAATGCCGATTAGGATGGACAACCCTAGAAATTAGTTTGGGGTCCACCGCCTGTACGTGGTGGCCCCAAACTGAGGTTGCTCAGGTGTCTAGCTTCGAGAATTCAAAACGATGTTCGTTACCGGCTGCGAAGAGTCGGTTGCGAATTCCAGCCCAGACGGAGAAACGCCATCAGCAACCAGCTGCGCGCCGAGAGCTGCAACCATTCCGCCGTTGTCCGTGCACAAACTAAACGGAGGAACCACCAAGGCTATGCCCGCAGAGGCACATCGGGCCGCCAGAAGTTCACGCAAGCGGGTATTCGCCGCCACTCCCCCGCCCAGAAGCAGAGTCTTCAGTCCCTGTTCCTTCATCGCCCGGACTGCCTTCGACGTGATCACGTCAACGACTGCTTCCTGGAATGACGCAGCAATATCAGCGACAGGAATTTCTTCTCCGTTGGCCTCGAAGTGCTCGACGCAGCGGGCTACAGCAGTCTTCAGTCCTGAGAACGAGAAGTTGTTGCGGTGCTTGCCAGGATTCTCGGCACTGCCCACGAACTTCGGCAGCGACAAGCCACGAGGGAACCGGAATGCCTTTCGGTCTCCATCCTTGGCCGCCTTGTCGATAGCCGGTCCACCTGGATACCCAAGACCCAGCAAACGAGCAGTCTTGTCATAGGCTTCACCGGCTGCATCATCAATTGTGGAGCCCAACAGCTGCACGTCGTTAGTCAGCGAAGTGACCTTCAAGATTTCGGTATGCCCGCCTGAGACCAGCAGTGCCCCGAAAGTAGGCGGCAATACGGTTCCTTCGAGAACGCCAACACCTACGTGAGCAACCAAGTGGTTGATCCCGTACAGCGGTTTGCCGGTAGCCAGGGCCAAGGCTTTGGCCGCTGATACGCCAACCATGAGGGCGCCGGCCAGGCCGGGACCGCTGGTCACGGCGATGGCATCAATGTCCTCAAGAGTCAGCTCCGCGGTATCCAAGGCGGACTGCAAGGTAGGCACGAAGGCTTCCAAATGTGCTCGCGCAGCGATCTCGGGAATCACGCCACCAAAGCGTACATGCTCATCCATGGAGCTGGAGACAGCGTTAGCCAGAAGCTTGTTGCCGCGTACGATGCCCACGCCGGTTTCATCGCAGGAGGACTCAATGCCTAGTACTACGGGTTCGGTGATGCTCATGCGTTGCGTTCTTCCTCTTGTCCTTGCTGTGCATCCAGCGGGAGTCTCATAATTAGTGCATCAACCCCGCCTTTGTAGTACCCCTTGCGGCGGTGGATGGTGGTGAATCCGATGGATTCATACAGGCCAATAGCAGTGGGGTTATCAAAGCGGACTTCGAGCATCACATCCAGTGCATTTTTCTCACCAGCCGTCTTGATCAGCAGGGACAATAGCTTGCGTCCCAGGCCTCGACCTTGGTAATCAGGGTGCATGGCGATGGTCTGCACATCGGCAATCGGCAAAACCACGCACAGGCCGGCATAGCCGATAACTCGACCAGAGTCTTCATAGACCCAGTAGGTGCGGGTGTCGCGCTGCGCTAGCTCGGATTCGAAACCAGCCAGTGGCCATGCATCCTCGGGAAACAGCTGCTGTTCCAGCTCGTGGACGGCCAGCAGATCCTCGGCAACCATGGGACGCAGGATGACCTGGTTCGCCTCGTTCATCACTTAGCCTGCTTCATGAACGCCGGAACCTGTGCATCGGATTCACGCAGGTACTGCGGCGAAGTGTCAGACAGATCCTTGCCCGCAGCCAGATCGCTTATGCCTCGGCGGACGAGGTAGCCAGCGTTTGCAATCCATTCAAAGGACTCAGGCATGGGCTTGGCCCCGGCTTCTTCCAATTGCTCGGCATAGATTCCGGCGCCAATGCCGTAGACCGGGAATGCAGGAAGGGCTGAAGCAGCTGAAACATGCGGGCCATCAACCATGGCTCCGTCCTGGTCGTAGCGAGCCCAGTACACTTCTTTGCGGCGCGCATCGGAAGCCACAATGAACTGTGCCGGAGCCTCGCCTGCATCCAGCACCTGTTCGGCGAGCGCATGCAAGGACATCACACCATGCACGGGTACCTGCCATACGAAGCCGAAGGTACGCGCGGCAACCAAGCCAACGCGCAGGCCGGTGAACGGGCCCGGCCCTACGCCAACGATAATGCCAGCAAGGTCTTGGCCTTTCTTTCCATGAGCGTCCAAGAGTTCCTTGACGTATGCCGACAGGGTTTCGGTCTGGTCGTTCCCCTTGGATGAAACCCGCTGGTCGACAACTAAACCGGTGGCTTTGTCAACCAGTGCCACCGATGCGTTGGCGGAGGTGTCGATAGCTAAGTAGTTAGGCATGCTTCTCTTCCGTGTGCTGCGCAGTTACTGCAGACAGCAAAGTGTCTTTCAACTGGGCAAAGGTGTCCTCGTCCCAGCGCGGGCCGATCCCCTTCAGGCTGAACAACCGCGGCTCGTCCAGCTCTTCCTCCGATTCTTCCCACGGGTTGGCACTCGGTGCGGCCAGGGCTTCGCGGTCCAGCTGGATTTCCAGACGCGAGTCCGTGAGATGTTCCACCTTGCCCAGCCCCCACTCCACAACGGTGACTGAATCAGCCAGCGTTGATTCGAGATCCAGGGTGTCCACGTCGTCGTGGCCCTTCAAGCGGTAGGCATCCACGTGGATCAGTCCGGGGCCATCGCCTAGCGCCGGGTGCTGGCGGGCCAAAACGAATGTAGGCGAGATGATTCCCTCGCGTACATTCAGTCCCACGCCCAGTGACTGAGTCAGGGTCGTCTTACCAGCGCCCAAGGCCCCGGTAAGAATCACCAAGTCTCCGGCTTTGAGCTGGGCACCAAGAGCTTCCCCCAGCGCTTCGGTAACAGTGAGGTCATCTAGTTGGCAGGAGAATTCCCGCACCGGGTTACTCACCGGCTTCACCCCAGCTGCCCTCGATGTAGTAGCGGGGCACGCGCGGAGAAATGCGGGTTACCACTTCGTAGTTGATGGTGTTCGCCGCATAGGCCCAAGTGTTCACCGACTGCCCGCCTTTACCGAAGATAATCGCCTCGGCGCCGAGGAAGTCCTCAGGCTTGATGTCCGCGCCCAGATCAATGACGCACTGGTCCATGGCGATGCGTCCGCGTACCGGGTAGGTGCGTCCGTTAACTGTTACCGGCGCACCTGTTGCGATGCGCGGCAAACCGTCTGCATAGCCCATGGGGATCAGCCCGAGGTAGGTCTCCGCTTCAGTCTTGTAATTAAGGCCGTAGGACACGCCCTGCCCCGGATGGACCTTCTTGACGTTAGCCACGCGGGTCTTCACTGTCATGGCTGGACGCAGGCCGAAACTTTCTGGCGAGTCGGTTTCAAAGGGGCTCAGGCCATACAGGCCCAACCCCAAGCGCACCATGTCGTGGTGCGAATCAGGTCGCGAAAGGATACCCGGCGTATTGGCGATATGGCGCACTTCAAGATCGAAGCCGGCTGCTTCTACCAGTTCTATGGCCTTGTTGAAGATTTCCAGCTGCTCGTCCGTTTCGGGCCGCTCTGGCTCATCTGCGACCGCGAGGTGGGAGAAGATGCCAACTACGCGCAGCAGTCCTTCTTCTTGGAAGTCGCTGGCGCGGTTCAACAGATCAGGCAGGGCATCCATAGTGGAGCCATTGCGGCCAAGTCCTGTGTCCACCTTGATGTGGATACGTGCCGGTGTCTGCACGGCACGTGCTGCGGCGGCAACGTATTCCAGCTCCCAGCCTGAGACTCCCAGATCAAGACCGGCATCAATGGCGGCCTCGAATGGGGTGTCCTCGGTGTGCAGCCAGGCCATCATGGGAGCATCGATGCCCGCTTCACGCAGGGCGAGAGCTTCCGTGGCATGGGCACACCCGATCCAGCGGGCGCCGCCCTCCAAGGCGGCCTTGGCTACGGGAATAGCTCCATGGCCGTAGGCGTCTGCTTTGACGACGGCCATAACTGCAGCTGGGGCTACAACATCAGAAATCTGCTTGACGTTGTTGCGGATGGCCGACAAGTCAATGACTGCACGACGTTCAAATCCGATAGCCTGTGCACCGCTGGTGCTGTTTGTCAGGTTGCTTTCTTCAAGCGCTTCAGAGTTCACCTAATCATCTTCGCACTTTTCGGTTCCGCTTGCCTTGTCCACCCGTGCGCAGTTCGGCACATAGTGCGAGTTAAAGTCGGAAGGGGCGGACCCAAGCAACTGTGTTGCTGGGTCCGCCCCTTGGAGACGGATATTTGTCAGGGCTTAGCGCAGAGTCTTCAGCTCGTCGCGGATCTGGGCGAGCAGCTCCAGCTGTGGATCTACTTCTTCCTCTGGCTCTTCTGCACCGGCAGCGCGGCGTGCAGCCAGTCGCTCGTTGAGCTTGGTCATTGGCAGAACCAGCGCGAAGTAGACAGCTGCAGCAATCAGCAGGAAGTTGACCAGTGCAGTCAGGAAGACACCGAACTTGATGTCAACGCCGTCAATGGTTAGCAACAAGAAGCTGTCGAAGTTTGGAGATCCAACCAGGGCGGCGATCAATGGCATCAGCACATTATCGACCAAGGCGGTGACTACGGCGCCGAAGGCAGCGCCGATAACAACAGCAACGGCCAGATCGACAACGTTGCCCTTCATAATAAAATCGCGGAAACCTTTTAGCATGGTTAGAGCATACACAGGAAAATCACAGCACGACTACGAATTTGGGCTCCGATCTGTAATAGTTCGGCAAGCTCACAGAAATCGTTAGCTTAAATATCAGCTGAAGAAGCCTAGATTTTCCTCAATAGCATCCTGCGCACCGAGTGATCCGCCGCCTTGCGCAGTACTAATTGCGCCCGCCCGCGCGTAGGCAAGACGTTTTCCCTGAGGTTCGGCTCGTTAATGCGCTTCCAGATACCGTGAGCAGTTTCCCGTGCCTCGACATCAGTGAGCTGGGCATAGCGGTGGAAGTAGCTGGCAGGGTCGGAGAAGGCACCGGAGCGCAGACGCATGAACCGCTTGATGTACCACTCTTCGATATCCGCGGTACGCGCATCCACATAGACGGAGAAGTCGAAGAAGTCGCTCAGGGCCAGGCCCACGGTTCCATCGGAACGGGTTCGAGCAGGCTGCAATACGTTCAGTCCCTCGACAATCAATACCTGCGGTGAGCGGATTACATTGCGCTCCCCCGGGATGATGTCGTAGGTCAGGTGCGAGTAGACCGGAGCACTTACTTCTGGGGCACCAGACTTTACCGCCGAGACAAAGCGCAGCAGCGCCCGCCGGTCATAGGATTCGGGGAACCCCTTGCGGTGCATGATCCCGCGGCGCTCAAGCTCGGCATTCGGGTACAAGAAGCCATCAGTGGTTATGAGCTGGACATCAGGCGTATGCGGCCAGCGGCGCAGCATTTCCTGCAGAACACGGGCAGTTGTGGACTTTCCCACGGCAACCGAGCCGGCGACGCCGATGACAAAAGGTGTGCGGCTGGTCTGCTCGCCCAAGAAGGTAGTGGTTGCCTGATGCGTCGCGCCGGCACCCTCAACATAAAGCGACAGCAGGCGGCTCAGTGGCAGGTAGACGTCCCGGACCTCTTGCAAGTCCAGCTGGTCGCCGAGGCCGCGTAGCCGCTCAATGTCCGAATAATTCAGCGGCTGTTCCATTTGATTGGACAGGCGCGCCCATGTCTCGCGCTCCAGTTCAACGAAAGGCGAGATAGGCGTTTCAAGTGTTCCGTGTGGTTCCACGAGGGTAAATTCTGCCAAGAATATGCTCCACATCCCAATTAACAACATCAACAAGGCAATTGGATTAGTCAAAAAACGGCCGACTGGTGATCTAAGACATAGGTAATTTTGAGTGCTCCGACACGATTATTCCCATCGATGGGCATTGAACCGGTAGGATTTTTCCCATGTGCGGAATTGTTGGATATGCAGGAACCTCGAGCCAGGTCGCCGATCATGGCGCCCTCGACGTTCTAATTGAAGGTTTGCGTCGGTTGGAATACCGCGGCTACGACTCGGCTGGTGTCGCTGTTGTTGCCGATGGCGCAATTCATTCTCGTAAGAAGGCCGGCAAGCTGGTCAATCTGGAAAATGAAATTGCCGAGTCCCCATTGCCTAAGTCGATGACCGGCATTGGGCATACCCGTTGGGCAACCCACGGTGGTCCGAGCGATCAGAACGCTCACCCACACCTGGCCGATGGTGGCAAGCTTGCCATGATCCACAACGGAATTATTGAAAACTTCGCCGGCATCAAGGCCGGCTTGGCAGCCGAGGGCGTTGAATTCCTCTCGGATACCGATACCGAGGTTGCCGCAGCTCTGCTGGGCAAGCTCTACAGCTCCGAGGCCGAAGGCGATTTGACCCGCGCCATGCAGCTTGCTGTTCAGCAGCTCGAAGGTGCTTTCACCCTCTTGGCAGTTCACCAGGACCACCCAGGTGTTGTCGTTGCGGCTCGCCGCAACTCCCCTCTGGTTCTCGGTCTGGGCGATGGCGAAAACTTCCTGGGTTCGGATGTCTCCGGCTTCATCGACTTCACCCGTCGTGCCGTAGAACTGGGCCAGGACCAGATCGTAACCATCACCCCGGATAACCATTCCATCACCGACTTCGACGGCAACCCGGCCGAAGGCAAGGAATTCACCGTTGACTGGGATGCAGCCAGCGCTGAAAAGGGCGGCTTCCCATCCTTCATGGAGAAGGAAATCTTCGACCAGCCTGCAGCTGTTGCCGACACCCTGCTGGGCCGCTCGGACGCTGATGGCCGACTGACCCTGGACGAACTGCGTATCGCTCCAGAGGAACTGGCCGAAATCTCCAAGATTGTTGTTCTTGCTTGCGGCACCTCGGCATATGCCGGCTCCGTGGCCAAGTACGCTATCGAGTCCTGGTGCCGTATCCCGGTAGAAGTTGAGCTCTCCCACGAGTTCCGCTACCGCGAGCCAATCGTGGACGAAAAGACCCTGATCGTTTCGATCTCCCAGTCCGGCGAAACCATGGACACCTTGATGGCTGTGCGTTACGCCAAGGAGCAGGGCGCCAAGACCATGTCGATCTGCAACACCAACGGATCGACCATCCCACGCGAATCGGATGCGGTGCTGTACACCCACGCTGGTCCGGAAATTGCTGTGGCTTCCACCAAGGCATTCCTGGCACAGATCACCGCAACCTACCTGCTGGGCCTGTACCTGGCGCAGCTGCGCGGCAACCTGTTCCAGGGCCAGATCAAGGACATCCTTGCCGACCTGGGCAAGATCCCTTCCAAGATCCAGGACGTCCTGGACCGCGCGGAAGAGATCAAGGATCTGGCACGCAACATGTCAGATGCCAACTCCGTGCTGTTCCTGGGCCGCCACGTAGGCTACCCGGTAGCAATGGAAGGCGCCTTGAAGCTCAAGGAAATCGCCTACATCCATGCTGAAGGCTTCGCCGCTGGCGAGCTGAAGCACGGACCTATCGCCCTGATCGACGATGGCCAGCCAGTGTTCGTCGTAGTTCCTTCCCCTCGTGGTCGCGACTCGCTGCACTCCAAGGTTGTCTCCAATATCCAGGAAGTGCGCGCCCGTGGCGCTAAGACCCTGGTTATTGCCGAAGATGGCGATGCTGCGGTCAAGGACTTCTCCGAGTGGGTCTTCTACGTGCCAGAAACCCCAACCCTGCTGATGCCTCTGCTGGCCACCGTGCCACTGCAGATCTTCGCTTGCGAACTGGCATCCGCCAAGGGCTTCGATGTCGACCAGCCACGCAACTTGGCCAAGTCGGTGACCGTGGAGTAATCCACCGAGCACCAGAATTGCGGGCATTCCCTTTCCGAGAATGCCCGCAATTTTTATGCCCTGCAAGCACTGGATAAACTGATAGGCATGATTGCAGGAATTGGAGTGGACATCGTTGATGTGCCGCGTTTTGGCCGCCAGCTCGAGAAGACTCCACGCTTGCGTGAACGGCTCTTCACCGAAGAAGAGCGGGGCCTGCCCCTGCGATCCCTGGCGGCCCGCTTCGCGGCCAAGGAAGCCATCGCCAAGGCGCTGGGAGCTCCTGCGGGCATGAACTGGCAGGACTGCACTATCCGCAAAGATGAAGCCGGTGATCCCCAGGTTCACAACACTGGTTCAGTGGCCGCTGCCAGCGAGCTGCGTGGCATCAAATCATGGCATCTGACCATGTCCCACGATGGAGATATGGCTATCGCAATGGTGGTTGCAGAACGCTAGGCACCAACGCCACGACGAAAGAATAACGACACGCATCTCATTAAATAGGGCATCGCACAGGTGCCTTGAGTATTGTTTGTCTTATGATTCCTGTCTACAGTGTTGCGCAAATTCGTGCGGTTGAAGCCCAGGAGAACTCCAAGCGGGGCGAGACCAGCTTAATGAAGCAAGCAGCCGCCCATTTGGCTTCAACGGCAGTCGCCATGCTGATCGAGAATTCCAGCGCCGATCCGGCTTTCGTGGTGGCGCTTATCGGCCCGGGCAACAACGGTGGAGATGGCTTGTATGCACTGGCAGAGCTCCAACTGCAGAAGATTTCCACTCTGGCTCTGCAGTGCCACGAACAGATCCATGCCGAAGGTGCTGCAGCATATCAAGCTGCCGGCGGTACCGTGCTGGACCTCTCCGACGGTCAAGGCGAATTAGCTAATGCCTCGCTCATTATTGACGCCATCTACGGCCTTGGATACCGTGCCGGCTCTGATTTGCCGAAGCTTCCTGCTGGCGCACGGGTGTTGGCCTGCGATATTCCTTCAGGCCTGGATCCTGAAACGGGCGTTGCGCAGGACTCTGTTCTTCGCGCAGAACGCACGGTAACTTTCGGTGCCATGAAATCCGGTCTTCTGTCTGTAGACGGACCGCTGGTTACCGGTGACATTACCGTGGCAGATCTCGAATTCGACTTTTCTTCCGTCCAAGCTGGAACGCAGCTTGTGGACGAGGTGGCCACTCGCGAGCTGCTGGACCAGCACCGCTCTTGGCGGGATGCCGGACGGCACAAGTACCAGCGTGGAGTCCTGGGACTCATCGCCGGTTCCGGCCTTTATCCCGGAGCTGCTCAGCTGACCGCCAAGGCCGCTGTAGCCTGCGGCGTCGGATTGCTTCGCACCCACGTGCCAGAATCCATTCAGCCGCTCATGGCCGTCGCCGTGCCGGAGTCCGTGCCACTGGATGATGAGCAGATCAAGGAAGCGCTGTCTTCCTCCCGCCGTCAGATTCACGGCAAGGGCGCCAAGATCAAGGCTTGGGCCATTGGCCCGGGCTTGGATGGACGCACTCCCCCGACTGGCGCCATCGCTGATGTCTTTACCAGCCCGCAGCCGGCCGTCATTGACGCGTCCGGATTGGAAGTCGTTCCTGCCGGCCCAAGCGAGCAGCCTCGCGTGCTGACGCCTCATGCCAAGGAACTGCGCATGCTGCTCAGCCGCGCTGGAGTGAAGATCACTCCCGATGAGATTTCCCAGGACCCGATTCGCTGGACCCGGTGGGCCGCCCTGGCATACAACGCCGTGGTCCTGCTCAAGGGACCAACCAGCTACATTGTGGCCCCCAATGGCGACAGCCTGATGGTGAGCCACTCGGCACCAGAATTGGCCACTGCAGGCAGCGGCGATGTCCTGACCGGCATCCTGGGCTACATGCTCTCCGACAGCTCGCTCACGGGCACCGAAGGCCTGCGAACCGTGCCTAACCGCCGCATGATGGAACTGACCGCGTGTGCCGCTTACATTCATGGCCACCTGGGCCGGGTGACCGCTTCAGAGGGAACTGTCAATGCTTCGCGCCTGATCGAGAACCTGCCTAAGGTCATGAAGCAGTTCGGCTTCTAGGCTCTGGGTCCCTCTAGAGGCCGCCAGAAACTTTGAGAACGCTGCCGGTGGTGTAGGCGGCTTCGCTAGACAATAGCCAAGCCACCGCACCGGCTACTTCTGTCGGCTTGCCTGCGCGTCCCATCGGGATCGTCTCGGCGATTTGCGCAGGGCGCTGTGGATCCTCATGGAATTCAGTCCAAAGCGTTCCCGGGCTAACCGCATTCACTCGGATGCCGTCCTTAGCCAGTTCCTTGGACAGTCCCACTGTCAAGGCTTCTACTCCGGCCTTGGCTGCAGCGTAATGCACGTACGTAAAGGGGCTTCCGGATTCAGCCGCCACCGATGAAATGTTCACGATTGCACCACCGCCATGTGACCGGAGCAGGGGCAGCGCATATTTAATGCAGGTAATTGGGCCCAGAAGGTTCACGTTCAGATCCGCGGCGATATCGGTCAACTCGTTGTCTGCCAGATTTCCGATGGCCGTCGCTGATCCCGCGTTGTTTACCAGTCCTTCAAGTTCACCAATGTCCTTCACTCGGGCGAAGAACCTTGCCACTGATTCTTCATTGGCGCAGTCGATCTGCAGGACATGGCAAATAGCGCCGAGCTCACGGACTTTATCTGCCACTGCCTGCGCCGATTTCTCATCCTGCCTGTAGCCGATGATCAAGTTGCGGTCGGTGGCTAGACGCACCGCAATCGCGGCTCCTAAGCCACGACCACCGCCGGTGACCACAGTGTATGCCATGAGGCTCGCTCTCTCTTGCAGTTGCGGTCGCGTACCGCAGCTAGCTTCAGGAAGCCTGTACCGGAATCGAGGTAGTTGCCGGAGCCATGTTGCCCAGCTCGAAGTATTCACCCGGACCGGTAACAGTCCAGCCCTGATTCCGCCATTCAGGGCGGTCCAGGACGTTGCGCCCGTCAATCAGCTGCTTGTTGGCCACTACATCCGCCAGATCCGACGGATTCAGTTCGCGGAATTCATTCCATTCGGTCAGCACCAAGGTCAGGTCCGCATCCTTCGCCGCTTCCTTGAAGGAATCAACGTAGTTCAAGCGCGGGAAACGGCCGGCAGCGTTGGCGTTGCCTTCTGGGTCGTAGACCGAGACTTCAGCGCCCTCGTTGTACAGGCGGACGGCGATATCCAGTGCTGGCGAGTCCCGCACATCATCGCTGTTCGGCTTGAAAGTCACGCCGAGTACGCAGACATGCTTGCCTGCCAGCTCATTGCCCAGCATGTGCGAGGCCAGCGAGACCACGCGGTCACGGCGTCGCAAATTGATCTGGTCGACTTCAGCCAAGAAGCCCATGGTCTGGCTCAGGCCAAGTTCGCTGACGCGTGCTTGGAGGGCTCGAATGTCCTTGGGCAGGCAACCGCCACCGAAGCCCACTCCAGCGTTCAGGAAACGGCGTCCAATGCGCTTATCGTGGCCAATGGCGTCGGCAAGGACCTTGATGTCGCCGCCTACGGTTTCAGTCACCTCCGCAAAGGCGTTGATGAAAGAAATCTTGGTAGCCAGGAAGGCGTTGGCTGCAACCTTGACCAGTTCTGCAGTCTCCAGGTCCGTGGCGATCTCCGGAGTATCCAAGGCAAGGATCGGTGCATAGACTTTGCGCAGCAGTTCCAGTCCGCGTTTATGCTCCAGGCCGTAGACGAGGCGATCGGGGCGCAGGGTATCCTGGACGGCGAAGCCTTCGCGAAGGAACTCTGGATTCCATGCCAGCGCGATGCTGCTTCCGTTCTTGGCGTCCTGGGCAATTTTCTCGCTCAGCCGGCGTGCGGTGCCCACCGGCACGGTGGACTTGCCGACAATCAGCGCTTCGCCGGTGATTTGCTCCAGCAGCGAATCCACGGCACCGTCTACGTAGGACATGTCTGCTGATTGCGAGTCGGCGCGCTGCGGGGTGCCCACGGTGATGAAGTGGATATCCGCGCCGGCAGCGACTTCTGCGTAGCTGTCGGTGAAGCGCAGGCGTCCGGAGGCCACATGCTTGCGCAGCAGTTCTGGCAGGCCTGGCTCGTGGAAGGGCAGAACGCCAGCGGCCAGTGCTTCCAGCTTGGCTTTGTCTACGTCCAGTCCAATGACTTCATAGCCCAGTTCAGCCATGCAGGCGGCATGGGTTGCACCGAGGTAGCCGGTGCCGATCACGCTGATGCGTAAAGTCACGAAAGTCCTTCTCTCCGAGAACGCGAACCGATATCAGTTTCTATTAGTTAGCATGCCACACCCCCGCAGCCTGTTCCGGCGTGGAACGCGCTGCGGGGGTGTGAGTTTTCTTGATATTTACGTGTTGGTTGCTGGGAAGCTACTGGGCCTAGAGGGCCAGATGCTCCTTGACCGATCCTGCCAGAGCTTCGGCTTCGGCCTGGGCCTGCTCGTGGGTAGCCGCCTCGACCATGACGCGAACTACTGGCTCGGTCCCCGACGGACGCAGCAGCACACGGCCGGTGGTGCCCAAGCGTGCCTCAGCAGCGGCAATTGCCCGCTGCAGCGGTTCGCATTCTGGAACGCTGGCCTTGTCTACGCCGCGTACGTTGATCAGCACCTGTGGCAGGACGGTCAGCACGGCAGCAAGTTCCTTCAGGGTCTTGCCGGTAGCCTTCACGCGGGCCGCAATCATCAGGCCGGTCAGCACGCCGTCGCCGGTGGTGGCGTGCTTGGAGAAGATCACGTGGCCGGATTGCTCGCCACCCAGGGAGTAATCGCCTTCGCGCATGCCTTCGAGCACGTAGCGGTCACCCACGCCGGTCTGCTTAACAGTGATGCCTGCTGCTTCCATGGCCAGGGTCAGGCCGAGGTTGCTCATCACGGTGGCAACCAGGGTGTTGTCCTTGAGTTCGCCGCGGTCCTTCATGTCCAGTGCCATCACGGCCATGATCTGGTCACCGTCGACGACGGTGCCTTCATGGTCTACTGCAAGACAGCGGTCAGCGTCGCCGTCGTGCGCGATGCCCAGGTCCGCGCCGTGCTCCAGCACAGCGGCCTGCAGCTTCTCCAGGTGGGTGGAGCCGTAGCCATCATTGATGTTGATGCCGTCTGGATCTGCGCCAATCACGACGATCTCGGCGCCGGCAGCCTTGAACACCTCTGGGGAGCAGCCCGAAGCAGCGCCGTGGGCGCAGTCCAGAACTACCTTCATGCCATCCAGCCGGTTGGGCAGTGCCTGCAGCAGATGCATGATGTAGCGGTCCTCAGCGTCGGCGAAACGCGAGACCCGACCTACCTCACCACCGGTTGGGCGTGGCTTTGGCATCTTCAAGCAGGCTTCGATGGCATCTTCCAGCGCATCGTCCAGCTTCTTGCCGCCACGGGCCAAGAACTTAATACCGTTATCCGGAGCCGCGTTGTGCGAGGCGGAGATCATGACACCGAAATCGGCGTTCAGGTCCCCTACCAGGAATGCCGCCGCAGGAGTCGGCAGCGTGCCGGCATCCATGACGTCTACGCCGGAGGCGGCCAGGCCGGCCTCAATTGCGGCAGACAGGAAGTCACCACTGATGCGCGGGTCCTTGGCAACCACAGCGACCGGCTTGTAGCCGTCCTCTGGCTGGCTCAAGCCCAGCACCACCGATGCCGCCTGCGCCAGTTCCAGCGCGAGCTCGGGAGTTAACAGTTCGTTTGCTTTTCCTCGGACCCCATCGGTCCCAAATAACCTTGCCATCGCCTTCAATCATATGCCCTCTGCATTGATTTAAACGGCTTAAGGTCCCGCATTGGCAGTGAGATGAAAAAAGATTAATGGGATCTTGCAGTCTTCTGCGTTAAAAGGCCAAAGGCCCCGGCGTCCTTTGCAGGATGCCAGGGCCTTTGGAAAGACCTTGAAGCAAGGTTTAGCGCTTCGAGAACTGCGAAGCCTTACGTGCCTTCTTCAGACCAGCCTTCTTGCGCTCGATGACGCGTGCGTCACGGGTCAAGTAGCCAGCCTTCTTCAGGGTTGCGCGGTTTGCATCGCGATCGATCTCGTTCAGCGAGCGAGCGATACCCAAACGCAGTGCACCGGCCTGGCCGGAAATGCCGCCACCGTTGATACGAGCGATAACGTCGTAAGCACCCTCAAGACCAAGGATCTTGAAAGGCTCGTTGACGTCCTGCTGGTGCAGCTTGTTAGGGAAGAAGTTCTCCAGGGTGCGACCGTTAACGGTCCACTTGCCGGTGCCTGGTACCAGGCGAACGCGGGCGATAGCCTGCTTGCGACGGCCAACTGCTGCACCTGGAACGGTCAGCGGAGCGCGCTCGGTTTCGGCAACTACAGCCGAAGCAGAGGTCTCGGTGGTGTAAGTCGAAGGGGTCTCGCCTTCGAATTCAGTGGTTTCTTCAGCGTTCTGAGCCACGATAATCTCCTATTAAGTATTTCTTCTCGGGGCCAGGACTACTGAGCGACCTGGGTGATTTCCAGTGCCTTTGGCGACTGAGCAGCGTGTGGGTGCTCGGCGCCGCGGTAGACCTTCAGCTTCGACAGCTGGGCATCGGAAAGCTTGTTCTTAGGCAGCATGCCCTTGATGGCCTTCTCAACAGCCAGTACTGAGTTCTTTTCCAGCAGGTCTGCGTAGTTGATGCTCTTCAGGCCACCTGGGAAACCGGAGTGGCGGTAAGCGCGCTTGTTCAGCAGCTTCTTACCGGTCAGTGCAACCTTGTCTGCATTGATGATGATGACATGGTCGCCCATGTCCATGTGTGCAGCATAGGTTGGCTTGTGCTTGCCGCGCAGCAGGGTTGCGGCCTGGACGGCGAGACGGCCGAGTACTACGTCGGTGGCGTCAATGACAAACCACTGACGAGTCTGGTCAGCCGGCTTTGGGGTGTACGTACGCACAGTAATTGCCTTACGTTGATTCGTTTCTGGTCAAACAGTCGCTTGGCTGAAGGCGGTGAGATCCCCCAGTGACAGGCACTGTCGTGTTGTTCTTGTGTTTAGACCAGTACGCCAGGTGAGGACTGATGATAACCGGCCGTCCATATATTGTTCGCACACCCAGCAGACCAGCGACTATGCAACTAAGCCGTCACGCTTGGGCGTGTAGTGTCGAACGTGGACATACACAACTCATAAAAGTTTAGCGGATTAAAGTGTTTCCGGCCAAAAAAGCATGTACGTCGTGAGCAACAACACCCTTAAGATCCCGGGGATTATCGGCTAATCAGCTTTCCATGCAGGCTTCGTCAACCTCAGCTTCGGTTCGCCGTGCGCGGGTCAGGAGTGCTCGTTCTGCCAGTTCTTCAGCCTCTGGGTAGTAGACCTCTTCGAGGACCAGGGCCCGCGGGTGCGAAAGCTTGGTCTTGGAGTCGCGGACCATCTGTTCCAGCCGCTGGGCCAGGAACCCCGGTTGCTCACGCCCGTCCCCCACCATCATCGCGGCACCGATTAGCGCACGGACCATGTTGTGGCAGAAGGCATCGGCCTTCAAATGGGCCAGTACCAAGCCGTCGGCTCCACGGGTGAAGGTGAATTCCTGCAGGGTACGAATGGTCGTGGCATGCGGACGGGGCTTGCAGTAGGTCAAGAAGTCGTGGCGGCCCAGCACGCTTTGCGCCTCGCGATTCATCGCCTCGACATCCAGCTCTTCACGGTGCCACGTCGTCAGGTGCCGGGTCAGTGGATCCCAGCGCTGCTGCCCATCGGCAATCCGGTAGGAGTAGCGGCGGGCCAGCGCGGAGAAGCGGGCATCGAAGCCTTCTGGTGCGCGTTCGGCTTCATGCACCCAAACGGCACCATCTTGACGGCCAAGGATGCCGTTGATGCGGCGTACGAGCGCAGGACCGGGAGCCAAGGGCGCCTTGCGTGGCAGTCCCGCGTATTCTTCCTCGGTCAAATCGAAGTGCACCACCTGGTGGCGGGCATGCACACCTGCATCGGTGCGTCCGGCAACAACCACGCGCACGCGGCGCCGGATCATCATTTCCAGGGCCTCTTCAACCAGCTGCTGCACGCCCAAGACATTGGGCTGGCGAGCCCAACCGCTATAGGCGGCACCGTCGTATCCGAGCACCATGCGCATGCGGATCCATGCTGGTGCTGCAGTGGCCCCCAATGCGGTGGTGCCCATTGGATCGATGCTTTCTGGCTGAGTACTCATGTATTCAATTATGCGTAAGCAGACGCGCAACCGTCGAATCAAGTGCCCGCCTTCACGCCGTTATCCACAGGCGCCAAAACGAGAGCTGCTGCCGGAAGTAGCCGATGTGCATTCCACGGACCTGCCACGCAGGCGGCTGGTTCACCAGCACCATTCTAAGGACTCGCCATGTTCAGGAATGCAGTTAGCTTTATCGCGATATCCGCTGCTGTCCCGCTCTGCTTAAGCGGTTGCAGTTCGGGACAGCTGAGCACAAAGCAATCATGCGCCCTCATTAATGAACTGGCCGTAGAGCATTCCATAGAGGAAAAGTGGGCGCTGGCATATATGGGAATTCTTGCGCAGAATTCACAACCTGCGATTGAGGCTATGGAAACAGCCATCGGCATCTACCGGGAAGTCTCCGAGCAAACTGGCGATAGGCACTTGCGCACTGCATTGCGGTCCGAAATCGAAAACTACCAAGACTTCATTGACCTCATTGCCAATCGCTCCTTTGACGATCCAACGCTCGCGTCAGACGTTGAGGCAGCCGAGGGCGGACTGCAAGATCAATACACCGACTATGTGCGTGAAACGTGCCCAGCTTCCGCTTCTGAACCTGATCGGTCCGCTTCTTAGGAAACCGCTGCTTGCCGATCCGCTCATGTCATACACTGCCTGTAATAACTCCTGATTATAGAATAAACAGGTACTTATCGGTGCCTCACGTGCTGGGCCATCGGATCATCATCGTCTAAGGATCTCAATGTCGAAAAAGTTCGCGGCATCTGCCGCTGCGCTCACCCTTGCATCTGTCATGCTCACTGGTTGCAGTGCAGGCAAACTGTCCACCGAGGAAACCTGCGTTTACATCAACGACCAGGTGGCTGAACGCGGACTGCAGAAGAAGGCGGAGGACTCCAGCGCAGAGCTCTTGGCTGGCGATACATCGGCTTATGCCGAGATCATGAACGAGTTCGATTCCATCCTGGGCGAAGCCGCTGAGAACACGAAGGACAACAAGCTTGCCACGTCCTTGAATGCGGCATCGGAACAGACCAAGAAAATGGCTGGCCTGATGGCTGAGGGCAACAGCAGCAACATGATGGAAATTTCGCAGAAGATCGCCGAACTGGATACGGCTGAGGCTTCCGAGGCTACCGAATACCTGAATACGGCTTGCCCGGACATGGATTCGTTCAGCTAGGCAATTCCAAGATGCGGATGCCCCTGCCCTCCAACTGACGGGCAAGATCACCCGCGTCTTCACGCAAACAGGCATAAAAAAAGATTCCCGTTGGTTCCTTGCGGATCCAACGGGAATCTTTTTCGCCTTTGCAGGCGAGAGAGCATTAGCTCGAAGGGGCTTAGGCCTCTTCGGTCTCAGCAGCCTTCTCGGTAGCCTTGGTGGCTTCCTTGACGACAGCCTGCTTTGGCGAAACTGGCTCCATCACGAGCTCGATAACAGCCATAGGAGCGTTGTCGCCCTTGCGGTTACCGATCCTGGTGATGCGGGTGTAGCCACCCTCGCGGTTTGCCATTGCTGGTGCGATGTTCTCGAACAGTTCGTGAACGATCGACTTGTTGGTGCGCGAACGCGAAGCGATGACGGCCTGGACGCGGCGACGCGAAGCCAGGTCTCCGCGCTTAGCGAAGGTGATCAGGCGCTCTGCGTGTGGACGCAGACGCTTGGCACGGGTCAGGGTGGTGGTGATCTTCTTGTTCTCGAAGAGCTGTGCCGACATGTTAGCGAAAATCAATCGCTCATGTGCTGCACTGCCGCCGAGACGCGGACCCTTGGTAGGGGTAGGCATTGTGGTTCTCCTAGATGAATAACCCGTACTGGACGAATATTTCGTTCAGTCGGATGAAGTAGTGTGTCGCTAGACGCGGGTCTTACAGACCTTCGTCGTATTCGTCGCCATCGTCGATGGCGCTACGAGCGGCCAGATCGAAGCCTGGAGGGGAATCCTTCAGGGCCAGACCCAGTTCAACCAGCTTGGCCTTGACTTCGTCAATGGACTTCGCACCGAAGTTGCGGATGTCCATCAAGTCGGCCTCGGAGCGGGTTACGAGTTCACCCACAGAGTGGATGCCCTCACGCTTCAAGCAGTTGTACGAACGAACGGTGAGTTCCAGATCCTCGATCGGCAGCGCCATGTCAGCAGCCATAGCTGCATCGGTTGGCGATGGACCGATTTCGATACCTTCAGCCTGAGTGTTCAGTTCGCGGAACAAACCGAACAGCTCAACCAGGGTGGTACCTGCGGATGCAACTGCATCGCGCGGGGTGATCGATTCCTTGGTCTCCACGTCAACGATCAAACGATCGAAGTCGGTGCGCTGCTCGACACGGGTTGCTTCCACGCGGAAGGTCACCTTCAACACTGGGGAGTAGATCGAATCAACTGGGATTCGACCGATCTCGCCATCAATGTTCTTGTTCTGAGCGGCAGACACATAGCCACGGCCGCGCTCAATGGTCAGTTCCATGTCGAACTTGCCATTGGCGTTGAGGGTGGCGATGTGCAGATCAGGGTTGTGGAACTCCACACCTGCTGGAGGGGTGATGTCCGCTGCAGTAACGATGCCCGGGCCCTGCTTGCGCAGGTAGGCAACGACTGGCTCGTCGTGCTCGGAAGATACCGACAGGTTCTTGATGTTCAAGACCAGTTCGGTGACATCTTCCTTGACACCGGCTACGGTGGTGAACTCATGCAGTACACCGTCAATTCGAACACTGGTGACAGAAGCACCAGGAATCGAAGAGAGCAGGGTACGGCGGAGCGAGTTACCAAGGGTGTAGCCAAAGCCTGGCTCCAGTGGTTCGATAACGAACCGGGAGCGGTTTTCGGCAACTACTTCTTCGGTCAGGGTTGGGCGCTGCGTAATGAGCACTTACATTTCCTTTCAGCGAGCGTCCGCTATATGACGCCTCACGGGGGTGGAAACGACGGTAGCCTGAGGTGGCCGTTCGTCTTTTTGCAGGCTAATAAGTCCAAGATAGTCACCGGAGCACCCACGAGTGAATGCTTCGGTGACTTCTTAGGCTAAGCCTAGCGAATCAATTAGACGCGGCGACGCTTCGATGGGCGGCAACCGTTGTGAGCGCTTGGGGAAACATCCTGGATGGATCCAACCTCAAGGCCAGCAGCCTGCAGCGAACGGATCGCGGTTTCGCGTCCCGAGCCTGGGCCCTTGACGAAAACGTCAACCTTGCGCATGCCGTGCTCCTGAGCGCGCTTTGCAGCGGACTCAGCAGCCATCTGGGCAGCGTATGGGGTCGACTTGCGCGAACCCTTCATGCCTACCTCGCCGGCCGAAGCCCACGAGATAACAGCGCCAGTCGGATCGGTGATCGATACGATGGTGTTGTTGAAGGTGCTCTTGATATGCGCCTGTCCCTGCGCAATATTCTTTTTGTCCTTGCGACGCGGCTTACGTACCGCTCCACGAGTCTTTGGGGGCATTTCTTCTCCTACGAAAAAAGTATTTGAACTAGATCGCTAAGATTTAGCGAGTCTTCTTCTTACCTGCGACGGTACGCTTCGGGCCCTTACGGGTACGTGCGTTGGTCTTGGTGCGCTGACCGCGGACCGGCAGGCCCTTACGGTGACGAATACCTTCGTAGGATCCGATCTCAACCTTGCGGCGAATGTCAGCCTGAACCTCACGGCGCAGGTCACCTTCAACCTTGTAGGTGCCTTCGACGAAGTCGCGCAGCTGCACGAGCTGGTCATCGGTGAGATCCTTGACGCGAGTGTCCGGGCTGATGCCGGTCGCTGCGATGGTCTCTTCTGCACGGGTCTTGCCCACGCCGTAGATGTAAGTCAGCGCGATAATTACGCGCTTCTCGCGTGGAATGTCCACGCCTGCTAAACGAGCCAAGTGGCTACCTTTCAACGAACGGAGGTCTGGAGCAGTACCTTCCGTGATTGCTCACGGCCCCGGCCTCCGAATCCGGGGGTACACCAGGACTTTCGTCCTAGCTGATACTGCCTAATTGACTACGCGTGGGAATCCCGTAAAAACGGAATTAGCCCTGACGCTGCTTGTGGCGTGGGTTCTCGCAGATCACCATGACCACGCCGTTACGACGGATCACCTTGCACTTGTCGCAGATCGGCTTCACGCTAGGGTTAACCTTCAAGGCTTTGTCCTTTTGCGGTTGCAGTTAAATGTGGAGCAGTAAAAAGCTTTGTCCAAGAACATCATTCAGCGGCCGTAGCACAAGATTGTGCTTCGCACGCTGGGAAAGTCTTGGATTCTGCAGATTTACTTGTAGCGGTAAACGATGCGACCTCGGTTGAGGTCGTATGGGCTCATTTCAACCTGCACTCGGTCCTCTGGGAGGATTCGAATGTAGTGCTGACGCATCTTACCCGAGATAGTGGCGAGCACTACGTGTCCATTCGGCAGCTCCACGCGGAACATCGCGTTCGGCAGTGCTTCCGAGACGGTGCCCTCTACCTGGATGACGCCTTCCTTCTTGCCCATTTTCCCCGCTAACTTTTTTTGTTGGCAATTTCCACCAACAAGTAATTGGTTCTGGTCCTTGATCCCTGTACCGAAAACCCGAGGGTTTTAGGCGCAATTAAATCAGGAACCAACAAACAACGATACGGCATTAGTCCACACAGTGCCAATCGTTCATTGACATTTAAAATGTTAGATCCAGCACGCCACAGCCATGTGGCGTACTGGATCCGATGATTTGCCGGCTGGTGCTAGCCCTGGATCGGCGATGGGGTGACGCCGAATGGGGCCAGCCCGGCCGCTCCCCCATCGTGCGCGGTCAATACCCAGATGCCGCCCATGTGGAATGCCACGGTGTGCTCCCACTGCGAGGCGTTGGACTTGTCGTTGGTGACAACGGTCCAGTCGTCTTCCAGCACGGAGGTCTCGATGCCACCGCGAACCAGCATTGGCTCGATGGCCAAGCACATGCCCGGCTTGATGCGCGGGCCGCGGTGCCCCGAGTTGTAGTTCAGCACATCCGGTGCCATGTGCATCTGCGAACCGATGCCATGGCCGCAGTAATCCTCGAGGATGCCCAGCTCGTCGCCTGGCTGGCTGGTGACGAAGTCATCGATGGCCTGGCCGATCTGGCCGATGAAGCGTGCGTTGGCCGCCGCGGCGATGCCGGCCCACATGGCCTGCTCGGTGATGTCGCTCAGGCGCTGGTCAGCTGGGTCGATGTTCTCGCCCACCAGCACGGTGCGTGCCGAGTCGGAGTGCCAGCCGTCGATAATGGCGCCGCCATCGATCTTCAGCACGTCGCCGTCCTTCAGCTCGTAGTCCGATGGGAAGCCGTGGACTACCTCGTGATTGACCGAAGCGCAGATGTTCGCTGGGAAGCCATGGTAGCCAAGGAAGTTGCTGGTCGCGTTGTGGCGTTCGAGCACCTTGCCAAAGGCCTGGTTGATCTCTTCGGTCCGCACCCCGGGCCGAGCCATCGCAACGGCTTCGTCCAGCGCTTCAGCCAGCACCAATCCGGCCTGGCGCATCTTCAGGATCTCGGAGTTGGATTTGTACTCGATTTTCGGCTGTCCTAAAGCCAATGTGATTCCCCTGCCTCAAAGTGTGATGTCCTTGCCGCGTGCCGCTGCCGGCAACCGCAAGGTCCATCAATGCAAAAAGTGCGCAGGGACCGGGCTGCAACATCCATTGTTGCTGCACGGTCCCTGCGCGTTGTAACGCTTGTGTCTAGGCGTTGACGTTCAACGCTGCAAGAACACGCTCGGTGACTTCGTCGATAGCGCCCAGGCCGTCGACCTTGCGCACGATGCCGCGTTCCTCGTAGCGCTCCACAACGACGCGAGTCTCGTCGTTGTACAGGCCCAGGCGGTGGCGGATGACCTCTTCGGTGTCATCGGCGCGGCCTTCGATCTGCGCACGCTTCAGCAGACGGGCTACCAGCTCGTCGTCATCAGCGGTCAGCTGCAGCACTGCGTCCAGGGCGATGCCCTTGTTGGCCAGCATCGCATCCAGCGCGTCCACCTGCGCACTGGTGCGCGGGTAGCCATCGAGCAGGAAGCCCTTGGCGACATCGTCCTGGTTCAGGCGGTCTTCAACCATGTTGTTGGTGACCGAATCAGGTACAAAGTCTCCGTTGTCAATGTACTTGCTGGCTTCGAGACCCAGCGGGGTGCCGCCCTTGACGTTGGCACGGAAGATGTCGCCGGTCGAGATGGCGACAATGTCCAAGCGCTCGGAGATCTTTACGGCCTGGGTGCCTTTGCCGGCACCCGGTGGTCCAATAATAAGCAGTCGACTCATCGCAGAAGCCCTTCATAGTTCCGTTGCTGCATTTGAGCATTGATTTGCTTGACGGTTTCCAAACCCACACCAACCATAATCAGGATCGATGTACCGCCAAATGGGAAGCTTTGGTCAGCGTTGAACAGCACGAAGGCAATCAGCGGGATCAACGCAACGAACGCAAGGTACAACGCGCCCGGGAAGGTAATACGGGAAATCACGTACTGCAGGTAATCGGCGGTCGGACGACCAGCACGAATGCCCGGAATGAATCCGCCGTACTTCTTCATGTTGTCGGCGACCTCTTCAGGGTTGAAGGTAATCGCAACATAGAAGTAGGTGAAGCCGATGATCATCAAGGTGTACACCAGCATGTACCACGGCGATGAAGTCGCCGAGTGCTCCTGCAGCCACATCGCCCACTGGGGCAAGGTGCCATCATCGTTCTGGTTGAACTGAACGATCATCTGCGGCAAAGCCAGGATGGAGCTGGCGAAAATCACTGGGATCACGTTCGCCATATTCAGCTTCAAAGGAATATAGGTGGAGGTGCCGCCCACGGTGCGGCGTCCCACGGTGCGCTTGGCGTACTGCACCGGAACACGTCGCTGGGACTGCTCGACGAAGACCACCAGAGCAACAATCAACAAGCCCACCAGCAGCACGCCAATGAAGGTCATGATGCCCTGCGCCTGGAAGATGGCGCCCATCGAGGATGGGAAACCCGAAGCGATGGAGATGAAGATCAGGATGGACATGCCGTTGCCGATGCCACGCTCGGTGATCAACTCGCCCATCCACATGATCAGGCCGGTGCCTGCGGTAAGGGTGATGATCATCAGCAGGATGACAATCAACGAGTCATCCGGGACCAGCGGAAGGGTACAGCTTGGGAACAGGCTGCCGGTACGGGCCAGGGTGACCAAGGTGGTTCCCTGAAGCAGTGCCAAGGCGATGGTCAGGTAACGCGTGTACTGCGTCATCTTGGCCTGGCCGGCCTGGCCTTCCTTGTGCAGGGCCTCGAAGTGCGGGATCACCACACGCAGCAACTGGACGATAATTGCCGCAGTAATGTACGGCATGATTCCCATTGCGAAGACCGAGACCTGCAACAGGGCGCCGCCGCTGAACAGGTTCACGAATGAATAAAGTCCACCGGTGGTTTCACCCATTGCCAGACACTGCTGAACGTTGCTGTAATCAATGCCCGGAGCGGGAATGAATACACCGACACGATAGATCGCAATGATCCCAAGCGTGAACAGCAACTTGTTGCGCAGATCAGGCGTCCGAAAAACTCGGGCTATGGCGCTGAACAAGCGTCCTCCTGAAGTAAGTGCTTGAGCCTGAGGAAGAGATTCTTCCCAGACCTAACGATTCTAGCGGTCTGTTAGGCAATCCTGCCAAATGCGCCACACGAAATGCACACAAATGTTTGCAGGAATGATCCTAAACCGACTAATCAGCCAAGCAATTATAAGAAATCTTAGAATGTTTCGCCGAGAGAAAAAGAAAGTCCCGGTTCACGTTGATTGCTCAACGCGAACCGGGACCATTCAAAGGCTTGACCCTGTATTAGAGGGTGTTTGCCGAGCCGCCAGCAGCAGCGATCTTCTCGGAAGCGGAAGTCGAGAAGGCGTTAACCTTCACGTCAACCTTAACCGTGATGTCGCCGGTGCCCAGCACCTTGACAGGCTGGTTCTTGCGAACGGCGCCCTTGGCAACCAGTGCCTCGACGGTGACTTCGCCACCTTCTGGGAACAGTTCCGAGATCTTGTCCAGGTTTACAACCTGGAACTCGACGCGGAATGGGTTCTTGAAGCCGCGCAGCTTTGGCAGACGCATGTGCAGCGGAAGCTGACCACCTGCGAAGCCTGCCTTCACCTGGTAACGAGCCTTGGTACCCTTGGTACCGCGACCTGCGGTCTTACCCTTGGAGCCCTCACCGCGACCCACGCGGGTCTTAGCGGTCTTGGCACCCTCAGCTGGGCGCAGGTGGTGAACCTTAAGTGCTTTTTCTTCAGCCATCTCTACTTCGCCTCCTCGACCTTCAGCAGGTGTGGGACCTTGTTGACCATGCCAACAGTCACAGGATCGGCGGTGCGAACAACGGTGTGACCGATGCGCTTCAGACCCAGCGAGCGAACAACGTCGCGCTGGCTCTGGTTTCCACCAATGATGGACTTGACCTGGGTGATTGCCAGCTTGGCATCGCTTGGAACAATGTTCTTAGCCATTGATTAAGCACCTGCCTTCTGGGCCTGGATGTGACGCAGCATTGCTGCTGGTGCAACCTCGTCCAGCGGAAGACCGCGGCGAGCTGCAACAGCTTCAGGCTCTTCCAGAGCCTTCAGTGCAGCAATGGTGCCCTGAACGATGTTGATCTGGTTCTGCGAACCCATCGACTTCGACAGGATGTCGTGGATGCCTGCGCATTCCAACACGGCGCGCACTGGGCCACCGGCGATAACACCGGTACCAGGAGCTGCTGGACGGAGCAAGACAACGCCAGCGGCGGCCTCACCCTTGACCAGGTGTGGAATGGTGGTGCCAACGCGTGGAACGCGGAAGAAGGACTTCTTGGCCTCTTCTACGCCCTTTGCGATAGCAGCAGGAACTTCCTTGGCCTTACCGTAGCCAACGCCGACCATACCGTTGCCGTCGCCAACGACCACAAGTGCGGTGAAGCTGAAGCGACGACCACCCTTGACGACCTTGGAGACGCGGTTGATAGCTACAACGCGCTCAAGGAACTTGTCCTTGTCTTCGTTGCGGCTATCCTTCTGGTCGCGACCACGACCGCGGCCTTCGCCACGTCCACGGCCTTCACCACGACCGCGGCCTTCGCCGCGACGGGATCCTGCGTTCTCGGTAGCGGGAGCCGATGCAGTCTCGACTGCTTCAGTAGCTTCAGACACCTGAGTTTCCTTCTTGTTAGTTGCTTCGCTCACAGTGCCAGCCCACCTTCACGTGCGCCGTCAGCAACAGCAGCCACGCGACCGTGGTACTTGTTGCCACCGCGGTCGAAGACAACTGCTTCGATGCCAGCAGCCTTGGCGCGCTCTGCAACGAGCTCACCAATGCGCTTGGACTTTGCGGTCTTGTCGGCATCGCTTGCGCGAAGATCTGCTTCCATGGTCGATGCGCTGGCCAGGGTGATACCCTGCGAGTCGTCTACGATCTGTACGAAGATGTGACGAGCCGAGCGGTTGACAACCAGGCGTGGACGAACGGAGGTACCAACGATGTGCTTGCGCAAACGCTGATGACGACGACCGCGCTGAGCGGACTTGCTCTTGCCCTTGATTCCGATAGCCATGATTACTTACCAGCCTTTCCGACCTTGCGGCGGATGATCTCGCCAGCGTAGCGAATGCCCTTGCCCTTGTAAGGCTCGGTCTTGCGCAGCTTGCGGATGTTAGCGGCAACTTCACCGACGTGCTGCTTGTCGATACCGGCAACGGTGATCTTGTTGTTGCCCTCGACCGAGAAGGTGATGCCTTCAACGGCAGCAACCTTCACTGGGTGCGAGTAGCCCAGAGCAAGCTCCAGCTCGGCACCCTTAGCCTGTACGCGGTAACCGGTACCGTGGATTTCGAGCTTCTTCTCGTAACCATCGGTTACACCAGTGATCATGTTGCTGATCAAGGTACGGGTCAGACCGTGCAGCGAACGAGCCTCGCGGGAGTCGTTCGGGCGGCTGACGGTAACAGTGTTCTCGTCCTTGGCAACGGTGATTGGAGCCTTAACGGTGATCGAAAGTTCACCCTTAGGACCCTTGACGGCGACCAGCTGGCCGTCGACGTTCAACTCAACGTTGGCAGGTACGGAAATCGGAAGACGTCCAATACGTGACATTGTATGTTTCCCCTTTCCCGTTACCAGACGTAGGCGAGGACTTCCCCACCCACGCCCTTCTTTGCAGCCTGACGGTCAGTAAGCAGACCGGAGGAGGTGGACAGGATAGCGATACCAAGACCACCGAGCACGTGAGGCAGGTTGGTGGACTTTGCGTAAACGCGAAGACCTGGCTTGGAGATACGGCGTACGCCAGCGATCGAACGCTCGCGCGATGGGCCGTACTTCAAAGTGATAGTCAGAGTCTTGCCGACTTCTGCTGCTACTTCCTCGAACGAGGCGATGTAGCCCTGTTCCTTGAGGATGTTAGCAATGCGCACTTTCAGCTTGCTCGACGGCATCGACACAGTGTCGTGGTAAGCCGAGTTGGCGTTGCGCAGACGAGTCAGCATATCTGCGACTGGATCTGTCATAGACATGTGGGCTTCAGCCCTTCCTCGTTACGGTTTCCTTAGCGGACCTGTAACGTAGTGAGATTAGTTGTTGGTCTTGAATGGGAAGCCCAGAGCCTTAAGCAAGGCACGGCCTTCGTCATCAGTCTTGGCGGTGGTAACGACAGTGATGTCCATACCACGTACGCGGTCAACCTTGTCCACATCGATTTCATGGAACATCGACTGTTCGGTCAGACCGAAAGTGTAGTTGCCATTGCCATCGAACTGGCGGTCGCTCAAGCCGCGGAAGTCGCGGATACGAGGCAGTGCCAGGGTGATCAGGCGGTCGACGAATTCCCACATGCGATCGTTACGCAGGGTGGTGTGGGTACCGATTGGCATGCCTTCGCGCAGCTTGAACTGTGCGATCGACTTGCGGGCCTTGGTAACCACTGGCTTCTGACCGGTAATTGCGGTCAGGTCGCGTACGGCGCCTTCAATGAGCTTCGAGTCCTTGGCTGCTTCGCCAACACCCATGTTCACGACAACCTTGGTCAGGGATGGTACCTGCATTGGGTTGGCGTAGTTGAACTGCTCCTGCAGGGCAGGGCGGATGTCAGCTGCGTACTTAGCCTTCAGACGTGGCTGGATCTTGGTGGCTGCTTCAGTCATTACAGATCCTTTCCGGAAGCCTTGGCGTAACGAACGCGTACAGTCTTGGACACGCCGTTCTTTTCTACGGTTTCCTCGCGGAAGCCGACGCGGGTTGGCTTCTTGGTCTCTGGGTCAACCACTGCAACGTTGGAAACGTGCACTGGAGCCTCGACAACCTCGATGCCGCCGGTGGTCGAACCGGATTCGGTCTGACCTGCCTTGGTGTGCTTGGTGACGCGGTTAACGCCTTCGACCAGCACGCGGTTGGACTCGGTAATGACCTTCAGGACCTTGCCCTGCAAGCCACGTTCCTTGCCAGCGATGACCTGAACCAGGTCACCCTTCTTGATCTTTGCGCCCATGGTTACAGCACCTCCGGAGCCAGCGAAACGATCTTCATGAACTTCTTGTCACGAAGCTCGCGGCCCACTGGGCCGAAAATACGAGTACCACGAGGATCGGCAGCGTCACCCTTGAGGATCACTGCAGCGTTCTCGTCGAACTTGATGTAGGAACCGTCTGCACGACGGATTTCCTTCTTGGTGCGAACGACGACTGCCTTTACGACGTCGCCCTTCTTTACGTTGCCGCCAGGAATTGCATCCTTGACGGTAGCGACAATGGTGTCGCCAATGCTTGCGTAGCGACGCTTCGAGCCACCAAGAACACGAATGGTAAGGATTTCCTTAGCACCAGTGTTATCGGCAACCTTAAGTCGCGACTCCTGCTGAATCACTTCTTACTCCTGTCGTCTCGCTGGTTCTCATGAATGAGCCTTGCGGAACGGATATGGTCTCCACGATACGTATCGCTTACCCCCACTGGCGCGGGCGCACCGAATGCTGATCCCAAATGCCGGCAGGGCCGAGGCGTAAAATATCGAGGCTGCACTTGCGCGGCCAAACGGATTTGGACCGCACTGCATTATGTCGAAGGTGGATAGTCCCCGGGCATGATGCGCACAGATTCTTAAGTCTAGCCTAGAGTGGCGCGAATCCGAAATGGTGTGGTAAGAGAAAAGCGAGCGTCGTTCGTCACACCAAGGACACCGCAGATTCGCTGAATTTCGGGGTTTTGGTACTGCCATCCAGCTGGGCAACTGGTCGCTTGCGGTGGCATCAGAGTGCCATTCGAGGTAGCCCATGCGCCACAGAAGATAAAAAGCGGCTGAATCGCCAAAAGTGAAATTATTTTTCGGTCAGCCCTGGGCAGCTCCAGCATCCGGCCGTCACCGGCAGGAATCATTGCTCAGCGACGGAATTCGACCGTGGCGCTCACCGCAAGATGATCCGAGCCGTCGATGATGTGAGAAGAAGAGCCCGTGATGGACAGGCCCCTCGCCACGATATGGTCAATGCCGATCAATGGCGGGAAGCTCCGGCTGGCTGGCCAGGTCGCGCGGGGCCAGATTCCATCAGCCTGCGCATACCCGTGTCCCAGGGCACGGAATCCTGGATGGGAGCGAACTGAGTTGAAGTCGCCAGCAAGGATAACGGGATGATCACGCTGCTGATTCGACCAGTCGATGACTGCTTCCAAGCCCTGCCTCCATCGTTGCGCATCGCCAACCGGCGGATAGACATGGATGCCGGCCACCCGCACGATCCCACCGGGTGCCTGCACATCGGCAACCGGCAAGGAGTACCAACCGGTGTCCGCTGAATCCAGATCGGTGGAGCGTTCCTGCAATGGGTACTTTGAGAAAATCACGGTATCCCGTTCTCCCCCGGCGGGTGCCTCTTGGCTCCGATAGCCAAATCCATCCAGCGCGTCCAGCCCTGCGAGTTGCTGGTGCATTGGTTCGCTGGTTTCAACAAGGACGAGAATCTGCGGATCCGTGTCCCTGATCAGTTCAGCGAGCTGCGCCGGATTCGCTCCTGCCTTCAGGGCATTGAACGATAGGAGAACCAGCTCGGAGCTGCCGTTTCCGGTCTGGCCAGCGGGAGAGCTCCATTGCACGTTGGGCAGTGTACCGCAGAGCAGGAACACCAGCACGAACCCGCTGATGAGCCATTGCTTGCGCAGTAGCCCGATAACCAGAACCACTGCCGGGAAGAGCAACAGATATGGCTGGAATGCCTGAAGCTTGGGAATCAATCCTGCACCGGGGAAACCCAGATACGGGAGTATGCCTATAGCTAGGGAAGCAACAAGAAGCGAACCCATAGGCCATCCCAGGGAAGGTTTTCGGGCACGCGTCATCGTCATCATCATCCGAGCCTATTCGAAGCAGATGATAATTCCGGCAAGGACACTTCCGCCTAGGTACGATAGCGGCTCGATGCGATTGCGACTGCCCTTGGCTTCTTCATGACTGCTGCGAGGCCCACTGCGCGACGCGCTGGGCGCTCTCTTCCAGCGACAGGTCTTCCACCCTGGACATGATGGACCAGCGCACACCGAAGGGATCCAGAATCGAAGCGAAGCGGTCACCCGAGACGAAGTTGCCCAGTGGTTCTCGGATACTGGAACCGGCAGCCTCGGCCCTGGCCACCACCTCATCTGCGTTTTCGCAGTAGAAACCCAAGGAATAGCAGGCATTCGGCGAAGCTGGCGGGCTGACTAGTCCGTAGGCCGGCGAAGGTTCCCCGATCTGCAAACGGCCATTGCCGAATGCAATTTCTGCATGCACGACAACGCCTCCCATTTCGGTGGAATCTACCATTGTCGCACCGAATACTTCTTCATAGAATCCCAGCGCTGCCCTTGCGTTGGGCACAGCCAAGAATGGCGTCAGACTGGTGAATCCATGAGGGACACCGGCAGTTGTATGCATTCCCGTCACACCTTGCGTGACTTCATCTTGATTTTCCATGTCCCTAGGCTAAGTCTGTGTGGCACGCTGGTTCTTGTAGATATGCGACAACCTGCACGGGTGGTAGAGGCCATGGAATCAGCACCGGATCCGCGAGGCGTTCTCTATCCTGCCCGGCTACCGGCAATCGAGCGATTCTCCCCCGGTCCAGGACTGCAGGAATTGGTCTCCTGGTTTTGGCTGGTGGATTGGAACATCGCGCCCGGACGTACCTCACGGCAAGAACTCCTGCCCTTTCCGCAAATGAATCTGGTTATTGAGCCAGGAGGCATTACGCTTTCCGGCCCGGCCAGCGGCGCTTCGCACCGCGACCTGGCCGGGAGCAGTTGGGCAGTCTCCGCCTTGTTGCGCCCAGCGGCTGCGCAGGCTCTCAATGTGTCCCCCGCAGAGTTGCTGGACCAGGAAATCCAGTTCAGCGCACCTGGGCTGCTGGCCTCGATAACAAGGATGAAGACTCAACCCGGCCACGGGAACTCCGGTTCGGCCTGTGCCGAGCTCTTCGATTCGTGGCTCACCGCTCACCTTCCAGCAGCCACAAGTTCTGGCCTCCAAGCTAATAAGCTGCTCGACACCGTCGCAGCGGAGCGCGGAATCGTAAGGGTCTCCCAACTGGCCCATCGCTTGTCGCTCAGTACACGCAGTCTGCAACGGATTTCGGAAAGGTATTTGGGACTGGCTCCGCTGGCGGTGATTCGGCGGTACCGTTTGCAAGAGGCTGCTCATCGGCTGCGCGCAGACACTGCAGTTTCTATCGCTGGCATCGCAGCGGAAATGGGGTATGCGGATCAAGCCCATCTAGCGGCAGACTTCCGCAAAGTCTTGGGCTACTCCCCTGATACCTATCGAAAGGGCCGGACCTAGTCCGGCAGTACCGCCGCCACGGCACTGATTTCAACCAGCGCACCTGGCACACCGAGCTTCGCGACGAAGGCTGCAGACACCAGGGGTGGTTCAGTGGCTGCCAACTGTTCGCCTATGGCTCCATAGACGCTGATGACGTCGGTTCCTTCCACCAGCAGCACGTTCCACTGCACAACATCCTGGAATCCCGCGCTGGCCGCCGCCAGTGCGAGCTTGGCGTTTCCCAGTGCCTTGGTCGCCTGCGTTGCGGCATCCCCGGCTCCGATCAGCTGCCCTGTGCCGTCTACAGCGTTCTGCCCGCCAACATAGATAGTCGTGGCACCCGGCTGGACGATGGCTACGTGGCTGAAAGCTGGGGAGTTGACAAGGCCAGCGGGACGCAGTTTCCTGATCTGTTCCATAGTCCAGTGTGGCATTTTATTCACTGCTTTTTAAGACAGAAATGCCCCGAACTCTTCTTGCGAAGTGTTCGGGGCATTCTTCAATCACGAGATCCGTGAAATCGAAGCGAAAGCTTACTTAGCCTTCTCCACGATCTCAACGAGACGCCAGCGCTTGTCAGCAGACAGCGGGCGGGTCTCAGCGATGACAACCAAGTCGCCGATGCCGGCGTCGTTGTTCTCGTCGTGAGCCTTCACGTTCTTGTTGCGACGCATGACCTTGCCGTAAAGGGCGTGCTTAACACGGTCCTCAACGTCTACGACGATGGTCTTCTGCATCTTGTCAGATACCACGTAACCACGGAGGGTCTTGCGGTCGTTACGCTCGGTAGCGTTATCCACACCGTTCTCCTTCTCGCTCATTACTTGGAATCCTTCTTGGTTTCTTCAACCGGAACAACGACATCCTGACGAATGCCCAGCTCGCGCTCGCGCAGCACAGTGTAAATGCGTGCAATATCGCGCTTGATGGTCTTCAGGTTCCCGTGGGAATCCAGCTGGCCGGTAGCCGACTGGAAACGCAGGTTGAACAGTTCTGCCTTGGCCTTCTTCAATTCCTCGTTCAAACGAGCGGTATCGAAGCCGTCCAGGGACTCAATGCTAAGGTCTTTCGAGCCGATAGACATCCCTATTCACCACCTTCACGACGCACGATGCGTGCCTTCATTGGCAGCTTGTGGATTGCAAGACGCAATGCCTCTTTAGCTACCTCTTCACTGACGCCACCGAGTTCAAACATGACTCGTCCTGGCTTTACGTTGGCGACCCACCACTCCGGCGAACCCTTACCGGAACCCATGCGGGTTTCGGCAGGCTTCTTGGTAAGCGGACGGTCTGGGTAGATGTTGATCCAGACCTTACCGCCACGCTTGATGTAACGGGTCATGGCGATACGAGCGGCTTCGATCTGACGGTTAGTCACGTAAGCCGGGGTCAACGCCTGGATGCCGTACTCACCGAAAGCAACGGTGGTACCGCCCTTGGCAGCACCCGAACGCTTTGGGTGGTGCTGCTTGCGGAACTTCACACGACGTGGGATAAGCATTTAAGCCTGTCCTCCTTCCGCAGCCGGAGCTGCAGCGCCCTTGCGATCGTTACGACGACGGCGTTCGCCGCCACGTGGACGGTCGTTGCCGCCACCGCGGCCGCCACGAGCTGGAGCAGCAGCCTGCTGTGCAGCCAGTTCCTTGGCGGTTACGTCACCCTTGTAGATCCAGACCTTCACGCCGATACGGCCGAAGGTGGTCTTGGCTTCGAACTTGCCGAAGTCGATGTTCGCGCGCAGGGTGTGCAGTGGCACACGGCCTTCGCGGTAGAACTCCTTGCGGGACATTTCTGCGCCGCCAAGTCGACCGGAGCACTGAACGCGGATGCCCTTGGCACCAGCGCGCATTGCCGACTGCATTGCCTTCTTCATCGCACGGCGGAAAGCCACGCGGGAAGCAAGCTGCTCGGCGATGCCCTGGGCGACCAGCATGGCCTCCATGTCAGGGTTCTTGACCTCGAGGATGTTCAGCTGAACCTGCTTCTTGGTGAGCTTTTCCAGCTCGCCACGAATACGGTCAGCTTCTGCACCGCGACGACCAATGACGATACCTGGACGTGCAGTGTGGATATCCACACGTACGCGGTCACGGGTACGCTCGATCTCGACGCGGGCGATGCCAGCGCGATCCATGCCGTTAGACAGCAGGGCGCGGATCTGGACATCTTCCTTCACGTAGTCAGCGTAACGCTGGCCTGGCTTGCTGGAATCAGCGAACCAGTGGGAAACGTGATCGGTGGTGATGCCGAGACGGAAACCGTTCGGGTTAATCTTCTGTCCCATTTAGTTCTCCCCACCCTTCTGCGTGGTTGAAACAACCACAGTCACGTGGCTGGTGCGCTTCTTGATCTGGAATGCGCGACCCTGTGCACGCGGCTGGAACCGCTTCATGGTCGGACCTTCGTCAACAAACGCTTCGCTGATAAACAGCTCGTCCTCATTGAATGCTTCACCTGCGCGGTCCGCGGCGGCACGGGCGTTAGCCACTGCCGATGCGACAACCTTGTATACCGGCTCCGAAGCTGCCTGTGGGGCAAACTTCAAGATGGCCAGTGCTTCGTTGGTCTGCAGACCACGAACAAGGTTGACGACGCGCCGGGCCTTCATAGGCGTTACGCGGATGTGACGCGCAATTGCCTTGGCTTCCATTGCTATCCTTCTCTCGTCTATCGAAGAAGTGCTAAGCGATACTAGTACCCTTGCGGGGCCTAGCGGCGCTTGCCCTTCTTGTCGTCCTTCACGTGGCCACGGAACGTACGGGTTGGGGCAAACTCTCCGAGCTTGTGTCCAACCATCGATTCGGTTACGAACACAGGAATGTGCTTGCGACCGTCGTGTACGGCGATGGTGTGTCCCAGCATGTCCGGGATGATCATCGAACGGCGGGACCACGTCTTGATGACGTTCTTGGTGCCCTTATCGTTTTCAGCAACGACCTTTAGGAACAGGTGCTGATCGACGAAGGGGCCTTTCTTCAGGCTGCGTGGCATGTTTCCAGGCTCCTATCGCTTGTTCTTGCCGGTCTTGCGGCGACGCACAATGAGCTTGTCGCTTTCCTTGTTTGGACGACGGGTGCGTCCCTCACGCTTACCGTTAGGGTTGACCGGGTGACGACCACCGGAGGTCTTGCCCTCACCGCCACCATGTGGGTGGTCAACTGGGTTCATGACAACACCGCGAACGGTTGGGCGTACGCCCTTCCAGCGCATACGGCCGGCCTTGCCCCAGTTGATGTTGATCTGCTCAGCGTTGCCAACTTCGCCGATGGTTGCGCGGCAGCGCACATCAACGTTGCGGATTTCACCCGAAGGCAAACGCAGCTGGGCGTAGCGGCCCTCACGGGCTACCAGCTGGATCGATGCACCAGCGGAACGAGCCATCTTAGCGCCGCCGCCTGGGCGAAGCTCAACAGCGTGAATCACGGTACCAACCGGGATGTTACGCAGTGGCAGGTTGTTGCCTGGCTTGATGTCGGCGCTTGCGCCGGCCTCAATTGGGTCACCCTGCTTGAGGTTGTTCGGTGCGATGATGTAGCGCTTGGTGCCGTCCACGTAGTGGAGCAGTGCGATACGAGCGGTACGGTTCGGGTCGTACTCGATGTGAGCGACCTTTGCCGGAACGCCGTCCTTGTCGTGACGACGGAAGTCGATAACACGGTAGGCGCGCTTGTGTCCGCCACCCTTGTGACGGGTGGTGATCTTACCGGTGTTGTTACGGCCGCCTGACTTGGTCAGGGGACGAACCAACGACTTTTCCGGAGTCGATCGGGTGATTTCTGCGAAGTCGGCTACCGACGAGCCGCGAAGGCCCGGGGTAGTCGGCTTGTACTTACGAATTCCCATTATTAATATTCCTCGTTAAAGTGGTCTCCGCTTAGGAAAGCGGACCGCCGAAGATGTCAATCGAGCCGTCCTTCAAGGTGATGATGGCGCGCTTGGTGCTCTTGCGCGATCCCCACCCGAAGCGGGTGCGCTTGCGCTTACCAGCTCGGTTGATGGTGTTTACGGAGTCAACCTTGACGTTGAAGATCGCTTCAACGGCGTACTTGATTTCCGACTTGTTGGAGCTTGGTGCCACCTCGAAGGTGTACTGACCTTGATCGATCAGACCGTAGCTCTTTTCCGATACGACAGGTGCGATGACCACGTCGTGTGGAGCCTTTGAGAACGCGCTCACTTGGCTTCCTCCTTCTGGACCAGGGCATCGAAGGCAGCCTTGGTGAAGACTACGTCATCCGAAACCAGAACATCGTAGGTGTTCAGCTGGTCGACGTACAGAACGTGCACATTGACGAGGTTGCGAACCGAAAGGGCTGCAACATCGTTGGCGCGATCGATGACGACAAGCAGGTTCTTGCGCTCGGTGAGCGAACGCAAGGTAGCCAGAGCATCCTTGGTCGAAGGCGTTTCGCCAGCAACCAAGTTCTCAATCACGTGAACGCGATCGAAGCGTGCGCGATCAGACAGGGCGCCGCGCAGTGCAGCAGCCTTCATCTTCTTCGGGGTACGCTGCGAGTAATCACGTGGGGTTGGACCGTGGACAATGCCACCGCCGGTCATGTGCGGAGCACGGATCGAACCCTGACGGGCGCGGCCGGTACCCTTCTGCTTGAACGGCTTGCGACCTGCACCCGAAACCTCGGAGCGGTCCTTGGTCTTGTGGGTACCCTGGCGGGCAGCAGCAAGCTGTGCAACGACAACCTGGTGCAGCAGCGGGACGTTGGTCTGTACGTCGAAGATCTCTGCAGGCAGTTCGACGTTAAGTGCCTTAGTCATTTACTTATGCTCCCTTCACGGCGTTGCGTACGAGAACGACGCGGCCGCGGGCGCCTGGAACGGCACCCTTGATCAGCAGGAGGTTCTTCTCAGCGTCGATAGCGTGAATGGTCAGGTTCTGAGTGGTAACACGCTCAGCACCCATGCGACCAGCCATCTTCTGTCCACGGAAAACGCGACCTGGGGTCGATGCGCCGCCGATGGAACCTGGCTTACGGTGGTTCTTGTGAGCACCGTGCGATGCGCCAACACCGTGGAAGTTGTGACGCTTCATAACGCCGGCGAAGCCCTTACCCTTCGAGGTGCCTACGACGTCGACCTTCTGGCCGGCTTCGAAGACCTCTACGGAAAGTTCCTGGCCTGCGGTGTACTCGGCAGCGTCTGCAGTGCGCAGTTCTACCAAGTGGCGACGTGGGGTGACGCCAGCAGCCTCGAAGTGACCAGCCAGTGGCTTGGTGACCTTGCGAGGATCGATCTGGCCGTAGCCGATCTGAACTGCGGTGTAGCCATCGCGCTCTTCGTTGATGAGCTTGGTGACAACGTTGCTATCAGCCTGCACGACGGTGACAGGGATCAGGTTGTTGTTCGAATCCCAAACCTGGGTCATGCCGAGCTTCGTGCCCAGCAGGCCCTTGAAATTACGGGTTGCGGTCATAGTTTTCTCGCCACCTCCCCTTAAAGCTTGATTTCGATGTTGACATCCGCTGGCAGGTCGAGACGCATCAGCGAATCAACAGCCTTCGGGGTCGGATCGACGATGTCGATCAGACGCTTGTGCGTGCGCATTTCGAAGTGCTCACGGCTGTCCTTGTACTTGTGTGGCGAACGGATAACGCAGTACACGTTCTTCTCCGTTGGCAGCGGCACTGGGCCGACTACGGTTGCGCCTGCGCGCGTGACCGTCTCAACGATCTTCCGGGCCGAAACGTCAATGACCTCGTGGTCATACGACTTCAGCCGGATGCGGATTTTCTGTCCCGCCATGGCGTCATGCCTCTTTCTGTTAGCACTATCTAAAGTTTCTGTGCCTATATACGGGTCCTTGCAGACCGGCACGCCTTGCTCTGCGGCTGAATCCGGATCAGATCCGGGTTCCTCACCCGCAGGAGGCTCCGACCCCCGCGCTCGGGCGTGTCGTGAAATTTTCAGTCACAACACTCCCACAAAGTTTTCACTTTATCGAAGGGCCTTATAGTTTGAAGCAGTCGTATCGATCCCGAACCCCAGGCATTATCCTGCGTGAGAGTCGATCCCGGTCGTTCAAACCAGACCGGTTACCCCATAAATGGGGACCGGGTTGCATTGAAGCAACTTATCTAGTCTGACAGGTCGGCAACGATCGCGCAAATCTTTTATGCCTATCCGCGCCCGTGATCTTGACCTCACACCTGGCGCGGCCCGTCCTGCCCGGACGGCTCCTGCCCCGCAGGGATCGGTGGATCAACAGGGTTTTGCGGCCTCACCGGCAGCGAATTCTGCTTGTCGACCTTCACCAGCTTGAAGACCGCGGCCGCAATCAGCCCCAAGCCAATGACCACCAGCCAGAGGAATGCCAAATCGCGCAGGAACCACAAGACGGACAAGGTGATAGCCGCCGCACCCCACCAAATGAACAACCGCTCCCCCAGCTTCAAGCCCCAGGCCACCAATCCACCGAAGAAGACCAGGCCGATCGCCTGCGCAACACCATTGGATTGGACCAGTGCGGCGAGCAAGGCCAGGCTGCCGGCCACCGAGGCGGCCAGCAGGTATGCCCTCTCCAATCGCGCGTTGGCCCTGATATTGCGCCACGCGACCAGCACTACTGCAACAATGCAGGCGTAGGCCGCCAAGTTGCTGGCCCGCGGTGTGCCAAGGATCTGGGCATAGCTGCCCAGCGCCAGCAGCGCGCCCAGGAGGATGAAGCCGTCCACCGCGTAGGGCACCAGCCGCCGCGGAAGTTCAAAGAGCCGCACCAGCACCGCAACGCCGAAGACCAGCAGCGCTCCGCCAGCCACCTGCCAAATCGCACCGCCATCCAGATGGGCGATGCCACCGGCCAGCAACAGGGCCAGGAGCATTGCCGCGAAGTACAAGCGCGAGGAGCTGCCGGGCGGATCGGCATGGAGGTAGCCGGATTCCGGATAGCCGGGAATTGGATCCTTCATTCGCCCATGGAAGATTGCCAGCAGGTACAGCGCGAGGCCCGCGCCAACCAGCGCCCATGCGGCATCCATCGGTGCTAGCACCACTGCCCCACCGGCTTGCCGCACCTCGAAGACTGCACGCAGGATAGCGACGCACAGCATGATGGCGGCTCCGGCCGCGTACCAGGCGCTCTTGCGCGTGTGCACCAGCAGGATGAAGCCGAGGGCCAGCAGCAGGTGCGCACCCACTGCCCACCACGACCCCGCCTGCCACGCGGCGGCCCACGCCGCCGGAAGGAAGATGGCCAGGCCCAGGGCTATCGAGTACGACTTGTTGGCGCGCAACCGCCGTTCAAGCACGAGTGCCGCCAGGCTCAGGGCCAGCAGCATGGCGCAAGCAACCTGGGAACTCCACCACGTAGAGCGGACCCATCCGGTCGCATCTTCCATGGCCAGTGCCGGAATGCTGATCAGCAGGATCAGTGCCAGGATCGGGGCAAATAGATAGAGCTGTCGCTTGGCCACCGTCAAGCTGGTCTCGGCCTTGAACGCGGCCAGCCCGTGCAGCCCGAAGAATAAGCAGGCCAAGAGGATCGTTCCCCGATCCATGCCGCCCGCGAACTGCCCGTAGGGCAGCGTCGCCAGTGGAATGCCAGCCAGCAGTCCCACTGCCATCCAGCGCAATTCCCGGCGCAGTGCTTTGCCGTCGCGGATGCTAGCCAGCAAGCGGAGCAGCTGCGGGACGGCTATCGAAACCAGCAGCAGGCAGAACCGGCCATGGATGTCGAATTCCATGCTGTAGGCAATCCACCACACCATGGAACTGAAGAGCACTTGGGCCAACGCTGCATAGAGGATCTTCCACCGCGTATTTGTGCTGCGGCGCAAGCTCCAGATGAAATAGCCCAAGGTTGCCGCCCCGATGAGGATTGCCAGCGGCCAGATCTCCTTGCCGAAGCTGAGCGCATAAAGCCCCATCAGCAGGCAGGCCGCAACGACATTGATCGGCTGTTCCAGCTCGGGGCGCTGTGCAGGAATATCGCGAAGCCGCCAACCCGAGGCAATGACCAGGCCAACTGCGAGCACAAGGCCAGTGATGAACCACGCCAGCCCGCCGATACCCAGGAACACCACGGTGCTTTCGCTGGCGTAGGAATAGTCGCCAGCGGTTGTCAGCAGGCGCAGGCTGAAGAGCAGCACCACGCCAAGCAAAGCCGAAGCGCCCACCCGTCCCAGCCGGTGCCCCTGCGCCATGCCGGAATCCAGCACGGCACGGCTCGCCAGATTCGCCGCCCACAAGATGAACAGCACGAAGAGCACCGCAATCAACGGGGATGAGCCGTCAGGATTTCCATAGTCCCCAGCCGTGAGCTCATCAAGCGCAGCACCAAGCACGCCTGCGCCAACCAGGGTAACGACCCAGCGCGCATGGAGCGTCATTTCCCTGCGCAGGTTCCGGGCGTTGCGCTGAGCCAGCGAAAGCCCGAGCAGGGCCAGGGCGAATACCACCAGCGGGCGCCAACTGTGGTTCTGCATATCTACCAGCGCCACCAGGGGAAGAACCGCGATGACTCCAACTTCCAGCTTGGCGCTGCGCAGCAAGCCGGGAATGCCCAGCGCCATGAAGATCGGAACCGCGATGTAGCTGAGCACGAAGGCCTCGAAGCCCTGCGCGTAGAGAAACGCGCCGATCACCGAAGCCACCGCTAAGCACCACAGCACCGCACGTTCACTTTGCAGGTGCCTGCGTGCCAATCCCAGCCTCTGCTGGTAGCCGGTGGAGCAGAGCAATACCGCTACGGCTTGGAGCCCGAAGGCGAAGGCGAGCACCAGCCAGCTGCTCGTTGCGGAGAAACCGAGGTAGTTGCAGCCGGCCACGAGCATCGCCATGAAAGCAGCGCGGGCAGCGTAGGTGCGCAGCAGCCGCAGGTTGGGCAACAGCCTGACGCTGAGCAGCAACTGGGCGGTGAGCAACGCGAAGATCCAGAACAAATCCCGGCTGGCGAGCATCTCCAAGAGGATCACCGAGAGCGCAAAGACAAACGCAGGCAGCAGCTGCGCGGTGCCGTGCAGGGCCCGGAAGAAGATTGAGTGGCGGATCCTTTCGCTGCGTACCGCCAAGAGCATCAGCGCAATTGAGAGCACCAGCAGGATCAGCATGTAGTAGAGGACGCCACGCTGCATCGCGGCCGCGCCGGCCATGGCGCTGCTGACCAGAATCAGCACGGCAACCCACGCCAGAACACGGGACTTGAACGTCAGTGTTGCGTAGCCCACGGCTAATGTGCCGATGGCTGAGAAAACCAGCCAGGTCGCCGGGCCGGATATGTTCACCGTGCTGTAGGTAGCGATGGCGCACAGCGGCAACAAAGCCAGCCCGGTGCCGGCAAAGGCGGCTCCTGCCGGACGCAAGGACGGTTTCACTGCGAAGGTGACCAGGCCTCCGCCGTAGAAAGCGGCAGACAGCAGGAATAAGGCGATGAGCTTTGACAGTGGCGGAAGCGCGAAGCTCAGGAAGAGTGCGCCGGCGGCAACGATCATCAGGGCCGCGACGTACAGCGTGATGTTGATGTTGCGCAGTTCGCGCTCGCGTTTGGTGAGCACCTTGATTGGCTTAACCGGTGCAGCAGGCTGGAGAGTGGCCGTGGGGAGCGGCGCGCGGTACGCGGGGGCAGCACCGGCCGCCGATGGCTGGAGGTATGGCTGGCTGGAAGGTGCCATCGATGCGGCCGGCGCTGCATCTTTGCGGCTTGCAGGCTGCGCTTCGAGCGGCTGTGCGGGGACCCCCGGCGCTTGGGCAGCAGCCGGTGCCGAGGCACCCGGCGGCCCGGGTTGCCCCAGGTACTTCACTGCCTCGTCGTAGCCTTGCTGCCACGCTTCGCCCAGCGCATCAAGCTGCTGCTGGCTTTGCGATTTATCCCGACTCCCCTGGCGCCGGCCGAGGCCGAAAGCCAATAGGACCAAGATGATAGAAACGATGATCCAGCCCATCATTGATGCCACTCCCCCACTTAGCGAATTGTCGCGCCCTCCAATTAGACCACCTTCTAGATATATTCACTAGCTGAGGCTCGTATTTAACGAAAAAAATCCCCCAGCACAAAAGTGCTGGGGGATTCTTTTCAGTTCACTAGGGAACTACCTCATCAAGTAGAGACTACTTGGTGATGGTGGTTACCTTGCCCGAACCAACGGTGCGGCCGCCTTCGCGAATTGCGAAGCCGAGGCCCTCTTCCATGGCGATTGGCTGGATCAGCTCAACCGACATTTCGGTGTTGTCGCCAGGCATAACCATTTCGGTGCCCTCTGGGAGGGTGATAACGCCGGTTACGTCGGTGGTGCGGAAGTAGAACTGCGGACGGTAGTTCGAGTAGAACGGGTTGTGACGTCCGCCTTCGTCCTTCGACAGGATGTAGACGTTAGCTTCGAAGTTGGTGTGTGGGGTGATCGAGCCTGGGGCTACGATAACCTGGCCACGCTCAACATCGTCGCGCTTCAGACCGCGAAGCAGCAGACCACAGTTCTCGCCAGCCCATGCTTCGTCGAGCTGCTTGTGGAACATCTCGATACCGGTAACGGTAGTCTTCTGGATTGGGCGGATGCCAACAATCTCAACTTCCGAGTTGATAGCCAGGGTGCCACGCTCGGCGCGACCGGTAACAACGGTACCGCGGCCGGTGATGGTGAAGACGTCTTCAATTGGCATCAGGAATGGCTTGTCGCGGTCGCGAACTGGGTCTGGAATGAAGCTGTCAGCTGCATCCATCAGTTCCTCGATAGCTGCAACCCACTTTGCGTCGCCTTCCAGAGCCTTCAGGCCCGAAACGCGGATCACTGGAGCGTCATCGCCATCGAAGCCCTGCGAGGACAGAAGTTCGCGAACTTCCATCTCCACGAGCTCGAGCAGCTCTTCGTCATCAACCATGTCCGACTTGTTCAGTGCAACCATCAGGGTTGGAACACCAACCTGACGGGCCAGCAGAACGTGCTCACGGGTCTGAGCCATCGGGCCATCGGTAGCGGCAACAACGAGGATTGCGCCGTCCATCTGAGCAGCACCGGTGATCATGTTCTTGACATAGTCAGCGTGACCTGGAGCGTCTACGTGTGCGTAGTGGCGCTTCTCGGTCTGGTACTCGATGTGCGAGATGTTGATGGTAATACCGCGCTGGCGCTCTTCCGGTGCCGAGTCGATGTTAGCGAAGTCGCGCTGTTCGTTCAGGTCTGGGTACTTGTCAGCCAGAACCTTGGAGATTGCCGCGGTCAGAGTGGTCTTACCGTGGTCAACGTGACCGATGGTACCAATGTTGACGTGCGGCTTGTTGCGCTCGAACTTTGCCTTTGCCACAAGTTCCTCCTAGAAACATTTACAGAAGACATTCTTCGTCTGCGCGGTTCGCAAACGAACTAGAAATAGTCTACTGGGGGCTTGGATAATTTAGGAAATTCCGGTCCTCTGCGGGGCCTGCATTGTGATGCAAATCCCTCGTTGGCCGTTTGCGGTGCCGGCTCCGTTTTTCAACGGAACCGGCCCGCGATCGGCCACTTCCCCGCTAAGGGGGTCACGGCCAGGTTTTTATACCGAGGCGATTACTCGCCGCGGGACTTCTGGATGATCTCGTCGGCAACTGCCTTCGGGACCTCAGAGTAGCTGTCGAAGGTCATCGAGTAAACTGCGCGACCCTGGGTCTTCGAACGCAGGTCACCAATGTAACCGAACATTTCCGACAGTGGCACACCAGCGCGGATGACCTTGACGCCAGCAGCGTCGGACATCTCGCTGATCGAACCACGACGGGAGTTCAGGTCGCCGATAACGTCGCCCATGTACTCTTCCGGGGTACGGACTTCAACAGCCATCAGCGGTTCAAGCAAAACAGGGTTAGCGCGGCGTGCGCCTTCCTTGAATACCTGCGAACCAGCGATCTTGAAGGCCATTTCCGAGGAGTCGACATCGTGGTAAGCACCATCGATGAGGGTAGCCTTGACACCGACCAGTGGGTAGCCTGCGAGGATACCGTACTGCATTGCGTCCTGGATACCAGCGTCAACGGATGGGATGTACTCACGAGGAACACGACCACCGGTCACGGCGTTCTTGAACTCGTAGGTGACGCCGTCAACAACTTCCAGAGGCTCGAACGAGACCTGGACCTTTGCGAACTGACCCGAACCACCGGTCTGCTTCTTGTGGGTGAAGTCAACCTTCTCCACAGCCTTCTTGATGGTTTCGCGGTATGCAACCTGTGGCTTGCCAACGTTTGCTTCCACACGGAATTCGCGCTTCATGCGGTCAACCAGAATGTCCAGGTGAAGCTCACCCATACCGCCAATGACGGTCTGGCCGGTGTCTTCGTTCAGGGACACGGTGAAGGTTGGATCTTCCGCCGACAGCTTCTGGATAGCGGTCGACAGCTTTTCCTGGTCACCCTTGGTCTTTGGTTCGATGGCCACAGAGATCACTGGATCCGGGAAGCTCATCGACTCGAGAACGATTGGGTGGGCTGGATCACATAGGGTGTCACCGGTGGTGGTGGCCTTCAGTCCGATTACAGCGTAGATGTGACCTGCGTGGATCTCGTCTACCGGATTCTCCTTGTTGGAGTGCATCTGGAAGAGCTTGCCTACGCGTTCCTTCTTGCCCTTGGTGGAGTTCAGCAGCTGTGCGCCGGACTCTGCCTTGCCGGAGTAAACGCGGATGAAGTTCAACTGGCCGAAGAACGGGTGAGCGGCGATCTTGAACGCAAGTGCCGAGAACGGTGCGTCCTCCGAAGGCTCGCGGGTCAGCTCAACTTCTTCGTCCTTCGGATCGTGACCGATGGTGGCGCCAACGTCCAGTGGGTTCGGCAGGAAGTCGATGACTGCATCCAGCATTGGCTGAACGCCGCGGTTCTTGAAGGCCGAACCACAGAATACTGGGTAAGCTTCCGAGTTCACGGTCAGCTTGCGGATGCCAGCCTTGAGTTCCTCAACGGAGATTTCTTCACCTTCGAGGTACTTCTCCATGAGCTCTTCGGATGCCTCAGCGACATCTTCAACCAGCTTGGCGCGGTACTCTTCAGCACGCTCAACCAAGTCGGCAGGGATTTCGCGGGTTTCGTAAGCAGCGCCCATGGTGACGTCACCCTTGGAGTCGCCTTCCCAAACGAATGCCTTCATGGACAGCAGGTCAACGACACCGGTGAACTCGGACTCGGAGCCGATTGGCAGCTGCATAACCAGCGGCTTGGCACCAAGGCGCTGGATGATGGTATCTACGGTGAAGTAGAAGTCAGCGCCCAGCTTGTCCATCTTGTTGACGAAGCAGATACGTGGAACGTCGTACTTGTCAGCCTGGCGCCAAACGGTCTCGGACTGAGGCTCAACGCCTTCCTTGCCATCGAAGACGGCAACGGCGCCATCGAGCACGCGCAGCGAGCGCTCCACCTCAACGGTGAAGTCAACGTGGCCCGGGGTGTCGATGATGTTGATCTGGTTCTTGTTCCAGAAGCAGGTAACAGCAGCGGAGGTAATGGTGATACCGCGCTCTTTTTCCTGTTCCATCCAGTCGGTGGTCGAAGCACCGTCGTGGGTTTCACCGAGCTTGTGGTTCACACCCGTGTAGAAAAGGATGCGCTCAGTAGTAGTGGTCTTACCGGCATCGATGTGAGCCATGATGCCGATATTGCGGACCTTGTTAAGGTCAGTAAGCACGTCCTGTGCCACGTTGTCTCCCTATAAGGTGAGGCCGGAATTGCTGGGCATCGGTTGATGCCCAGCTTTTCCGAGCGGTTCTTACCAGCGGTAGTGTGCGAAGGCCTTGTTGGACTCGGCCATCTTGTGAGTGTCTTCGCGACGCTTCACAGCGGCACCCAGACCGTTCGATGCGTCCAGGATCTCGTTCATCAAACGCTCGATCATGGTCTTCTCGCGGCGAGCCTTCGAGTAGCCAACCAGCCAGCGCAGAGCCAGTGCGGTTGCACGGCCTGGCTTGACCTCAACAGGAACCTGGTAGGTAGCGCCACCGACGCGGCGGGAACGAACCTCGAGGGCTGGACGGATGTTGTCCATAGCCTTCTTGAGGGTCGAAACAGCGTCGGCGCCGGACTTTGCTGCGGCACCTTCGAGTGCACCGTAAACAATGCGCTCTGCAGTGGACTTCTTGCCGTCTACGAGAACCTTGTTGATCAGCTGGGTGACCAATGGGGATTCGAAGACTGGATCAGAAACTAGTGGGCGCTTTGGCGCCGGACCCTTACGAGGCATTACTTACCATCCTTCTTTGCACCGTAGCGGGAACGAGCCTGCTTACGATCCTTCACACCCTGGGTATCCAGAGCACCACGAACAATCTTGTAGCGAACACCTGGAAGGTCCTTTACACGACCACCGCGAACGAGCACGATGGAGTGTTCCTGCAGGTTGTGTCCGACACCTGGAATGTAAGCGGTCACTTCGACGCCACCGGCAAGGCGCACACGTGCGACCTTACGCAGAGCCGAGTTTGGCTTCTTCGGGGTGGTGGTGTACACACGGGTGCACACGCCACGGCGCATTGGGTTGCCCTTAAGGGCAGGGGCCTTGGTCTTGACGACCTTAGGCGAGCGGCCCTTGCGGACCAGCTGCTGAATAGTAGGCACTTTCGTGTCCTTCCATTGTCTAAGTTCTTCGGCAACACGACGAAAACGCCTAAGCCTAGAAAAGTTTTAGCGCTTCGCAATGTAGCTAGCTGCTTGCTTTACCGCGCACTCAGAATCAAAAGTCCCTAGGCGTGCGAAAGTGTGGCATTCGTTGCGCAACCTACCCGCAACCCGGACGGAGTCCATTTTGCCACACATAAAACAATTGATCCCAGTCTAGCATTAATCCACCGAGCCACCATGTACAGTAAGCTATCTCACCGACCTGGCAACTCTTGGCCCCCGCCGCCATCGAGACGGTTTGGGTAGTGACTACGCTATCGACCCCAGCTGAACGCCACGGGACCGCCAGATGAAAACCACCTGAATCCACAGCCGCCGCCAATGGCGTGTTGTGGCCGTAGCCACGTCACACCAGATGTTTCATCGCCCAGAGGACAAATCACCCTAAACCGGCTCTACTAGCCGGCGGCAGGCACGCCAATCTGCATCAGACGCTGGGCATTAGCATGGTAGTCTTTCACGACATTCCGGTTATGCAGTTCCAGGATGGCTTCGTCATTGCGGCGCAGGCTGGTGGAGTTGTAGTTATGGCTACCGGTGAAGACGAAAGACGCATCCCCGCGGCAGCCTTCCGAAGAAGCCACCTCCCGAAGGCCGGAAACCACCAGATACTTCGAATGAATGCGCCCTGTAGTCGAGCTGTCCTCTACTGAGCGACGGCTGATCCCTGCGGCATCCAGGATATTGGCAACCTGCGCCCCGACCGGCCCAGCAGCTACTGAGACAGCGCAGCCTTGGGTTTTCAGCCGGGCCAGTTCCTCAGCGATGGCGGTGCGTGTATCGTCCCATTCGCTCATGACCACTGCCGCCGAGCTGTTCCTGTTTTTGCACTCCAGCCGCGCGAGCCGCTGCGCTACCGGATCATCGGCGGCAGCTGGGAAGAACCGGACTACCGATGCCCCAGCCGGGCCGCGCGAAGCCACTGTCTTGTTGTAGTCTGGCGACTGTTCCATGCGCGCCAAATCGGCATGGTAGGACCGATAGGCATCGTACAAACCATCATCGCCGGTCACGGTCAGCGCGTTGTTCCAGTAGCTGGTGTGATTCACGTCGGTGACATTGGCAGAAGCCTGCACTACAACATTTTCCTGCCCACCCAGCGCTGAGAACAGCACGAACTTGTTGTGCATGCCTTTGGTTCCCTGGCAAGAACTGGTGTTTCCCTCAGGCGACTGGTGGGAGCACACCGCTACCCACGATCCTGAGCTCATATCTGTGCCCAGCGTATTGATGAGCCTCGCTGCCGGAGCCTTGGAGATTTGCCACCCGTCGATGACCACCTGTATTTCTACCCCGCGCGCATGTGCTGCGAGCAACTGGTCCACGTAGTCTTCGCCGCTCTCCCCCGAAATCACGAAAGCCGCCAGCTTAATGGTTGATCCTGCATAGGCCTGCTTGAAGTACGAGCACAGGCGCTCGGACACTGCTCCGGCCCGGCCTTCTAGCGGATCGGAGAAGACCGCTCCGGTTTCAACCTTGGCCAACGGCGCTGCCGCGCAGGGGGTCTCGGGCTGCTTGCCAGTTTCGATCCGCTGCGTGGCATGGGCCGGCATGGAATTGAACAGCAGCGCGAGGATCATGGCGCCGGTTGCAGCGGCTTTCAATGTTTTACTCAACTTCTCACCTTTTTCTGGCATCAATCGGCGACGGGAGCGGAATTTGCTGATGTCCCCGAGGTCTGGCCGGCTCGGCCGCGCCGCATGGGTGGAAGGCGTCCCATGGAACGCATCGCTCCGGCAACTGAACTTTTTCATGCACCGGTGATAATTGCGTGTCCCGAGGGTGAACAGAAGCGAAACAGCTTAAATGCGGCAGGGCCCGTTGCACGCATCTGCGTGCAACGGGCCCTGCCGGCTAGCTACTGCTCGATTCGGGCTTCTCCGGTTTAGCGGAAGTCCGAGCCGTGATCGTAGTCATCCATCGAGATGGCACGGAATTCAGGCGACAGCCCGCCTTCCAGCGCATCGTCGTACAGGCCCGAGGAGAAGGCCGAGGTGCCGGTGAACAAAGTTGCCTTTGCTTCATCGGTTGGCTCGACGTTGACCTGGGTGTAGCGATCCAGACCGGTACCGGCCGGGATCAGCTTACCGATGATCACGTTTTCCTTCAGACCGCGCAGTGGATCTTCCTTGCCTTCCATCGCAGCCTGGGTCAGGACGCGAGTGGTTTCCTGGAAGGAAGCAGCCGACAGCCACGAATCGGTGGCCAGCGATGCCTTGGTGATGCCCATCAGCTCGTCACGGCCGGCAGCTGGACGCTTGCCTTCCGAGACAGCCTTGCGGTTCGCCGCGGTGAAGCGCGAACGATCGGCCAACTCGCCTGGCAGCAAGTCGGTCTCGCCCGACTCGATGACAGTGACGCGGCGCAGCATCTGGCGGACGATGACTTCCACGTGCTTATCGTGGATGCCCACACCCTGGGACTGGTACACATCCTGGACCTCGCGGACCAGGAACTTCTGTGCCTCACGTGGGCCGAGGACTCGAAGAACCTGCTTCGGATCCAAGGTACCGCTGGTGAGCTGGGTACCGGCAACGATGCTTTCGCCCTCTTCAACCAACAGGCGAGCACGACGCAGAACCGGGTAGGCCTGCTTCTCGTCGCCGTTGTCCGGAGTCACTACAACACGCAGCTGCTTCTCGTCGTCTTCGATCGACACGCGACCGGAAACCTCGGACATCGGAGCCACACCCTTAGGGGTACGGGCTTCGAACAGTTCCTGGATACGAGGCAGACCCTGGGTGATATCGTCAGCCGACGCTACACCACCGGTGTGGAAGGTACGCATGGTCAGCTGGGTACCAGGCTCGCCGATGGACTGCGCGGCGATAATGCCAACAGCCTCGCCGATGTCCACGGTCTTGCCGCTGGCCAGCGAACGGCCGTAGCACAGAGCACAGGTTCCAACAGCCGAGTCGCAGGTCAGCACGGAGCGAACGCGGATTTCATCCACGCCTGCAGCGTACAGCTCGTCGATCAGCACGTCGCCGACATCCGAACCGGCGGTAGCCAGCACGGTGCCTTCAGTGTTCTTGACGTCGGTAGCCAGCGTACGGGTGTACGCCGAGTTCTCCACGGTCTCGTGCTTGACGCGGATGCCGGCAGAGTTATCTGCAATGGCAACGGTCAAGCCGCGCTTGGTGCCGCAGTCCTCTTCGCGAACGATAACATCCTGCGAAACGTCCACCAGACGACGGGTCAGGTAACCCGAGTTAGCGGTCTTCAGCGCGGTATCCGCCAGGCCCTTACGGGCACCGTGGGTCGCGATGAAGTACTCCAGAACCGACAGGCCTTCACGGTAGGAAGACTTGATCGGGCGAGGAATAATTTCACCCTTAGGGTTGGACACCAGACCACGGATACCCGCGATCTGACGCAATTGCAGGTAGTTACCACGAGCCTTGGAAGTCACCATTCGGTTAATGGTGTTCAGCTCTTCCATGCCGTTCTTCATTGCCTCGGCAACCTCGTCGGTAGCCTTGGTCCAGATGTCGATCAGGTCCTGGCGGCGCTCGGTATCTGCAATCAGGCCCTTGTCGTAGGAAGCCTGGACCTTGGCGGCCTTTACCTCGTAAGGAGCCAAGATGGCTGCCTTATCCATGTTCGAGGTAATGTCCGAGATCGCCACGGTGACACCCGAGCGGGTCGACCAGTAGAAACCGGCGTCCTTCAGGTTATCCAGGGTAGCTGCGGCAATGATCTTCGGGTAGCGCTCTGCCAGATCGTTGACGATCTCCGAGAGCGCATCCTTGCCCGCTACGGTGGCTACCCATGGGTAGTCCGCAGGCAGGGTGTCGTTGAACAGCACCTGGCCAAGCGAGGTATCCAGCAATGCCGGGGTACCTGGCTCCCAGCCCTCAGGGGCTGGCTGGTCTGCGGAAGGAACGAAGTTCTCCACGCGGACCTTGATCGGTGCGTTCAGGTGCAGTTCGCCCAGATCCTTGGCCATGATGGCCTCGGATACGGTAGCGAACACGCGGCCGGCGCCCTTTTCGGTTGCACGCTTGGTGGTCAAGTGGTGCAAGCCGATGATCATATCCTGCGAAGGCTGTGCCACTGGGCGGCCATCGGAAGGCTTCAAGATGTTGTGCGAGGACAGCATCAAGATACGGGCTTCAGCCTGTGCTTCTGGGCTCAGCGGCAGGTGGACTGCCATCTGGTCACCGTCGAAGTCAGCGTTGAACGCGCCGCAAACCAATGGGTGCAGCTGCAGGGCCTTGCCTTCGATCAGCTGTGGTTCGAAGGCCTGGATACCCAAGCGGTGCAGGGTAGGTGCACGGTTGAGCAGTACCGGGTGCTCGGTGATGATCTCTTCGAGAACATCCCAAACCTGCGGGCGGTAACGCTCGACCATGCGCTTAGCCGACTTGATGTTCTGTGCGTGGTTGAGGTCAACCAGGCGCTTCATCACGAAAGGCTTGAACAGCTCCAGGGCCATCTGCTTTGGCAGACCGCACTGGTGCAGCTTCAGCTGCGGGCCGACAACGATGACCGAACGGCCCGAGTAGTCAACGCGCTTGCCCAGCAGGTTCTGGCGGAAACGACCCTGCTTGCCCTTGAGCATGTCGCTCAGGGACTTCAGCGGGCGGTTGCCTGGCCCGGTCACCGGACGGCCACGACGGCCGTTATCGAACAGCGAGTCAACAGCTTCCTGCATCATGCGCTTTTCGTTGTTCACGATGATCTCTGGCGCACCGAGATCAAGCAGGCGCTTGAGGCGGTTGTTGCGGTTGATCACGCGGCGGTACAGGTCGTTCAGATCCGAGGTAGCGAAACGGCCACCGTCGAGCTGGACCATCGGGCGCAGTTCTGGCGGGATCACCGGAACGGCGTCAAGGACCATGCCCTTAGGCGAGTTGCCGTTGACAAGGAACGCGTTGACGACCTTCAGGCGCTTGAGCGCACGAGCCTTCTTCTGGCCCTTGCCGTTTTCGATGATGGTCTTCAGCTCTTCAGCTTCAGCCGCCAGATCGAAGTTCTCAAGGCGCTTCTGGATAGCTTCTGCACCCATGGAGCCTTCGAAGAACAGTCCGTACTTCTCACGCATGGTGCGGTACAGGCCTTCGTCGCCTTCGAGGTCGGCGACCTTCAGGTTCTTGAAGCGCTCCCAGACCGCACGCAGGCGCTCGGCTTCGGCCTTGGCGCGCTTGTCGATCTGCAGAACAGTCTTCTCGGCCAAGGTGCGGGCCTTGTTCAGCTCGGCATTCTTGGCGCCGTCAGCTTCCATGCGCTCCAGCTCGGCTTCCAGGTCGGCTGCAACAGCCTTCTTGTCAGCTTCCGAGTTGTTCGCAAGGTTGCGCAGTTCCAGGTCGTGCTGGGCCTGCAGGTTAGGCATTTCGGCGTGGCGGCGTGCTTCGTCGACACCGGTGATCATGTAGGCAGCGAAGTAGATGACCTTTTCGAGGTCCTTCGGAGCCAGATCGAGCAGGTAGCCCAAGCGCGATGGAACGCCCTTGAAGTACCAGATGTGGGTCACAGGAGCTGCCAGCTCGATGTGGCCCATGCGCTCACGGCGTACGTTCGCGCGGGTCACCTCGACGCCGCAACGCTCGCAGATGATGCCCTTGAAGCGCACGCGCTTGTACTTGCCGCAGTAGCATTCCCAGTCGCGGGAAGGGCCGAAGATCTTTTCGCAGAAAAGACCGTCCTTCTCCGGCTTCAGGGTGCGGTAGTTAATGGTTTCCGGCTTCTTGACCTCGCCGTAGCTCCATCCACGGATTTCATCCGCGGTGGCAAGGTTGATTCGCATGAGGCCGAATGAGGAATCGCTGGACATATGGTCCTTTTCTCTCTTCTGTGGTGTCTGAAGTCGATACGAATGAGGGTGGGAATTTGCCGCCGCTGCCTGCAGGTCCTGCAGGCAGGGCGCCAGATTACACTTCCTCTACGGAGTTCGGCTCCGACCGTGAAAGGTCGATGCCCAGCTCTTCAGCGGCGCGGAACGATTCCTCGTCCGACTCACGCATTTCGATAGTGTTGCCGTCGGTACCGAGTACCTCGACGTTCAAGCACAGCGACTGCATTTCCTTGATGAGCACCTTGAACGATTCTGGAACACCAGGCTCTGGAACGTTCTCGCCCTTGACGATAGCTTCGTAGACCTTCACGCGGCCGTGGATATCATCCGACTTGATGGTCAGGATTTCCTGCAGCGTGTAAGCGGCACCGTATGCTTCCAGTGCCCAAACTTCCATCTCGCCGAAGCGCTGGCCACCGAACTGGGCCTTACCGCCCAGTGGCTGCTGGGTGATCATGGAGTATGGACCGGTGGAACGGGCGTGGATCTTGTCGTCCACCAGGTGGTGGAGCTTCAAGATGTACATGTAGCCCACGGAAACCGGATCCGGCAGCGGGTCGCCGGAGCGGCCGTCGAACAGCTTCGCCTTGCCGGAGTTGCCAATCAGGCGCACACCGTCACGGGTCTTGCTGGTCGAATCCAGGATGCCGCGGATTTCCTCTTCGGAAGCGCCATCGAAGACCGGGGTTGCCACGGTGGTGGAACCGGACTCGCGTGGCAGGTTCGGCAGATCGCGGACCCATTCAGGCTCGCCTTCGATCTTCCAGCCCTGCTTGGCAGCCCAACCCAGGTGGATTTCCATAACCTGGCCGACGTTCATACGACCTGGCACACCTAGCGGGTTCAGGATGACATCCAGCGGGGTGCCGTCTTCCAGGAATGGCATGTCTTCCAGCGGCATGATGCGCGAGATGACACCCTTGTTACCGTGGCGACCTGCGAGCTTGTCGCCGATCGAGATCTTGCGCTTCTGGGCAACGTAGACGCGGACCAGCTGGTTGACACCAGGGGAAAGGTCATCGTCGTTGTCGCGGTCGAAGATGCGAACACCAATGACGGTGCCGGACTCGCCGTGCGGAACCTTCAGCGAGGTGTCGCGCACTTCGCGCGACTTCTCACCGAAGATGGCACGCAGCAGGCGCTCTTCCGGGGTCAGTTCGGTCTCGCCCTTAGGGGTGACACGGCCTACCAGCACGTCGCCGGCCTCGACCTCGGCACCGATGTAGACGATGCCGCGGTCATCGAGCTGGGAGAGGATGTCTTCCGAGACATTCGGGATGTCGCGGGTGATTTCCTCGGCACCGAGCTTGGTGTCGCGGGCGTCGACTTCGTGCTCTTCGATGTGAATCGAGGTGAGCACGTCGTCGAAGATCATGCGCTGGGAGAGGATGATCGCATCCTCGTAGTTGTAGCCTTCCCAGGACATGAATGCCACGAGCAGGTTCTTGCCCAGCGAGAGCTCGCCGGAGTCGGTCGAAGGACCGTCAGCGATGATCGACTGGTATTCCAGGCGGTCGCCTTCGGACACGCGAACGCGCTGGTTGTAGGCGTTGCCCTGGTTCGAGCGGGCGAACTTCATGATCGGGTACATCGACTCGGTGCCGTCATCGTTCATGACGACAACCAGGTCAGCGGATACCTCGGTGACCACGCCTGGCTTGGCGGCGACAACGGAGTCGCCGGCGTCAACCGCGGCGAACTTCTCCATGCCGGTACCCACCAGCGGACGCTCGGACTTCAGCAGCGGCACAGCCTGGCGCTGCATGTTGGCGCCCATCAGTGCGCGGTTGGCATCGTCGTGCTCGAGGAATGGAATCAGCGCGGTTGCCACCGAAACCATCTGGCGCGGCGAAACGTCCATGAAGGTCACTTCATCGGAGTCGACGATAACAGGCTCGCCGCCACCGCCCTTTTCGCGAACCAGAACGGTCTCTTCAACGAAGCGGCCGTTCTCATCCAGTGGCGCGTTGGCCTGTGCGATGTAGTGCTGCAGCTCGTCATCGGCGGTCAGGTAGTCGACCTCGTTGGACACGACGCCATTGGCGACGCGGCGGTACGGGGTTTCGATGAAGCCGAAGGAGTTGATGCGTCCGTAGGTAGCCAACGAACCGATCAGGCCGATGTTCGGGCCTTCAGGGGTTTCAATTGGGCACATGCGTCCGTAGTGGGACGGGTGGACGTCTCGTACTTCCATGCCTGCGCGGTCACGGGACAGGCCGCCTGGGCCCAGAGCCGACAAGCGGCGCTTGTGGGTCAGGCCGGCCAGCGGGTTGTTCTGGTCCATGAACTGCGAAAGCTGCGAGGTTCCGAAGAACTCCTTGATGGCAGCCACGACAGGGCGGATGTTAATCAGGGTCTGCGGGGTGATCGCCTCGACGTCCTGGGTGGTCATGCGCTCGCGCACAACACGCTCCATGCGGGACAGGCCGGTGCGGACCTGGTTCTCGATCAGTTCGCCCACGGCGCGGATGCGGCGGTTGCCGAAGTGGTCGATGTCGTCGACGTTAACGGGAACGTCAACGATCTCGCCCTTGCGGGTGCCCTGAACAGTCTTCTCGCCTGCGTGCAGCGCAACGAGGTAGCGGATCATCGCTACCAGGTCGTCCAGCGAGAGCACCGAAGCGTTCTCGGCGTTGACCGGAGTCTCCACGCCCAGCTTGCGGTTGATCTTGTAGCGGCCAACCTTTGCCAGGTCGTAGCGCTTAGGCTCGAAGTACATGTTCTTCAGCAGTGCCTGGGCGGCCTCAACCGTAGGAGGCTCGCCTGGACGCAGCTTGCGGTAGATGTCCAGCAAGGCTTCGTTCTGATCCCTGATGCTGTCCTTTTCCAAGGTTGCGCGCATCGAATCGTACTGGCCGAACTCGGACAGGATCTGCTCTTCGCTCCAGCCAAGGGCCTTGAGCAAGACGGTGACCGACTGCTTGCGCTTGCGATCAAGGCGTACGCCGATCTGGTCGCGCTTGTCGATTTCCAGCTCGAACCATGCACCACGCGATGGGATGATACGTGCCGAGAAGATCGTCTTGTCACTGGTCTTGTCCGGCGTGGACTCGAAGTACGCACCTGGGGAGCGAACCAGCTGGGACACAACGACACGCTCGGTGCCGTTGATAATGAAGGTGCCCTTTTCGCTCATCAGCGGGAAATCGCCCATGAACACGGTCTGCTGCTTGATTTCGCCGGTTTCATTGTTCATGAATTCGGCCTTGACATACAGCGGTGCCGCGTAGGTGGCGTCGCGGTCCTTGCACTCTGCGATCGAGTACTTAGGATCAGCGAACTCCGGATCCGAGAAGCTCAAGGACATGGTGTCCTGGAAGTCCTCGATTGGGGAGATTTCCTCGAAGATTTCTGCCAGGCCCGAGGTGTTGGGCACGCTGAAGTCACCAGCGGCTTCTGCCTTGGCCAGGCGCTCTACCCAGTTCTGGTTGCCGACGAGGCGGTCAAAGCTCTCGGTCTGCAATGCCAGCAGGTTAGGCACTTCAAGGGGTTCGTGAATCTTTGCAAAAGAAAGTCGGCCAGCGTATGCAGCATCGCGAGCCGAACTAGCGGTTTGGTTGTTAGGGTTGCTCGAGGCGACCAAGATGGATCCTTCCAAAGACCGTCAGGTTTCCGAACGCTTACCGTGCTAAGGTTCCCGCCATAGGACAGTTCCTCTTTTTTCGTCCGCACGAACCCACCGCTATATGAAGGCCGCGCGCGCAAACAGTAAGGCGCAAATTTCTACTCTACCGGAGGAAAATCCGGTTGTCGATACTCGGTGCAGAAATTCGTGCTATAGTTTTCGCCCCCACTTTCGCGCGGGCTGCCACTCAGGTTTCCAAGCACCGCGCCAGCGCGCAACCCGGTCGTACCGCGCACCGAAAAGTGCATGCATTTTCCCAACTGATGCCCTTGTTTTCGCGGATTCTTGCGAATTGCCAAAGGTCTCGGCCCGCTGAACGCAGTCTCCGGATTCCGGGCATCAGGCAACGTTATGCTTTCTGTCACATTCTCCTCAGCAGGCATCAGAAACCCCAATTTTTCTCCGCTTCAGCCGCATGGCGAACGTTCTTGGAGATTTTTTTCCGGGTATCCGGGAGGCTTGAAGCTACACGCTCCCCCAGCAGATATAAGCCTTTGCGACCTCGTGTGTCCGGTGGCTTCTTCTTTCGCCACTAGCTATGATCGAGCAAACATCCACGGTTAGGAGACGAAGTGAATAAGCTGCAGTCAGATGAAGCACTGACCCGAGTTACCCTGGACGCCTCGCGCCGGAACATCCCAATCGAGATTGTGCCGCGCGACAAGGTCCGCTCGCTGGAAGAGGCTGCGGACGCCTTGGGAATCTCGGCCTCGGCCTTGCTCAAGACGCTGGTTATCAAACGCACAGACGGCACCTTTGTCTTCGCGCTGATCCCCGGCGGGCGGAAACTGGACTGGGCGAAGCTGCGCGGAGTCATGGGCGTCAATAAGCTCTCCCTGCCATCTTCAGATATCGCTTGGGATGTCACGCACTACGAGAGCGGAACCATTACGCCTTTTGGCTCGCACACGGTACTGCCTGTCTACATCGATGCCAGCGTCTTCGAAGAGCCCGTATCGGAACAGATAGGACTGGGCAGCGGGGACCGAGCCCATGGACTGCTGGTTCGCGCCAAGGATTTGGTTAGCGGATTTGATGCCACGATTGCTGATATTTCGACTCCGGAATAACCAGCCCTGGCTTAGCCAATGCCTTCTTGGCCCAGGCCTGCGACTTGGTCAATCCCTTGATCGTCGCGTTGCGCAGCAGCAGACCCAGCGGCTGCTCGACGAAGCGTGCCACCAGGTAGGCAATTCCTAGCATCAGCACCAGCAAACCGGCCAGCAGCACGTACTTGTTCACGAAACCGTGCAGCTGGTTGATTAGCCACCAACCCCACAACTGGTGCACCAGGTACACCGGGTAAGTCAATGAACCGGCCACAGCCAGCCATTTGCCCTGGACGTTCTTGAGCGGAGTCAGGGTGCACACCGCCAGCAGAACTACGCACAGGACGGTCAGCAGCTGGAAATGCCAGGCCGGGATATCCATCCCGGAGAGCAAGTCCGCGTCACTGCGCCCCTTGATGCCGGTGAAAAATGCGGCGATGGCAGTATTGCCTGCGACCATGGACCACCGCAGAATGCTGTGGCCGCTTTGATAGATCAAGAAGAGCACCATGCCGGCTGCGAACAGGGCCGCATACTGCCCGGCAATCCATTCCTGCAGCTTGTCCAAGCTTGTGAAATGCAGATACAGGCCCAGAGCGGGCCAAATGGCAGAGAGCAAGAGGATGTGCTTGTTCTTCACGAAGCCCATGGACAAGAGCACTGCGAGCAACACGTAGAAACGCAACTCGACCCATAACGTCCAATAGACACCGTCCATATCGGTGACGCCGAATCCAGCCTGCATCATGCTCAGGTTGGGCAGAATATCACTGGCCGAGCGTCCCTCGTTGCCGGAGGGCCAGATCCCAAGCGAGAGTACTGTTGCTGCGAGTACCGCGAGCCAGTAGGCCGGGTAGAGGCGGCCCACACGCGAGCCGATGAAACCAATGACGTTCTTTCCCTGGAGGGACATCAGGATTACGAAGCCCGATATGAGGAAGAACAACTGCACACCCAGCTGTCCGTAGCGGGTGAATTCGGAGAGTACTGGCCAGAACTCTGCGGCCTGCCTCCCCCAGTGATCATGTCCCCATGCGGTGTAGTGGTACAGGACGACAATTAGCGCAGCTGTAATCCTCAATGCGTCTAGGAGCCCTAGCCGCGGTGCTGGTTTCTGGTTCTGGGTAGCTACGGTTTTTGACACATTTTCACTGTAAACAATGAACTTGAATAAACGCTGTTAATAGAAACGTTATAAAACAATTGCTATGGACTTCCCAGCTTAACGACCAAAGGCCCACAGACTTTCGTCTGTGGACCTTTGGCAATAAGTTGCGAGTGACCGCTGTACTTACTTAACGGTGACGGTAGCGCCGGCAGCTTCCAGAGCTTCCTTAGCCTTCTCGGCAGCGTCCTTTGCAACACCCTCAAGCAGAGCCTTTGGAGCAGCGTCAACGAGCTCCTTAGCTTCCTTCAGGCCCAGGGAAGTCAGTGCGCGAACTTCCTTGATAACTGCGATCTTCTTGTCGCCGGCCGACTCGAGGACTACGTCGAATTCGGTCTTCTCTTCAGCAGCAGCTTCGCCGCCTGCAGCTGGACCAGCAACTGCAACAGCAGCAGCGGTTACGTCGAAGGTCTCTTCGAATTCCTTAACGAACTCGGACAGTTCGATGATGGTCATTTCCTTGAATGCGGAAAGCAGCTCTTCGTTGCTGAGCTTCGCCATGGTGGGCGTCCTTTCGGTTTTTGGCCTTGAGGGCCGATGAATTTGGGTTTACGTTGCGAGAGAACTCGAAAGCTTAGGCTTCTGCCGGAGCTTCCTCGGCAGCTTCGCCACCGTTCTCGTCGAGCTTTGCACGCAGAGCTTCGACAGCGCGGGCAGCAGCGGAAGCTGGAGCCAGCAGCACTGCTGCAACGCGGGCGAGCTGAGTTTCGCGGGATTCCAGCGCAGCCAAAGCAGCGATGCCGCTCTGGTCCAGTGCCTTACCTTCGAACCAACCGGTCTTGATGACCAGCTTTTCGTTAGTCTTGGCGAATTCCGTGAGGCTCTTAGCGGCAGCAACTGCATCGCCCTTAATGAAGGCGATTGCGGTTGGACCAGAAAGCTGTTCATCGAAAGCATCGATGCCAGCGTTCTTCGCTGCGATTGCGGTCAAGGTGTTCTTTACGACTGCGTACTTGGTCTCCTGACCAAGCGAGCGGCGCAGATCCTTGAGCTGTGCAACGGTAAGCCCACGGTATTCGGTCAAGACAGCCGCCGACGAATCATTGAATTCCGCGGTGATTTCTTCAATCGCTGCAGTCTTGCTTGGGGTTGCCATAACACTCCTTCCGGGGATTTGTTCGGTACCGTTTCAAAACCGGCGAGGCCATAAAAATAGCCCCGCGCAGGAGCACAGGGCGTTTCAACTTATTCAAAGTCAAAAAATCTATGTAACCTGCGTTGGTCATCCTTGCGGATCTTTAGGAGCAGTTGGAAACCAAATGCTCGACCGACGGTCTTCGGTATTTCTAGTTTATAGGAGCACTCCAGCCCACAGCAAATCGAAGCCGGAGCCAATCTCATGATCCTGGTCACTAGGGGAATTAAATTAGAATGGCGGGACTCATTTACCAACGCTTGGGGAACGCTAGTAGTAAGTCCCGCCGATACAAAAGTTTTGGGGAAACTTTCGTATCTCATCCGCGTAGGGCCTTGGGGGATCCATACGCGGATGACCGAGATACTCGGTAGTCAAAGCTTATCATCGGCTACCGGCTGGTACGAAACATGAATACGCTTTCCAGCAGCCGTGGCCATCGCGCAGATTCCTCGCTTAAAAAGGAAGGGAGCATGCCGATTATCGGCATGCTCCCCCAAGCTAGTTAGCTACTAGACTTAGGCCTCAACGCGGGTTACGTTCGCGTCAACAGGAATACCTGGACCGAAGGTGGTAGCGATGGTTGCCTTCGAGATGTAGCGACCCTTCGAAGCCGAAGGCTTCAGGCGCATAACCTCTTCCAGAGCTGCTGCGTAGTTCTCGGTCAGCTGCTTTGCGTCGAACGAAACCTTGCCAATGATGAAGTGCAGGTTCGAGTGCTTGTCGACGCGGAAGTCGATCTTGCCGCCCTTGATGTCGGTTACAGCCTTGGCCACATCCATGGTCACGGTGCCGGTCTTAGGGTTTGGCATCAGGTTACGAGGACCCAGTACCTTACCCAAGCGGCCAACCTTGCCCATCAGGTCAGGGGTTGCAACTGCTGCGTCGAAGTCGGTCCAGCCGCCCTGGATCTTTTCGATCAGGTCGTCCGAGCCAACGAAGTCGGCGCCAGCTTCGCGAGCTGCTTCTGCCTTGTCACCGTTAGCGAAAACAACCACGCGGGCGGTCTTGCCGGTGCCGTGTGGAAGGTTTACGGTACCGCGAACCATCTGGTCAGCCTTACGTGGGTCAACACCCAGGCGGAAAGCAACCTCAACGGTCGAGTTGGTCTTATCGCCTGCGGTCTCCTTAGCCAGGGCAATTGCCTCGGCTGGAGCGTAGACGTTGTTGTCGGCATCGATCTTAGCCGCGGCGGCTACGTATGCTTTGCTGCGCTTTGCCATCTGCGTTTTCTCCTTATGCAGTCGTGGTCATATGGACCGCGCGGGGTCCTGCCACGGGCGAATCGATCAGATGACCGTTTCGCCTTAGATTGAATTCTTGAGTGCTATCCAGCGTGTGAACAGCGGAAGGCGGGATTAGCCTTCTACGGTCACGCCCATGGAGCGGGCGGTGCCGGCGATGATCTTGGCTGCAGCAGCCAGGTCATTTGCGTTCAGGTCAGCCATCTTGGTGGTGGCGATTTCCTCAACCTGAGCCTGGGTCAGGTTAGCAACCTTGTCGGTGTGCGGAACACCCGAACCCTTTGCAATGCCAGCTGCCTTCTTGATCAGCTCAGCTGCAGGAGGAGTCTTGGTGATGAAAGTGAACGAACGGTCTTCGTATACGGTGATCTCAACTGGAACAACGTTACCGCGCTGCGACTCGGTCGCTGCGTTGTAAGCCTTGCAGAATTCCATGATGTTGACGCCGTGCTGACCAAGGGCTGGACCGATTGGAGGAGCTGGGTTAGCAGCACCTGCCTGGATCTGCAGCTTGATGAGTCCGGTGACCTTTTTCTTTGGGGCCATGTCGGGTCCTTCTTACTCTTGCGTTTCCCGTGGCACAGGAGCGTGGCACGGGGATCTGGCTATCGTGGCGCGACAGCCAAGCGTACCCTCGCATCGATAAGCGACCGATGCGGGGCACGAAGACTTAATACTACTGGATCTTGGTGACCTGGTTGAAGTTCAGGGTCACTGGGGTTTCACGTTCGAAGATCGAAACCAGTACTACCAGCTGTGCGGCATCCAGCTTGATCTCCGAGATGGTTGCCGGCATCGTTTCGAACGGTCCGTCATTGACGATAACCGATTCGCCGACTTCGAAGTCCACGGTGACCTCAGTAATTGGAGCACGGCCTGGCTTGGACGCCGATGGCTGCTCTACTGGATCAACGATGGTGTGCTCAAGCATGGAGAACACTTCGTCAAGGCTCAGTGGGTTTGGATCGTGGGCGTTGCCAACGAATCCAGTGACACCTGGAGTGTGTCGAACAACACCCCACGACGCGTCAGTCAGCTCCATGCGGACCAGGACATAGCCCGGGATGCGCACGCGGCGAACGATCTTGCGCTGAGTGTTCTTGACCTCGACGACCTCTTCCATTGGAACCTGGATATCGAAGATGAACTCATCCATGTCCTGGGTCTGGATACGGGTCTCAAGATTGACCTTCACGCGGTTTTCGTAACCAGCGTAGGTGTGAATGACAAACCAGTCACCTGGAAGACGACGGAGCTTAGCGCGGAATTCTTCCTTGAGCTTGGCTACGTTGTCTTCGCCCTCGGCTTCTTCAGCGTCGGCTTCGTTGTCTTCGCCCTCGGCTTCTTCAGCTTCGGCTTCGTTGTCTTCGCCTTCAGCTTCTTCAGCTGCGCCTTCGATTACCTGAGCGTCTTCAGCGTCCTGTGCTGGTGCTTCGGTTGGGTCGACGTCAGCTTCTACAGCTGGCTCAACCTGATCGCCGGCGGCTTCAACGAACTCGTTTTCGACCTCGTCATTAATCTGCGGTTCGAGTTCCTTGTCGGACACTGCAGCTCCTGCTTTCTTTGACTGAATGACACTAAATTGCCTCGGGGTAATCATACCTCCGAGGCAACAAAATTACTGTTCGACCTTGTTGGTGAACAGGAGGATCGAACCCTGCCCAAAGACGAAGTCCAGGGCCGTCACGATCAGCATCACCACGACCACGAAACCGACAACAACCAGGAAATAATTCACTAGTTCACTGCGGGTCGGGGTGACGACCTTCTTAAGTTCTGCGATTACCTGGCGGAAAAACAAGAAGATCCGGGCAAAGAAACCCAACTTCTGTCCACCCTTACCGGAGCTGAGAGCAGATTCGGTCATGTTCTTCCTCGTTTCAAAAATTTGGCCAGTTGAAACAATCACGGTGTGCCATAGTCTATTCGACTGCAACACACCGTGATGAGATAATTCGCTAAGCGATAAATCGCTATTGCGCAGGGCAGACAGGACTCGAACCTGCAACCTGCGGTTTTGGAGACCGCTGCGCTACCAATTGCGCCACTACCCTTCGGAGCTTTTTACCGCTCGCACCTAGAACATCTTAGCGGATAAAACATTCAGCTTCGTCCGTTGCGATGTCTCGGCAACGAGAAATAACTTTACGCAACGAAATCGGAAATGTCGAACTAACAACCTCCGGTGTGGCGCAGAACGCATTCCCGCGCCCCGTTGCGCACCTTATTGTGTCATTTTCAAAATTGTGATGCTGAAGTGCAAGGTTGCGAACTAAACTGAGGTGTAACAGCTGTCCCCATAGACTTCAGGACGAATCCCCAATGTCTCGCATTTCTCGCCGCATCGGCGCAATTTCCGAATCCGCGACTCTCGCAGTAGATGCCAAGGCGAAGGCTCTTAAAGCAGCAGGTCGACCAGTAATCGGTTTCGGGGCCGGTGAACCCGACTTCCCAACCCCTGGCTACATTGTCGAAGCAGCAGTCAAGGCGGCCCAGGATCCAAAGAACCACCGCTACTCCCCTGCAGCCGGCCTTCCCGAGCTGCGCGAAGCAATCGCCGCCAAAACCATGCGCGATTCGGGCTACGAGCTCAAGGCCAACCAGGTTCTGGTCACCAATGGCGGCAAGCAGGCGGTGTACAACACCTTCGCAACCCTGCTTGATCCAGGTGACGAGGTCATCGTTCCGGCTCCGTACTGGACCACCTATCCCGAAGCCATCCAGCTCGCCGGAGGCAAGGCCGTATCGGTCTTTGCCGGCCCGGAGCAGGGCTACAAGGTTACCGTCGAACAGCTCGAATCCGTACTGACCGAACGCACCAAGGTGCTGCTGTTCGTTTCTCCTTCGAACCCCACCGGTTCCGTATACACCCCGGAGCAGGTCCGCGAGATCGGCCAGTGGGCTGCTTCCAAGGGGCTGTGGGTTGTTACCGATGAGATCTACGAGCACTTGACCTACGGCGATGCAACTTTCAGCTCCATCGCGACCTTGGTCCCAGAGCTCGAAGACCGAGTTGTCATCCTCAACGGCGTGGCAAAGACCTACGCAATGACCGGCTGGCGCGTGGGTTGGATGGCAGGTCCGCTGGATGTCATCAAGGCCGCCACCAACCTGCAGTCCCACGCCACCTCGAACGTTTCCAACGTATCGCAGCGAGCCGCCCTGGCTGCTGTTGCCGGGCCGCTGGATGCCGTGAACGACATGAAGGTTGCCTTCAACCGTCGCCGCTTGGCCATCGTCGAATCACTGAACGCGATTGACGGCCTGCACTGCCCTACTCCGGAAGGCGCGTTCTACGCGTATTCGGATGTTCGAGGCCTGCTGGGTCGCGAAATCCGCGGCGTTGTGAACAACACCAGTGCAGAACTTGCTGCTTTCATCCTGGAACAGTCAGAAGTTGCCGTCGTTCCAGGTGAAGCATTCGGCCCTTCCGGCTATATCCGCATGTCATATGCACTGGGTGATGCTGATCTCGAAGAAGGCGTCGCACGGATGGCCAAGCTGCTGGGCGAAGCCAAGTAGAAAAACCGCGCCGCTAAAGAAGCCGGGCAGTCCATGATGGACTGCCCGGCTTCTGTGCTTTGCCGCAGTGCCGTTTAGAGGATCTTGCGGTCCACAGCCCAACGGGTAAGTTCGTGGCGGTTGGATAGCTGGAGCTTGCGCAGCACATTGGACACATGCGATTCCACGGTCTTTACCGAGATGAACAGTTCCTTGGCTACTTCCTTATAGCTATATCCCCGGGCAATCAAACGCATGACTTGCAATTCGCGGTCAGAGAGCAAATCCAGCTCTTCATCAATTTCTGCCACCGGACCGCTGCTGCCAAAGGCGTCCAGGACGAACCCGGCCAAGCGTGGCGAGAACACGGCATCTCCCCCGGCCACGCGACGTACTGCATCGGAAATTTCGGCCCCGGAAATGCTCTTGGTGACATACCCGCGAGCACCGGCACGGATGACCGTCACTACGTCCTGTGCTGCGTCGGAAACGCTCAATGCCAGGAAACGCGTGGATCCCAGCAGCCCGGTGCACCCCTTGAGCACTTCGGCCCCGCCCCCGCCGCGGCCACCGGGCAGGTGCACATCCAGGAGCACCACATCCGGTTGCTGTTCGGTGATCACCTCGATGGCTCCTTCCACGGTGCCAGCTTCCCCGACAATCTGGATGTCCTGGGCCAAATCGGCACGTAAACCGGAACGGAAGATGGCGTGGTCATCCACCAGCACTACACGGTAGTTCTCGGTGGTGTTCTCAGCGTTCATGTTTCTATTCTTCCTCCATGTTCAGTGGCATGCTCAGCTGCACCTCGGTTCCGGATTCACCGCTCCGGATATGCGCCATGCCGCCTGCGCGTTGCATGCGGCCAATGATTGATTCCCTGACGCCGTGCCGGTCCGCCGGTATTCCATCTACTTCAAAACCGGTGCCGCGGTCACGCACATACACTTCTACTTGTTCGGCCGAGCATTCGATGAATACCGAAATCTTGCCCTCGGCATGCTTCGCTGCGTTCATCATCGCCTCGCGGCTAGCGGCCACCAGTGCCTGCTGCCCGGCAAAGCCCTGAGCATTGCCTACGGATATGACTTCTACATCACGCAGTAGCAGCTGTTCGATGTGGCTTGCCTCGTGCTGGATCTCAACGATTACATCTTCATCATCAAGGTCATGGTTGCCGTACAGCCATTGGCGCAGTTCACGCTCTTGGACGCGTGCCAAGGTTCTCACCGCCGCTGGGTCTTCACTGCGTTTTTGAATCACTGCCAAGGTCTGCAAGACCGAGTCGTGCAGGTGGGCCGCGAACTCTGCACGTTGGGCCGCCGCCTGGCGCGAGCTCCGTTCAGCGATGAAATCGCGCCAAAGCCGAGTGCCCCAGGGAAGCAACACCACGACTGCGCCGACAATGATCGCCAAGGCCGCCCACAAGCCGCCGAGCAGGTCTGTGGCTCCGACAGTATTGCCCAGCAGGGCCAGCAGACCGCCGATGACCAGGACCAGGCCAAAAGCCAGGCGCAGCAAGAAAGGCAATGACGGGCGCTTCTTGTGCTCGGTGATACCTTCATCGAACTGGATCCAAGCCAGCACAATACCGGCAATCACGCCCAAGGTAGGCCAGATCAGATCCCAGCGGATATTCCAGCCGGTCCACTGTCCATAAGCCAGGACGGCGAGCGCCAGCAGGCCCGCACCGATCAGCGTGTCACGCCAGGTGGAGTTCCTTTCCCAACCTTCGCGTGGACGGAAGATGCCTTGCTGCACCCGGTTCATTTCTTCAGCAAGGCTGCGTGATCTGGTGCCCCAGGAGCGAAGCTCGTCAGCGTGCGCCTCTTCGGCGCTCGGGACGAATGCCCAAAGCCACGCGTAGAGCAGAATGCCGATGCCGCCCAGTGCGGACAATCCCAGGAACCCAATACGCACGTACCCCAGCGGGATGCCCAGGTGCTCCGCGAGGCCGCCGCAGACGCCGGCGATTAGCCGGTTCTCGCTGCGCACCATCAAACGCCGTTCAGGACTTTCCATAGTTCTAAGTCAAGCACGTTCTTGTCGTTTCTTCCCGGTTGATCACCGGATCTAGGGGCACCCCTAGGGGAAGTTCAGGGTATCCCCTCATAGCGCGGGACCCCTGCCACACGAGAACATTGGACTATGAACAACGAAGGCTCTCAACGTCGTCGCGGCTTTTACGACCAGCTGCGCAAATCACCGATCACTCGCCAGGACTCGCAGTGGCTCGGTGGCGTTGCAACTGGTGTCGCCGAATATTTCAAGGTCGATGTAGTGCTGATCCGCGGCATCTTCGTGGTGCTCGGTGTCCTAGGCGGCTTGGGCATGGTGCTCTATGGACTGGCTTGGGCGTTGCTTCCTGATGCGGGAGGCAAAATGCATCTGGAAAGTGCCGTGAACCGGAACTGGACCAGCGGCATGACTGGCGCGGTGATCATCTTTGCGCTGGGCATCTTCCCTGCTCCCTGGTTCTTGGATTCGCTGGCACCGGTCCTGTGGCCCCTGGCTATTGTTGCGGCTATCGCATTCATTATCTTCAGCAGGAAGAACACCCGGTTTGCGCGTCCGGACCAAGCCCGCAATCCGGCAGCGACCGGTGACAGCTCTGCTGCCTCGCCAAGGGCTGCCGAGAAGAGCACCGCGTTGGAGCATCCTTGGCGTGAGGACGGCACCCAGAGTTTCAATGCGAGCGTAGCTAGCGGGTTCGGGACGAACTACCCGGATGCGCCGATGAAGGAGCACCCCATGAATTCAGGTGATTCTGGTCCAGCGGGCCAGTACGAAAATAGCTATTCGCCGGATCCCGCATACACGAAGGCCTACAGTGCCAAGGCGAATCGCAAGCCGATCAGCCGCCCGATTCCGGGTTGGCTTGGCACCACCGTCTTCGGCGTTACCGTGCTGGTGGTCGCCGTGGTCATGCTGGCCGACTACCTGGATATCGTGGCCTTGCCTGGTTCGGGCTGGACCGTGGCCTTGGCTTGCGGCCTGTTGCTTGTTGGCATCACCATTGTCCTAGCGGCCCTCTCCGGGCGAACCAGTGGAGGCCTGTTGGGTTTGGCCATTCCATTGCTGGTCCTGACGGTGATCTTCTCTGCTACGTCTTTCGAGGAATCTGCCCGCGGGTTCGTTCGATCGGCTACCGGCAGCGACAGCCAATACAGCGCTGTTTTCAGCAGCTCAACGGTTGACCTGACCCATCTGGGCAGTATCACCAAACCCACCACGGTGGAGATCGATTCGGTCTTCTCCAGAATGGATCTGCTGCTGCCGGACAATGTTCCGGTGAAGATCGAGACCGACGGCGCATTCCTTTCCGGAATGGATATGGAACTGCCGCAGGACCGGCGGTCCTTGCCGGGAAATGCACCAATGCTGACCATTCAAGTAGACGGAGTTTTTTCCTCGTTCTCCACGACCGTGGATGATCCCAGCATCCTGAACCCCAGCAACACGGATTTCTAAGGACTGAGCCCCATGAATACTTCTTCTACTCCCGCTAGGAAATTCCCTACCGGAACCTTGGTCTTCGGCCTGATTCTGATCGTTGTCGCCCTGGCATCGCTCAGCCGTCTGGTCTTGCAGTGGAGCTTTGACATGCCGCTGTTCTTCATCGCTATCGTCGCCTTGGCCGGCGTAGCCATGATCTTCTCCGGATTGGCATCGGCCGGCAAGGCCCGCAAATCCGAAGCCGAAGCACCGGTTCCCACCGACCCCAATCTCTAAGCCTCCAAGCTTTTCCAACAATTAGGAGTTCTCTGATGGACGCATTCTTCAACTCGCTTCGTTCCATGCCGCTTCGTCGCGGGCCAGGCCGATTGGCCGGTGGCGTCGCCGGGGGCATCGCCGACAAGTTCGGGTGGGATGTCACCTTGGTGCGTATCGCCCTACTGCTTTCGTTCTTGCTTCCGGTAATGGGTGTTGCTGCATATATCCTGGCGTGGATCCTGATCCCAGCGCAGGACAACACCATCATCTTGCAGAACTGGCTTCGCAAATTCTAAATACCGTTCCCGGCTGGCCTGCTCGGGAACGATGCTTGGCATCGCTATCCGGCTAGGGCGAGGCTCGTGCACTTCCGTGACATGAGACTCGCCCTAGTGGCTTTAAGCACGTACAATGGCACGCAGAGTAGATGCTCAATGGCGCGCGGATATTGACTGAAATCCGAATGGAACTCTTTGCTGTTACAGCGTTATCACGGGGCCTGCACGCTCCAGCTGTCGCACAAGGCTTTCCCATTACTAAGCGAGGGCCAATGCGCATTGGAATCATGACCTCAGGCGGCGACTGCCCCGGTCTGAACGCCGTCATCCGCGGTGCGGTACTGAATGGCATCAAAAGCTACGACGACGAATTCGTCGGTTTCCGCGACGGCTGGCGCGGCGTCAAGGAAGGCGACTTCTTCGACCTTCCGCGAACCGCTGTGCGTGGCATCGCCAAGCAAGGCGGCACCATTTTGGGCACCTCACGCACCAATGCGTTTGAAGGGGAACTTGGTGGCGCGGAGAACATTTCCAAGGTTCTCAAATCCACTAGCATCGATGCGCTGATTGCCATCGGCGGGGAAGGCACCTTAGCTGGCGCCCAGCGCCTATGCGAAGCCGGCCTTCCTATCGTTGGCGTTCCCAAGACCATCGATAATGACTTGGACGCCACGGATTACACCTTCGGTTTCGATACCGCTAACCAGATTGCGGTCGAAGCCATTGACCGCCTGCGCACCACCGGCGATTCCCACCACCGCTGCATGGTGGCCGAGGTAATGGGCCGCCACGTAGGCTGGATTGCACTGCACGCGGGGATGGCATCCGGTGCGCACGCGGTGCTCATCCCGGAGGTTTCCACCACCATGGAGCAGATCTGCCAGTGGGTGAACGAAGCCCATGAGCGCGGACGCGCCCCGTTGGTGGTTGTGGCCGAAGGCTTTGTGCCAGAAGGCATGGAAGAAGCGTTCTCGGTACGTGGTCTCGATTCCTTCGGACGCGCCCGCCTTGGCGGCATCGGGGAGATGCTCGCCCCGGTCATTGAGGAACGTACCGGCATCGAAACGCGTGCAACCGTGCTGGGACATATTCAGCGCGGCGGCGTCCCCACCGCTTTTGACCGTGTCCTGGCCACCCGTTTGGGAATGGCTGCGGTGGATTCCATCCATGCCGAGGCGTGGGGCACCATGGTGGCGTTGCACGGCACCAAGGTGCTGCGCGTACCGCTGCGTGCCGCACTGAACAACCTCAAGCGTGTCCCCATGGAACGCTACGAAGAGGCCGCCGTGCTCTTCGGCTAGGCCTGGAGATACACCAAGGGCGTGGGTTGGAATGCTGTTCACAGCATTCCAACCCACGCCCTTCTCTTTGGCCTTTAGCCTTGCGGCGGGGTTCTCAGGAACCCGGTAAAGCGCCCAGCGACCTGGCCGGCGTCGGTCGCCACAATGACTTCCTGCGTTGCCGGGTAGCTCGTTTCGCCGTCCACCACGGACAGAACCGCTTCCGGGTCAACGTTGCGCTTGACCACGGCCAAGGCGATTGGCCCGGCTTCATAGTGCAAAGTCGCGGAAGTGATCCGGCCAACCGTGCGCTCCCCCAGCTTCACTTCGGCGCCGGTGGCAGGCAGCGTGTGCATGGAACCGTCGAGGTCCAAGAAAACCATGCGACGAGGCGGGTGGCCGATGTTGTGCACCCGGGCAATTGTTTCCTGGCCTTTATAGCAGCCCTTGTCCATGTGCACCGCGGTACGCAGCCAATCCAACTCGTGGGGAATGGTCTTGTCGTCTATCTCGGCACCGAAGCGCGGCTCCCACGCGGCGATACGCAAGGCCTCGACAGCCATCATGCCTGACAGCTCTTCGTCAGCTACTGCGACGGCAAGCTGCTCCAACTCCACGATATGCAAGAACCACGGACGTTCCTTGCCCGGGTGATCCTCACGGGAATAGGCCCAACCACCGTCGGTGATTCCGGGCCATGGGTTCTCCCAGACCAGGCTCCCGGCAGTGCCAATCTTGCGGGTAGCCGCCAATACGCCGTAGCTCTCGGAAAGATCATTGACCTCAACGCGCAGCATGAAGCGCATTGAGTTCAGGAACTGCGCCAACGCTGCTCCGGCACCAGGTTCAACGATCAGCAGCAAGCGATCTGCGGTGGCCAGCACCTTCATTTCGTGCTCAATGCGTCCTTGAACCGAAAGCAGCAGCGTTTGGGTGCTGTCTCCTGGCTTCAGGCTGGAAATGCGCTGGCTGCTGAGCGTATCGAGCCAACTCTGGCGGTCTTCGCCGCGGATCTCCACAACATCGAAGTGGCTCAGATCGGCAATTGCCTGGCCCTCAGCGAGTTTGCGAGCTTCGCGGGTAGGAGCGCCGTAGTGGGCTGCGACGCCGGCATCTACGCCGCCAGCTTCCACTGCAGCAGCACGGTCCAGCAGGACCGAACGGTATTCAGTGGCCATGATTAGTGCACCGTGCCTTCCGAGGTGACACGCTTGAGCGCCGCCGAGGCGTGCGCTTGAAGATCCATATTGCCCTTGGAAACATCCCAGCGCCAGAACAGCTCGCCATTGACCAGACCGTAGATCCGGGTTGAGGACGCGTAAGCTTGGGCGTTCTTGCTGCGCAGCAAGCTCTCGGTGGCCAGCTGAATGCGTGGTCCATTAATCAGGCCGTAATACAGCTCTGAGATGCCGTCTGGTCGGACAATTTGCGCCTGGATCTTGAAGCCGTCTTCGGTATGCAGCTTCTGCACATCGTCGGCCGAACGCAGTACCGGGAAGATGTCACCGGGCTCCATGCCAGGACCGGCATCGGCTTCCTGCTGTTCACGGTCCAAGGACCAGAAGCCGGTTTCAACGGCTAGGATCCGCAGCTTCGTGCCATCGGCTTCGGTCAGCCAGGCTTCACTGCGGTATTCAAGGTACGGCCCGCAAACGTCACGGAAGGTGACTTGCTGCCAGAAAAACTCGTCCTCGGCTTCGCCTTCGCCAAGACGGCCAGCACCTTCCCAGGTGCCGATGAGCCATGCGAAAGGTACAAGTTCCGGGGTGAGGTCCGTAGGTAGGTCAAAAGCCATGGACTACTCGCTCCTAAGTCAGTTAGTGATGAAATGAAAACAGCGCACACGTTGTTGTGTGCGCTGTTTCTACTTCTGGCCCTGGAAGAGGCGCTTCACTACCAAGCCTGCGAACCCAGCCATTCCGAGACCGGCGATCACTACAAGTGCCTGGAAGAAAATTTCGATTGCAAGGTAATTTTCATTCATGGCTTCATCTTAGCGCGGGAGGCAGGAGAACTTCGACACGCGTGACGCAGCTAGCATCATATTTGAACCGCTCACCGCTAAATGAAAGCCAGCACTTCCATCGCGTACCAGCTGACCGCACCGCTCATCAGCAAGATGGCGCAGGCAAGGCCAAGGATTCCACTCATGTTTCGTACGCTGCGGCTGACCAAGGCCAATGCCCGTAATGAACCCACCAGCAAGCCGGTCAGCAGTCCCAGGGTCGCCCCTTGGTACCAGAGCATATCGATTGGCAGCGCGCTGGAGGCCGCGCCCAATGCGGCAGCGACCACAGGCGCCAGGATCATGGTCATCCGGTTTGGCAGGCGGGTAACGGCAACCGCACCAGCCCCAAGCAGAGCGACCACGGTTGTGACGGCCAGCCCAAAGCCGTAGGGCACATAAGCACTAGCGGCCCAGGCGGAACCCAGCACGCCCAGGACTATGCCGGTCACGCCAGAAACCACACCGGCCAGCCGGCCTTCGGCTTCTGCCCCGCGCAATACCTGGCTGATAAATACCAGAAGCACGCCAACGGCGATTGCTTCGACACTATGTGACATCACCGACCCGCCTGGCATGAACATGGTCGAAGCCGTAGCCGCCAAAGAGCACAACGCCAAGATGATGGTGATCGGCCAAGGCGCATCGGAGCGGACCATTCGTGGCCAGGTATAGGCGAAAATCAGCTGCAAGACCGCGGTGAGCACACCCATCAGCCAGCTCATCGAATCCAGACTTGCAACAACGACAAGCAGTGCCGCTGCAACGAGTCCACTGAATAAAACCTTGATTCTCAAATTCTGATTCCTGACGGTAATGTGTCCGCACTTGCGTGTTCACATGCGTGCTTCAACTGATTCATTCCTTATAATGTGACACGTAAAAGTGATTTTTTCGCAACTATCTGGCAGGAGGAAGACCGATTGGCTCACCTACTGCTATTAAGTAATCATGCCGAAAATGCCGCTGAAGTTCTTCCGGCACTCGAACTGTTATTGCACGAGATTTCTTTCTTCCCTGCAACAACGGAGTCGCTGAGCCAAATCCCTGAGTGCGACGCGGTCATCCTCGATGCCCGTACAGATCTCATTCCGGCGCGCTCCCTGGCGCAGTTATTGCACGCCAATTTGAATCTGCCCTTGCTGCTGGTTGTCAGCGAAGGCGCACTGGGCATTTTGAACTCGGATTGGTTTGCGACTGATTTCCTGTTGCCTTCCGCCATCCCTGCCGAGCTTGATGCACGCATCCGCCTGATGCTCTCCGGAGCCACGGTTCCCGCCCCCGCACCGGTGGCCACTGAAAGCACTTCGGGCCTGCGCATCGATGAGTTGAGCTACACCGCCCGTATCGATAACCGCATGCTGGACCTGACATACAAAGAGTTCGAACTGCTCAAGTACCTGGCACAGTTCCCCGGCCGAGTCTTCACCCGCGAACAGCTGCTGCATGAAGTGTGGGGATACGACTACTACGGAGGCACCCGTACCGTAGACGTGCATGTGCGACGTTTGCGCGCGAAACTCGGCACCGATCATGAACAGCTCATCGGAACGGTGCGCAACGTCGGCTACCGCTTCCACACCGAATCATAACTTTCAGATAACTCCTACCCACTTCGCACATTTTACGACTATCGTGAAATGCATGAGCGAACTGCCACAGAACACTGTTTCCATCCAGCACGTCCCCGGTGAGCTTGATGAACGGGCGCTATCCGACGTGCGCCAGCTAGCCCTCGATGCGCAGAAAGCCGATGGCAACCCGCCGTTGAGCGACCAGACCCTGGTGGCATTGGCAGCCGATGAGCCTAGCCAGAATCTGCTTGCCCTGCTGGCTGAAGCCGGCGAAGGCGCGGAGTCGACGTTGGCCGGCGTTGCCATCGCGGTTCGGGAATCCCCGGATCAGCCTTGGGTCCTGGAACTGGTAGTCCACCCCGAGCATCGCCGCGCTGGCATTGGCCGGACCCTGCTGGGCAAGCTCGGTGAGCTGCTGGATCTCTCGAAGATCCAGGCGTGGGCGCACGGCGACCACGATGCAGCCAAGAAGCTGGCCGCAGGTGTGGGCCTGGACCGCGTACGCGAGCTGTTCCGGATGCGCCGCGAAGGCACCGATTACCTTGAAGAGCCTGCGATTGATCGCCGGATTACGGTCCGCACCTTCCGTGTTGGCGAGGACGAGCCGCAATGGCTGGAAGCTAACGCCAAGTCCTTCGCGCATCATCCCGAGCAAGGTTCGCTGACCCTCAATGACCTCGAAGCGCGCATGTCCGAGGACTGGTTCGACCCATCCGGCTTCTTCCTGGCCTTTGACGCGGAGGAGAATCTGCTCGCCTACCATTGGACCAAGATCCATCCTGCTACCGCAGACGCGGTCCGCCCCACCGGCGAGGTTTACGTTGTCGGCGTCGTTCCCGAGGCGCAGGGACTAGGCCTGGGCCGGTCCTTGACCACCACCGGCATCAACTACCTGCTGGAATTGGGCGTCGATGCGGTGATCTTGTACGTGGATGCCGATAATGAAGCTGCAGTTAAGCTCTACCGCTCGCTGGGCTTCACACTTTGGGATGCGGACATTATGTACGGTCCGCAGAAGATAGACTAGGGGTACCGGCAGTCCCTGATTTATCGGGACTGCCGCCAGCGGTGTCTTTAGCGTCCACTTGCAGGAAAGAAGTGAGTTCAGCCGATGAATAGCTACCCCAAGGAAACTGGTACTCAGCTACGTGATGTTCCTTCCTCGAAGGTCAATGAAGATCGTATAGAGCCAGCAGATTCGCTACCGGATCTGCATCCCGATGGCGGATTCAAAAATGAGCGTTTCCTTGACCGTGAGCTCAGCTGGCTGCATTTCAACGCCCGCGTTCTGGAGCTGGCCGAAGACACCGATCTGCCCTTGCTTGAACGGGTGAACTTCCTGTCCATCTTCGCCTCGAACCTTGATGAGTTCTTCATGGTTCGCGTTGCCGGGCTGAAGCGCCGCATCCACGCTGGACTGGCGGTGCCGGCGGCTAACGGAATGAACCCGGTAGACCAGTTGGAGTTGCTGCTATCCTCGGCCCACGCGCTGCAGACCCGCCATGCCAAAGTCTTCGCCGACTCGGTATACCCCGATTTGGCCGAGCAGGGTATCCGCATCACCACCTGGGAAGACCTCTCGGCATCCGAGCGTGACCTGCTTTCCAAGTGGTTCGTTTCCCAGGTATTCCCGGTACTCACTCCGCTGGCGGTTGACCCTGCTCACCCATTCCCGTACATCTCCGGGCTGTCGCTGAATCTGGCTGTGGTGGTCCGCAACCCGCTGACCGGCAAGGAACTCTTTGCCCGCTTGAAGGTGCCAGACACCATCGCCCGCCTGATCAGCATCGACGGCAACCGCGCGGCGCACTCTTCGTTGCGCACGGCCCGGTTCATCCCGCTCGAAGCACTTATTGCGGTGCACCTGGAGCTGTTGTTCCCGGGGATGGAAATCGTCGAGCACCACTTCTTCCGTGTCACCCGCAACGAGGACCTGGAAGTTGAAGAGGACGATGCAGAGAACCTGCTGCAGGCGCTGGAGAAGGAATTGCTGCGCCGCCGCTTCGGTCCTCCCGTTCGCCTGGAAGTCGCCAATGACATCAACCCTGAAATCATGGAGCTGCTCACCCGCGAGCTCGGTGTTGAAGAGGACGAGGTTTTCAAGCTTCCCACCCCATTGGACCTGCGCGGTTTGGGCGTTATCGCGTCGCTGGACCGTTCAGAGCTTCACTACACCAAGCATGTTGGCCATACCTCGAATTACCTGAACGAATCAGAAACTGCCAAAGCCGCCAATGTGTTCGCGGCCGTTCGGCGCCGCGACATCCTGCTTCACCATCCCTATGATTCCTTCTCCACCAGCGTGCAGGCCTTCCTGGAACAGGCCGCAGCTGATCCGAAGGTCATGGCCATCAAGCAGACCCTGTACCGCACCAGCGGCGACTCGCCCATCGTCGATGCGCTGATTGATGCGGCCGAAGCTGGCAAGCAGGTTCTGGCCCTGGTAGAAATCAAGGCCCGCTTCGACGAGCAGGCCAACATCTCTTGGGCGCGCAAGCTGGAACAGGCGGGCGTGCACGTGGTCTACGGCATCGTGGGCCTGAAAACCCACTCCAAGCTCTCCTTGGTGGTTCGCCGCGAAGGCGACAAGCTGCGCCGCTATTGCCACATCGGCACCGGCAACTACCACCCGCGCACCGCGCGGTATTACGAAGACTTCGGCCTGCTCACCTGCGACGACGAAGTTGGCGAGGATATCTCCAAGCTGTTCAACCAGCTTTCGGGCTACGCCCCGCGCTCGACCTACAACCGCCTGCTGGTTGCTCCGCGCTCGGTACGCACCGGCTTGCTGGCGCATATCGAGAAGGAAATAGCCAACGCCGCGGCCGGCAAGCCGGCAAAGGTCGTCATCAAGGTCAATTCCATCGTGGATGAAGCCATCATCGATGCGCTGTACCGGGCCAGCCAGGCAAGGGTCAAGGTGGAAGTCATCGTTCGCGGCATCTGCGCCCTGCGCCCGGGAGTGCCGGGACTGAGCGAGAACATCGAAGTACGTTCCATCTTGGGCCGGTTCCTTGAGCACAGCCGCGTGTTCATGTTTGAAAACGGCGGAGATCCACTGGTGTACATCGGCTCCGCCGACATGATGCACCGCAACCTGGATCGTCGCGTGGAAGCCCTGGTCTCGCTGCGCAACCAGGAGGACATTGATCGCATGATCACCCTGCTGGCCCGCTACATGGACGACAAGACCGCTTCGTGGCACCTGAACTCCGATGGCGACTGGATTCGCCATTACCAGGACGAGGATGGCAAGGCGCTCTCGGACGTCCAGTTCTGGTTAGTTGAAGAACATGCCCGCCGACGAAACAGTGGACGTAATAGCTAGTGACCGAACCAGAGCTGCGCGATACCCGCACCAGGGCTCGTGACATCATCCGTTCTGCAGATGCCGAGGAAATCCGCCTTGGCGAATACGACATCGTGGCCGCCGGGGCAATCCCCTGGCGCGTGAAGGACGGCAAACTCCAAGTTCTCCTGATCCACCGCCCAAAGTACGATGACTGGTCCTGGCCCAAGGGCAAACTGGATCAGGGTGAATCCATCGCCGAGTGTGCGCTGCGCGAGGTCCGCGAGGAAATCGGGTTGCGCATCACCTTGGGCATCCCGCTTTCAGCCACCGCCTACTCCGTGGGCCAGAAAACCAAGGTTGTCTACTATTGGGCAGCCAAGACCGATGCGCAGACGGTAATTGAGCCTGATGGCGCAGAATGCGACGAGGCTCTTTGGACCAGTCCCAAGAAGGCTGCCAAAATGCTGTCCATTGCCACGGACAACCAGCCGCTGGCCGATCTGGTCCTGGCTTATGAAGCCGGTGTGCTCGATACGCACCCGGTGCTCATTGTCCGCCATGCAAAGGCCAAGCCTCGCGGCAACTGGACTCGTGCCGAAGGAGACCGCCCGCTGGCGGCGACGGGACGACGCCAGGCGCAGGCAGTTTCCCGGATGCTCGAAGCCTGGAAGCCGATGCACGTGGCCTCTTCTCCGTGGATGCGATGCGTCCAGACGATCACGCCCTATGCCGCCTTGCACGCGTTGAAGCTCAAGAGCGTTAAGGCCCTGACCGAACATGCGGCGACACGCAATCCGGAGCGGGCACGCAAGGCCGTGCAGAAGCTCTTCGACAAGTACCGTTCCCAGGTGATTTGCACCCATCGCCCGGTGCTGCCCTTCGTGCTGGAGGTTCTTGCCCAGAACTCCACTGATGAACTGGCCAAGGCCCTGCCGGACCAGGATCCCTATTTGGAACCGGGGTCCCTGATCATTGCGCAGCAGGTCCAATCCGGCAGCCCGCGAATTGTTTCCTTTGAGATTCATACGCCGTATCACGACTAGTCTGATGCGGATGAAGCCCGGCATTGCATGCCGGGCTTCAGTGTTCTCTCAGGGCGTGGCACCAGCCGTTGCATCTGCCTCCGGTTAGGGATGAGACTATGAATAGGAGACACGTCACAGCCAAGAATGAGGTAATGCCATGACTGCCCAGCAACCGAACCAGCCAGTCGAGAAGATTGTGCACCATGGACTGCGTTTGGATCACGATGCCAGCCGCGGCCGCTATTCGCTGTGGCACGGTTCCACTTTTGTCGGTTTCCTCGGCTACTACGAAGAAGATGGCATCGCCACCATCCAGCACACCATAGTCAATGAGGAATTTGGCCGTCGTGGATACGCCCGCGCGCTGGTGACCTTGGTCCTGGACAAGTTCCGCGACAAGGGGCTGAAGATCGTTCCGGAGTGCAGCTACGTCCAGGACTACCTGCGCCGCTACCCGGAGTATAACGACATGGTGGCTGCGAGCTAGGCTCGAGTGCGAGCAGCATCATCAATGCGCTTAGTTCCAGGAACTTTCCGTTTGATCTAAACTGGGACGTGTGAATATGCCAGCGCCGACCACCAGCACGACAGGTATGATGACGACTCCAATCGCAACCCCTTATGAAGATCTGCTTCGAGACGTGCTGGAGAACGGCGCCTCCAAGGAAGACCGCACCGGAACTGGAACGCTGTCGGTATTCGGCCGCCAGATCCGCTTCGATCTGAAGGATTCTTTCCCGCTGGTCACCACCAAACGCGTGCACTTCAAATCCGTGGCAGCAGAACTCTTGTGGTTCCTGCGCGGCGAATCCAATGTGAAGTGGCTGCAGGACCAGGGCGTGCGTATCTGGAATGAATGGGCTGACGAAGCCGGCGAACTCGGACCGGTCTATGGTGTCCAGTGGCGCAGCTGGCCAACTCCCGATGGCGGCCACATTGACCAGATCTCCCAGCTGGTCGACTCGCTGCGGAACAATCCGGACTCCCGCCGCCACATCGTCTCGGCGTGGAATGTCGCAGAGATCCAGAATATGGCGTTGCCTCCATGCCACGTGTTCTTCCAGTTCTACGTGGCCGAGGGCAAGCTCTCCTGCCAGCTCTACCAGCGCAGTGCAGACATGTTCCTGGGCGTACCGTTCAACATCGCTTCCTACGCACTGCTCACGCGCATGCTTGCCCACCAGCTCGATCTGGAGCCAGGCGAGTTCATCTGGACTGGTGGCGACGTGCATATCTACACCAACCACTTGGAACAGGTCAAGGAGCAGCTCTCCCGCGATCCTTACCCATACCCGACGCTCAGCTTCAATTCCAAGCCCGAGTCGATCTTCGACTACACGCTGGAAGATTTCAGCATCAACCACTACCAGCACCACCCGACGATCAAGGGAGCCGTAGCGGTATGACTCCCAAGCCTCGCCACGCACACGACGTTGAACCGCTGATTGGCGCCATTTGGGCCCAAGCCGAGAACGGCATTATTGGCGCTGACGGCGCCATGCCATGGCACGTTCCCGAGGACCTGGCCCATTTCAAGCGCACGACCGCTGGCCATCCAGTGATCATGGGTCGTGCCACATGGCATTCCTTCCCGGCGAAGTTCCGTCCATTGCCAGGACGCACCAACATCGTACTGACCACGCAGGCTGATGCCCACGCGCAGCTGCGCAAGGATGGCGCACTCCCCGTCTCCAGCTTGGAAGAAGCCATCGCGTTGGCACAGCGCAGCGCCGGCGGCGAAGAAGTATGGATCATTGGCGGCGGAAAGGTCTATGCCCAGGCACTGGCGCTGCTGGACGTCGCGGTGATTACCAAGCTCGATGCCTCCCCTGCTGGAGATACCTCCGCACCGAAGCTCACCGCTGACTTCGCTCTGGGCGCATCCGATCCGTCCCTAGATTCGGAAGCTGCCCACTGGCACACTTCCTCCACCGGTACCCGCTACCGCTTTGAAACCTGGCTTCGCCAAAAGGATTAGAACGACCATGAAAAAATACATCGGAGAGCTCAAGCAGCACCCCGAAGCACTCTTCATTCTCGGATACATGCTCTTCCCGCTGCTGGCCTTGGTGGTGGCCGTACTCGGCTTCTTCATGGTTCTCGGCGGCCACAAGGTATTCGGCCTGATCATGCTGCTGGTCCCGACGCAGATCTTTATCTTCTCCGCCATGTGGGCGATCAAGAACCGCAAGCTGCTGCTTGAGGAAAAGTAAAACTTTCGCTGCACCGAGTCACACCTGAACCCTGCTGGGGCTTGGGTGTGATTCTGCTTTAACTGGTGTAACGAACCGGGCTCTGCCGGATAAACGCCCCTACCATGGATACATGACTTCATCTGTTGGTTTTGTAGGTTACCGAGGCATGGTTGGTTCCGTGCTGATGCAGCGCATGCTCGACGAGGGCGATTTCGCCCAGATTGACCCGGTATTTTTCTCGACTTCCAATGCCGGCGGCAACGCCCCGGCATTCGCTGAGGGTGCTGGGCCGCTGCAGGACGCGTTCGATATTGAAACGCTGTCCAAGTTGCCGATCATCGTCACTGCCCAGGGCGGGGACTACACGACCAAGGTCCACACCGAGCTTCGCAAGTCCGGCTGGGACGGCCTGTGGATCGATGCGGCGTCCTCGCTGCGCATGAATGATGATTCGGTCATCGTTTTGGACCCGGTCAACCGAGCCGTGATCGATGAATCCCTGGCCTCTGGCGTCAAGGACTACATCGGCGGCAACTGCACCGTCTCTTGCATGCTCATGGGCTTGGGCGGGCTATTCAAGAACAACTTGGTCGAGTGGGGCACCGCGATGACCTACCAGGCCGCTTCCGGCGGCGGCGCACGCCATATGCGCGAACTGCTCACCCAGTTCGGCGACATCAATGCGTCGGTGGGCAGCGAGTTGGCTGATCCAGCCAGCGCCATCCTGGAAATCGACCGCAAGGTCCTGGAAACCCAGCGCGGAAACCTGGATGCCGCGCAATTCGGCGTACCACTGGGCGGCTCGCTGATCCCATGGATCGACGCTGATTTGGGCAACGGCCAGTCCCGCGAAGAGTGGAAGGCAGGCGTGGAGACCAACAAGATCCTGCAGACCCCCGGCGACAAGCAGATCATCATGGACGGCCTGTGCGTCCGCATCGGTGCCATGCGCTCGCACTCGCAGGCACTGACGCTGAAGCTGAAGGAAGACCTGCCGGTCTCCGAAATCGAGTCGCTGCTCTCAGCAGACAACCAGTGGGCCAAAGTCGTTCCCAACGAGAAGGAAGCCACCATGGACCAGCTGACTCCGGTCGCGGCGTCCGGTACCTTGGATATCCCGGTCGGCCGTATCCGCAAGCTGGAAATGGGTCCTGAGTACATCTCGGCCTTTACCGTTGGAGACCAGCTGCTGTGGGGCGCTGCCGAGCCGCTGCGCCGCATGCTCGCTATCGCCCAGGGCCGCCTCTAGGCACCTCCGAGGCAAAGCCACGGCCAAGCCCAGAACAGAAATTTCTGTTCTGGGCTTGGCCATTTCCCTTGCAGATGAGCTCTAGTGGGCCCACTCATCCCGGAGTACCGAATAGATCAGCTGGTCATGCCACGCACCGGCGCCACTGCGCTTGGCGGATGACACCCTCGCGGGTGAACCCCAGCTTCTCCAGGCACTTCTGCTCAGCCGCATTTTCTGCGGCTGTCGTAGCCTGGATCCGATGACGGGGGTAGTGGGTGAACAAGTAGTCGACGAGCATCTTCTGCGCCTGCGTGCCATGGCCCTGGCCGCGGTACTGGGCAAAGATGCCGATGGCGACTTCCCAGCAGGCCGAGGTGTTGGCCCGGCCCCACGACGAAACGGTGAACCAATCGACTTTGCCGATTATTTGCCCCCCAAGCAGACTGCCAGCGCGCCATCGGCGTTGCCGATCAACTGGTCCTGGCCGACACGGGCGCGCAGCTTGTTCGTATCCCAGAAGCCGAACCACTGGGCTTCACCGGCACCCTGCACGGATTGGAAGTTCGCTTCCAGCAGGTCGATATCCTCCAGCCCGAGCTTTCGCAATGACAAGTGCACCCTTGTTTTCCTCCCGTGTTCCGGCGATGGCTGGCATGCTGCTCGCTTAGAGAGCTAGGCCGATCAGCAACGGCTCATTGACCAGTTCAATGCCAAAACGCTGCTGCACGCCGGCACGAACTGCCCGCGCAATGGCCACAATGTCCTGGGCGGTGGCTTCCCCGCGGTTGGTGATGGCCAGTGTGTGCTTGGTGGACAGGGACGCTCGGCCGCCAGCGAGCGCGAACCCCTCGGTCCCCTCCAAGCCGTAGCCCTTGCCGAAACCGGCCTGGTCGATGAGCCACGCGGCGGACAGCTTGAGGAAGCCAGCTTGTTCCGCCGGGTAGCTCGGAGCGTTCTCGGGAAGCTTGCCCATGACGCTGGATTCAACGATGGGGTTGGTGAAGAAGGAACCCGTGGAGTGCGAGTCGGCATCCCTGGCATCAAAGACCATGCCCTTGGAACGACGCAAGTCCAGAACGGTCTGGCGCACTTCGAGCGCGTCGGCGCGTTCGCCAGCTTCAACTCCGAGCCGGCGGGCCAGCTCTGCATAGCGGATAGGAGCCGATTCATTTTCACGGGTCAGCAGGAAGGCCACTTCCAGGACCACGTAGCGTGGGGATCCGTTGGTGCTCGTGCGCTTGATGACCGAATCGCGGTAGGCGAAACCAAGCTCGGAGTTATCCAGCTTGAGTACCTGGTTGCTCTGGCGGTCGTAGGCACGCAGCCACGCCAGGGTCTGGGAAATGTCTGCCCCGTAGGCCCCGACGTTCTGCACCGGAGTGGCACCGGTGCACCCGGGGATGCCCGAGAGCGCTTCCAGTCCGCTCAGGCCCTCAGCCAGGCTGTATTCAACGGTCGTGTCCCAGTTCTCGCCGGCGGCAGCGCGCAGCAGCACCTTGCCATTAGGCTGCTCGTCCAGGTGCAGTCCGCGGGTGGCGATCTGCACTGCGACGCCCGGGTACCCCTCGTCGGAGATCACCAGGTTGGAACCCCCGCCAATGAGCAGAACGTCGTGCCCTGCGGTGTCTGCTGCCGCAACGGCTTGAGCCAGTTCAGCTTCGCTGGTAGCGGTCACCAATTGCTGGGCTGGCCCACCAACGTGGGTCGTGGTCAGATTCTTCAGCATTGCTTCAGTTTACTTTCCGTATGGGAACGAATAGGTGCGGCCGGCCGGCGTTCTACGCTTTGCCTGCGCCGCCGGTACGGTTTCCGGCGGCATTGGAGGACAAGCAGAAGGCCACGACCACCAGGATGGAAATGGAACCCAAAGCAGGTAGCAGGCCGATGACTTCAGCCAGCAGTCCCAAAAGCGGCGGGCCACCGAGGAAGGCGCCGTAGCCGATGGTGGACACTACCGAGACGCGGGTCGCGGCATGAACAGGATCATCCGATGCCGCGCTCATGGCCAGCGGGAAGGTCAGGGCCACGCCCATGCCCCAGATGGCCAAGGCCACGAAGGCCAGCGGCAGGTTGTTGCCAAAGGCGAAGAGCAGTACCCCGACCAGGGCGCTGATGGCGCTGGCCCGGATCATGACGACACGGCCCAGGCGCAAGATCAGATCGCCGGACAGCAGCCGGGTCAGTGTCATGGCGGTAACGAAGACGCCGTAGCCGATGGCTCCGACGCCTTCCTTCGTGTGGTATCCATCCACCAGTGCCATGGCCACCCAGTCGCCGGCTGCGCCTTCAGCCAGGGCCATGCCCAGAACCAGAACGCCCAAGAGGACGGTCTGCGGTTCGGTCCATGCCTTCTTCAGCGAGGTCCCGCTGCTGGTGCGCGGGGTCCGGCTGTAGTCTTCTCCGTAGAATCGGGCACTGTAGAGCACGGTGAAGACGATAACCAGGCCCATGAAGCCGTAGTGGTACTGCAACGGGATCTGCAGTCGGGCACCTAGCGCACCAGCGCCGGCACCGATCACGGTGCCGATGGAGAAGAAACCGTGCAGGGCGGGCATGATGCTCTTGCCCAAGGCGCGTTCCATGGCCGCACCTTGGACATTGGAGGCGACATTCCATGATGCGGTCCCCAGGCCCTGGGCGAAGAGGAAGATGCCGCAGATCAGGGCGCTGCCAAAGATTCCTGCGCCCACGCCTACAAGAATGAGTGAACAGCCGGCTATTGTCGCGGCGATGCGCATGACGCGGGTGGCCCCAAGGCGCAGAACCAGTTGTCCTGAGACCGAGACGGACAGGAAGGATCCTGCACTCATGCACAGCAGCAGCAGTCCAACGCTGGCGTGGTCCAGCTGCAGGGCATCACGCACTGCGGGCAAGCGCGAAACCAGGGCCGAGATCAGCAGGCCGCTGGCCAGGTAGGCGGCCATCAGCGCGTTGCGCCACTGGGTTACAGGCCTCTGCGCTTCACCGGGAAGTTGCATGCCTAGAGCTGCACCACGGCTTGGCACTTGAGCAGTACCTTGCTGTCATGGGCCGAGACTGCCAAATCGATGCGGGCGGTGCGGGCTTCGGAGTCCAAGGCGCCGACCTTGCCCTCCACCGAAATGGTGGTACCTTCGTGATTCGCCGGGTTGGTTCCTTCGGGATCTTCGACGACTACCGGCTTGGTGAAGCGGGTCTGGTAGTCGATGATGGCTCCCGGGTTGCCGACCCACTGGGAGACCAGGTCGATGACCGATCCCATGGTGAACATGCCGTGGGCGATCACCGATGGCAGTTCCACTTCCTTGGCGAAGCGCTCATTCCAGTGAATCGGGTTGAAGTCGCCCGAGGCACCTGCATAGCGGACGAGGTCCGCGCGGTTGACCTGCACCGTGTGCGAGCCAATGACCTGGCCCTTTTCGAGGCTTTCGAATTCAATCATGCTTAGTCCTCAGCTCGTACAAGTAGCGATGAAACGGTGGTTGCGATCTTCTCGCCAGCCACGGTGGTTATTTCCGCGCGGGTGGTGATCATGGCACCGGCACCCATTTCACGGACCTGGTCCACGTAGAGCTCGGCAAGCAGTTCATCGCCGGCAACGATTGGACGGTGATGGGTGAAGCGCTGGTCGGCGTGCACCACGCGGGAGAAGTCGATGCCACTGGCCGGGTCGGCAATCAGCTGCGCGTCAGCGCGCTGGGCGATGATGATCGCGAAGGTCGGAGGGGCAACGACATCGCTATAGCCCAGCTCGCGAGCGGCCTGCACATCGTAGTGCGCCTGGTTGGCGGCCTTGGTGGCCTTGGCGAATTCGCGGATCTTTTCGCGGCCTACCTGGTAGGACTCGCCGGCAGGGTAGATGCGCCCTACCAGGTCGGGGTTGATGCCCATGGATTCTCCTGAACGTTGTTGGAAGTGGCCAGGCGAGGCTGCCGCCGGATACGGGACCCGGGCGCAGCCAAGCGGTCACACGGTGGAATTCTTGCGGAGCCCTAGTCCTGCCCGTCCGCCGGGCGCTTCTTGGCTCGAGGGGCCGCCAGGCCATTGGCAATACGCCACTGGCGCGCATCCCTGGCGCGGACAACCAGTCCGGCGATGTGGCAGAGCATGCCGATGACCATGATGCCGATTGCTGTGTAGACCGTTGGCAGCGATGGAATGTTGGCGCCGATGATGGCCAAGATGATGCCTGCGCCCATGATGCCCATGGCAGCGAAGACGAGCTTCTTATAGCGTGATGAGGCCGATTCCCAAGGAGTGTTGGTCATGGTTCAAGTCTAGTTCAGCTCCGGCTGTGTCCGCTCATTGAGGCCGGGGCATTTCCCCGTGACTCCCCCGACAACGCTGGGCCTGATTCAGAACAGGGCGGATTGCTCTTCCCTGAAATCTCCGAAGTTCTCCACGATGGCGACCTCGCGGGTCTTCAACTCGGCGGCATCCAGCAGGCGCACGGTGGTGCCTTCGCCGCTGTCTGCGAGGATGCTTTGCCCCAGCACGCCGCGGATGCGCAGATTCACGGTGTTCCCGCCCAGTGCCGCATTCCAGGCATGCAGCGCATGGGTATCCCAGGCGTCAACGACCGGGCGGGCGAAGGCCGGTTGTTTCCATAGCTCGTCGCGCAGCTGCACGCCGTAGGTCTCCAGGCCCCGCTGGGCGCCAAGGAAGACCCGGGTCCGGCTTGCCGCTTCGGAGTTGATCTGGTCCAGCTGGGCGTAGTCCAGTTCCCAGCTGGCCAGTCCCTTGATCTTGGACTTCTGCCGGACTTGCTGGCTCAGGCCCACGTGTTCAGTGACCAGGTCTTCGAGCACTCGAATAGCGGCGCCATCAGCGGCGCGGGCAACATAGCGGGCAATGACCGCTCCCTGCTGCGCCAAGCGAGTCCATTTGCTATGGGTCGAGGTGGTACCGACCTTGGTCGCCCCATGGGCGAAGCTTGCGACATACAAGAAGTGCGGCTGCTCCAGGTACTTGCGCATGCCCTCCGGGGCTTCGCCGGTCTTGTGGAAATGATGCATGAACTTTGAATGATCCAGCCGGCGGCAGCGTTCGCACTGGGTTCCGGTACGCAGCGCTTTGTTCTTCGGGCAAGGCAAGGTGTTGCGAGAGCCATCGCTGTTCATCGTGATGTAGCCCAGGCAGAATTTCAGTTCGCCGATGCGCAGGCTTAGTGAACGGTTGGCTTCCAGGTATTCGGTGCTCCATTTTTCCGCTTGCCGAAGCCGGAGCATGGGGGCGCATTCATGCTCTGAGAAGCTGATGCCGTGGCAGAGCTGCCGGTGGTCGCTGGCGAATTCCATCGATGCCTTCCTCGAAGTTACCTCTTTAACGATAGTTCACCGGACATGGCTAGCTCCTGCAAGGCAGGTTGGCCGGCGCCTGCAGCCCGAAAGTTTGCTGGACGAATTCCCGATTCGTTCTGGCCTAATTCCTAGGAGATGCCCTTAAGCTGGAACTGCACCGGAACCGTACCGCGGGCCGGGCCATGATCTGCTGAGGTGATCCAGGATTTCTGTCCCATTTGATGACAAGACTCGTGCAGTGGCCATCGCAGCTGCCGAGACCGCCCCTTCGCCGGCCGAGCTGCAGCGATTGACGCAGGCTTTCCGCCATGATTTCCAGCGTTTCATGATGGAGTACCAGTTTGCGGTGGACGAGGTGCTGACCAAGGTCTCGATCTTGCGTGAAGAGTTCTTGTATTTGCACAATTACAATCCAATTGAGCACGTCACTTCCCGGGTGAAAACTCCGGAGAGCATCATGCGCAAGGTCTCCCGCCGGAACATCTCCCCGTCCCTGCCTGCCATTCGCGAGAACATCAGCGACATTGCCGGCGTGCGCATTACCTGCAGTTTCGTCAAGGACATCTACAAGGTTCTGAACACGCTAACCTCGCAGAATGACCTGAAGGTCCTCCAAATCAAGGACTACATCAAGAACCCGAAGCCCAACGGCTATAAAAGTGTCCATGCGATCGTGCAGATCCCGGTCTACTTATCCGATGGCCCGGTCGATGTCGTGGTGGAGCTGCAGATCCGTACCATTGCCCAGGATTTCTGGGCAAGCCTGGAACATAAGATCTTCTACAAGTACGAGGGCGAAGTTCCAGAACATCTAGTGCAAGAGCTTGCCGACGCGGCGGCCATGGCGACGAAACTCGACATGCAGATGCAGCGCTTGCATACCGAAGTCCACGGCCATGATGCCAATCAGGCACCGAGCCAAGAGGCGGATTTCGATACGACAGCGATCCAGGGGCTGCTGTCGCTGGCTCAGCAAGCCAAGGACGGGAACCAGGAGAAGGACTTGGATCACTAGCCGTTCATGCCCTCGAAGGACAATGCTGCTTCGGGGCCGGAAACCAAAAAAGATCCTCGGCCGAGGCCGAGGATCTTTGATTTGGTAGCGGCGCCGGGACTCGATCCCGGGACCTCACGATTATGAGTCGTGCGCTCTAACCAGCTGAGCTACGCCGCCACAAGTGAGAAGCAATCCAGTAGAAGCCAAGAATGCTTCTCACTCAGAGCCCCCTGCCGGAATCGATCCGGCGACCTCGTTCTTACCAAGAACGCGCTCTACCACTGAGCTAAGGGGGCAACGAGTAAATACTCTACACGGATTTCCCGGCAAAGAAAAATCGGCGGATCACCCCGGAAAAGACCCGGAAAATTCTGTAAAACCACTAGTCAATGGCTATTTATCCCCTCACTCGCCACCCCGGGGACGAAGGGTGGGACAAAAAGTGCCCTGGTGACGATGCTCACGGGAGTGCTCCTCGTGGTCAATCGCGGATTTGCCCGGGTGCGCAGGATAGAATCCCGCGGATTCTTCCCGGTGGCCAAGCATCGAATTACTCCGCTTGGAATTTCGGAACGCTGCCACCTTTTCCCGCTCCAGAACCCGTGACCGAGCGGCACTTGGGCAACACCCGATCCACCCTGGCACGCAGGCACGGCTCCAGCGGCCGGCAGTTGGATCCCAGGCCGCGAACCGGGGTGCTGGAAACCGCCAGGAAGGCAACAGCTCCTTGCCGCCCATTCCGGTCTTGAGTAGGAATATTGTGACCTCAGCAACAAATTCCCGACGGATTTTGCAAACCTCAAAAACCTGTGTAAAGTATTTACCTGTTGCCCCCTTAGCTCAGTGGTAGAGCGCGTTCTTGGTAAGAACGAGGTCGCCGGATCGATTCCGGCAGGGGGCTCGAAATAAGAGAGGCAATCTGGTTCCAGATTGCCTCTCTTTTCGTTTATCCCGCAGATGCCGTGTAGCCACTGCGAGCATGGCCCAGGGCACACCCAAGCTGCAGCACCGGCTACCGGCTGCTTCTTGCGCCCCGGATTCCAGGTGCCCCCGGCAAGAGTCTCCGGCCAATGAAAAGCATCTTGGCCCGCCACAGCCGGCCCTTCCCACTTCCTTGATGTCAGGCCCTGACCACTGGGTTTGCGTTTAACCCTCGCAAGCGTGCTAAGTTGTTCGCGACCACACGGGTGCCCTGGCAAGGGCTGAGATCGGGCTATCGCCGTCCGCGACCGTTGAACCTGTCCGGGTAATGCCGGCGAAGGAAGTGAGTTTCCCCAGTGGAACAAATTGAACAGCACCCTGCCCACACCCTTGCCTACCGTGAATCTGCGGGAATTTCTGTTCCCGTCACGCAGATCCAATTGGCAGACTCCCCCAATGGACAGTCCAACGAGCCGCTGGCTGTATATCGCACCAGCGGACCGGGAAGCGAGCCCACCCAAGGCCTGCAACCCTTCCGCGAGCGGTGGATCCTGGAACGCGGGGACGTGGAAACCTATGCAGGCCGCGAACGCAACCTGCACGACGACGGACGCTCAGCGGTCCGCCGCGGCACGGCCAGCGCGGAATGGGCCGGACGCTCAGCCCCGCCGCTGCAGGCCGTTGACGGAGCCCGCGTGACGCAAATGCACTATGCGCGTGCCGGGATCATCACCCCGGAAATGCGCTATGTGGCCCTGCGCGAGGAATGCGATGTCGAGCTGGTGCGCAGCGAGCTCGCGGCCGGGCGAGCCATCATCCCGGCGAACATCAACCACCCGGAATCCGAGCCGATGATCATCGGCAAGGCGTTCCTGGTCAAGATCAATGCGAATATCGGCAACTCGGCGGTGACCAGCTCCATCGCAGAAGAAGTCTCCAAGCTCCAGTGGGCGGCCAAATGGGGCGCGGACACGGTTATGGACCTGTCCACCGGAGATGACATCCACACCACCCGCGAGTGGATCATCCGCAACTCCCCGGTCCCCATCGGCACCGTGCCGATCTACCAGGCGTTGGAGAAGGTCAACGGCGAAGCCAACGAACTGACCTGGGAGATCTTCCGCGACACCGTCATTGAGCAGTGCGAGCAGGGCGTGGACTACATGACCATCCACGCCGGGGTGCTGCTGCGCTACATCCCGCTGACTGCCAACCGGGTCACCGGCATGGTCTCGCGTGGCGGGTCCATCATGGCCGGCTGGTGCTTGGCGCACCACCAGGAGAATTTCCTCTACACCCACTTCGATCAGCTGTGCGAGATCTTCGCGCAGTACGACGTGGCCTTCTCGCTGGGCGACGGGCTGCGCCCGGGTTCCATCGCAGATGCGAACGACGCCGCCCAGTTCGCCGAGCTGGACACCCTGGCCGAGCTGACCAAGCGCGCCTGGAAGTACGATGTGCAGGTGATGGTCGAAGGCCCGGGGCATATCCCGTTCCATCTGGTGCGCGAGAATGTGGAACGCCAACAGCAGCTGTGCGATGGGGCGCCGTTCTATACCCTGGGCCCGCTGGTCACCGACATCGCCCCGGGCTACGACCACATCACCAGCGCCATTGGCGCCACGGAGATCGCACGGTACGGGACCGCGATGCTCTGCTACGTCACTCCCAAGGAGCATCTGGGACTGCCCAACCGGGATGATGTGAAGACCGGGGTGATCACCTACAAGATCGCTGCGCACGCCGCCGATCTGGCCAAGGGCCACCCGGGCGCCACAGCGCGGGATGATGCGCTGAGCAAGGCGCGCTTCGAATTCCGCTGGAATGACCAGTTCGCGTTGTCCCTTGACCCGGTCACCGCACAGGAATTCCATGATGAGACCTTGCCGGCCGAGCCGGCCAAGACCGCCCACTTCTGCTCCATGTGCGGGCCGAAGTTCTGCTCCATGCGCATCTCCCAGGATATCCGCGACGAGTACGGCTCGGCCGAGGCGCAAGCCGCCCTGGCCGGGATGGCGCAGAAAAGCAGGCAGTTCCTGGAAAGCGGCGGCACGGTCTATCTCGGGGACGGGATCCCGGTGGGAACTCCTGCTCCGTAAATAGCCTGCGGCGCACGAAAAACGCCCTTGGGGCAAGCTTTCGGCTTGCCCCAAGGGCGTTATTCAATGCTGTTCAGCTGCGTGCGGCTGGCTTAGTAGTCGCGACGTCCACCGCTGCGGCCCGAGTCGCTGAAGCGATCCTTGCCGCCGCGTCCGCCACCGCCGAAGCCGCCACGTCCGCCGCCGCGTCCGCCACCGAAACCGCCACGGCCGCCACTGCGTCCGCCGCCGAAGCCACCACCACGGCCGCCACGGAAGCCACCGCGGTCGCCTTCGTCGTCACGGCGCGGGCTGCGGCCATTGTCGAGCTCGAGCTCGATGGCTTCGCCGCCGATGCGGGTCTTGGACAGTGCACGCCACTGGTCCTTGCTCAGCTCTGCTGGCAACTCGACCAGGGTGTGGTCCGAACGGATCTCGATGCCGCCGATTTCCGAAGAATCGAAGCCGCCCTCGTTGGCCAGTGCGCCAACGATCGAGCCCGGCTGCACGCGGTTGCGTCGGCCTACGGCCAGACGGTACATGGCGTTGCCTTCGGCAGCGGTCTTGCGGGCACGTGGACCGCGATCGCCACGGTCACCGCGTTCGCTACGCTCGCCGCGCTCTGGGCGATCCATGCGTGCCTTCTTCGAAGGGGACATGACTGGTTCGGTCATCAGCAGCGGGCGGCCGCCCTGGGCCATCAGAGCCAGTGCAGCTGCAATTTCCAGCTGGTCCAGGTCTTCGTGCTCGGAAGCGAACTTCTCCACGATTTCGCGGAAGGTGGTCAGGTCCTGGCCGCTGATGGTCTTGTCGATGCGATCGGTGAACTTCTGGATACGACGGTCGTTGACCGAATCCAGCGAAGGCAGCTGCATCTGGGTCACCGGCTGGCGGGTAGCCTTCTCGATGGCACGCAGCAAGTACTTCTCGCGCGGGGTCATGAACAGGATCGCGTCGCCCGAGCGGCCGGCACGGCCGGTACGGCCAATGCGGTGCACGTAGGACTCGGTGTCATGCGGGATGTCGAAGTTGATAACGTGCGAAATACGCTCAACGTCCAAGCCACGAGCTGCCACGTCGGTAGCAACCAGGATGTCGATCTTGCCCGAGCGCAGGTTCTCAACGGTGCGCTCACGCTGCTGCTGAGGGATGTCGCCGTTGATGGCAGCCGCGGTGAAGCCGCGGGCCTTCAGCTTGTCGGCCAGGTCCTCGGTAGCCATCTTGGTGCGGACGAAGGTGATAACGCCTTCGAACGACTCGGATTCCAGGATGCGGGTCATGGCGTCCAGCTTGTGGGCGCCCATGACCTGCAGGTAGCGCTGGGTGATGTTGGTGCCGGTGGACTGCTTGGACTTCACGGCAACTTCCTGCGGGTTGCGCAGGTATTCCGAAGCGATGCGGCGGATGGTGCGTGGCATGGTTGCCGAGAACAGGGCAACCTGCTTGTCCTCTGGGGTAGCTTCCAAGATCTTGTCGACCTCTTCGGCGAAGCCCATGCGCAGCATTTCGTCGGCCTCATCAAGGACAACGTACTGCAGGTTCGACAGGTCCAAGGAACCCTTGTTGATGTGGTCGATAACGCGACCTGGGGTACCAACGACTACCTGGGCGCCACGGCGCAAGCCGTTGAGCTGCGGGCCGTATGGCGAGCCGCCGTACACTGGCAGAACGGTGAAGTTCGGCAGGTACTTGGCGTAGGAAGTGAAGGCTTCGGCGACCTGGAGGGCCAGCTCGCGGGTTGGAGCCAGAACCAGGATCTGCGGGGTCTTGGCTGGACCATTGGTGTCAGCCAGCTCTGCCATGCGGGACAGGGCAGGAAGCGCGAAAGCAGCGGTCTTGCCGGTACCGGTCTGGGCCAGGCCGACAACGTCGCGGCCTTCGAGAAGCAGTGGAATGGTCGCTGCCTGGATTGGCGATGGCTTTTCGTAGCCAAGGTCGGCAAGCGATGCAAGCACGCGGGCATCCAGGCCAAGTTCGGAGAAGAGCACGGTTGGCTCTTCCGGGGTCTGGTTGTCGTCGGTGTTTACGGGCATGTCAGAAGACACGAAGAATTACCTCATTCGTTAGGGGATAGGCCTTGGCCGTCCCCAAAGAAACGACGTATAGGCTGCACAGTCAGATACAAGTCACGCTCATCAAGCGCTCCCCTATGACATAAAGACCCGCACACACTTTGCGGAAAATACAACACGAGAAGGCTCCGGCCTCAAAAATTGGGCTGGATGCGAGAGGGATACCCTGATGTTCGCGAACACTTAATGCTAGCTTGAACAGGCCACTATTGTCAGTGTCGAGAGCGTGTGAGATCGGGCACCGCACCAAAGCACGTAGGGTTGAGAACGTGAAGAAACCACTTTTTCCGCGACGTCCAGATGAGCCCACCCCAGGCGGATTGTTCATCGCCCAAATGCTATGGCTCCTAGCCGGAGTGCTTTTTCTCGGCTTCGGAGGCTTCCTGGCTTACGAGCATATCCAGGATTCCGCGCTGGATTTCGGAGCCATTGCGCTGATGATCTTTTTCGCCGCTGCCGGCCTTGCCTGCTGTGTGCTGGGTTACCGCTTATTCACCGGGGACCGGGCCGCGCGCGCCCAGCTGTCCTGGTTGGGCCTGATTACCGCGCTGCCGCTGTTGCTGCGATTCGGCCGCTATTCGCTGCTGGCGGCCATCATCATGTTCAGCGTGGCCTTGATGTGGATGCCAGCGAGCAACAGGTATTTCAAGATCGTGGATCCCAAACCGGCCAAGCGCCGCCGGTAGCCGATCCGGAACTTCGTTCAAAGCACCAAGGACCTGGGTTCCGTTGCCCTTTGCGGGCAGCGGAACCCAGGTCCTTTGCGCTTGGTTCTTACAGGTTGGCGAAGGCCTTATCCAGGTCTTCAATCAAATCCGCAGGGTCTTCGATGCCAACGGACAGGCGCAACAGGTTCACCGGAACCGCCAGCTCGGTACCCTTCACCGAAGCGTGGGTCATCTCCGACGGGTAGTTCATCAGCGATTCGATGCCGCCCAGGGATTCTGCCAGGGTGAATAGCTTGGTGCTCTCGGCAATCTTGCGGGCCGCCGCTTCACCGCCGGTGAACTGGACGGACACCATGCCGCCGAAGCCGGACATCTGCTTCTTGGCAATCTCGTGGCCCGGGTGGTCTTCGAAGCCCGGGTAGAGCACGCGCTCGACTTCGCTGCGCTCACGCAGCCACCCGGCAACCTGTGCAGCGTTCTCCGAGTGGGCGCGCATGCGAACGCCCAGGGTCTTCAGGCCGCGGGTGGTCAAGAAGGCGTCCATCGGGCCCGAGACGGCGCCCACAGCGAACTGGATGAAGCCGATCTTTTCTGCCAGCTGCGCATCCTTGACGATCACCGCACCGCCCACCACATCGGAGTGGCCGCCGATGTACTTGGTGGTCGAGTGGACCACGATGTCAGCACCCAGGGTCAGCGGCTGCTGCAGGAATGGGCTGGCGAAGGTGTTGTCCACGACCAGCAATGCGCCGGCAGCATGGGCGATTTCAGCGACCTTGGCGATGTCGGTGATGGTCATCATCGGGTTCGAAGGGGTCTCAACCCACACCAGCTTTGCCTTGTTCTTTTCGATGGCGGCAGCCAGCGCTGCTTCGTCAGCCATGTTCACCGGGGTGTTGCCGATGCCCCAGTCGCCCAGCACGCGGTCAATCAGGCGGAAGGTTCCACCGTAGGCGTCGTTGCCCAGCACAATGTGGTCGCCCGGACGCAGGATCGCACGGATCAGCGAGTCCTCGGCGGCCAGGCCGGAGCTGAAGGAGAAGGCGTGGGTGCCGAATTCTGCGCCGGCCAGCTGCGCCTGCAGCGCGTCGCGGGTCGGGTTGGTGCCGCGGCCGTACTCGTAGCCGTTGCGCAGGCCGCCAATGCCGTCCTGCGCGTAGGTCGAGGAGAAATGCAGCGGCGGAACTACCGCGCCGGTGACCGGTTCGAATTCCTGGCCCGCATGGACAAAGCGGGTGTTTGCTCCCTGATGGTTTTCAGTCATCGATATCAATCCTTTGAGGTGTTGTCTCTAGCGGGTGGAGTAGGCCAAGAGATCGGCTGCGGTAGCCGCGGCGATCACTTCGCCGCCCTTGGTCAGCAGTACGGCCGGGTGGCTCCTGAGCAGTTCCTGTGCATGTTCCGGGGTGTCTGCGGTGCCGATGAATGGCTTGGCCAAGTCGCCCAGGTCTGCGAGCGTACTGGTTGGTTCTGCGCCAGCCAGCAGTGCGTCGGTGATGTCCCCCGCGCCAATGACACCGCGGATCTCGCCGATACGCGCTGGCAGCGGCGAGGTCGACACGACCAACGCGTCATCGCCCTGCTCGCGCAGTGCCTTGGCCGCTTCGGCCAGGGTGGTATCCAAAGCCACCGTGGTGGTGCCCTGCTTGGCAAGTGCCGCGCCGATGAAGTCCAAGGCGGAGTATTCATCAGTGGTGAAGCCCTGGTCCAGCATCCACTGGTCGTTGAAGATCTTGGCCAGGTAGCCGCGGCCGCCATCCGGGGCGATCACGACAACTACGTCGTCTTCGCCCAGGTCCTTGGCTGCACGCAGCGCGGCGACCACTGCCATGCCCGAAGAACCGCCCAGCAGCAGGCCTTCTTCCTTGGCCAACCGGCGGGTCATTTCAAAAGCCTCAGCGTCGGTGACTGGTTCCACGGCATCCGGCACGGATGGGTCGTAGTTCCCTGGCCACATATCTTCACCGACGCCCTCGACGAAGTATGGGCGTCCGGTGCCACCGGAGTAGACCGAGCCATCCGGGTCTGCGGCAATGATCTTGACCGGGCCCGAGGCGCGGCCGGCGGAAACCTGTTTGAGGTAGCGTCCGGTGCCGGTGATGGTGCCGCCGGTTCCTGCGCTGATGACCGCATGGGTCAGCTTGCCGTCGGTGTCGTTCCAGATTTCCGGTCCGGTGGTTTCGAAGTGGCTGTCGGGTGCTGCCGGGTTGGCGAACTGGTCGGGCTTGTAGGCGCCGTCGATCTCGGTAACCAGGCGGTCCGATACGCCGTAGTAGGACTGAGGGGAATCCGGGGCCACCGCGGTTGGGGTGACTACTACCTTGGCACCGTAGGCGCGCAGTACGTCGCGCTTTTCCTCGCCGACCTTATCCGGGGTGACGAAGATGGTGTTGTAGCCCTTGAGCTGGCCCACCATGGCCAAGCCGACACCGGTGTTGCCGCTGGTTGGTTCCACGATGGTTCCGCCGGGCTTGAGCTGGCCGGATTCTTCGGCGCGCTCGACCATCTTCAATGCGATGCGGTCCTTGATGGAACCACCCGGATTCAAGTATTCAAGCTTCACCAATACAGTGGCTTTGATCCCCTCGGTGACTCGATTGAGCTTCACCAAAGGGGTATTGCCGATCAGATCTAGGACTGTGGACGCATACTTCATGTCAAGAACTTTACCGGCGGTTGTCATACATGTCGTTCCGGCACGTAGCGAAACGTCACGCAGTGGACGGGCACTTTTCATCAGTGCTAGGCAAGCCTGCCGCAAGCTACTGCAGGCACGAGGCTATAGGATGCGATTCATGGAGAAGCCGTTGAGCGCCGATTACGATCCGCACCGCCCCGTGTCCTTGCTCAAGACTTTGGGAATCCTGCGCCGGGGACTGGGAGATCCGACCATCCGCCTGTCCCAGAGCGAAGCATGGCTGGCCTTTGGAACACCGTTCGGAGATGCCACGCTGCAAATCAGCAAGCCCGCGCCCACCGCCCCGGCAACGTTTCGAGCATGGGGTCCCGGAGCCCACTGGGCCATCGGCTCAGCTCCGAACCTTCTAGGGGCGCTCGATGACTGGAGCGATTTCGACGCGAGGATCAAAGAAGGGCAGTTCCCCGAAATTATCGCGCGCACCCGCTCGTTGCATCCGGACTTCGTTCTGCCCAGCACCGGCAGGATCTTTGAGCACGCCGCTGGGGCGATCTTGGAACAGCGGGTGACCGGGATTGAAGCGAATTATGCCTGGCGCTGGCTGATCCGCCATTTGGGACAGCGGGCTCCGGGTCCGGCTCCCGAGGGCCTGATGATTTTCCCCGGATCGCAAAAGCTAGCCTCGATGAGGCGCTGGGACTGGCAAAAGGCGCGCGTTGAAGGACAGCGGGCTAACACCATGGCACGCCTGCTGCAGGTTGCCGGCAGTTTGCAGTGGTGGGCAGAGAAGCCAATGGACCATGCACGGCCCACCGCCAAGGCTCCGGGCACCTTGGAAGCCGCCTTGGGTTCGGTGCCGGGCATTGGTCCCTGGACAATTGCCGAAACCCTGCAGCGCTCCCACGGATCCAGTGACCATATTTCGGTGGGAGATTTCCATCTGGCTGATTTCGTGGGCCAGGTGCTTACCGGTTCCCGAATCAGCGATGGGCAGATGCTGGAGCTATTGGCGCCATACGCCCCGCACCGTCAACGCGTAGTGCGCTTGCTGGTGCTTTCGGGGCAGAAAAAACAAAGCTTCGGGCCCCGTTACGCACCGCTGGATCACCGGCGGAGGTAAGGAGCCCGAAGCCTCTAATGGTTCTTAGGAATCAGCCTGCGCGGCTTCCTCGGCGATCTGCTTGTGCACTTCGCTCATGTCAATGCCCTTGACCGCAGTGACTAGATCTTCGAGCTGGGTCTGGTTCAACGCACCAGCCTGCGAGAACACGAGGACCTGTTCGCGGAACGCCATGATGGTAGGAATCGAGGTCACGTTAGCTGCACGTGCCAGGCCCTGCTCAGCTTCGGTATCCACCTTGGCAAAAACGACGTCGCTGAACTTGTCCGAGGTCTGGTCGTAAACCGGTGCAAACTGCTTGCACGGCCCGCACCAGTCGGCCCAGAAGTCCACGAGGACGATGTCGTTGTCTTCAATCAACTTCGCGAAGTCGTCTTCGCTCACATTTTTCGTTGCCATGGTTATACGGTAGCCGATCCTTATTTGAAATACGTAGAAAGGTGATCTTGTTCGGAACCGGGAATAGGAAAGATCCGGGTTGCCGTGCATTCCTTCCGCATGCAAAAAACTCCCGGATCCTGGGATCCGGGAGTTATTTTGTGGCAGATACTGGATTCGAACCAGTGAAGGCGTTGCCAGCTGATTTACAGTCAGCCCCCTTTGGCCACTCGGGTAATCTGCCGAGTACGTTCGCTTCAAGAACATTTGCTCTTGTCGGAACGAGAAATAACTCTACAGGAGTTTTTCGATGTTGTGAAATCGAGAGGGGCATTTTTGCTGTAAGCCTGATCACACCCCAAATCCAGGGGGCAAAACCGGTAGGCTATGAAGCGAATCAGACCCGTTTCAACTAGGAGTATTCACATGGCTAGTGATTCCACATTCGACGTCGTAAGCAAGGTTGATAGCCAGGAAGTCGCCAACGCGATGAACCAGGCCCAGAAGGAAATTGCCCAGCGCTACGACTTCAAGGGCGTTGGCGCTGAAGTTGATTTCAGCGGTGAGAAGATCCTGATGAAGGCCAACTCGGAAGAGCGCGTCAACGCAGTACTGGATGTTTTCCAGTCCAAGCTGGTCAAGCGCGGCATTTCCCTGAAGTCATTGGATGCCGGCGAGCCATTTGCATCCGGCAAGGAATACCGCATCGAAGCAAGCATCAAGGAGGGCATCGCCCAGGATGTCGCTAAGAAGATCAACAAGCTGATTCGCGATGAGGCGCCTAAGGGCATCAAGTCAACCATTCAGGGTGACGAGCTTCGCGTCTCTTCCAAGTCCCGCGATGACCTGCAGGCCACGATGGCTCTGCTGCGCGACTTCGAAGAAGCGGATCTGCAGTTCGTGAACTTCCGCTAGGACTGACCCAGCGTTAGAAATCACGTGATACACAGCGAGGGCTGTTTCCCATTCACCATGGGAAACAGCCCTCGCTGCCATCTGCGCACCACTGGATCATGGACCCGGGAAGGATCAGCGCTGATCCTCGTCGCGCTTCTGCTTCTTCAGCCTCTTTGCTTCTTCGCGGGCCTTCTTCGCGTAGTACTGTTCGCGAGTCCTTTCCCTGGCCCGCCGCTTGACCTCGGCCACATCATCAGCGAAGTGGTCCTTGGTCATGGCTTTGAATTCATTGAACTTCGCGGCCATCTCTTCCGGCGAAGGTCCCGGCACCCATGGTTTGATCCAGAGGATCTCAGCGGCGTTGCATGCGGCAACGAGCACTGTCACAAAACTGCTGTCACGCAATGAGCTGGTAACTGCATAGGCCGCAGCAAAGCTGACCATGATGGACACCACGAATGGAAGGACGACGTACAGCACTCCCCCCCGGGGTTGGGACGGCGTTCTTTCAGGACAATCGGTCGAACGATGATGGCGCCGAGGATTTCCGAGAGGAGATACGAGATCGCCAGCGTGATAGCGAATGTGCCGAAAGCAGTGTGGAGGGCAATCCATGATGAGCAAATCCAGGCCGCAAGCAGGCAAGCCAATCCTTTGACCGTTCCGGTGGCCAGTTGACCGGCTATGGCATCCCCAAGCCTGGGCAGAAGTGCCGCGTCGTCGTCTCGCATCCTTGTTCCTTGCTCCATCATCAGACGGCAGAGGGTCTTCTTTTCGGTGCCGCTACGATCAGCCCATCCTCGATTGACTAGGGAAGACGAAGAATATCGCCTCATCCTTTAGTAGGAGGGGAAGTAACTATTAGTTCAACGGTAAAGGCCCAAAACAAGCTAAAGGCCGCATCTCCATATGAGATGCGGCCTTTAGCCCAGGAGCTGCTTTGCACTTAGTATCCGCGTCCGCCAGCCATCGCTTCAAGCCGTGCGATGCGATCCTCCATTGGCGGGTGGGTGGAGAACATGCGCTTGAGGCGCGAGCCGAATGGATTGGCGATCATCAGGTGCGAGCTGTTGACCAGCTTCTGGTCGTTGGAAGCCAGCGGAGCCTGCGTAATCCCTGATTCCAGTTTCCGAAGCGCGCTCGCCAACGCCAGCGGGTCATTGGTCAGCTTGGCTCCGTCCTCGTCTGCATCATATTCGCGGGTGCGGCTCACGGCCATCTGGATGATCGACGCTGCCAGTGGCGCCAGCAGGGAAAGGGCAATCAAGGCGATCGGATTCACCCCGCGGTTGTCATTGCTGTTGCCGCCGCCGAAGAACATCAGGAACTGGGCAACGGAGGTGATAACGCCCGCAACCGCGGCGGCGACCGAAGAAGTGAGGATGTCCCGGTTGTAGACATGCATCAGCTCGTGGCCCAGCACCCCGCGCAATTCGCGTTCGTTCAGCAACTGCAGGATGCCTTCGGTGCAGCACACCGCCGAATTCTGCGGGTTGCGGCCGGTGGCAAAGGCGTTCGGCGAAGTGGTTGGCGAAACGTACAGTCGCGGCATCGGCTGCTGCGCGTTCATCGACAGCTCACGCACGATTCGGTACATTCCCGGCTGTTCCGCTTCGCTGACCGGGTAGGCATGCATCGAGCGCAGAGCCAGCTTGTCGCTATTCCAATAGCTGTAGGCAGTAGTTCCGAGGCCTATCAAGGCAAATATCCAAATGAACATTGAATGGCCGGTGCCCGCGGATATCAGCGAGCCAATGGCCAGCAGCAGGGCAAACATTCCGCCCATCAAAAAGGCGGTTTTGAGTCCGTTGTTATGTCCATGCACGGCGATGCACTCCCTCAATGAAGCAAACCAAGTTGGTGTTCTCTAGTCTAGTCAACGACTGGAATTCCATTTATGTTCCGGTGAAAATATCACAGAGCCGTGTGGAATGGCAGGCACCGCCGGCCCAGGGGAATATCCAGACGGCGGGAACGTTGTAGTTTTAAGATGCGGTTCCACAACTTATTTCCCGGTGGGCCGCTCCCTTGATCCATTTTGTTTCTGAAAGTGTGCGCCCTGCATGTCCGTAAGTACCGCTAAACCGATCCGTTCAGAACATAGCTACGGACTGATCCAAGGCACCGCCGCGTACCTGATTTGGGGCATGCTACCGGCTTACTTCCTATTGCTGCCTGACATCTCGGCCTTCGAATTCGTTGGCGTTCGCGTGATCTTCTCGCTGGTTTTCTGCCTGTTGCTGCTGGCGTTCACGCGCCAGGTCAAGCAGTTCCTTGCGATGTTCAAGGATTCCAGGACCATCTGGCAGTTGGGACTGGCTAGTGTTCTGATTGCAGCCAACTGGACTCTCTACGCACTGGCGGTCTTGACCGGACATGTGCTGGAAGCCTCGCTGGGCTACTTCATCAACCCAATTGTGGCAATCCTTCTGGGTGTCGTCGTCCTGAAAGAAAAATTGCGTCGGCTGCAATGGATCGCTGTTGCCATAGCCACCGTTGCTGTACTTGTCTTGACGATCGGCTTGGGACAGGTCCCTTGGATTTCCCTCGGCTTGGCTTTCTCCTTTGGCTTCTATGGCCTGGTGAAGAACAAAGTGGGCCAAAGCGGAACTGCGCTGGGGTCCTTGACCATTGAAACCGTCTTGCTGACCCCGTTGGCCATCGGCTATCTGGTTTGGCTGGCCGTTGACGGGAAGTCTGCGCTGTTCTCGGCTGATGTTCCTGGCCTCTCGCTTTTGGCAGCGAGCGGCATCATCACCGCAGTACCGCTCCTGCTCTTCGGGGGTGCAGCTCGCCGCCTGCCTTTGAGCACCCTGGGCTCATTGCAATTCCTCGCCCCGCTCTTGCAGTTCATCCTGGGCCTGCTGGTCTTTGGCGAGCACATGCCATTCGAACGCTGGGTTGGTTTCGCCTTGGTATGGGTTGCGGTGCTCTTCGTGCTCGTGGACATGATGCGAATTCCACGCATTGGCTCCATGCCCGAACCGAAAAAGTTGGTCTGAACGCCCGGTTGCACTCACCGCCGATACAGCGAATGCCTCGAATCTCCCGTGGGAGGTTCGAGGCATTCGCTGTTTAGGACCAGTTTTGAGCTACTTAGGCGACAGCCTTGCGGATCGCATCTTCCAATACGTTGAATGCATCCTCGAGCAGCTCGTCGCCGATCACCAGCGGAGGCAAGAGGCGAACCACGTTGCCGTAGGTGCCGCAGGTGAGGATCAAGACGCCCTGGGCCAGGCATTCGGCTGCGATGGCCTTGGTCAGCTCGGCGTCCGGCTGCTTGCCACCAGCCTTGACGAATTCCATTGCAACCATGCCGCCACGGCCACGGATGTCGCCCAGTTCCTTGATGTCCTTCTGCAGCGCACCGAAGCGGGTGAAGAACTTCTCTTCGATCTCGCGGGCGCGACCCGCCAAGTCCTGCTCTTCCATGAACTTGATGGATTCCAGAGCCGCGGCCACAGCAACCGGGTTGCCGCCGTAGGTGCCGCCCAGGCCGCCACCGTGCACCGAATCCAGCAGTTCGGCACGGCCGATAATGCCAGACAGCGGCATGCCGCCGGCGATGCCCTTGGCCAGGGTGATGATGTCAGGCTCAATGCCTTCGATGTCCGAGGCGAACCAAGCACCGGAGCGTGCGAAGCCTGCCTGGACTTCGTCAGCAACGAAGACAATGCCGTTTTCCTTGGCCCATTCGGCGATGCGCGGCAGGAAGCCGGTGGCCGGAACGATGAAGCCGCCCTCGCCCTGGATCGGCTCGATGATGATCGCAGCGATCTGGTCGCCGCCGATCTGCTTTTCCATGGCCAGGATCGCGCGCTCGGCTGCTTCCTTGCCGGAGATGTTCGGGTTCTCTTCGCGGTATGGGTAGCTCATTGGCATGCGGTAGATCTCCGGTGCCAGTGGGCCGAAGCCGCGCTTGTATGGGGCGGCCTTGGCGGTCAAGCCCATGGTGAGGTTGGTGCGGCCGTGGTAGGCGTGGTCGAAGGCGACTACTGCCTGGCGGCCGGTGGCAATGCGGGCTACCTTGATGGCGTTCTCTACCGCTTCGGCACCGGAGTTGAAGAAGACTGCACGCTTCTCGAAGTTGCCCGGAGTGATGGCAGCCAGCTTCTCGGCCAGCTCGATGTAGTTCTCGTACGGAGCGACCATGAAGCAGGTGTGGGTGAAGCGCGCGGCCTGTTCGGCGACGGCTTTGGCTACTGCCTGATTCGAGGCGCCAATGGTCGTTACGGCGATGCCGGAGCCCAGGTCAATCAGCTGGTTGCCATCGACATCGACAATGATGCCGCCATCAACCTCTGCCGCGTACACCGGCAGGCTGGAAGCTACGCCGGCAGCAACTGCTTTGGCTCGGCGTGCGGTCAGTTCCTGCGACTTCGGGCCGGGGAACGGACCGTTGATCTTGCGCTTCTGGTCAATGCGGTAGGTAACGTCCATGTGATTGTCCTTCCAGAACTTATTCGTGAGCTCACTGGCCCTATTGTCTCTATAACTAGAGAGTATTCTCCCGGCTGCCCGGCCACTACGCGGATCGGCACAACACGTTTCGTGTCGCATAGTGCATTTGCACAGGAAAAGGCCTCTTCATTCCAAGCCGGGGCTTGAAACGAAGAGGCCTTCGATCCAGATGCTGCTTGCAGGTTCTAGTTGCCTGCCGAGCCAGCTGGCTCGATCACATCGTCATCGTGCTTTTCAGGATGGCGATTCAGGCTGATCAAGGCGATGGCCAGGCCTCCCCAAATGGTCAGCATGGAGATAATCATGAAGACAATCGCTATAGGACTCATGGCTAGTATTCCTTCCTGGACACTTCAGGGACTTCTTCTGCCTCGACGTTCGCACGATGCTGATCGAACTCGGGGTCGTTTTTCTTGGAGTTCTTGCTCCAAGGGACCAGGGACAGCAGAACCGCGCCGACAATCAATGCCCCGGCCATGCCCCAACCGAAGATCCCGAGGAACCAAACAGGGTAGTCCTCATAGGGAGTTGCAAGCTTGGTCTGGATTTCATTGATCAGCATGTAGCCCAAGACAGCTGGGCCCACGCCGCCGACCAGGACCATCCAGCCGGTACCCAGCTTGATGGAGCTGTGGCGGTTCAAGTGCTTGGCCAGCTTAGGCAGCATGCCCAGGCCTGCACCGAAGACGATCACAATCACCAGTGCGCAAGCGAGGATGCCGAACTGGTTCACGAACGCATCCATGGTGTCCAGCAAATACAATCCAGTGGTGGTTGGGAACAAGATCATGGAGATCAATGCCACCGGAACGACAACAACCAGGGTGGCCGACTGGCGCTTCCAGCCCAGCTTGTCCTGGAAAGCCGCAACAATCACCTCGAGGATCGAGATCAACGAGGTAATGCCGGCAAAGACCAGCGAACCGAAGAACAGCACGCCGATGACGCCGCCCAAGGGAGCCTGCGAAACGATGGTCGGGAAGGCGATGAAGGCCAGGCCGATTCCGCTGGTTGCCACTTCGTCGACGGAGCTGCCGGCGTTGTACGCCATGAAGCCAAGCGCCGCGAAGACGCCGATACCTGCAAGCAGTTCGAAGCTGGAGTTGGCGAAAGCAACAACGTAGCCCGAACCGGTCAGATCGCTCTTGCGCTTCATGTACGACGAGTACGTCACCATGATGCCGAAAGCCACGGACAGCGAGAAGAAGATGTGCCCGAAGGCCGCAGCCCACACCGCAGGGTTCGACAGCGCCTCGAAGTTCGGCGTGAAGAAGGTATTCAAGCCGTCCACAGCACCTGGCAGGAAGACCGACTGGATCACGAGGATCAGGAACATGACGATAAGCAGCGGCATGAAGACGGCGTTTGCCCGGGAAATACCCTTGTTCACACCGGCGACCATGATCACGATGGTCACCAGCCAAACGAAGAACATCGGGATGAAGATGTTGCCGACGAAGTCGAAGCCGACGTTGACGTTTTCCGAGACCTTGAGGAAGTCGTTCATGAAGAACCCGGCGGCGCCGTCGGCGTTCTTGTCCCAAGCCTTGGTGATGGAGAACCAGCAGTACATGGCCGCCCACGCAATGATGGCCGCGTAGTAGATGGCGATGATGAAGCAGATCAGTACCTGCCACCAGCCCAGGACCTCGGCCTTGCGGTTAGCCCGGCGGTACGCCAGCGGAGCAGAGCCGCGGTAGCGGTGGCCGATGGAGTAGTCGAGGAACAGCAACGGAATACCGGCGCAGAGAATTGCGACCAGGTATGGGATCAAGAATGCGCCGCCACCGTTTTCGTAGGCGACGTAAGGGAAACGCCAGATGTTTCCCAGACCAACGGCCGAACCAATCGCTGAAAGGATGAACAACTTTCGGGAGCTGAAAGTCTCACGCTTCTCGGTTGCGAGTGGAGCGCCCTGTGATGAAGATGGAGTGCTCATGTGTCTAAGCTACTGCAAAACTTTCACATTGTGGTCATTTCTAGGGGTCGCGTGTCCACATTTTGAGCATATTGCTAAATCGGGAACTTTTCGCCATCCCTCTAGAATGGCTATATGGCAATTAGTTTACGCGGTCTTCTGGAACATGACGAGCTCGATCTTCGACCGCTGACTGAACACACCCACCGCGATGGCATGGTCATCACCTGGGGCGCGGTGACCGAGCTGCTTGACCCGTCGCAGTTCCTGACCGGGCGAGAAATTGTGTTGACCACCGGCGTGCGCCAGAAGACAAAAGCCGCACAGCGGCAGTTCGTCAAAGTCCTTGCGGCCAACGATGCCGTCGCTTTGGGTTTCGGTACAGGTCTGGAACACGCTTCAGTACCGCAAGCGACCGTTGAAGCCGCCCGCGAAGTAGGGCTTCCTGTCTTCGAGGTGCCCTATCAGATACCCTTTGCCGCAATTACCCGGCTGATCGCCGAAGCGCTGAATTCCGACCACCTCAAGCGTGTTGAAAGTCTGCTGAAATCCCACCAGAAGCTGGCCCAGACACTGCTTTCCTCGGATCTGGACAGCATGCTCGAGGAACTCGAGCGAATGCTCGGCAACCAGGTAGCGCTGACCCTGCACGGCGAAGTGATCAGCGGGGACTATGACCCTGCACGTTCCTGGAATGAGCGCCCAGTGGCCACGGGCCTGCGTGATAAGTGCACCCTGCATATTGCAGAACCCTATGCCCACCATCCAGTAGTCGATTACGCGCAGTCGCTGATCGGGCTGGAACTGGCCAATAAATCCCGCCTGCGCGCCTCGCAGCGCCATGCCAACGGCCAGGTGCTCGAGGACCTCGCCACTGGCGCCCTGGTTGGCGCCGATGCCGCTGGCCGCCTTGGGGCACTTGGCTTGAATACCCAGCGTGAGCACTCGGTCATCCTGGTGCAGGCTCCATCACAGGTCGAGCGTTTGCAAACTCTGCCACTGCCCGCAGATCTGTCCTCGCAGGTCTCAGCCATCATAGATGGCCGCTTGGCGATCATTGTCGCGCACAGCAAGCTGCAGCTGTCCATCAAGCACCTCGATGAGTATCTGCTCGCGGCCGGCCTTCCGGCTCGGGTGGGCTACGGCGGGCGCTACCCGAATACCACCGGCATCCGCTGGAGCTACTTCGAGGCCCTGGAGTCCCTGCGCCACGGAGAGCGGGTCAACGAACCCACCAAGCTTTCTCTCACCTCGCTCTTGCTCGCCGCCCACGATGTTCCGCTGCAGGATTTGGCCATCGAAGCCCTGGGACCGTTGCAGGAATTCGACGCCTCCCACGATTCTGACCTATTGCTGACCTTGCGTGAATACCTCAACCGCGATGGCTCGGTGGGGGCAGTGGCCGAGTCCTTGGGCCTGCACCGCAATACGGTGCGCTACCGGATCCAGCAGATTTCCGATCTTTCTGGCTACGACCCTAATGTGACTAGCGACCGAGTCCAGCTCTGGATCGCGTTGAGTGCCCTTGAGCTGGGCTAATCTCGATAGGATAAAGACATGGCAGACATGTTTCTAGAGAAGTTCTGTTCCCTGGTTCCCAAGTACTTGGAAGACCAGTGGAACGAAGCCGATGGCTTGAGCGCCGAAGAATTGCGCGAAGGGCTGGCGCAGTCCGAGGTTTCAATTCCATTTGTCCTTGAAGAGTTCTATCGTGCTCTGGGCAACAATGAGGATTTCATGGAGGCCTACCACTACTTCTTCGACCCTGAAGAACTGGAAATCGAAGACGGCTACCTCCTGTTCCTGGAAGATGAGGAAGAGAAGTTCGTGTGGGGCTTCAAGGCATCCCAGCTCGATGTTCCGGATCCAATCGTCTACCGCCGCAGCAATGCCAAGGGAAAATGGACCAGCGAGGAAGGCACCTTCAGCGAATTCACCCTGGACATGTACACCTGGGTGTTTGAAGAGCTGGCCGCCGAATTGGAGGACTAGTGCTCCACCGTTCCCATGAACCAGCCAACTACCAGTGTCCCTTCTGCGAGCTGGTCAACGACCAGCCTTTCAGCCAGGACAACTTGTGCGCGCCCACGGATCTGATCTACCAGACAGATCTGGTGGCAGCAATCATGGCTTGTGATGGGTTCGGCAATTACGGCGGGCACGTGATGATCATTCCGACCGCGCATCTGGAAGCGCTCTACGATCTGGACGAGCAGACCGGCGCCGCGATCATGCGGGAGACCAAGCGCGTTGCCTTGGCGATGAAGCTCGCCTGGAATCCCGAAGGCACGAGCACTCGGCAGCATAATGAGCCTGCGGGCAATCAGCATGTTTGGCATTACCATCAGCACGTTTTCCCGCGCTACGCCGATGACGAGCTCTATCGGCAGCTGCGCCACCGGGTATCGATCCAGGATCGGGCCGGCAAAGCGCAGCAGCTGCGCCAAGCGCTCTTTTCCCCCGAGCATCCGCAGCCGCTGGTCCCGGACAACATCGTCCGATAAGCACGAGGGCATGACGCTGGCGCGCGCGGGCCCCGGGAACGAGAATTCGTTGCCGGGGCCTGCTTGCCACTTATGGGAGACCTCAGGCATTTTCCGCTCAGCATTAGGGCTATGCTCCCGGTTTACAGGAATATCATCACTGAGGTGGTACTGCATCTGTCAGGACCTTCATAAGATGAAGACATGAATCCCCTGGTCCCGAATACCTACGAACTGATTATTTTCTACATCATCCCGGCCCTCGTGGCCATTGGCCTGGTCATTCTCGCCGTCAGATTCTTTACCGCCAGCAAGAATCCTCCTGGGAGTAAAGCGTCAACCGACGACGGGCAGAACTGCAACGACCAGCTCTAGCAGGGATCTGGCAGCAGCCGCGGGCAAAACAGAACCCCGGAAGACCTTTGCAGTCTTCCGGGGTTTTGCTTGTTCGAGCTTGCCTAGGCTTCGCGGGTAACAACCGCATCCGCGAAGGAAATCAGCGCCTGCTTCACGGTGCCCTCGGGCAGTGGAGCCAAGACGGCAATCGCGTCATCGGCCCACTGGCGTGCGGCCTTCCATGCATCATGGATTGCCTGGTGCGAGGTGACAGCTTCCACAGCGGCCGCCAGTGCTTCATCGGTGGCCAGGTCCGCATCAACCAGTTCGACAGCCTGCTGCGCTTGCGCGTCGCCCTCGGCTGCTGCCTGGCGCAGCAGCAGAATTGGCAGGGTCGGCACGCCTTCACGCAAATCGGTGCCCGGAGTCTTGCCTGAGTCGGCTTCCGTGGATGCCAAGTCGATCACGTCATCGGCGACCTGGAAGGCAACGCCAACCTTTTCGCCATACTCGCGCAGTACCTCAATGTACTGCGGGGCGCCACCGAAACGGGCGCCGAAGGCTCCGGAGGTGGAGAGCAGCGACGCGGTCTTGTCGCTGATTACCTGGATGTGGTGCTCGATGGCATCGTCGCCCTCGCGCGGGCCGATGGATTCATGCAGCTGTCCGAGGCACAAGCGCTCGAAGGTGCGCGACTGCCACATGACTGCTTCTGGGCCCAGCTCGGATCCGAAGACCGATGCACGGGCGAAGATCAGGTCGCCGGCGAGAATCGCCACCGAGTTGCCCCACACCTCGTGAGCTGTTGGTGCACCGCGGCGCATTGGAGCAGAGTCCATGACGTCATCGTGGTACAGGGTTGCCAGGTGGGTGAGTTCCACTACGGCAGCGGCCTTGATGACATCGTCATTCACGCCGTCGCCCAGCAGGGAAGTCAGCAGCACCAGCAGGGGACGCACTCGCTTGCCTCCGGCCTCAACGAGGTGGCGGCTGGATGCGTCGATCAAGGGGTCGGAGTTGGCCAGCGCGTCGCGCAGCAGCTTCTCCACCTTTGCCATGCCGATGGAAATAGCCGGACCGAAGTCCGGGTCCTCGGCCAGCAAAGCGAAGCCCGAGGGAAGATTGATGGCCGCAGCTAATGCAGCGGTTTCAGGATTCAGCTCAATCGAGTCGGACACGTCGTGTCCGGCTGCGGTCCAGTTGCTCTTCGAATCAGTCACTGTTCTACGGCTTACTTATCTTTCATCGGGTTGGCCATCGCGGTATGCGAAGGCAATCTGCCTGCAAGATGCACGCAAACATCTCTTCACTCTAGCCGATGCTTTCCACTGCACATTGCTGGCATGGCCAGACAGGGCATACCGGTCTGGTACCAGCGACCTATGAGGTCGATTTAGAGTTTACCGGGTTCCCCCGGCACTTCTCACCAGACCCGGCCGATCTCACAGGGGTGACCACGGACACCCGCAAGCCTTTTCCCCCGGCATTGCGCGGTAGGCTTAGCCTTATCATGTCTGCAGATTCGCCCGTTCTTAGCGCCAGTGCTCATCAGCCGTCGGCTCCTGTTCTCACCAGCATCACCTTTGAATACCTTGATGCCCCCGAAACACTAGTTGCCGACTCATTGCGTCACCGAAGCATGGTCTGGACCCGCAACGGCCACGGTCTGGTTGGCTTTGGCACCGCGGCCCGCTTGCACACCCACGGCGAAGAGCGCTTTGCACGTGCCCGCGCCTGGCTTGCACAGGTCATCGAACAGGCACAGATCATTGACCCGATCGCCCGCCCCGGCAGCGGCCTGGTTTCCTTCGGTTCTTTTGCGTTCTCCTTCACCAGCGTCTTCGAATCGCGCATGGTGATCCCGCAGCTGGTGATCGGACGCGATGAGGAAAAGTCCTGGATTACCATCACCGGCAGCGCAGAGGAACTCGACGGGCTGACCTACCAGCAGGCCTTGGCCCGCGCCGAAGCCGCGATGGCCGATGCGTCGTTGCCTGCGAGCGAACCGGGCAGCATTGAACTGACCAGCGGGCAGCTGACCGCCGGTTCCTATCTTGATGCCGTGGATCAGGCGCTGGGCCGTTTCGAGGAACGCGGAATTTCCAAGCTGGTGCTGGCCCGCGATGTGTTGGCACATAGTTCCACCCCGATTAATCTTGCCCGCGTGGTCGATGCGCTGACCGAGCACTATGGCAATTGCTGGACCTATTCAGTGGACGGCCTGGTAGGCGCTACCCCGGAGATGCTGGTGCGCGTTACCGACGGCTTGGCCGAGGCCCGCGTATTAGCTGGCACGCTGGACCGCGCGGCCGCTGGCGCTGAGGACCCCGGTTTCGCGCACCGCAACCTCTTTGAAGATCCGAAGCAGCGCAACGAGCACCAGCTGGCCATAGATTCGCTCACGGCTTCCTTGAATCCCATTTCGCACGGCATGAGCGCGCCGGAAGAACCTTTTATTCTGCAGCTTCCCAATGTTTGGCATTTGGCCAGCGACGTACGCGCCCAGTTGCGCGCCGATGCCGCCGGCGTTCTGCCTACCGCACTGGATGTTGCCGAGATTTTCCATCCGACCGCTGCCGTGTGCGGCACGCCGACCAAGAAGGCTGGCGTGCTCTTGCGCGAGCTGGAAGGCATGGACCGCGGACCGTATGCCGGCCCCGTGGGCTGGGTTGACAGCCGTGGCGATGGCGAATTCGGCATCGCGCTGCGAGGCGGAATCCTGGAAGACGAAAAGCTGATGCGCCTGTACGCGGGTTGCGGCATTGTTCCGGGCTCGGTGCCCGAGGATGAACTAGCCGAATCATGGGCGAAGATGCGCCCCATGCGCCAAGCCCTCGGAGCCGAGTAGGCGCAGGCTGCGCAGCGGATCAAGCCCGCTAGGATCGCACTGAGCATAAATAATCCTTAGTCTCGGCGCGACATGTGTGAGGTGAATCTCAGCCTAGTGTTGCCCCGGTTATGATTGTGGCTACGCACTGATCCACTCGCATAACCCGAAAGTAGGTTCTGATCCTATGCGTAGTCTCAAGAAGAAGTTCGCCTCCGCTGTTGCCGTCACGTCCGTTGCACTGCTGGCTCTCACCGCCTGCGGTTCCGGCTCCAGTTCCGAAGGTGAAGCCGAAGCTGGTTCCTTCCCGCTCAACGAAGGCAAACTCACCATTTGCTCAGACATTCCTTACGAACCATTCGAATTCGTCAAGGACGGCAAGAACGTCGGCTTCGATATGGATATCGCTGCCGAGATTGCCAAGGATGCAGAACTGGATCTGAACGTCATCGACGCCAGCTTCGACTCCATTGAATCCGGCCTGTTCAGCACCCAGTGCGATATCGCGATCTCCTCGGTATCGATCACCGAAGAGCGTTCGGCCAAGATGGACTTCTCCACCCCTTATATGGATGACGATCTGGTGCTGATTTCGGCTGACGGTTCTGAAATCAAGGATCTTGAATCCGCCAAGGACAAGAAGGTCGGCGTCCAGCAGGCCACCACCGGCGAGAAGTACGCCAAGGAACAGGGCTTGAGCAACATCGTTGGCTTCGAGGATGCCGGTTTGCAAACCCAGGCACTTCTGGCTGGCCAAGTGGATGCATTGCTGGGCAACCAGTCGGTGTTGGGCTACGCGATCAAGGATAAGGACGGCTTCAGCGTCGTGGCTGACTTCAAGACCGGCGAGCAGCTGGGCATTGCGGTTCCACAGGAGCAGCCAAAGACCTTGGAATTGGTCAATGGCACCCTCAAGCGGCTGTCCGATGCAGGAACCATGGAAGAACTGACTGTGAAGTGGTTCGGCGAGAAGTAATTCTCGAGCATCAACTGATTCCAAGGCAAGCGGGGGCATGGACTGCACCCACAGGTTGGCAGTCCAGCTTCCGCTTCCTTTATGAGAGGTAATCAAGCATGGCAATGACTACACGTCAGCGCGCCCGCATGAGCAAGACCATTCAAATCGCCATCTTCATCATCGCGATCATCGCACTGGTCTTGGCCGTTGATTGGAACAAGGCCATTTATGCCTTCTTCTCCTTCGACAAATTGGGACCGATGTTCCCTGGCATGATCTTGGTCGGTCTGAAGAACACGATCTTCTACACGATCATCTCCTTCGCCTTCGGCCTCATCCTGGGTCTGCTTCTGGCCCTGATGAAAATGGCGTCCTTCGCGCCCTATCGCTGGTTCGCCACCGCATTTATCGAATTCTTCCGCGGTATTCCAGCCATCCTGGTCCTATTGGCCTTCGGCTTCGGCTTGCCTCAGGCGTTCGGAACCCAGTGGCCGCAGCCGGTCAATGTCATGTGCGCCTTGGGCCTGGTCTCGGCCGCCTACATCGCTGAGACCCTGCGTGCAGGCCTGCAGGCGGTGCCAAAGGGACAGACCGAAGCTGCACGTTCGTTGGGCATGCCAGCGTGGCGTGCCATGCTCACCATCGTGATTCCGCAGGCGTTCAAGATCGTATTGCCGCCCATGACCAACGAAATCATCTTGCTGACCAAGGACACCTCGTTGGCATTCATCCTCGGTGCGTCGATGGCCCAGTACGAAATGACCAAGTTTGGCCGTGACGGCATCTCGCAAATCGATGCCGGCATCACCCCGCTGGTCGTCGCCGGCCTGTTCTACTTGGTGATCACCATCCCGCTGAGCTTGGTGGCCCGCAAGTTTGAATCCCGCGCCGCCAAGACCAAGCGATAGATAGGACTTGAAAATGTCGACTGACACCAATGAACTTTCAGTCCATGCTTCGGGCGTGGAAATCACCGGACTGCGCAAGTCCTACGGAAGCAACGAAGTGCTCAAGGGCATTGACCTGAATGTTGCTCCGGGCGAGGTTGTCTGCCTGATCGGCCCCTCCGGTTCAGGCAAGTCCACCCTGCTGCGTTGCGTGAATTTGCTGGAGCAGCCAAACGGAGGAACCATTATGGTCGGTGGCTTCAATGTCACCGATCCCGATGTGAACCTGGACAAGATGCGCCAACAGGTAGGCATGGTCTTCCAGCAGTTCAACCTGTTCCCGCACCTGACCGTGCTGGAGAACTGCACGATATCCCCCATCAAGGTGCTCAAGCGCAAGAAGGCCGAAGCTCAGAAGGTCGCGTTGCGCAATCTGGAGCGTGTAGGCCTGGGCGACTTCGGCGATCGCTACCCTGACCAGCTTTCCGGTGGCCAGCAGCAGCGCGTGGCCATTGCCCGTGCGCTATCCATGGAACCAACGCTGATGCTCTTCGATGAGCCAACCAGTGCATTGGATCCGGAGACCGTGGGCGAGGTCCTGTCCATTATGAAGAATCTGGCCCAAGCGGGCATGACCATGCTGGTGGTTACCCACGAGATGGCATTCGCCAAGGAAGTTGCTGACCGCGTGTTCTTCATGGACGGTGGCGTCGTGGTGGAAGAAGGCAAGGCCGTGGATGTCATTGGCAATCCGCAGCAGCCACGTACCCAGGACTTCCTGCGTCGCGTGCTCGATCCCACGCACGTGGATATCTGAGTTCAACTGCAAAAATTCCCCTGCGTTGCCCATCGTTGCCGATGGTCGACGCAGGGGAATTTCTTTTTTCCCTACAGCTCTGGCCAGGCTAGCTGCCCGACCTGTTGATTTAATTCAAGGTTCTCGGCGCGCAGGCTGCTCCGCGATGCAGGCACTTCAATCAGGCGCAGGTTCGCCGGCTGCGTTGAAGTCAAGACGGCGCTGAGCTCTTCCTTGCTTGCGGCCCTGGCGTACTGCCAGCCATAGGCTTCGGCGAGCGCAGGCAGGCTCAGCTGCTGCGGTGTGGCAAAGAGCCGTTCCACCGCATTGGCGTACCGGCCTGAGGCATCCACGGCACCATGCTCCAGGGTGGAGAAGATTGCTCCTCCCCCGTCGTTGTAGACCACGATATCCACCATTGGCTGCTCTTCGCCGGGGGTCCAGGACAGCGAGCTGGCGTCATGGGCGAAGGTAATATCTCCCATCACCGCAAGCGTCCGCTTTTTGCTTCCCCGGGCCAGGCCCAGGGCGGTGGCAATGGTCCCATCGATTCCGGCAAGACCGCGGTTGGCATGCACGGTCATAGTTGGTTCGGGTGCCGGTCGGGCCGCCAGGTCGAAGTCGCGAACGATATTGGATGAGCCCAGCAGCAGGACTTCCGGCGCGTGATCCCAAATAGCTTCGGCAACATCTACCCCGTTAATCAGCGATTCGCGGCTCAGGCGTTGCCGTACTTCCAAAGCTTGGGCATCAAGCTGCTGCCACGCTTCCAGCCACCCCTTTGCACCGGTTCCGGCGAACTCCTGCAATTCGCTCCACGAGCTGACCGGTGTTTCGCGTCGCCGTCCCGCTTGATACCAGGCCACTGGCGTAGGCTGCCAAATCACCGATTCGATCGCCGGGTTGGCCAGGAGCTGGCCCACCGGGCGGCTCAACGTCGGACGGCCAAAGAGCACCACGCGTTCAATGCGGTCCAGGCCCACCGCTATCAGCGGACGATAGTGGCCGATGGCATTGGCCGAGAAGCGTGCGTTAGAAGATGGTTCGGCAAATAATGGCAGCCCCAAAGCCTGGGCGAAACGTTGCGCCTCTTCTCCGGCGCCATGCCCGGCGATGACAACGCTCCGGCGTGGCTCCAGCTGCTGGACCGGCAAGCTCGCCCTGTCCAGCTGGTCGTGTGCCTGCCACTGCCCCGGCTCAACTGCCGTCCAGCTTTGGCTCTCGATCCTCTCGTCCTGTGCGGGGGTGAGCGGATCCCGGAACTGCAGATTCAATTGGACCGGACCTGCGGCAGTGTGCTGGTCACCGGCCAAGGCCAGTAATGCGCGTTGGACCTCGTGTTGCGGATCGGTCCCAGCGGGGACATTGGCGGCCAGGCGAACGTGCTCGCCAAAGAGGGTTTTCTGGCGCGTGCTCTGGCTGGCTCCGGTGCCGTGCAGTTCATCGGGACGGTCGGCAGAAAGGACCAGAAGTGGTGTCGCGGTGTGGTTGGCTTCCATTACTGCCGGCAGCATTTGCCCGATGGCCGAGCCGCTGGTGGCGGCGAGGGCGACCGGCCGCATGGTGCTTTGGGCGAGGCCCAGTGCCATGAAGGCCGCGGAGCGTTCGTCGATGCGCACATGGATATCCAGGATCCCCGCGGCTTCTGCCTCGGCTGCAGCATAGGCCAAGGGTGCGCTGCGCGAACCGGGAGAAATCACCAGATCCCTGATCCCGGCACTGATCAGGGCGGAGAGCACATGGCGAGCTGTAGTGATGGCGCGTTGCTCGCCAGGTTGCTGCATTCCCACGCCGCGTGACTCCTTAGATTCCAAAGCTGAAGGCAATGATCCAAGTCTATGCCTTGACCTGCCGGTCAACCGACTTGGAACGGCAAAGGGCGCCTGCCGGATCCCGGAGAGGATCCTGCCGACGCCCTTGCACTGCAGGCTAGTCCGACTTATTTGTCGTGACCCTTGCCCTTGTCGTGTCCCTTGCCCTTGCCGTTGCCCTTGCCCGGCTTCGCATCTTGCTTGAAGACCTGGACGACCGATGGGCGCGGGCCGTAGAACTCGCCCTTGCCGGCTCCTCCTGCGATCTTCACGAAGTCCGGGAACAGCGAGGTAGGGCTGGCGAAACTGCCGCCTTCACCCGGGTGCTGTACCGCGACGAAGACCGAGTTGTCCTTGTCATGGATCAGCGGGCCGCAGGTCTCTGCGCCGGTTGGCACGGCCAGGAACTGCTCGACGCGGCCGCGATCCTTGCCGGTCAGGGTGACCTTGTGCAGTGCATCAGAGTAGCCGATGGTGCCAGGGGCGCCGTCGGTGGAGATCCACAGGTTGCCCTTGGAATCGAATGCCAGGTTATCCGGGCAGGAAATTGGCGAGACCTTGTCCGTTGGGTAGCCGGAGAAGTAGGTCGATCCGTTCACATTTGGATCGCCGGCAACCAGCAAGATGTTCCAGGTGAACTTCGCGGCGGTGGCGTCGTTGCCGGCTTCGGTGATTTCCAAGACGTGGCCGTCGCGGTTGCGTACCCGTGGGCTGACCTCGGTTGCGCCTTCCTTGCCGTCCTTGCCGCGGTCGGTGTTGTTGGTCAGTGCCACATAGACCTTGCCGGATACCGGGCTTGGCTCAACATCTTCGGGACGGTCCAGCTTGGTGGCGCCGACCTTGTCAGCTGCTTGGCGGGTGTAGACCAGCACCTCGTCGATGCCCATGCCCTCCACCTTGGATTCGCCGTTCTTCACCAGTGGCAGCCAGGTTCCCATGCCGTCGAAAGCACCATCAGACGGAACTGCGCCGCTGCCGTCGATCTCGCTTGCTGGAGAGTTGCCGGCGAACTTGGCAACGTACAGGTCGCCTTCGGAGAGCAAGCCCATATTGTGCTTGCGATCGTGCTTGGAGAAAGTGTTTTTCGAGACGAACTTGTACAGGTACTCGAAGCGCGAGTCATCGCCGGAGTAGGCAACAACCTTGCCGTTCTTGGCAATGCGAACGTTGGCGCCCTCGTGCTTGAAACGGCCCAGGTTGGTGTGCTTGACCGGGGTGGACGAAGGGTCCTGCGGATCGATTTCGACTACCCAGCCGAAACGGTTGGCTTCGTTTTCGAAGCCTTCGTTGTGCAGGCCGAAGCGCGGGTCGCTTTCTTCCCAGCCACGGCCGGTCGCGGCGGCGCCAATGCCGTAGCGGGATTCCTCGGCGGTGCCCTTGCCGCGGAAGTACTGGTCGAAGTTTTCTTCACCGGAGAGTACGGTGCCCCATGGGGTGGTGCCTCCGGCGCAGTTGTTCAAGGTGCCAAGAACCTTGGTACCGGTTGGATCTGCGGCGGTCTTGAGCAGGTCGCTGCCTGCGGCTGGGCCATCGACCCGGAATTCAGTACTGGCGGTGATGCGGCGGTTGCGTTCGCCGCCCTGCACGTAGCTCCACTTCTTGTCATTCTTCTTGCGCTTGACCTCGACCACGGAGAAGCCATGCGCGTTCATCGCGATCTTGCGGGCTTCTTCCTGGTTCGCTTCGAACCAAGCCGAGTCGAACATCATGTCTTCATTGGTGTATTCGTGGTTGGCAACCAGCACGCCGGTGCGTCCCGAGTACTTGTCGACAATGATGTCCAGGTAGTCGCAGTTGTAGCCGAACTGCTCAGCCTGCTTGCGGGCGGACTGCTTGGAAGCATCGAATTCCGCGGTGTTCTTGAAGAGCGGGTCGCCCCAGCGGATGATGGCATTCCAGTCGTAGCCCTCGGGAACGGAAACAGTATCCACCGAACGCGACACCGGCTCAATGGCATCGAATGAAAGGTGCCCGCCCTTACCCGGCTTCATTGGCACCAGTGGTGCCGCGGTAGCGTCGGCTGCACCGAAAAGCTGCGGGCCGATGACCAGCGCTGAAGCACCGACGGCTCCCAGGCCCAGCATGCTGCGGCGGGAGAGCGATTTGTCGGCAATGTCCTTGAAGTAGCCGTTGGACGAAGTGTTGCAATCTGGCTTGGTGCAGGCGTCGGCGCACTTGAAGTGGCAAGTAGCTGCAGAACGACCGCCGCGGGTGTGGCCCAGCATTGGCAAAAGGGTACGGGTTGGATTCATGATCCGCTCACTTCCTCAGTATGTGGCTCATTGTCAGGGGAATGACTCGAACTGAGGTTTTCACTTGGAAGTGTTCTAAATGCAACGCAAAGGTTAACGCCGGGGAAATAGATTCTTGCCTGGGGTTATCCCCTAGTCAGCTCGGCATAACAGGACTCCAGGCGTTGCAGCCACCAGCGCACGCGCACCTCTTGCGGACGCAAGCCATCCAATTTCTGGTGATCCGGCTCAATGCGACGCACCGGCAAGTACCCAGCGGTGGCCAGCAACGGCTCGGCACATACGTCTTCGGCGAACAAGGTGCCCGTCGCAAGGCCGCAGGCATAGGGCAGTTCTGGCAGCGCGCTGGCTAAGGCGGCGGCTTGGGCCAGCCCTACCGAAGTATCCAGGGCGCTGGACACGACAACATCCAGTTCGGCTTGCTTGGCAATTTGCAGCACCGCACCGATGCCGCCCAGCGGTTGGGCCTTGATGACCATCAGATCTGCTGCGCCCAACCGCGAGACTTCCAAGGGGTCGGTGTGCTTCCGCACCGCTTCATCAGCGGCGATCTTCAAGGGGTTGCCGGCGTTGCGCAGTTGCTCGCGGACTTCTGCCAGCCCGGTAATGCCAGGCACTGGTTGCTCCGCGTATTGCAGGTCGTACTCGCTCAGGGCCTTCAAGGCCGGGACCGCCTGGGCAATATCCCATCCCATATTCGCGTCCACGCGCAGCGCTGCTTGCGGGTAGAGCCGACGGGCCTCAGCTACACGCGCCAGGTCCTGCTCAATCCCCTGGCCTTTTTCTGCCACTTTGATCTTGATGGTGTGCGGCGCGTCATAGCGTTCGAGAACCGCTCCGACATCTTTTACCGCAACTGCAGGCAAGGTGGCGTTGACCGGAATGCTGGTGCGCAACGGTTCCGGGAACGGCTGGTAAGCGGCCTCGATTCCGGCGGCTAGCCACCGTGAGGCTTCGGCCGGTCCGTACTCGGTAAATGCGGAGAACTCGCCCCAACCTTCCGGCCCGTTGATCAGCAGCGCTTCACGCTGGGTGACACCACGGAATTTCACACGCATCGGCAACCGGACAACATGGGAATTTGCCAGCAGATCTTCAAGGGGCGGAAGTTCAACACTCATGCTCTAAGCCTATCGAGGGTGGGCATAGTTACATGCCTTAACTATGCCGTTCCCCGTGCCGGATATGACACCCTAGAGATATGCCTCGCAATCCAGCATCCGCGCGCCCGCACCATATCAGGTGGTGGTGGGCTCTGCTGTTGCTGATTTCGCTGTTCTGCCTCGAATACGTATTTTTCGTCCAGCAGCGTGTGGGGCAATGGGCCGATCAGGCTGGATTCATAGCGTGGTCGCAATGGTGGCCCCGGACGGACCTGATTAATCCGATCCGTGAATTCCTGAATCTCTTGCCGGCAATCTGCGGCATCATTGCGGCAGTTTTCCTGCTGTATCGCGTGATTCGAGACCGGCGCTTCCTGCGGGCCATCGTGGCGGTCATCGCGGCCGCAGCCGCAGCGGGCAGCACGCAATTGCTCAAGCACGAGATCTTGTCTCGCCCGGATTTCAACTTCGGCACCACAGGAAATTCTTTTCCCTCAGGACACACCACCGCCGCTGCCGCCGCAATGGGACTGATGTACCTGGTTTCACCACCGAAACTGCGTCCGGCAGTCCAGCCGATCGCGTGGTTGTTCGCGACGGTGACCGGGGTGGCCACTTTGATCTGCGGTTGGCACCGTCCAAGTGACATTGCAGCTGGTTTCGTGGTGGCCGGATTCTGGATGGTCTTGGCCTCGGTAGTGCTCCAGCGCATCCAGCCGCTGAGCCATGAACTGCCAAAGGGCACCTGGTCGAGGAAAGTTGGGGCCGGCAGCCTGGTTGTCTGGGCTGCGGTAATCGGGCTCTCGTTCCTCCTGCCGCACCCGCATATCCAGAAGATCCCGGAGTTCCTGCAATTGGTCTACGCGGCATTGGGGATCATCCATGTCGTGGCCGCTTCGCTGGTATCCGGCTTGGTGCTGCGCTCGGTGGTTATCGGGCCCATGCGCACCTTCAATAAGTAGGGCGCAGGCCCAGAAACGTTGTTCGCTACTGTTTACCGCAGGCCATGCGGGCATTGAGCAGGTCTGCGGCTTGCTGCGATTCCGGGATGGTCACGGCGAAACGCTTCTTGTTCTTGAGTTCGAAAACGAGGCCTTCGTGTTCTTTCATCACGATGGCCGAACCGCCTGGAATGATTCGCCAGCCCCAGCCTCCCCACATCATGGGAACGATCTTTTCGCTGGTCGCAGATTCAATTTCGTCGATTTTGATGGTTCGCATCGGGAACCCCAAGACCGCTGATGATACCCGGAAGCGATCACCGCTGATCGATACCCGAATCCAGATCAAACCCAGAATCGATACGCACGCCACGGCCGACAGGGTCATGGCAACGATGAAGCCCACCCAGTCGCCATCTTGGCTGTCACCGGTCAGCAGCGGCAACGCAACAGCAATGAAAAGCGCCTCGAACACCACCAGGCATAGCAGCCGCATCCACCACGGTGCTGCCATCGTTTGATTGAATTCTTGCCGTGCCATGACTGGTGTCCCCGCCGCAACAGGCCGCTGGATGCCCTGCGCTGCATCACTTCGTGCCTGGCGGGCCTCAACGGATTGCCTGGTGTATTGCTGGTAGATGCCGCTGACCCACAGTGGCGCAATGCCCAGCAGCGAGCAGGCAATCAGCACAACCATCATGCCGCCCAGCACTGCGGTTTCAGGTGTCTCGGCGAGCGCTGTAGGCACCGCCGAGCCGACGAATACGCCAGCTGCACTCCAGGAGAGCAACCCGCCGGCGAAGAGCAGCACCATGAACAGTGCCGGTTTGCTGCGCAGCGCCAAGGAAATCACTGCGGTGATGGCACCAAGAATGCATAGCCCGATGCAGACGGGAACAAACACCGCGGTGCGGGTAAACCCGTCCGGATAGGTCGAACTCCAGTGAGTGGCGGTCATTTCCGGCAGTTTGCCGGCGAGCAGGGCGTAGGCGCCCAGCACAATGGCCGTCGGTAGCAGGAGCAGCAGGTAGATGAATGGCCGGTTCTTGATTCCGGTCCCCGCTGTTGACATCTCAATCCCCTGTTCCTGCTGCCTAGCCCGCGTCATAAGCGGCTGGAAAGCAACCCAACATATTTCCAGCATAGAAATAATAATTGGTTCGATTCTAGCAACCTATATTTGACATGCTGATAAATGATCGAACATAGATGAAATATCAGCAAAAAGGGTGATGCCCGTCAATCCTCGTGAGGTTCGACGGGCATCAAGATCACTCTTGAGAGCGAGCACTGCGCACAGTAGGCGCTAGAGCGAAGCCAGCGCAGTCTTTGGATCCGTCATCGCGTCGGCAACATAGCGCATGAAGCCGGCAGCGGTTCCGCCATCGCAGACCCGGTGGTCAAAGCTCAGTGTCATCTCGCAGATGGAACGGACCTTGATCTTGCCATTGACCACCCACGGCTTCTCGATGATGCGCCCCAGCCCCAGAATGGCCGCTTCCGGATAGTTGATGATGGCCGCGGAGCCATCAACATCGAACACGCCGTAGTTGTTGATGGTGAAGGTGCTGCCGGACAGGTCGGCGACACCGGCCTTGCCCTCGCGGGCCACCGTAGCCAGTCGAGCGAACTCGGCTGACAGTTCCTTGGCGTTCAGCTTGTGGGCGTTGCGCACATTTGGCACAACCAGGCCGCGATCGGTCTGGGCTGCGAACCCGAGGTTCACGCCCTCGAAGAGGGTATGGCGCAAGCCCCCATCAGCTTCAGCCTCAATGCGGCTGTTCAGTTCAGGGAAGCGCCGCAAGCCGGCCACCGCGAAACGGGAGATCAGTGCCATGACGCTTGGAGCTTGGCCTTCGGCTTCCTTGATCTTCGATCGCAGCTTCAGCAGCTTGGTGACATCGACATCCACCCACACGGTAGCCTCGGGGATCTCGCGGCGCGAAGTGCTCATCGCGGTGGCGATGGTCTTGCGCACGCCCGAGAGCACCTGGGAAGATGCGACCGGCAGGCCGGTCTTCGAATCCGCCCCGCCAGCCTGGGCTGGTGCAGCGGGCACCGCGGCTGCGGAAGCCGGGGCCGGTGCTGCCGGGGCAGCGGCCGCCGCAGCTGCAGGCAGCCCCGCATCAGCCGACAAGGCAGCTTCCACGTCGGTGCGCAGAATCAGCCCTTCTGGACCAGAGCCTCGAACCGTTCTGATATCCAAGGCGTTATCCCGCGCCAGTTTGCGTACCAGCGGGTTGATCACGCGGGCCGCTTCGGCCGGTGCCTGTGCCGCTGGCGCGGCTACCCCGCCGCGCGGCTTGCGCCGACGGCTGGTCTTGCGCTGGGCAGAGGAAGTGCCGTAGCCAATGAGCACATTGCCGCTACCCTCATCGGCTTCTGCTGATTCTTCGGCAGGAGCCTGGGTGCCAGCACGCTCTTCCTCGCGGTAGGACTGCGCACGTTCGGCTTCAAGCGCTTCAGCTTCTTCGCCACCGGTGTTCACGGAGATGAAAGGCTCATCCACCAGCATCATCTGGCCAGCGTCCCCATGCAGGGTCGACACTACGCCTTCAAACGGGCAAGGGATCTCCACCAGCGACTTCGCGGTTTCCACCTCCGCTATGGGCTGGTCAACTGCGACAACGTCACCGGCGGCAACCATCCAGCGCACCAGCTCGGCTTCGGTCAGGCCTTCGCCAAGGTCTGGCAAGAGAAAAGTCTTGATGCTCATTTACGCCTCCCACTGAAGCTGGTCAACCGCGTCGAGAATGCGTTCGGCGCTTGGAAGATGGAACTTTTCCAGCGTTGGGGCCGGGTATGGAATGTCGAATCCGGTCACGCGAAGCACTGGAGCGGCCAACGAGTGGAAGCAGCGCTCCTGCACCCGGGCCACGATTTCACTGGCTACCGAGGCGAAGCCCTGGGCTTCGGCAACCACGATAGCGCGTCCGGTCTTGCGCACCGATGCGCAGACGGTCTCGTCATCGAAGGGCACAATGCTCCGGATGTCGAGAACTTCCAGGCTGATACCTTCCTCGGCTGCCAACTTGGCAGCTTCCAATGCGGTGGAAACGCTTGGACCATAGGTAATCAGCGTGGCATCGCTGCCCGGACGGGCGATGCGCGCCTGGCCCTCGGTCCTAGCGCTCTTCTTGGCCTCGTACTGCTCGGCCAGCTGCGCTAAGTCCACCTGCTCCTTGGACCAGTACAGCTTCTTCGGCTCGAAGAAGACCACCGGATCATCCGAATCGATGGCTTCGCGCAGCATCAGGTAGGCATCCTCTACGCACGAAGGCGTGAAGACCTTCAGCCCTGGAGTGTGGGCGTAGTAGGCTTCCGAGGAATCGCAGTGGTGCTCCACGCCGCCCACGCCGCCGGCGTACGGTATGCGGATGACCATCGGCAGGTTCAGCTTGCCCTGGGTTCGGTTGCGCATCTTGGCGACATGCGAAGCGATCTGCTCGAACGCCGGGTAGGCGAATGCATCGAACTGCATCTCGATAACCGGGCGCATGCCGTTGATGGCCATGCCCACGGCCATGCCGACAATGCCGGATTCGGCCAGCGGGGTGTCAAAGCAGCGTTCGGAACCAAAGCGTGCGGTCAGCCCGTCGGTGATGCGGAAAACGCCGCCAAGGGTTCCCACATCCTCGCCGAAAATCACTACCGAGTTGTCGGCAACCAGCGAATCAGCCAGGGCGGTATTCAGCGCCTTGCCGAAGGTCACCGGCTGGTGCTCATTGGCGGCCTTGGCTGCGGCTCGTGCGGTGGCAGCGCTGACGTTCGGGTTCAAGCGCGAAGTAGTGGCAGTCATCCTAGGCCTCCTCACGGTCTAGTTCGTCGACGAGCATGGCTTGCTGTTCAGCCAGCTGCGGGGTCTTGGCCGAGTACACGTGCTCGAACAGCTCACGTGGATCGGTGTTGGCTTCCTGGTTCATGCCATCACGCAAGGTCTTGGCGACCGACTCGGCGTCTGCGGTGATCTTGGCGACGGTGCTATCGGTCAAGAGCCCGGCATCGTCCAGGTACGCCTTCATGCGGGTCACCGGATCCTTGGCGATCCATTCCTGGACTTCGGAGTCCTCGCGGTAGCGCTTGTCGTCATCTGCGTTGGTGTGCGCCTGCATGCGGTAAGTGTGGGCCTCGATCAGCAGCGGGCCGTTGCCTTCGCGGGCCATGCGCACCGCTCGGGTCATGATTGCCATCAAGGCCATCAGGTCGTTGCCATCCACGCGCTCGCCGGCCATGCCGTAGCCAACAGCCTTGTGGGCCAGGGACGGGGCGGCACTTTGCTGCGAGAGCGGAACCGAGATGGCGTACTTGTTGTTCTGCACGAAGAAGATCACCGGAAGGTTGAATACCGCGGCGAAGTTCAGCGCTTCGTGGAAGTCGCCCTCACTGGTGGCGCCGTCGCCGCACATGGCCACCACTACGGTGTCTTCGCCACGCAGCTTGGCAGCGTGGGCGACACCCACTGCGTGCAGCAGCTGGGTCGTGAGCGGGGTGGACATCGGTGCGCAGTTATACGCCTTCGGGTCGTAGCCGCAGTGCCATTCGCCGCGGAAGCTGGTCATGACTTCCATCGGGGCTACGCCCTTGGTCAGCACCGCTACGGTGTCGCGGTAGGTTGGGAAAAGCCAGTCGTTCTCGCCCAGGCACAGGGCTGCTGCGATTTGGCAGGCTTCCTGCCCGTGGCTGGAGGGGTAGACAGCCATGCGGCCCTGGCGGACCAGTGCGGAGTTCTGGTCGTTGACGCGGCGGCCGGTGACCAGCGCCGCATAGGCTTCCAGCAGCCGGGCCGGGCTTGGCAGCGGGTACTCGTGGCCAGGTTCAGTGCCCTGCTGGTCCTCTGGGCGCAGGGTTCCGTCCGGGTTCAACAGGTTGATCATGTGGCGTGCTGGCAGCATGTAGTCTTCGGGGGTAATCCCGAATTTCTTGCTGACATCAGAGATGCGATCTGCATGCGCTTCAGTGCTCATGTTCTCCCACCTTTCGTGGTTCTGGCTCGGTCCATGAGCACAACCGCTTGTGACTCACTTCACCTAAACATCATTTGCAATCAATTATGGGTATGCGTGGCATTCTGTATCCAGTCCGGCGTGGAATCGTGGAAAGTTGCGATTGGTATCCTTATACTCGTAGACGAAAAGTTTCGATAGATTGTGTTTGGAACAGAGACGTCCGACACGTCAACAAGGAGTACCAATGGCCGCGGAAGCGGAGTTAAAACTCGATGATGTCGACCATGCGATCCTCGCTGAGCTAACCAGCGACGGGCGCCAGTCGGTCACCACCGTGGCACAAAAGGTGCATGTATCGCGTGCCCACGCTTATTCCCGTATCGCAAAGCTCCAAGATGCCGGGGTGATCACTCGTTATACGGCGGTGATTGATCCGGTGAAGGCAGGACTCAAGGCCAGCGCCTACGTGACCTTGAAACTCCGCCAGCATTCCTGGCGCGAACTGCGCGATCACTTGGCGTCCATTCCCGAGGTGCATCATGTGGGCCTGGTCGGAGGCAATTTCGATGTGATCCTGCTGGTGCGAGCCAAGGACAATCTGGATCTGCGCCGCGTGGTCTTCGAGCAATTGCAGTCTTTGCCAACGGTCCTGGATACGCAGACCCTGCTGATCTTCGAAGACACCGACACCCGATAGGCAGCAGTTCACCAAAAGACACGAGAAGAGCACCTGGATACCATTTCCAGGTGCTCTTCTCGTGTCTGCTGCGAAACTACTTCTGGCCGGTGAACACCGGCTTGCGCTTCTCCTGGAAGGACTTGAAACCTTCGGCGTAGTCAGCGGTGTCGCACAGGGCTGCCTGCGCCCGGTTCTCGGTACGCATCGATTCCCACAGTCCCGCACGCTGGTCACGGATTTCCTTGACCAGCTGCTTGGAAGCGACGAATGCCTGAGTTGCACCCTGGGCTACCTTGGCAATGATTTCTTCGCTGCGCTCTGCCAGTTCCTCTGCTGGGAATGCCCGGGAGAAAAGCCCCGAACGCACCGCTTCAGCACCGGAGATCAGTTCGGCGGTGTAAATCAGATCCAGCGTGCGGTGTGCCCCGAGACGCTCGGTGAACAGCCAGTGCCCGCCGGAGTCGAGGGTCGCGCCAAGGTTCGCAAACGGGGAACCAATCTTGGCGTTTTCCGCGACGTAGACTACGTCGGTAGCGATCGCCAGCCCCAAACCCACGCCCAAGCAGGCACCCTGCACCAGCGCGAAGGTTGGCGCAGGGAAGCTGGACATCTTCTCCAGCAGCGGCTGGACCTTGCCGCCAAGATAGCCGATCACGTCATCGTCCGCGGGATCTACCCCGGAGATGTCGCGACCTGCGCAGAATCCGCGTCCCTCGCCGGTCAGTACCAGCGCGCGCACGGTGCCCGCAGCCACTGCGGCGGCCGCTTTGTCATAGGCTTCCGAGAGCTGCGCCAAGGCCGCTTCATCCAGCGAGTTCATTTTCTGCGGAGCGTTGAGCACCACCCGCGCGATGGAATCTTCAATCGTCAGTTCGATCATGGATTCGTCCTGGCCTTTCTAGGCGTCGAAGTCGACGCTCAGCTTTTCGCTGGTTGGGTGCGACTGGCAGGTCAGTACGTAGCCGGCTTCGACTTCGTCGGGTTCCAGCGCGTAGTTCTCGGCCATGGTGACCGTACCGCAGGTGACCTTGGCACGGCAGGTGCCGCACACGCCGCCAGCGCAAGCGAACGGCACATCCGGACGCACGCGCAAGGCAGCGTTCAGCACGGTTTCGTTGGCACGCACCGGCGACTTGACCTCGCCCTTCAGGCCGTCGAGGTTGAAGCTGATCTCGTAGCTTTCCTCATTCTCGTCCGCCACCACGGGACGGCCGATATGCCCTTGCGGCTTCGTCGGCTCGCCGGTGGTGAATAGCTCGAAACGGACCTTCTCGGCGGGAACTTCCAAGCTGGCCAGCTGGTCGCGGACCAACTGGACGAGCTCGAATGGGCCGCAGAGGAACCACTCGTCAACATTCGGTGCCTGGACCACGCTGGTCAGCAGCGTGGTGAGCTTCTCGGCGTCGATGCGGCCCGAAAGCAACGGGGAAATGCGCTGTTCGCGGCTGAGCACGTGGTGCAGTGCCAGCCGGGATGTGTAGCGGTCCTTCAGGTCGGCCAGTTCCTCCAGGAACATGACGTCCATGGCGGCCTTGTTCGCGTAGATCAAGTCGAAGCGGGTGTGGTCATTGGCTTCGAGGATCGTGCGGGCAATGGCCAGCACCGGGGTAATGCCCGAGCCGGCGGCGACGGCCACGAAACGGTCCTGCGCTTTAGTGTCGATGGTCGACGGGTTATTGATCTGGGTGAGCTTGTGCTTGGAAATGAAAGCGCCGGCAGGGCTCATCACATCAATCTGGTCCCCTGCGGCCAGGGACTCGTTGGCCCAGGTGGAGAACAGGCCGCCCAGGTCGCGCTTGATCGCCACCTTGATCTCGTCGCCCGTCGGGGCGGCGCAGATCGAGTACGAACGGCGCAATTCGACCAGCTCGCCTTCGGCGTTGGGGATTTCCTTGCGCAACGCCACGTACTGGCCTGCGACGTAGTCGTATTCCTCGCTCAAGTCGCCAGGGATGGCGAAGCTGACTTCAATTGAGTCCTTGGTCAACCGGCGCACATTCGAGACGGTGAGCCGATGGAAGGATGCCCGGCGTCGGGTGGGAGTGGTTTGTTCGGTCATGAGAGCACCTTGAAGTAGTCGAAGGGTTCCAAGCAGTCTTTGCAGGTGTAGAGCGCCTTGCAGGAAGTCGAGGCGAAGCGGGCCAACTCCCGGGTGTTCAGCGAGTGGCACCGCGGGCATTTCACGCTCATGCCCAGGGTGACGCGGCCTGCGTGGCCCTGGCCGGTCGGTGGGGCAATCCCGTACTCTTCGAGCTTGGCCTTGCCTTCCGCGGTCATCCAGTCCGTTGACCACGCCGGGCTCAGCACCAGCTTGACGTCCACCTTTTCATATCCGGCGTCTGCGAAAGCGGTGTACAGGTCGCCATTGATGGCATCCATCGCCGGGCAACCTGAATAGGTCGGGGTGATGACTACCTGCACGGTTCCGTCCTCGGCCATGTCCACCTCGCGCAGGATTCCCAGGTCCGCGATGGATAGCACCGGAATTTCCGGGTCGGTCACCTGGGAGGCGATAGCGAACAGGTCCTTGGCGCCAGCGATCGTCTTGCTCAAGACTGCTTCCCCCTTTTCGGGCAAAAATGTTGCGTAGTTACCAGCTGGCACCGGGATGCTTGCGGGCGAGAACTTGCATCTCTGCCAGCAGGTAGCCCAGGTGCTCCGAATGCTCGCCGCGGCGTCCGTAGGCCATGGCCTGTCCGGTTGCAGGAATCTCCAGTCCGGCGTCGGCCAGTACCGCAGTGATTTCTTCATCCCATGCACCGCGCAGGGTGGAGGGCAGCACGGCGATGCCCGCAAGGTCCTGGTGGACTTCCTCATCGCGGAACATCTCATCGACGTACGGCCAGAGGATTTCCAGGGCATGGCGCATCTTGGACGCTGATTCCTCGGTCCCCATGCCCAGGCGGATGGTCCACTGGATGGCGTGGTCGCGGTGGTAGTCGACTTCTTTGACTGCCTTGGCCGAGATGGCGGCCAGGGTTTCGTCCTTGGACTGCGCCAGCTGCTTGTAGAGCAGGTTCTGGAAGATCGAAACGATCAGCTGGCGGATGATGGTCACGCCGAAGTGGCCGTTAGGCTGTTCGACAATCCACAGCGAAGTGAATTCTTCTTCCTCGCGCCAGTAGGCCAATTCGTCTTCGGTCTTGCCCCAGGCCAGTCCGGCGTAGGTCAGGAACGAGCGGGCGTGGCCCAGGATATCCAGGGCGATATTGCCCAGGGCAACATCTTCTTCCAGTTCCGGAGCGCGGGAAATCCAGTGCGACATGCGCTGCGCCAGGATCAGGGCATCGTCGCCCAGGGTCAGCGCGTAGCGCGCGACCTCTTCGCTTGGCTTGACGCCGTCTACGGCGATGTCCTCCGGACGCAGGGCATTGCCCGGGGTGACGCGGGTGGCCGAGGCCAGCGCGTCGCCGAAGCTATCGAGCGCTTCGTCGAGTTCTTCGTGCTTCACAGGTGCTTCACTCCCTCGCTGGCCTTGTAATAGGTCGCGTGGCGGTAGTCCTTGCCCTGCGGGGATTCGAAGAAGGAATCCTTTTCACCGGGGTCGGAGCTGATGATGTCCGAGGACTTTACGACCCATAGCGAGACGCCTTCATTGCGGCGGGTGTACAGATCGCGGGCGTTGCGCAGTGCCATCTGCTGATCCGGTGCATGCAGGGATCCGGCGTGGACGTGCGAGAGTCCTCGGGACGAACGGACGAATACTTCCCACAGGGGCCAATTGCTCTGTTGGCTCATGCTAGGCGACCTCACTTCGTGCTTGTTTTGCTGCGTATGCTGCGGCTGCTTCTCGGACCCAGGCACCTTCGCGGTGCGCTTCACGGCGGCGTTCCAGCCGCTGCGCGTTGGCCGGACCGTTGCCCTTGATCACTGCCATGAATTCATCCCAGTTCAAATCCTTGTGGATCCACTGCTTCTTTTCTTCATCGAAGTGCAGCTGGGGATCCGGCAGGGTCAGGCCAAGGACCTTGACCTGCTCGGCAATCATGCCAACGAAGCGCTGGCGCAGTTCGTCATTGGAGAAACGCTTGATCTTCCAGGCCATGGACTGCTGGGAGTTCGGCGACTGGTCATCTGGCGGACCGAACATCATCAGCGAGGGTTCGTAGAAGCGGTTGATGGCGTCCTGGGCCATCTTCTTCTGCGCCTCGGTGCCGCGGGAGAGCGAGAGCAGGATTTCGAAGCCCTGGCGCTGGTGGAAGGATTCTTCCTTGCACACGCGCACCATTGCACGGCCGTAGGGGCCGTAGGAGGCGCGGCACAGCGGAACCTGGTTGGCGATGGCCGCACCATCGACCAGCCAGCCGATAGCACCCATATCCGCCCAGGTGCGTGCAGGGTAGTTGAAGATCGAGGAGTACTTGGCCTTGCCGGAGAGCAGCTGCTCGTTGTACTCGTCGCGGGTGGTGCCCAGGGTCTCGGCAGCCGAGTAGAGGTAGAGCCCGTGCCCGGCTTCATCCTGCACCTTGGCCATCAGAATGGACTTGCGCTTCAGCGAGGGAGCGCGGGTGATCCAGTTGGCCTCAGGCTGCATGCCGATGATTTCGGAGTGCGCGTGCTGGGAGATCTGGCGGCTGAGGGTCTTGCGGTACTTCTCAGGCATCCAGTCGCGTGGTTCGACGCGGGAGTCCTGATCGATCAAGGCGTCGAAACGCGCTTGGGACTGCTCTTCTTCGTAGCTCGGGACGGCACTCAGTCCCGGCTCCTGCGGTGTGGTCGGGGCCATGGGTTCACCTCATCGAAAACAAATTACATACTGACCGTTCGTTCAGTATGTCAGAGTGCGTTCGATCACGTCAACACCAACCCCCTCCAGGCACAACAAAACCCCGGGATAGAATTCCCGGGGTTTCCTTGAAGCTGGGGATTAGGCGTTAGCCAGAGCCTTTTCCGAGTTCTTGCCCTTGAATATCAGCGCATCAAGCGAGATGCGGCCTGGGCCCGTCAAGAGCAGTGCCAGCGCGCCGGCAGCCAGTGCCAGGACAAGCTCGAAGCCGCCATTTTCCACGAACACGCCACCTGAGGCATGAACCATGAACAGGGCGGCAATCATCTGCAGGCCCAGCAGGCCAGCGAAGACGCGGGTCAGCAGGCCAAGGATGATCGCGGCGCCGCCGGCGATCTCCAGGGTTGCCGCCACTGGAGCAATCAAACCGGCAGCAGGAACGCCCATCTGGCCAAAGGCCGCAGTGGTGCCCTCGATGGTGAACTGGAAGTACTTCTGCCAGCCATGAGCCAGGAAGAGGAAGCCGAAGGCCAAGCGAAGCAGGGTGCGCGCAGCGGTCTGCAGACCCGGGTTGTTTTCCAGAGCGGACATATTTTAACTCCTAGGGATTGGGGCACGGGAAGATCCCGTGTGGCTACTGCTCCAACCCTACAAGGGGATAAGTTGAACCTTCAAGCATATGAAGGTTTTTGTCCCGTAAGCTTCGTCACGAAAAAACCGTGCTGCCCGCAACCAGTTTCATCTGGTCGTGGACAGCACGGTTTTCCGCTGGCTTGGCGGTACGGCTCAGAGAACCTTGGACAAGAAGTCCTGGGTACGCGCCTGCTGCGGGTTGCCGAACAGCTGTTCGGGCGCACCCTGCTCGCAGACAACACCATCAGCCATGAAGACCACGCGGTCAGCGACTTCGCGCGCAAAGCCCATCTCGTGGGTCACCAGAACCATGGTCATGCCGGTGTCGGCCAGCTCCTTGATAACCTGCAGCACCTCGCCGACCATCTCCGGGTCAAGAGCGCTGGTAGCCTCGTCGAAGAGCATGATGCCCGGGGCCATGGCAAGCGCGCGGGCGATGGCCACACGCTGCTTCTGGCCGCCAGAGAGCGAGGCGGGACGGGCGTTGGCCTTCTCGCGCAAGCCCACGCGTTCCAGCAGCTCAAGTGCGCGCTCCCGGCCTTCCGCCTTGCTCATCTTCTTGAGCTCGACCGGCGCCAGCATGATGTTCTCTGCCACGCTCATATGCGGGAACAGGTTGAAGTGCTGGAACACCATGCCTACATGGCGGCGCACCTCATTGATGTCCACCTTGGGGTCGGTGACATCAAAGCCATCGACAACCACCTTGCCCGAGGTAATGTCCTCAAGCTTGTTCAGGCAACGCAGCAAGGTGGACTTGCCGGACCCGGAAGGGCCGATCACGCACACCACTTCGCCTTCGCGGACATCCATGTCGATGCCCTTGAGGACATTGTTGGAGCCAAAGGACTTGTGCAAGTCCTTGACCTGGATCTTCACGTTGGAGCTTTGCTCGGTTACGGTGCTCACTTGTTGAACCTCCGATCGGCATAATTTGCCAATTTGGTCAGCGCCATAATGGCAATGAAGTAGATAATGCCCACGATCAGCAGCGTCTCAGTGACACGGAAGTTCGCCGCGTAGATCTGCTGGCCCTGGTAGAGCAGCTCGGTGAAGCCGATAGCCAGCAGCAACGAGGAGTCCTTCAGGCTGATGATCAACTGGTTGATCAGTGACGGGGTCATCATCTTGAAAGCCTGCGGGATCACGACCTTCTGCATCGACTTGCCATAGCCCAGGCCCAGCGAACGGGATGCTTCAAGCTGCCCTGGATCCACCGACTGGATACCGCCGCGAACGATTTCGGCGACATAGGCACCGGCGTTCAGCGACAGCGTCAGCACGCCTGCGGTCCAGACGCTGATCTCCCAGCCGGTCAGCTGCGGCAGGCCGAAGTAGAACATGAAGGCCCAGAGCAGCAACGGGGTGCCGCGGAAGATGTTCACGAATGTCGTGGCGATGCCGCGCAGCACGATGTTCCCGGAGATCTTCATGAAGCCGAAGACCAGGCCCAATGCCATGGCAATGGCGAAGGAAATCGCGGTCACCAGCAGGGTGTGCCACAGACCGGTCATCAATGCGGGAATGGACTTGACCAGCAGGTCGAAGAAGTTGCTTGGCGCCGCTGCGGTCGGGTCGGCAAGGTAGGAGTCCAGGATCTGCTGGTACTCGCCGTTGGCCTTCAGCTCGGCCAAGCCGTCGTTGAACGCTGCCAGCAGCGCGGTGTTCTCGCCCTTGTTCACGGCGAAGCCATAGGAACCGCCCGGGACCTTGTCGGTGACGGTCTTCAGGCCATTGCCCTGGGCAATGCCGTAGGCCAGCACCGGGTAGTCGTCGAAGACGGCAACTGCAGAACCGGCCTTGACCGATTCGTACATGGTGGCCGACTGGTCCAAGGACTTGACCTCGAAGCCGTGTTCCTCGGCGATGGACTTTGCATAGCTTTCGCCCTCGGCGCCGGTCTTGGCGACAACGGTCTTGCCTTCCAAGTCCTCGTAACCGGTGATCTCGTCATTGCCGGCAGCGACAGCCATCTGCACGCCGGACTCGAAGTACGGCTCGGAGAAGTCGTAGATCTCCTTGCGCTCGTCGGTAATCGACATGCCGGCGATCACGCCATCCACCTGGTTGGAGGAAAGGGCGGCCAAAGCCGCATTGAAGCCCAGGGACCTGACCTCGACTTCAAAACCCTGGTCTTCGGCAATGGCGCGCAGAAGATCCATGTCGATACCGGTCAGTTCGCCGTTCTGGCGGAACTCGAAGGGCGCGAAAGTCGTATCCGTGCCGATGACGTAGGTCTGGCCCTCGACGCTTTCACTGCCTTGGGCCACGGCCGAGGGTGCCCCGACGACCAGGGCCATCAAACCGATGGCAGCCGCGGCTATCCATCGGGCCAGGCGCCCTGTGGGGGCAGCTGTTCTTTTCTTTTCCACTGATGTATCGCTTTCTCGTACTGAAGGGCGAATGGCCCAAGGTGCAGATGATACGTTCTGCCTGCAAGCCTAGGACTTATAAAGCCTAGCCGGTACCCCGCGACTCGCCTGCACTTGCATCGTTATCGGTTTGAAACCGCTGTTCTGTCCGCGCTGAGCATAGCTGCACCCGCATAGCACGGTAGTGGGATTGAATAGGGGTATGACTCCAGAATCGTTGACCGCCAATGCACCGCGTGCCGCAAAGCTGCCCACCACCCGCAGCTTCCACGGCGATGACTTCATCGACAACTACGAGTGGCTGCGGGAGAAAGCCAACCCGGATGTCATCGCGCATCTGACCGCAGAAAACGAGTACACCGACACCATCACCGCTAGCCAGCAGCCGCTGCGCGATGCCTTGTTCAGCGAGATCAAGGCACGCACCGTTGAAACCGACTTGTCGGTTCCAGTGCGCCGCCGCGGCTGGTGGTACTTCACCCGTTCGGCCGAAGGCAAGCCCTACACCATCCAGTGCCGCGTCAAGGCATCGGACACCGGGGACCTTGTTGCCGACTGGACTCCCCCGGTCATCGACCCGGAAACTGCGTTGCCTGCCGAAGAGGTGCTGCTCGACGGCAACGCGTTGGCCGAAGGCCAGCCATTCTTCTCGCTCGGCGGCATGGCCTTGAACGAAGATGGCAACCTGCTCGCCTACTGTGTCGACAATGCCGGCGATGAACGATTCACCCTCTTCATCAAGGATCTGGAAACCGGTGAGCTGCTGGGCGACACCATTGAAGGGGTGTTCTACGGGCTGGCCTTCTCCCCCGATTCTTCAACGATCTTCTACACGGTGGTAGACGAAACCTGGCGGCCGCACCAGGTCCGCGCCCACCGACTGGGCACCGATCCGGCACAGGACAAGATCATTTTCGAGGAGAATGATCCAGGCATGTGGCTCGGCTTCGATCTGAGCCCGGACCGCAAGAGCCTGATGATCTCCAGCGGCAACTCCGAATACGCCGAAACCAGCATGCTGGACCTGCTCGACCCTTCAGCTGCAGTGACCCTGCTGGTGCCGCGCAGCTTGCGCCTGCTGCACGGAATCGATCTGCTGCCAGGGGCCAGCCAGGCGCTCATCACCCACGACCACAAAGCACCGAACAATATGGTGTCGCTGGCGTCCGTGAAGCAGCTGGGTGCAAGCACCGATCCCGCGCAGTGGCGCACCCTGGTGGCCCATGAGGACACGGTCAAGATCGAAGGCACGGCAGTGACCGGTTCGCACGTGGTGCTCTCGGTTCGCCGCGATACCTGCGAGCGCGTCCAGCTGCTGTCCTTGGACGGCCTGGGCACCGACGCCCAGCAACCAGCCATTGAACCGGATTTCGAGGATGAGCTGTTCACCGCCTCGGCAACCTTCGCGGAGCTGGAGGCGCCGCTGATCCGCATCGGCTACACCGCAGACTTCACCCCGGCCCGCGTCTATGACCTGTGGCTGGAAGACCATTCGCTGGTGCTGCGCAAGCAGACTCCGGTGAATAACTTCGACCCGTCCAAGTACCTGTCCACGCGCGAGTGGGCCACCGCGGCCGATGGCGCCAAGATCCCCCTGACCATCATGCGCCGGGCCGACCTGGATGCCTCGGTCCCCCAGCCGGTGCTGATCTACGGCTACGGTTCCTACGAAGCTTCCATGGATCCCGGTTTCGGCATCCCCCGTTTGAGCGTGCTGGATCGCGGCGTGGTCTTTGTCATCGCCCACGTGCGCGGCGGCGGGGAGCTGGGCCGCAACTGGTACCTGCAGGGCAAGAAGCTGCACAAGAAGAACACCTTCACCGACTTCATCGCCTCCACCCAGTACCTGATCGATTCCGGTTGGGCCGATCCGCAGCGCATCGCTGCCCTGGGCGGCTCAGCCGGAGGATTGCTGATGGGTGCCATCGCGAATATGGCTCCGCAGCTGTACACGGCGATCATCGCCCAGGTGCCTTTCGTCGATGCCTTGACCTCCATCCTGGATCCCGAGCTGCCGCTCTCGGCACTGGAATGGGAAGAATGGGGCAACCCGATCGAAAGCAAGGAGGTCTACGACTACATGAAGTCCTACAGCCCTTACGAAAATGTCACGGCCCAGGACTACCCGAAGATCGCTGCGGTCACCTCGCTCAACGACACCCGTGTACTGTACGTTGAACCAGCCAAATGGGTGGCCAAGCTGCGCGAAATCGGCACCGGACAGGAACCAATTGTGCTGAAGACCGAAATGGATGGCGGGCACGGCGGCGCGTCGGGGCGCTACGAGTCGTGGAAGTCCCGTGCGTGGGACTATTCCTTCGCCTTGGACGCCCTGGGATGCACCGAAGAAATCTAACAACCTGAGGAACGGCGGCCATGCACCACATCAAGATCAGCGACTACCGCAATGACCCGGCGGTACGCCGCTTGCTGGTGCTGGCCGCCGAACCTGCCAATGAGCAGGCGCTGGAAGCGCTGCTCGATGACTGCGAAGGACTTGAGGTCCTTGCCAGCACGACTGCCACGGGCGATATCGTGGCGCTGGCTGCCTACCGGCACAGCGATAACTACGCGATCTGCGTCGAATATCTTGCAGTGGATTCCGCCGCGCAAGGCCAGGGCTTGGGCTCTGCCTTGCTGGCTGAATTGCGCGACGCCCACCAGAAGAATGTCTGGGCTACCACCGATGATGATGCGGTGGGCTTCTACCGTGCGCTCGGTTGCCTCGTCTCGCAGTCCGCTGCAGATCCGCGCTGGCCGGATGCCCAGCGGTACCTGTGCACCTTGCCCTGCTACCCGATGCTGACCAGCCAGCCGGAAGAAGATCCGGAATACGAGGCTGTCGGCGGCGAACTGATGCGCGGCCTGATCTCGATTGCCGAGCCTACCGAGCAGTGGGCCACGGATTTTCGGCGCTTGCGCGATCAGATCGCCGGTTCCCTGGGGTCCACCGCGCTGGCCATCGAGCACACCGGTTCCACCTCTGTTCCGGGCCTCCCCGCCAAGCCGATCATCGACATCATCTTGCTGGTCCCCGATGCGAACCAGGAAGCCTCCTATGTTCCCGCGCTGGAATCCACCGGCATCATTCTCTGGCACCGCGAACCTGGATGGTACGGCCACCGCATGCTCAAGCCGGCTGCCGCTTCACGGCTTCCCGACACCAACATCCATGTCTTCAGCGCAGGAAGCCCCGAGTATCTGCGGCACCTGATTTTTCGCGAGCATCTGAAACACAATGAAACCGACCGCCTGGCCTACGCCGCGGTCAAGCGGGAAGCCGCCCGCATGCTGGCCGCGAGCGACGGCGAGAGTGGACTGGTCATGGACTACAACCGGATCAAGGAGCCGTTCATTCTCGACGTGCACCAACGAATTTTCACCCGCTAGATCCGCTGTTCGCCTTCGCTGAAACAGTGCCGCTAAAACACTCTTCCAACTTGACTTAGCTCACATAATGTTATTACCTAATGATCGTTCGGTAAATAATTCGGCGAAGGAAGATGATGAGCGAAACACAGCTAGAGAATTCGGTCCCGCACGCCATTCTTCACAACGACTACGCCACGCAATGGATGGGAATCGAAGTAGTCGAGGTTTCCGAGGGCCACGCTGTCATCACCATGACGCTCCGGCAGGAAATGCTCAACGGCTTCGGTATTGGCCACGGTGGAATGATCTTCGCTCTGGCCGACACTGCGTTCGCACTGAGCTGCAATCCGCAGGCAGGCTCGGATGAGACCATCACGGTAGCCTCCGGCGCTGACGTCAACTTCCTCAAGCCAGCCATTCCCGGACGAGTGCTGACTGCCACCGGCAACCGTGTCTCGCAGCAAGGCCGCAGCGGGATCTACGACATCAAGGTGACCCAGCCAGCGGCCGACGGCTCAATTGAAACCGTCGCAGAGTTCCGCGGACGTTCGCGCACCGTCCCGAAACCCAAGAACCGCTAAGCACCCATCCCACTCGACACGAAAGTTTCAGCATGTCTCAGAACACCGACCGCGACAGCCTTCCGAATCCGCTTGATCCAGAAGAAACCATGAGCCGTGAGCAGATCGAAGCGATCCAGCTGACCCGCTTGAAGGAAACTCTGCACCATGCCTACAACAACGTGCCGTACTACAAGGCAAAGTATGATGCCGCTGGCGTGCACCCTGATGACCTGAAGGAATTGAGCGACCTCGCCAAGTTCCCTTTTACCGACAAGGAAGATCTGCGCAAGAACTATCCTTTCGGCATGTTTGCCGTCCCGCAGCAAGAGGTCTCCCGTATCCATGCCTCCTCGGGCACCACTGGCCAGCCCACCGTGGTTGGCTACACCAAGAAGGATCTGGACGACTGGGCCAAGCTCGGCGCCCGCTGCCTGCGCCTGGCCGGGGTCAAGCCAGGCTGGAAGGTCCACAACGCCTACGGCTACGGCCTGTTCACCGGCGGCCTGGGTGCGCATGCCGCCGCCGAACACCTCGGAGCGACGGTCATCCCCATGTCCGGAGGCCAGACCGACAAGCAGATCTCGCTGATCCAGGACTTCGAGCCTGACGCGATCCTCTGCACTCCGACCTACCTGCTGACCATTGGCGATGCCATGCAGCGCAAGGGCCTTGATCCGCGATCCACCTCGCTGAAGGTAGCCGTGCTCGGTGCCGAACCATGGACCGAAGAGATGCGCCACGAGCTGGAAGAGATGTTCAACATCACCGCCTGCGACATCTACGGCCTCTCCGAGGTCATGGGTCCTGGTGTGGCTGGCGAATCCGGAGAACGCAAGGATGGCAGCCACATCTGGGAAGACCACTTCCGCCCGGAAATCATTGATGCCTTCGACGAAACCAAGGTGCTGCCCGATGGCGAGCACGGTGAATTGGTCTTCACCTCGCTGACCAAGCAGGCCCTGCCGATCATCCGCTACCGCACCCACGACCTGACCCGGCTGATGCCTGGCACCAGCCGACCGGGCCACCGCCGCATGGGCCGCATCACCGGACGCAGCGATGACATGATCATCCTGCGCGGCGTGAACCTGTTCCCAAGCCAGATCGAGGAATTGATCCTGAAGGTGCCGACCCTGTCGCCGCACTTCCAGCTGATCCTGACCCGTCCGGATCGCATGGACCAGCTGGCAGTCAAGGTGGAGCGCCGCGGCGAGGCGTCCATCGAAGATGCCACCAACGGCGCCAAGGAACTGGCCAAGCTGATCAAGATCCATGTCGGTTCTTCCTGCGCCATCGACGTTGTCGAACCGGAATCCCTGGAACGCTCCATGGGCAAGCTCAAGCGCATCTACGACATGCGCGCTAACTAGCCTCCGCCGGGACATGGGATAATCAACTAATCATGGAACTTACCGATACTGCCAACCGTCCGGCCAAGCGTGGCCGCCCCGGTTACGATCAAGAAACCGTTTTGCGCATTGCTGTCGAGGCATTCAACGAATACGGCTACGACGCGACCTCCATGGGCAAGCTCGCCGACCGACTGGGTATCAGCAAATCCGCGATCTACCACCATGTCCCGTCGAAAGAGGACCTGCTGCGCCTGGCCTTGGACGAGGCGCTGATTCCCTTGGAAGCAGTGATCGCCGAGGTCCGCTCCCATGAGGGCACCGCGGATGAGCGCCTGGAATTCTTCCTGCGCGCAACCTTCCGGATCCTGCTGGATAAGCGTTCCTACGTGACCCTGCTGCTGCGCTTGCGCGGCAACACGGAATTGGAGCGCCAAGCACTGCAGCGCCGCCGTGCCATGGACCGCCAGCTGGCGGAACTGGTGACCGATGCGCAGTCGGATGGCAAGATCCGTGCAGATTTGGAACCTCGGGCAACCGCCAGACTGCTTTTCGGCTTGATCAACTCGGTGGTTGACTGGTACCGCGCCGACGGACCGATCAACGGAACCGAGCTCGAAGACCAAGCAGTCTCGCTGCTCTTCAATGGCTTGCATACCGCAAACGCCTAATTCCAAAGGCAAGTCAACGCGTTGGCTCCCACTGACCAGGTGGGAGCCAACGTCGTTAACTCGGTGCCGAAGAGCCTGGATGTGGCGTATCCGACCTGTCAATCTTGCTGTCCTCACAGAATTCACAGCTAGCATCGAAGGGGTGCTTCCAGCACCAGACATTCTCGATCAACCAAGTGAAGAGCGCTGTGGATTCCATCTTAGAAACCCTTTTCATGGCTACCGCCGACAGCAGTAGTTCCTACGTCCAGATCCTGCTTTCCGCCGCGAGCATGCTGCTCGTCTTCGTCTCCGGAGCGCTGCTGGCGCACCGCAATGACCTGGGTTGGTGGACCCTGATTCTGGGCGTCTTCGTTGGCCCGGTGATTACCTCGATGCAGTTCGATCTGCTGGGGCTGCTCTACGCCGTTCCGCTGCTGCTGATCGCCGTCTTTGGATTGTGGCGGTTCTCCCGCTACGAGCTCAAGGGAAAGTTCACCCGCATGGTCACGAGCACCGCGGTGACGCCGTGGTCCGCGCTCGGCCTGCTCGTGGGCCTGATCCTGCTGGTTGCCTTGCGCTTCGGCCCGTTCCTCTTCAATGGCGGCTTCATGAGTGCAACCCCGGAAATCTGGGTGCTGTACTTCGCTGATGCGGCCATCTTCGCATCGTTCGTCATGGTTGCCCGCGGTGTGCGAGCTGGCTGGCTGGTGCTGGCCGTGGCCGCCGTTGCCGATCTGGTCGTCTACTTCCTGATCTCCCCAATGCTGGGCATGCTGGGCCTGTTCGTCTTCATCGCCTTGGCGGCACTGTACGGCTTCTTCCTCTGGCGCAACCTGCCAGCCGCAGGGCAGACCGGCCATGGCCTTGGAGAGCCGTCTGAGGCCGAGCAGGCGCTGGACGCCGCCAAGGAAGCGACCTTGGCGAAGCTGAACAAGCAGCAGGAGATCAACGGCAACTCCTAGGCTTCACCAAAAATGGAGTTGGGACACAATTTTCATCGTGGCCCAACTCCATTTTTTCTTTCCCTCGAAGGGAGCAGACTGATCTAGCTATTCCAGTTCGCGTAGGTCGCGTCGGTCTTCTCCACCAGCGTCAGCACGTCATAGGTGGCAACCAGTTCGTCGTTCTGGTTGTGCAGTACCGCATCCCAAGCCACCTCGCCGTATTCATCGGTGACACGCGGGGTGATCTTCTTGGCCGTCAAGGTGACGCGAATCGAGTCGCCGGCAGCTACCGGGGTGATGAATCGCAGCGATTCCAGACCGTAGTTGGCCAGGACCGGTCCCGGAGCAGGCTCCACGAACAGGCCCGCAGCCCAGGAAACCAGCAGGTAGCCGTGGGCCACGATGCCAGGGAAGAAGGGGTTGGCTTCCGCGGCGGACTGGTCGGTGTGCGCGTAGAAGGTATCGCCGGTTTCGTTGGCGAATTCGGTGATCTTCTCCAAGCTGACTTCACGCAGGTCAGATACGAAACCATCACCAATCTTCAGCTCGGCCAGCGACTTGCGGAACGGGTGGACGTTCTCCGGCTTGCCGCCGAACTTCGGGCTGCCGGCCAGCGACTGCTGGGCCCCGGTATGCCAGACGCCGCTGAGCGCGGTGATCATGTTGGGCGAGCCCTGGACCGCGGTGCGCTGCATGTGGTGCTTGACCGAGCGGATGCCGCCGAGCTCTTCACCGCCGCCTGCGCGGCCTGGGCCGCCGTGGACCAGGTGCGGTACCGGGGAGCCGTGGCCGGTGGTGGAGCGTGCGGTTTCGCGGTTCAGGATGTGCACGCGCCCGTGGTGGGCTGCAATGCCCAGGGACAGGGCACGCATGGCTTCGGCGTCATTGGTGCATACGGTCGCGACCAGCGAGCCAGCACCCATGGCGGCAAGTTCCACTGCCTCTTCCACGCTGCTGTAGCCGATAACGGAGCTGACTGGGCCGAAAGCTTCGCGCGAGTGCACGATCGGGTTGCGCGCGTCATTCCAGCGCAAGACCACTGGCGACATGAAGGCGCCGGCTTCTGCGACGGCATCGGTTTCCGCAGCGACGCGTACCGCTGGGGCATCCAGCCGGCCGTAGGCCAGCTCGCCGCCGGCGGCGAGCATGTCCTGGACTGCTCCGCGCACATCGGCCAGCTGTTCCAGCGAAGCCAGGGCACCCATGGTGACGCCCTCAACTCGAGGATCGCCGATGACCACCCGTTCATCGATGCGCTTGCCAATGGCCGCGATCACTGCGTCAACCTGGGCGGCCGGCACGATGTTGCGGCGGATGGCGGTGCACTTCTGGCCGGCCTTCGACGTCATTTCATTGACAACAACCTTGACGAACGCGTCGAATTCCGGGGTGCCTTCCACAGCGTCGGGGCCGAGGATGGCTGCATTCAGGGAATCGGTTTCAGCCGCGAAGCGCACGCCTCCGTCGATAACGTTGCGGTGCGCCTTGAGCTTGCTGGCGGTGGATGCCGAACCGGTGAAGGCGAACATGTCGCGGTAATCCAGATGGTCCATGATGTCGCGAGCAGAGCCGGAAAGCAGCTGCAGGGAACCCTCTGGAAGGATGCCCGAGTCCAGCATCATGCGCACAGCCGCTTCGGTGAGGTACCCGGTGGGGGTTGCCGGCTTGACGATTGTAGGCACACCGGCGATGAAGGCTGGTGCGAACTTCTCGAGCATCCCCCAGACAGGGAAGTTGAAGGCATTGACCTGGACGACTACGCCGGCCATCGCGGTGTAGATGTGGGTGCCAATGAAGGAACCGTCCTTACTCAGCGGCTCGGTGGGGCCATCGAGGATCACGTTGGAATTGGGCAGTTCGCGCCGGCCCTTGGAAGAGAAGGTGAACAGCACGCCAATGCCACCGTCGATGTCCACCATCGAGTCGATTTTGGTGGCACCGGTCTTGAAGGAAACCTCGTACAGGTCCTTGCGCCGCTCATTGAGGTACAGCGCTAGTTCCTTGAGCTTGAGCGCCCGCTCATGCAAGGAGAGCTTGGCTAGTTCGCGCTGGCCGGTCTGTCGGCCGTATGCCACGGCGCCAGCAACATCCAAGTTGTCCTTGGTGACGGTGACCAGCACTTCGCCGGTATTGGCGTCGCGGACCTCGGTTCCGCCTTGTGCCGCTGGGCTGTGCCAGTTCCCCGCGATGTAGCTGGGTACTACGGTGATCTGTTCTGTCGTCATTGACGCAATTCCTTCCTGAACGGTCGGTCAGTATTACCGTTAACCATAGCAGGAAGGGGTGACCGAAGACACTTGTGTGCCTCGCTGCTTCGCCAGCGCTCCCTGGCTCTTAGCGTGCCAGCTGGCGCAGGCGCTCCACGGCGTTCTCGCTCATTCCCTGGTCCAGCAAATACCTCCGCGTGGACCCGAGCCACCTGAGGAAATTCTCCAGTTCGCCAGCTCGGCCATGAATGATTTCCCGCAGTTGCCCTTCACTGCGGTAGCTCTCGTACGGGTGCTTGCGAGGGGAAATGCGATGCCACTCATTGATCCCCCTGACCGCGAGTTCATCATGGAGCAGGATCTGGCCATCCAAGCCAGCCAGCTGAAGCAGCATTGTGGCTATCAATCCCGATCGGTCGCGTCCAGCCGAGCAGTGGACCACCGTGCCCTGTTCCGCGGTCGCGAGGCTCTCGAACACCGCCCGCAGGTGGTCGCCGAATTCCTCGCAGACCAGCTGGTACATCCCGGTGTGATTCATGTACGGCACCGCCACCGACTCGAAACGTTCATTGCCTGGCGATTCCAGCGGCAGGTTCACCAGCTCGATCCCTGCGAGGCTTGCCGCGGGCACCGCTGGGTCATGCTCGCGACGGCGGATTTCATCCGGGTTGCGCAGGTCGATGACCCTACTGACGCCAGCAGCGTGCATTTGCTGCCAGCCCTCAGCCGTTAGCCACTCATGCCTGCCCATGCGGTAGAAGGCTCCGCAGATGTGGCGCGCATTAACGGCTCCGCTCCAGTCCAGGTCCCCGGCTTGCTTGCGGTAGGTAAGGCTGTGGCTCATAAGCCTATTGCAACACATTGCCCTGCTGTTGTATTGTTCTAGTCATTGGCAAACGTCAATCAGTCTATTGAAGGAGGGGTAACGATGATTGCTTACCGCCTGAACAAGCCATTTCCCCCTTCTCCCGAGGACTACTTCCAATGCATTTTCCCGCTGGCCTCGAGGCCGCAAATTCGCCACTGATCGCCGCTGCCTCCACGGATGCCGATCAACAACTGAAATTCAGCAAGCACAAACCGGTCTGGAACGACTCCGAGACCGGTGATCCGGCCAACGGCCAACGTTATTCGACATGGCCATTTATCGAGAAGGGCTTGCGCGGACCCAAACCGTATCCGCACTGGCTCATCGAAGAGGCCGCAGCCATCGACACCGAGCTGGGCATCTTGAAAACGGGCAAGGAAGGCGATGTCTTCCTGCTGGAACGTGCCACCGAAGATCGCAGCAGCCTTCTGGCAGCAAAACGCTATCGTTCGCGCGAGCAAATGCAGTTCAGCCGCTCGCAGTCCTATAGCGACGGGCGCTCCGCACGGCGTTCGCGTGATAACCGCGCTATCCGCAACAGCTCCGCGTACGGCAAGCAGATCGCTGCCCTGCAGTGGGCCAACGCCGAATGGAGCTATTTGCTCCGTTGCTACGAGGCGGGCATACCTGTTCCCTACCCGGTGCAAATCGATGGCACCGAAATCCTCATGGAGTTCATTGCCAATCCAGACGATCAGCATGCGGCAGCGCCTCGCCTGCAGCAACTCTCCCGCTTTGACCCGCGCCTTCCATCACTATGGGAACAGCTCACCGGCGCACTGGAGAAATTTGCCGGGCTCGGCATCGCCCACGGGGACCTCTCCGCGTACAACATTCTTGTCTCCGGCGAAAGGCTGGTAGTAATCGATGTTCCGCAGTGCGTAGATCTTGCCGGCAACCCGAACGGCTTGGACTTCCTGCACCGTGATTGCGTGAATCTTTGCGATTGGTTCACTTCCAAGGGCTTGCCCAATGACCCCGATGAATTGTTCTCCTCGCTGATGAGCTACCTCTTCTGAGGACAGCCAGAACTGCGCGCGCCTGCGACCAGCTTTCCGCCGCCTACTTCGCCCAGGTAGGCAGGACCTGGCGTCCCCAGGTGGCGTTCGTGACAATGGCAAAGGAGCCGTACCAGGCCAGGAATGCGGTAAACAGGCCCAACCAGCCTCCGAGTTCATGTATCAGCGTGCTGCCGGTGAAGGCACCGATAGTCAGGCAGATGAAGGCCGCGGTCAGCATGGTGAACACGGCAACCAGCACGCCATTGGTACGCAGGGCGGCGACCGTCATGTAGGCGGTGAAAATGGTCCACCCCAGAAGGAAGGCACCGAGGCCCGCCGGGCCCGCCGCCTGCGCTACCTCCGGGTTGGTTTCCAGCCACCAGAAGGCCATCCAGAATGCGCCATAGGAAGTGAACGCGGTGGCGCCGAAGACATTGCCCTTCGCGAATTCGATGACGCCAGCGATCAGCTGGACCACGCCACCGTAGAATAGGGCAATCGCCAGGACGGCGGCGCCAGCTTCTGGAATGATCCCGGCGTTGGACAGGCTCAGCGCAAAGGTCGTCAGCGCAAAGGCGCCCAATCCCAGTGCCGCGGGGTCAGTCAGGCCCGGCTCGGCCGGTGCGGCTGGGGAGGCGATTCCAACAGGGTCTTCTCGGGTCAGCAGTGCCGTCATGGCGGATACTCCATCGTGTCAGCGGTCAGTTCAATCCAGGCAAGTGATGCCGATCACTTGCCTTTAGCAGGTATCCTAAATTGCTGGTGAGTCGGATCACTACCATCTAAAGGAGGTAGCCAGTGACCACTGATTCTTCGCACGAAATAGCCCTTTTGGACCACAGGCTCAATACTTTGGCGGCACGCACCGGCCCGCCAGTTGCCTTTGGCGGTTTCGCCCGGTCCACGGGTACGAAGCTGACTTGTTTCGCAGGAACCCGTACCGGTTCGCTGCGAGGCCTGGTGGTCAAGCCCGGTGAGGGCCTAGGCGGCTTGGCGGTATCGCGGCGTCAATTGGCAGCCACGGATTCGTACCACGAGACCCCGGAAATCATTCACAGCTATGACCGGGAAATTGGCGGCGAGGGAATACTGGCCTTGCTGGCAGTACCGGTCGTGGTTGACGACCAGGTGCGTGCGCTGATCTATGCCGGACTGCGAAACCGCCGGCAGCTGACCGATGGAATGCTGGCCGCGGCCGCAGCAGAGGCACGCCGGCTCGCCTGGGAACTATCGGTCCATGAAGAGACCCAGAGGCGCATGGCGGTGCTCAGTGCCTCCGAACCGCAAGCCGCGCACCCCTCGGAGATGGCATTGAGCCAAGAAGGTCTCAATGCGCTCTACACCGAGCTGCGCGATATTGCGCGGATGGTGCAGGATCCGGAACTCGCCGCACGGCTCAGCACGGCCAGCACAATGCTGCGCCCAGGGCAGGGGCCGGCGCCGCAGGCAATCGACGGCCCCTCGATCCTTTCGCCGCGTGAGCTGGATGTGATTTCCCATCTGGCACTGGACAAGCGCAACGCCTTGATTGCGACGCATCTGGGATTAGCCGAAAGCACCGTCAAAAGCTATCTGGCCTCGGCCGTGCGAAAGCTGGGTGCCACGAATCGCTTTGATGTGGTGTTGCGCGCCCGCAGCCAGGGCCTGATCCCCTGACGCACCGGCCAGTACGCGAAAAGGGCTGCTTGCGCAGCCCTTTTCAGTTTTGTCCTACCAGGTGTAGAAGCCTTGTCCGGTCTTTCGTCCGAGCTTGCCCTGGGCCACCAGGTCCTTGAGGATCTGCGGCGGCGCGAAGCGCTCCCCCAGCGTCTCGTGCAGGTATTCTGCAATGCCCAGTCGCACATCCAAACCGACAATGTCGGTGGTCTTCAGCGGGCCGGTAGGGTGCTTGTATCCCAGGACCATCGCGTTATCGATGTCTTCGGCACTGGCTACGCCGTCCTCGACCATGCGCATGGCTTCCAAGGCGATAGCCACGCCCAAGCGGGAAGAAGCGAACCCGGGAGCGTCATTGACCACCACTGCGGTCTTGCCCAGTGCTTGAACCCATCCGCGCGATGCGTCCACCAGGGTCTTATCGGTCTGCTTGCCGATCACGACCTCGATCAGGGTGGAGGCGGGAACCGGGTTGAAGAAGTGCAAGCCCAGGAAGTTCGCGGGACGCTGCAATTCCTTGGCCAAGCCGCTGACCGACAGCGACGAGGTGTTCGAAGCGAGCACCGCCTCGGCGTTCAGCGCCTGCTCCACGGCCTGAAGGGAAGAAACCTTCAGATCCCAGATTTCCGGAACGGCTTCAACCACCAGCTGCGCGCTGGCGAACTGCTCGTAGTCGGTGCTGGTGGAGAAGCGGGCCAGCAGCTCTTCGCGGCTTTCGCTGATCTGGCCACGGGCAATGGACTTGTCCACGGATCCGGCCACGCGCTCATAGGCCGCCTGCGCCGCCTCGTCGTCGCGTTCAACAACGAGAACGGCGCTGCCGCTGGTCAAGAAGGCGTGGGCGATGCCTGCACCCATGCGTCCGCCGCCGAGCACGCCCATCTGCTGCGGCAACGCACCGGTGGTGAAGCTGGTTTGTGCATTCATGGTTACTTCTTCTTTCGATCTAGGAATGCTTGCATGCGGTCGAACTTGGCTTGGGACTCGAAAAGCATGCCCTGGGCCAAGGTATCGATCACCGGATGGACTTCGCGCGGAGCATGGAAGACGGACTTGGTGATGCGCACCGCCAGCGGATCCTGGGCTGCTATGCGATCTGCCAAGGCATCGGCGGCGGCATCCAGCTCGGCAGCCGGATGCAGTTCGGTCACCAGGTTGGCGGCCAGGCATTGCTCGCCGGTGAGCACCTTGCCAGCCAGCAGGATTTCCTTGGCCAGCGGCTCGCCGACCAGTTCCTTCAGCCGCCAGGTGGCGCCTGCGGCGGCCATGATGCCCAGATTCGTTTCCGGGTTGCCCATGCGCAGCTCGGGGGTGCCGATGCGGAAGTCCGCGGCGTAGGCCAGTTCGGCGCCCCCGCCCAGGGCGAAGCCGTCCAATGCCGCAACCACCGGCATCGGCAACTTGGCGATCCTGTCGAAGATGCCCGAGTTGATCCCGGCGAGCGCGTCATCCCGGCGGCGTTCGCGCAACTGGGAAATATCGGCTCCGGAAGCGAAGATGCCCTTGCGCCCCTTGGGATTCGCTTCGCTCGCTGCCTCTGCGGGGGTGCCAGCCATAACCAGGATCTTGGGATTCTTCTCCAGATAATCGCAGATGGTGTGCAGCTCGTCGACCATGGCCTGGTCAATGGCATTGCGGACCGCTGGGCGGTGCAGGCGCACCCAGAGGCGGTCATCGGTTTCCGTCAGCTTGAGGGTGGTGAACCCGCTGTTCAAATCGCCCACTTCTAGACGCCTTCCAGCAAGATCGCGGTGCCTTGGCCCACGCCAACGCACATGGTGGCAATGCCCAGCTTGCGCTGCTCGGAAGCCAGCTCCCGTTCCATGCGGCCCAGCAGGGTGATGACAATGCGGGAACCGCTGGAACCCAGCGGATGGCCCAGCGAGATGGCGCCGCCGTCGCGGTTGACGATTCCTGCATCGACCCCCAGCTCGCGCATGCTGGCCAGGGACTGGCTGGCGAAGGCTTCATTGATTTCCATGGCACCGATCTGGTCAATGCCCAGTCCCGCGCGTTCAAGTACCTTGCGGGTCGCCGGGACCGGTCCCATGCCCATGATTTCTGGTTCCAGGCCCGCGGCCTGCCCGTCGACGATTCGGGCGCGCGGCGCCAGTCCGTACTTCTTGATGGCCCGTTCGGAGACCACGAGGATTGCCGACGCTCCGTCGTTCAGCGTCGACGCATTGCCAGCAGTGACGACGCTTCCTCCCTTGACTACTGGGCGCAGGGCGGAAAGCACATCCATGGTGGTCCCTGGCCGTGGCCCCTCATCGGTGTCCACGATGCTCTCTGCCTTGCGTCCCTTGACAGTAACCGGAACGATTTCATCGCGGAAATGCCCGGCCTCGATGGCGGCAATGGCCTTGGCATGGGATTCGACGGCGAACTGGTCGCAATCCTCACGCGAGATGTTGTAGACGCGGGCGACTTCCTCGGCAGTTTCCGGCATCGAGAAGGTGGCTTTGCCATCGCGCGAGTACTGGCCGGAGAGGAATTGCGGGTTGGTGAAGCGCCAGCCGATGGAGGTGTCGAAGGTTGCTCCCGGCTTGGCGAAGGCCTTGGAAGGCTTTTCCATGACCCAAGGTGCCCGCGACATGGATTCGGTGCCGCCGGCGATAACGATGTCCGCGGCGCCGGCCTTAATCATGTGGCTGGCCATCGTGATGGCGCTCATGCCCGAGGCGCAGAGGCGGTTGACCGTGATGCCCGGAACGGTCACGGGCAGGCCGGCCAGCAGCGCAGCCATGCGGGCAACATTGCGGTTCTCTTCGCCCGCGCCGTTGGCGTTTCCGTAGATGACTTCATCAACGTCGGCCGGATCGATCCCCGCGTCTTCAATGACTCGGCGAATAGTCAGCGCTGCCAGGTCATCGGGGCGCACGGCACTGAGCGCACCTCCATAACGGCCTACCGGCGTGCGTGCTCCACCTACGAGAAATGCCTCGGTCATCTGTGCTCCTTATGCCAAAATGGTTAGTGACCCTCAACACCTAAACTTACCGACCATTCGTTCAATAATAAAGTCGCGGGTCGCCGGATTTTCACAATTGAGCATTTCAAGGCCGCCGAGACCACATGGCCGGGCCACGGGCCAACCCCCGTTCTGTCCGCAATTGCGGGCAATCAATTCCATGTCAGTGGTTGATTTTAGAAATTGATTCGAATAGCCTCTGGTATTTAACCGACTCCGGGGAACTCCCGGATCGTGGACCGCGGCCAAGGCGATGAATTCCTATCTGGCCTTAGGGCGATCGGTCGACGGAAAGCTGAAAACAACGGAGCAGCAATGCAACCGGAACATAGCCAGCCAAACGACAACTCGAATGCACATAATTTCACTCCCGACCTGGACCATGACATCGGGCCGGACATGAACACGCAAGAAGGCCGGCAAGAAGTTCGCAAGGCCACTGCGGCATCGGCCATGGGCAACATGACCGAGTGGTTCGACTACGGTGTCTATGCCGTGGCCGTCACCTACATCACCGCCCACTTCTTCCCCACCGAGGGCGGCACCTTCATGGCCTTGGCCACCTTCGCCCTCTCCTTCCTGGTCCGCCCGATTGGCGGCCTGGTCTGGGGCCCGCTGGGCGACAAGCTGGGCCGCAAGAAGATCCTGGCCTTGACCATCATCATGATGTCGCTGGCCACCTTCCTCATCGGCATCCTGCCAACCTTCGAAGCCATTGGCGTCGCCGCGCCAATCCTGCTGGTGCTGCTGCGCATGATCCAGGGCTTCTCCACCGGTGGCGAGTACGGCGGCGCGGCAACCTTCATGGCCGAGTATGCGCCGGATCGCAAACGCGGCTTCTTCGGTTCCTTCTTGGAATTCGGCACTTTGGGCGGTTTCGCCCTCGGCACCGCCGTGATGCTGGGCCTGCAGGTGGTGCTCAGCGAGGAGGCCATGATGGCTTACGGCTGGCGCATCCCATTCTTCCTCGCTTTGCCCATGGGCCTGATCGGCCTGTACCTGCGTAGCAGATTGGAGGATACACCAGTCTTCCAGGAGATGGAAGAATCCGGCGAAGCCCAGCAGGGCGGGTCGCTCAAGGAACTGGTGTTCACCTACTGGCGCCCCATGCTGACCATGACCGGACTGGTCATTGCGCTGAACGTCGTGAACTACACGTTGCTCAGCTACATGCCGACGTACCTGGAAACCCAGTTGGGGCTGGACCCCAACGCTTCGCTGGCCACCATCCTGATCGGCGAAGTGGCCATGATGGCCGTAATTCCATTTGCGGGCTCGCTTTCGGACAAGGTCGGACGCAAGCCAATGTGGTACGCCTCAGTCATTGGCCTGTTCGTCTTGGCAATACCGATGTTCTGGCTGATGGGCAAGTCCTTCGCCTGGGCCATTGTCGGCTTCGCCGTGCTGGGTCTGCTCTACATTCCGCAGTTGGCCACGATTACCGCGACGTTCCCGGCGATGTTCCCTTCGCAGGTGCGCTTCGCAGGATTCGCGATTACCTACAACATCGCTACGGCGGTCTTCGGCGGCACCGCCGCGATGGTCAATGAAGCGGCCATCAATGCCACCGGTTTCCTGCTCTTCCCGGCCATCTACATGATGGCAGCGTGCGTGATTGGTGCGATCGCCATCAAGTTCATGCCGGAGACCGCCGGCGCGTCGCTGCGCGGCACCGCGATTCCCGATGCCTTGGACACCGGCATCCTCGCCACGGTGCAGCGGGATGAAAACCCAACGTCCTGAGCCATCCAGCCGCCAAGGGGGCGCATCAGTTGCACTGCTCCCTTTGGCGGCTGGCGCATAATCGCTGGCGGCCTAGAAATCGATGCCCACCCGAGCGTGCTTGCGAGCAAAATGCCATCCGCCCCACAACAGCATGGCGAACACCGGAATTGTGGCGATCGTGTACAGCCCCACCGGGAAGACCTCGCCATTTTCCCCGGTCAAGGTATCGAAAGAAATCAGGACGGTGATAACCAGCAAGGAAATCAATCCGACCCAACCGGTAATGGGCGACCCGGGCATGGGCAGCGAGGAAACAGAGCCCTTTTTCTTGCGCAGCATGAGCTGGCATCCGAAAATCGAGGCCCAGGTGAACAGCACGCCGATGGATGCGGTATTCAAGGCAAGGTCGAAGGCGAAGGAATCACCGAGCCAGATGTTCAGGATAACGCCGGCAAGATAGACCACGCCCACGGTGATAATGCCGGTGGAGGGAACAAAATGCTTGTTCATCTTCGCGAGCCACTGCGGAGCATGCCCATTGCCGCTCATGGTGCGCAGGATGCGGCCGATGGAATACAGGCCCGAGTTGCACGAGGACAGCGCAGCGGTAATCACCACCAGGTTCATCGCGCTGCCAACCCAGCCCAGGCCCATCTTCTCGAAGACCGTGACAAACGGGCTGACCCCGGATTCGTATTCGTTCCATGGCAGCACCATGGCCAGCAGGGAGACGCTGCCTACGTAGAAGACCAGGATGCGAACGACCACCGCACGGATTGCCGATGGAACTTCCTTTTCCGGGTTCTCCATCTCGCCGGCGGCAATGCCCACCAGTTCAATGGCGTTATAGGCGAAGATCACCGAGTTCAGGACCAGGATGCTGACGAAGAAACCACGGGGGAACATACCGCCCTCGCCGTTCTCATCGCCGATGAAGAGGTTGGCCACCGACGCGGTGTGGTCTCCCACCTGTGCGTTGGTCACCACCATGTATGTACCCACGGCCAGGAACAGGACGATCGCGGCCACCTTGATGCAAGCTGCCCAGAACTCGAATTCTGCGAAAGCCTTGGCGCTGAAGAGGTTGATGGCCACCAGCAGCAGCAACGCGCAGAACGCGGAAACGGTTACCGGAACATTCGGGAAGAAATACTGGAAGTACAGGCCGATGGCGATCAGCTCGGCAATGCCGGTCATGATCCAATTCAGCACGTACATCCATCCGGAGATGAAGGCGCCCTTGGGACCGAAGAGCTCAGCCGCGTACGAGACGAAGGAACCGGAAGTCTGGCGGTACATGATCAGTTCGCCCAGTGCCCGCATCAGCAGGTAAGCCAAGGCGCCAGCTACCAGATAGGACAGCACCAGCGCCGGACCGGTCGAGGCCAGGCGCCCGCCGGAGCCCATGAACAGGCCCACACCGATGGCTCCGCCGATCGCGATCATCTGGACGTGGCGGCGGCTCAGGGATTTCTTGTAGCCCTCGGCACTGATTTCCGGGGTTGCCGGGCGATGCTGACCAGATGGCATAGATGAACTCCTGACCTACGGACGCGTTCAATGGATCCGTGCAAAAATCGTGAAATGAATCCGGTGATTCACTGGATGGTCCAAGTCGTACGGGCGGGGATTCCACGCGCAACCGCGAGTCGGGCCGTGAAAAGTCTACTACTCCTTTCTTAGAGTTCCGGACGAAACCGACTAGCATTCATAGGGTGAGTAGCCTGAATAATTCCGCATTGCCCGAGAAGGTCTCCGATGTCTTCGACCCAACGCGCTGGCGCGTGGTCGAGGGATTCGACTTCACCGACATCACTTACCATCGCCAAGTCCAGCGAGCGGCGGATGGAAGCATCGTGCGCGACCTTCCGACCGTGCGCATCGCTTTCGACCGCCCCGAGGTGCGCAACGCCTTCCGCCCGCACACCGTGGACGAGCTGTTCCGCGCCATGGACCATGCCCGCATGACCAGCGACGTAGCCACCGTCCTGCTGACCGGCAATGGCCCCTCCGAAAAGGACGGCGGACACGCATTCTGCTCCGGCGGCGACCAGCGCATCCGCGGCCGTGACGGCTACCGCTATGCCGAAGGCGAGACCCGCGAATCCATCGACCCGGCGCGTGCCGGGCGCCTGCACATCCTGGAAGTCCAGCGCCTGATGCGCACCATGCCCAAGGTTGTCCTCTGCGTCGTCAACGGCTGGGCTGCCGGTGGCGGCCATTCGCTGCACGTGGTCTCGGATCTGACCATTGCCTCGAAGCAGAAAGGCAAGTTCAAGCAGACCGACGCTACCGTCGGTTCCTTCGATGCCGGATACGGTTCGGCATTGCTCGCCCGCCAGGTCGGGCAGAAGACCGCCCGCGAAATCTTCTTCCTTGCCCGCGAGTACTCGGCCGATGACATGGTCCGCATGGGCGCCGTCAACGAGTCGGTAGAGCACGAACGCCTCGAAGAGGTGGCCCTGGAGTACGCAGCCGACATCGCCCGCCAGTCCCCGCAGGCCATCCGCATGCTGAAGTTCGCTTTCAACTTGGCCGATGACGGCTTGGCCGGCCAGCAGGTCTTCGCTGGCGAAGCCACCCGCATGGCGTACATGACTGATGAGGCAGTAGAAGGACGCGACGCGTTCCTGGGCAAGCGCGACCCGGATTGGTCCAACTACCCTTACTACTTCTAATCTTCCGCGACGGAACGAGGACCGGATATGCACGAACAACTCTCTGAACTGCTCGCAGCGTTGGCCACGGCGGCCAACGACGGGGGGCCGGCCGTTGAGGTATTGCTCGATGAGGCCAACCCCAACGGCTGGCGCATCGAGTACTTGGCGCCACAGGACCTGCCAGGTTTCGAGCAGCCCATGGCAGTGGTGCGGACTTCCGGTTCCACCGGCCGGGCCAAGCGCACGGTGCTCAGCGTTTCGGCGTTGGCATCCAGTGCGCAGGCCACGGCCGAGTTCCTCGGCTTCGAAGGCCAATGGCTGCTGGCCTTGCCGGTGCACTATGTCGCGGGACTGAGCGTGCTGACGCGTTCATTGTTCGCCGGCACCAAGCCCGTGGTGATGGACACCGAGGGCAGTTTCTCGGCCACGGCATTCACCGAAGCCGCCAATCAAATGATCGACTCCCGCCGGATCACCTCGCTGGTTCCAACCCAGCTTGCCCGGCTGCTGGATAACCCGGCGCCGGAAACCTTGCAGGCGCTGAAGCGTTTCGACGCCATCCTCTTGGGCGGCGCGCGAGCCAGCAAGGACCTGCTGGTCAGCGCCCGCCATCATGGGCTGAAGATTTTCCAGACCTATGGGTCCTCGGAAACTTCCGGCGGCCTGGTCTACAACGGCACGGCCCTTCCCGGCGTGCAGCTGGCAGCGCATGAGGGGCGCATCTGGGTCGCCGGCCCCATGCTCGCCGACGGATACGCCAACTCCCCCGAAGCCACCGCCGAGCACTTCATTGAACGCGATGGTGTCCGCTGGTACGTCACCGATGACCTGGGCACCGTTGAAAAACAGCGGTTGAAGATCATTGGACGCATCGATGATGTGATCAATACCGGGGGCATCAAGCTTTCGGCATCGAAGATTGAAGGGCTGCTGGAAGAATTCTTCACGCAGGCAATCGTGGTCCCGGTGCCCGATCCGCAATGGGGCCACAGCGTTGGCCTGGCCTATGCGGGCCCGACCAATACCGCCGATGCCTTCGAAGCGGTGCGCCGGACCTTGGGCAAGGAAGCGGTGCCCAAGCACGTGCGCCACTACCCTCTTGGCTTGCCGCAGCTGCCTAATGGCAAGTTCAATCGACAGCTGGTCATCGAAGAACTAGGCGTTCGCGACTAGTCTCGATTCGCCTTGCACGCCTAATCGCGGGAAACTAGAGGGTACGAGTTTCCGCTTGCCCTGAAAGGACAGAAAGTGGCCACACTTTCCCAGTGGGTTTCTGGGGCGCGTTTGCGCACCTTGCCTATCGTCATTGCCCCGGTTGTCATCGGTACCGCAGCCGCGCTGGGCGAAACTGGAACCGTTCATTGGTTCCGTTTCGTCTTGGCTCTGCTGGTGGGCCTGCTGCTCCAGGTCGGAGTGAACTACTCCAACGACTACTCGGACGGCATCCGAGGCACCGATGACGAACGCGTCGGCCCGCTGCGCCTGACCGGTTCCAAGCTCACCGAGCCGAAGAACGTGCGCAATGCCGCTTTCGGCTGCTTCGGGCTAGCCGCCATCTTCGGCCTCGTGCTGGTCATCATTTCTTCCTCGTGGCCGCTGCTGCTGGTAGGCGTCGCCGCGATCTTCGCCGCTTGGGGCTACACCGGCGGCAAGAACCCCTACGGCTACCGCGGCTTGGGCGATATTTACGTTTTCATCTTCTTCGGCTTGGTCGCCACCTTGGGTACCACCTTCACCCAGATCAACCAGCTGACCATGGCTTCGCTGTGGGGTGCCATCGGCACCGGCCTGATTGGCTGCGCTCTGCTGATGGCCAATAATGTGCGAGACATTCCTACCGATAAAGAGGTGGGAAAGGTTACCTTGGCGGTGCGCCTTGGCGAACACAATGCCCGCTTGAGCTACGTGCTGATGCTGGCGGTAGCCATCCTCCTCCCTTTGCTGGCCACCAGCGCCTTCCCATGGATGTGGCTGGTCCTGCTCACCTTCGTTCCTGCAGTGGCTCCATCGCTGCTGATGCTTCGCGAGCAGCAGCTGCCAAAGCTGGTGCTGGTGCTTAAGCAGACCGGCATGGTCAATGTCGTATATGCGGTGCTCTTCTCCTTGGCTATCGCCATCGAGGTTTTGGCCTAGCCACCGCTGCAGAAGGAAAAACGAGATGGGCTGGCCGGATCAATTGATCCGGCCAGCCCATCTCGTTAATTGTCATGCCGGCCATGCGCTAATGGCTGGGCTATGCAGTTCGAGGTGAACCTGCGTGGGGAAATTTACTCGGCGCCAGGGGTCTGCTTGCGCTGTGATTCGTCGAATTCATCCTCAACGGCTTCATCAGCTAGCTGCATCCTGGTCTTGTTTGCCGAGGTCTTGCTGAAAGCGTTGCGGATATCTTCGTTCGCCTTTAGCCGAAGTTTATTGAAGAAAAGGTAGGCCACCGCGAAGGCCACGACCAGGCCAATAATTCCGGAAACGAAGATTGGCCACTTCATACCTAACCAGAGGCCCAAGAAAACGGCTAGGAATATGCCTAGGCGGATAACGCTATATTTCACAAACTGCATAGTCTCAATTCTACCGGTGAACCTGTGAACAGGATTATCACTAGAATGGAAGCATGGTCCGCTTATTGATTTTCGCCGCAGTGGTTTCGGTTGCTTTGACGATTTATACCCTGATCGAATGCGCTCGTGCAGAGCGCCGCAGCATTCGTTCATTGCCTAAGCCTGCGTGGATTGCGGTCGTCATCCTCCTTCCGCTAATCGGAGCCGGTTTGTGGTTCCTCCTAGGTCGCCCTGTTGCGTCAAATGGAGCCCCTGCGCAGAAGTCCATGGCTCCGGACGACGATGAGGATTTCCTGCGCCAGCTGGAGGTCTGGCGCCGCCAGCAGCAGCGTGAAGCCGACTCGAAGGCGCGTGAGCAAGACCTCACTAAACGTGAAGACGTGCAGAAGGCCGATGGCGAGAAACCAGCCAAGCCTGAGGCCAAGGAACCGAAGCCAGGTGCAGAACGCAAGAACAAGCCAGAAGGCACCGACAGCTCTTCGTCTGAAACCGAATAACCACCTAGTTCTGCCGGGATTCCGGCAACCAGCCCAGCACGCGTGCCAGCGCCGCTGGGCTTTTTTCATGCCTCGTGGGAGCGTCGGGCATTCTTGCAGGCGGCCCGGGGCGCGGGGCTTCCTCTACGGGCGCTGGAGGGACGGACGGGGGCAGGCGCCCGTCAGTGCCCCGCACTTAAGTACCAGGGCCTGCAACGAACGCTTAAAGTACTGCGAGCGGCCTCCCCGCTAAAGGGAAACCGCTCGCAGTGCTGGATTCTTAGGAACTAGACTCCGGCGTAGGAGTGCAGACCGTCGAAGAAGATATTCACGATGGTGAAGTTGAAGACCACGCACAGGAAGCCGATGATCGACAACCAGGCCGAGCGTGGGCCCGTCCAGCCACCGGTGGCACGGGCGTGCAGGTAGCCTGCGTAGACAACCCAGATCACAAAGGACCAGACTTCCTTTGGATCCCAGCCCCAGTAGCGGCTCCAAGCGGCCTCAGCCCAGATCGCACCAGCGATGACAGTGAAGGTCCACATCACGAAGCCGATGGTGTTGATGCGGTAGGCGAAGTTCTCCAATGCGCCGGCACCTGGCACCACGCGCATGAAGGGCAGCTTGTCGTCCTGGCCAGCGGCCAGCCGGTTCATGCGAGCATGCTGTACCAGCTGCAGCACATTCATGGCGAAGCTGATGGCGAACAGTGCCGACGCCAGGACGGCGATGGAGACGTGAATGACGATCCATGGCGACTGCAGGGCAGGAACGAGGTGGCCAACCGGTGTCGGGAAGCCGATGGTGGCACCGCACAGCATCAAGGTGACCAGGCCGGAGATGAAGGATCCCATGAAGCGCAGGTCCTTGAAGATCAGCACCAGCAAGAAGACCAGAGCCACCAGGAATGCACCGGTGGACAGGAACTCGTACATGTTGCCCCAGGGCACTCGGTGCGCGGCTATCGCACGGGAAACCACGGCACCGCCGTGCAGGGCAGCGGCCAGCCACATCAGCACCACGGCAATGCGAGCCGTGGGGCGCTTGGCCGACAACTGCGTGTACTCCATCTTGTCGGTCACGATATGCTCGCCGACGTTGTCGGCACGCACAGCGGCACCCCGGCGCGAACGGGGCTTGGTGCCCACGGCGCCGCCGGCGCTAACCAGCAGTTCCTCGTCGCGCTTGAGCGCTTCGGAATCCATTTCGCTGATGGACTTGTTGGTCTTTGCCAGGTCCAAGGCGAAAATGATGAAGACCACTCCGTAGACCATGGCGGCCAGCAGCATGAACAACTGGCTGTATTCACCCAGCGTTTCATTGATTGGCGCTAATGCCCCAGCGTTATCCATTTACTGCTCCTTGGTTCTGCTCCTGGCTTGCCAATGGCCAAGCCTTGTCAAAGATCTTCTGTAGTTCTGCAGCTTCGCGTTCCAGACGCGGATCCTCGCCACGTGCCAGCAGTGCGTACTCGATACTACGCTTGCCGTTTTCTTGTTTCAGCTTCACCCAGACGCGGCGTCGCGGGGTGAACAGCGAGACCGCAAGGCCGATTAGCGCCAGACCTGAGAAAATGCCGATTGGCAGCTTGCCCGGGTCATGATTGATGTCCAATGCGACGAAGCGCTTGAGGTCTTCAAAGGTAATCGAGCCCTTGCCGTCGGGCAGTTCGTAGGTCTGCCCCGCTTCGAGGATGATGCCGCCGGCATCCAAATCACGGCTGTTCAGCGGTTCCATCTTCTCCGTGTCCAGCACGAACACGTTTTGCGGGTTGCCGTCGTCAAGGCCCAGATTCCCGGAGTACGAGTTCAGGTGCAGCTGGGGGTTGATGGCGTTGGGGTCGCCCGAGATGCCGAAGCCGTTCTCATCCACTAGTGCGGTTGGCAGCAAGAAGCCCTGGAAGCCGAGCTGCGATGGCTCGGCGTCCGGAACCTTCAGCACGAACATCGAGGTGTAGACCGAATCCTGCGGAATGGAAACCGCCGGGCCGGAATAGGAGACGTTGCCGTTGCCATCCTTGACGGTGATCACCGGGGCGTAGCCATTGCCGACCAGGTACACGTCACCGCCGCTGATCCGCAGCGGATGGTTGACCTTCAGTTCCTGCTTCACTGGCTCGGCATCTGCCGATTCGCGCACCTTGACGTGGGCGGTGAAGTCCAGCGGCTGTCCGAAATGCGATTCGGATTCGCGGTCGAAGATGATGTCGAATTTGTCCAGAGTCACAGCAAAGGGCGGCAAATTATCGGCATTGAAGCCGGTGCCCGGGGTGAAGGAGTCGTAGGCCACCAGCGAATTCACGAAGGTCTCCCCCTCGACAACCACGCGCTGCCCGGTGTAGCCCAGGGCTCCGCCGATCGCGGCCGAAGCCAGTACGCCCATCAGCGAGATGTGGAAGAGCAGGTTGCCGATTTCGCGGGTATACCCGCGCTCTGCGGCAACCGAGGCCCCGGTGGCATCCTCGCGGCGTTCGACACGGTAGCCGCGCTTCTTCAGGATCCTGAACGAATCCTCGATGACCTGCTGGTCATCGGGCGTATCCGTCTCGCCTTCCAGAATTTCATGCGAGCTGTACTGGGGAAGTCGTTCCAGGCGCACCGGGGTCCTCGGCGGCGGGGTGCGCAAGGCTTTGGCGTGCTTCTTCACACGCGGGATGATGCAGCCAATCAGCGAGACGAACAGCAAGATGTAGATCGCGGAGAACCACACCGATGAATACACTTCGAACATCTGGAAGCGATCCAGCCATGGACCAGCGGTGGTGTGCTGTTCCAGGTACTGGGCTACAGATTCGGGGTTGGCGTCGCGCTGCGGGAAGATCGATCCCGGTACCGCAGCAACGGCGAGCAGCAACAGCAAGAACAAAGCTGTCGGCATCGATGTCAGCTGGGTCCAGATCCAACGCATGGAACCCATGAATCCCAGGGCAGGCGCGTCGCCAGTTCCCTTGGAATTCCGTTGTTGTTTCGCCATTAAATTGGCAACCTCACTTCATTGGCAAACCAGTTTTGCAGTTCTGCTACCCATGTTCCCCACAGACCGGTCACCATGACCAGTCCCAAGGCAATGAGTAGTCCCCCGCCCAAACGCATGATGAAAACCTGGTGCTTGCGGAAGAACGCCAGCGCCTGCATGCCGCGCTGCAACCCCATCGCAATCAGGATGAAGGGCAAACCCAATCCGAGGCAATAGAACACAGTCAGCAGCGTTCCACGCCCTACGTTCGCGTCCACACCGGTGGACATGATCAGTACCGCACTCAAGGTGGGGCCGATGCACGGTGCCCACCCCAGGCCGAAGGTCAGCCCCAGAACCGGGGCACCCCACAGGCCTGCAGGCGGTTTCCTGTGGATCTTGCGGTCACGCTGCATCCAGGAGAAGCCGCCCATGAACACGATGCCCATGAAGACCACGACCAGGCCCAACGCCTGGGTGACCCAGGAGCCGTTGAACCTGAGCCACGCGGAGGCCTGGCTGAAAAGCACGCCCGCTGCGATGAAGACCACGGAGAATCCCAGGACAAAGAGCAGTACGCCGGAGACCACGCGGCCGCGCCGGTGCTCCTTCAGATCCGCACCAGTCAACCCGGTGACGTAACCGAGGTAGCCCGGCACCAGCGGCAGGACGCAAGGCGAAAGGAAGGAGACCAGCCCGGCCAGCAGTGCTACTGGGGCAGCCAGCAGCAACGACCCGTCCAGGACGATGTCGGCAAAGGGATTAGTGGTCACTGATCAGCTCACAACTCTTCGGTCAGAGCGGAGTCGATCAATGACTTCAGGGTGCCAGGCTCTACGGCACCGATCACGCGGGCACGGACACGGCCCTGGCGGTCCAGCACCAAGGTGGATGGAACCGCTTGCAACGGGACGTACTTGGTCATCGCCAGCTGGATGTCCCCGGAGGTATCCTGTACCGACTCATAGGGGATCTCGAAAGTGCGCTCGAAGGCCTTCGCCGCTTCGGCTTCATCGCGTACGTTGACGCCAATGAATTCGACTTTCTCGCCGAAGCCTTCAGCGATTTCCTTCAGATCCGGTGCCTCGATGCGGCACGGAGCGCAGGCGGCATACCAGAAGTTCATGACTACGGGCTTGCCCTGCCACTGCGTGAAGTCGATATCGGTGCCATGGTAGGTGGTGGCCTTGAGGGCAACCGGTTCGCTGCGCTTGGAAACTTCGTACTCTTCCACGGCGCCGTCGCCAGCGATGTAGTTCTTGCCGTCGCCGCTGTTTGCTTGCGCGGTCAGCGCATCTTCCTTGCCGCTGCAGGCAGCCAAGGGCACCACGGCGGCGGCAACCATGAGCGAACGCAACATGGTGCGGCGGCTCAAGTGGCGAGGATTAGGCACAGGATCTGTCATTTTGCTTTAGGCTCCAGGGATATTCGCCGCGCCGGCAAGCAGCTCGGGGCACGGCTCGGTGTAACGCACGGAGACCAATTCGTCTCCCTCAAAATCAAAGCTGGTGATGGAAGCCAGAGTGCACTCGCGCTGGCGCGGATCGTGCCACAGCGGCTTCTTCTCGGCGGCGCGGCGCGTAACCCAGATCGGCAGCTGGTGGCTGACGATAATGACTTCCGCTCCTTCGCCGTGCTCGGCGAGGGCGGCCTTGCGGTGCTCATCCATGGCCAGGCGCATGCGAGCAACCTGCTGGGCATATGGTTCGCCCCATGAAGGCTTCAGCGGGTTGACCAGCAGCGGCCAGTACTTCGGCTGACGCAGGTGCTCCGCAACCTTGGACAGCCCTTCCAGCTTGTTGCCGGCTTCGATAACCCGCTCGTCGGTGTGGACCTGCAGATCCAGAGCACTGGAGGTCGGCGCGGCTGTCTGCTGGGCTCGCAGGAGCGGTGAGGCCACCAGGCGCACTACGTTGCCGCCTTCTGCTTGGCGCTTGGCAAAATATTCTCCTGCCCCATCGGCCATCTGGAATCCGAGTTCCGAGAGCCCGAAGCCGGGGATCCTGCCGTAGAGCATACGGTCAGGGTTGAAAACTTCCCCGTGGCGCAACAAATGGACGGTCGATAAAGGCATGCCTCCAGTGTCTCAAATATTCGGTGCAAATTAGCCATATTGTGGCCACCGTCAACTATTCACAGGACACGCATTGGAATCCCATATGGAAAAACCATCCTTTCGGAGGGGTTGCTCACAACCGACTGCCACTACGCTTAGTTAATAAGACAGTTCGACCCAGAAGGACGCATCATGAGCGACAACGATCCTAACCAGCCGGGCCAGCCCAACAACCCGGGCCCTTCCGGCCAGGGTTCATCGCAGAACCCGTACGGCGAAAACCCCTACGGCCAGCAGCCCTCGCCGTACGGCCAGAACCCGTACGGTCAGAATCCGAATCCTTACGGGCAACCGCAGGCACCGGGCTACGACCAGTATGCCCAGCAGGGAGGTTACGCCGGCGTGCAGCCGCCGACCGAGCGGCCACGGACCTTGGCTATCGCCTTTGGCTTGATCATGCTCGCGGGCATCTTCAGTGCCCTCGCCAGCTGGCTGATGACCAACTCCAACATGATGGCCAACATGATTGGCCAGCAGTGGTCGCTGGTGCAAGAAGAGTTCCAGAACCAGATGCAAAGCACCCCGGGCATGGAGCAGGATCCACTGGTTGAACAGATGATGGCAAGCCCTGAGGCCTTCATGGCCCAGATCAATTCCATGATGTCGACCTTCGTGATTATCTCCATGATCATCACCTTGGCCCTGTATTTCCTGGTGGGCTTCTTCGTTGGCCGCGGCGTGGGCGCCATGCGAATTATCGCCACGATCCTCGGTGCGCTTTCACTGCTGAATCTGGTGACTATCGTTCCAATGATCAGCATGTTCGCTGACACTCAAGCCGGAATTATCAACGCTGTCTACGTTGTGGGCATCTTGTTGGGCATTGCAGGCGTGGTCTTCGCCTGGTTGCGCCCTTCTTCGCAATACATTGCGCAGCGCCGCCAGGCTCGCCTGGCCGGCTTCCGCTAAACGCATGGCCGAGCCTCTTCGCGAGGCCCTGCAGGGACAATAAAGGCGTAGCCGCTCCATCCACCCAAAGGATAACGCGGCTACGCCTTTTCTCGTCTGCGCGGCTTCAGCCTTGAACGGCGAGGTATGCCAGGATCTGCAATTCAGTGGAAAGATCAACGCGCCGCAGGTTCATGCCCGCGGGTACGCGAAGCGGCATCGGTGCGAACGAGAGCACCGAGCGGACCGAAAGCGCGGCCAGTTCGTAGACCAGGTCCTGCGCAGCATCGCCCGGAATTGCCAGAACAGCGATGTTGATTTCTTCGCGTTCAACCACTGCGGCCAAGTCCGCGATCGCTTCCACGTGCAGCTCGCCGACCGGCCTGCCGACCAGTGCGGGGTCGATATCCAGGATCGCCTTGACGTTGAAGCCACGAGTCCTGAAGCCTGCATATCCGCTGAGCGCGCGCCCCAGGTTACCGGCGCCGAGGATGGCCACACGCCAGTCCTGGTTCAGGCCGAGGGTGCGGCTGATATGTTCTGCCAGTTCGCGGACCACGTAGCCCACCCCGCGGGTTCCGTAAGAACCCAACCAGGAAAGGTCTTTGCGCAGGATGGAGGGGTTCACTCCAGCTTCCTTGGCCAGCACCCCGGAACTGGTGCGTTCCAGGCCCTGGGCTTCCAAGGCGTTCAGCGCGCGCAAGTACTGGGTCAGTCGAGCCAGCGTGGCCTCAGGCAGGACCCGGGCTTCAAGCTCTGACATCTTCGTTCTCCCGCACTTTTCGGTGCTCTTGAAGAGCACAACGCATTTTCATTTATTCGGCAGCGGCTAGCTGCTCAGTAGTCGTTCCAGACGCTGTGCGTCGATGTGCCAGAAGTCGCGGACTTCTCCGTTGATCAGCAGAACCGGCACTTCCTCGTGGTGCTTGGCCAGCAATTCAGGGTGCTGGTCAATATCCAGTTCGGAAAACTCCATATTCAACCGGCCAGTCACCTCGGCCACGGTTGCGCGTGCGGCCTGGCACAGGTGGCAGCCTTCTCGAACCAACAGCTGGATCTGATTCAAAGTACTCACCTGCCTATAATCTCACGAGCCGTAACCGCCCTTAAACTTGGCAATGAAATAAACTGGATCAAATGTCTTCCATCGATCATCACCCCAGCCCGAATTCCGCCCTGGCTCCGGACACGGTCGCCGCTTTCTTCGATGTAGATAACACCCTTGTGCGCGGTGCATCGCTGTATCTGCTGGCCCGGAAACTGCATGAGCGCCGCTTCTTCCAATTCCGCGAAATCCTCTGGTTCGCGCTCAAGCAGTTGCGCTTCGCCGCGCGCGGTGAGCACCTAGGGGACATTCACCAGATTCGCGACCGTGCGTTGATGATGGTCCGAGGGATCCCGGTGTCCGAGATCGAGAAGATCGGCAACGAGATCTATGACGAATACATCGAACCCAAGCTATGGACCGGTACGGTAGCCATTGCTCGCCAGCATCGGACGGTGGGCCGTGAAGTCTGGCTAGTCACTGCCACTCCCCTGGAAGTGGCGAATGTCATCTCGCAACGTCTCGAACTTACCGGTGCATTGGGCACTGTAGTGGCCAGCGAAGACGGTTTCTACACCGGAGCGCTGGCCAGCCCGATCCTGCACGCTGCGGAAAAAGCGCAAGCGGTGCGCACCCTGGCGAAGGCTCGCGGCATCTCGCTGTCGAAATCATGGGCATACTCGGATTCCTACAATGATGTTCCCTTGCTTGAAGCTGTGGGACACCCCGTATGCATCAATCCCGATGCGCGGCTTCGCGCCTACGCCAAGCGCCGCGGCTGGCAGGTCTACGATTTCCGCACCGGCCAGCGAGCCGCCAAACTAGGCCTGAAGGCCGCTGGAGTGCTTGGTGCGCTCTGGGCGGCGCGACGGTCCATTCTGCGCCGTTCCGGCTCTTAGGCCGGCGCTGGGCGGCTTTGGATAAAGCAATCGCCACCGTTCAACAGTTTCACTGTGAAGCGGTGGCGATGATTGCCAAGCGGCAAATGCTCAGAAGTAGATTTACTTCTTATTACGACGCTGGTGGCGGGTCTTACGAAGCAATTTGCGGTGCTTCTTCTTCGACATACGCTTGCGGCGCTTCTTGATAACAGAGCCCATAGTGGTTCCTCACAAACTAAATAAATGCGTCAACCCCAAATGCCTGCTTGCGCGCGAGCCCAAGGACAAGGTTGACCGGACGTTAAACGTTCCTTAACAGATTACCCGCTTTTCGGTCATGCTCTGACCATCGCGCGGACTATCGACCGTAAGAACCGGTACCGTGCTGCGGATCAATGGCCGCGGCATTCAGATATGATTCCACGGCGTTTTCCGGAACGCGATAGGAGCGACCGAACTGAACAGCAGGCAAATCACCGGCGTGGATCAGCCGATAAACGGTCATTTTGGAAACGCGCATCATGTCGGCCACTTCGGCCACAGTCATGAAACGGGCTCCGGCAAAATTCTGTTTATCCGTCATGCGGGATATTCTCCTGACGCTGATCTCTTATTCGTCGCGTTAATTTTGCGAAGATGAACTTACACGACTTTGGATCAACATCGGCGGTTCAGGTTCACGTTCGCTTTGTACTAGTCTAATCGCACTTTTGTAACTTTTGCATCACGAAACACACACGTGACCATCTGAATCACATTTTTTGATGCCTGAACGAGACAATCCGCGTGATTTCACCGGGTCCCCAATGAATTCACGCGGATTGCAGCGCTGCAGATTATTAGATGACGCCCTGTGCGAGCATTGCGTCTGCGACCTTCACGAAGCCCGCGATGTTGGCGCCGGCGACGTAGTTCCCCGGCATGCCGTACTCGTCTGCAGTAGCAGCACAGCTGGTGTGGATGCCGACCATGATCTCAGTCAGGCGACGCTCGGTGTGCTCGAAGCTCCATGCATCGCGGCTGGCGTTCTGCTGCATCTCCAGAGCCGAGGTAGCAACACCACCAGCGTTGGCAGCCTTGCCCGGGCCGAAGAGCACCCCTGCATCCTGGAAGATCGAGGTCGCTTCAGCGGTAGTAGGCATGTTGGCGCCTTCGGCCACTGCGATGGTGCCAGCAGCAACCATCTTCTTTGCGGCCTCAGCGCCCAATTCGTTCTGGGTTGCGCAGGGCAGCGCCACGGTGCCTGCAACGTCCCAGACGCTGCCACCGGCAACGTACTTCACCTTCTTGGTGCCACGGCGTTCGGCATACTCGGAGATGCGGCCGCGCTCAACTTCCTTGATCTGACGCAGCAGATCCAGGTCGATGCCGCCCTCGTCAACGATGAAGCCGGCCGAGTCGGAAGCCGTAACGACCTTCGCTCCCAGTGCCTGCGCCTTCTCGATGGCGTGGATTGCCACGTTGCCCGAACCGGAAACGACCACGCGCTGGCCATCGAAAGTCTGGCCGCGGGTCTTGAGCATTTCTTCAGTGAAGATCACTGCGCCGTAGCCGGTGGCTTCCGGGCGAACCAGGGAACCGCCCCAGCTCAAGCCCTTGCCCGTCAGCACACCGGACTCGTAGCGGTTGGTGATGCGCTTGTACTGGCCGAAGAGGTAACCGATTTCGCGGCCGCCAACGCCGATATCGCCGGCTGGCACGTCGGTGTATTCGCCAATGTGGCGGTAGAGCTCAGTCATGAAGGACTGGCAGAAGCGCATGACTTCGCCATCGGACTTGCCGCGCGGGTCGAAGTCCGAGCCGCCCTTGCCGCCGCCGATGGGCATGCCGGTCAGGGAGTTCTTGAAGATCTGCTCGAAGCCCAGGAACTTGACGATGCCAAGGTAAACCGATGGGTGGAAACGCAGACCGCCCTTGTATGGGCCCAGAGCCGAGTTGAATTCAACGCGGAAGCCGCGGTTGATCTGCACGCGGCCTTCGTCGTCAACCCATGGCACTCGGAAGATGATCTGGCGTTCAGGTTCGCACAAACGCTGCAGGATTGCGGCTTCGGCGTATTCAGGATGCTTGACCGATACAGCTTCAAGGCTGTCGAATACTTCCGTGACGGCCTGGTGGAATTCTGCTTCGCCGGGATTGCGGCGGAAGACTTCGTCGCGAATCGTCGCTAAGTGCTTATCCAAGTTTTTCTCCTCATCACTTGGGGCAGGCACAGGCGCACAAGGGGCCTCATTGCCGGCGTCACTGCCCCGCACACGAGAATGCCATGCTGGGCATTCTGAACAAAATTTTCATGTTATAAAACAGGATTGCGCGCGTAACTTAAAAGATTGACCATATTGCACGGTTGCAGCGCCGATGACTGGACAAGAGCTAGCGCCGACGCCCGAACCGCGGAAGTTTCTCGAAAAACTCTTGCGCACGTCCAGTAACTTGTTCCAGGCCTTGGCCAACGCGCCGCCCGATCTGCTGAGCCGTTGGATTCGATACCGCTGCCAGCTGCCCCTCGGCTTCGGCCTGCGTGGTTACTAGCTCTTGGCCCTCCGGTTGGGCAGGTACCAAATCGGCGCACCAGCGCACGAGGTCTTCCAGCGCTGAGGTATCAATGCTGTAGATGCGCCGCTGCCCGGCAGCGGCCATGCTCACGAGTTCAGCTTCGCGCAGCACCTTCAAGTGCTTGGAAACAGTCGGCTGCGAGATCTCCAGTTCAGTGACCAGAGTGCCCACTGCTTTCGGCTCGTTCTTGAGCGCTTCTATAATCTTTCGTCGGGTTGGTTCAGCCAACGCCGAAAACACTTCATCAATTGCCACACACATAACCCTAACGGCATATGAACGGTTGGCAATCGATTTCCATGCCTAAAATGCTGTGAAGTCTCGCCTCTGTCTCCGGTGGCCGCAGCCATGCGAGGCTAGTCGAACCATGGATCGAGCCCGAAAAGCGGGAATATCTCCTTGCGTGTAGCAATGATGGTTCGGTCTACCGGATCGGCCGGATCAAAGCCGACTTCCCAATTGCGCCACCACAGCTGAGCGTCATCGCCCATGAGGTAAGGCATGGCACGGCCGTACCTTTCCAGAACGTAGCGGCGGAAGGTCTCGGGAACATAGGTACGCAACGGCACCGGCTTGCCGGCAACAATCGCCGTCAGGTGGGTCCAGGTACGCGGCACGACGGCGGTGACGTTGTATCCCCCGCCTCCGGTAGCCAACCACCGGCCTTCGCACAGCTCATCTGCCAACTGGGATATGTCCAGGGCCGCCTGGCGTTGCGCATCAACAGACAGCTTCAAATTGGTCATGTCATCATCGCGGTGCGCATCGCAACCGTGCTGGGAGACGATGATTTCCGGCTTGAAAGCGCGTACCAGCTGCGGAACGATCGCATGGAAGGCACGCATCCACCCGGAGTCCCCGGTCATTGCCGGCAGAGCAACATTTACTGCGCTGCCTTCGGCGTTCTTGCCGCCAATTTCATTGGCGAATCCCGTACCGGGGAACAGCGACAGCCCGGATTCATGGATGGAAATGGTCAGCACGCGTTCGTCATCCCAGAAGATCGACTCGGTGCCATCCCCATGATGCGCGTCCACATCGATGTAGACCACGCGTTGGGCACCCTGTTCCAGCATGCGATGGATCGCGGCAGCAGCGTCATTGTAGATGCAGAAACCGCTGGCCTTGCTTTTCGCGGCGTGGTGCATGCCACCGGCGAAGTTCACCGCACGGACCACGTCTTGGTCCATGATGGCTTGGGCCGCTGCTACCGAACCGCCAACAATGCGCCCGGCGGCTTCATGCATCCCGGCGAATACCGGGTCGTCTTCGGTGCCCAAGCCGAATTCTTCGGCAACGAGTGTTGGATCCTTGCTCACCCGCCGCACCTGATCGATATAGCTCTGGTCATGGACGGAGCCGATGACCGCATCGTCGGCAATATCCGGAGCCTGTATCGTGACGTTCGGCGCATCGAAGATATCCAGCTCATCGCTGAGCCGATAGGTCAGTTCTAGCCGTGAAGGGTGCATGGGATGCCAGTCGCTGAATTTGTACTTCAGATACTCTTCATCCCACATCACCATGGTGGGCCGTGGGGCATGCTGCGGATCTAACACGATTTCAGGCTACCCGATAGTGACCCAACTCATGAATTCATGGCAGTTTGCGCGGCTTGTCGGGTCTTTAGCCGGGCAACACAAGCGTTTAGCGGTGGAAACGCGTAAATTACTAGAAGGACTTCAAATCCTCATGGCAAAGAACTGTTCCCCAGGAAACGGCGAGTAATAAATGAGCACAGCCAGTGCATCGGGCCCCAGCGCCCGGGCAGCTGAAATGCGCGAACAGCGACGCAAGAAATGGCTGACCGTTCGCATCGCAGTTGCGGACTTCACCGTGCGCTCCCCCGCGCGCTTGACTCTTGGCGCCTTCTTGCTGGCAATCACGTTGTTCACCTCCCTGCTCGCGGCGCCGTTTTCCTCGGCCACGGGGGAAGCCACCGCGCTGCATGACGCATTATTCACCGCTGTGTCGGCAGTTTGCGTTACTGGCCTAACGACCGTCTCCACCGCTGTGCACTGGTCATTCGCCGGTCAGCTGATCATGCTGGTCGCAACGTTCATGGGCGGCCTGGGCATTTTGACTCTGGCCTCCATCATGTCCCTGGCGGTATCCCGCAAGCTGGGCGTGCGAGCCAAGCTGATGGCGCAGAATTCGATGAACAGTTCTGGAGCCTCAGCCCTGGGCGAAGTAAGCTCATTGCTGCGCATCGTGATCCTCACAGCGATCAGCCTGCAGGCGGTCATCGCGCTCTTTCTGATCCCGCGCTTCTACATGCTGGGTGAAAGCGTCCTGTCCGCCATCTGGCATGGAATCTTCTATGCCGTCTCGGCTTTCAACAATGCAGGCTTCACCCCGCACTCCGACGGATTGGTTCCCTACGAAACCGACCTGTGGATCCTGGGCCCATTGATGGCCGGCGTGTTCACCGGTTCCTTGGGTTTCCCGGTGATCATGGTGCTGCTGGCGCACAAGTTCAATATGAAGAAGTGGAACCTGCACACCAAGCTGACCATGCTCACCACCACCATCCTGCTCTTTGCCGGATCCTTCCTGTGGCTGATTTTCGAATGGGCCAATCCCAAGACCATCGGCGGCTTATCCATCAGCGACAAGCTCATTCATGGCTTCTTCGCCTCCACCATGACCCGTTCTGGCGGCTTCAACCTGGTGGATCAGAACGACATCCACCAGGTGACCATCTTGTTGACCGACGCATTGATGTTCGCTGGTGGCGGTTCAGCTTCTACTGCTGGCGGCATCAAGGTCACCACCATTGCCGTGATGTTCTTGGCGATCTTGGCCGAGGTCCGTGGCGATACTGACGCGAAGGCCTTTGGCCGGCAGATTCCGCAGGGCACCATGCGCGTGGCCATCTCCGTGGTCGCCATGGGTGCTTCGCTGGTGATGGTCGCTACCGGCGCGCTCGTGACCATCGACGAATCGGTGGGCTTCTCGCGAGCCCTGTTCGAGTCGATCTCGGCCTTTGCTACCGTGGGCCTGAGTAGCGGGGTTTCGCAAGAAGTGCCTCCGGCCGGCAAGTATGTGCTCAGCGCGTTGATGTTTGCCGGACGCATCGGCAGTATTACGCTCGCCAGCGCGTTGACCATGCGCCACCGCAATACGCTGTTCAGACTCCCAGAAGAAAGGCCGCTCATTGGCTGACAAGAACATAGACCACAATGCCCCGGTGCTGGTGATCGGCCTGGGCCGCTTCGGTGCTTCTGTCGCTGAAACGCTGGTCAAGCAGGGGCGCGAAGTGCTGGCCATTGAGCGCAGCCCGGAGCTCGTTCAGCAGTGGGCCAGCACCTTGACCCACGTGGTCGCGGCCGACGCGACCAATATTGACGCCCTGCGCCAGCTCGGCGCCCAGGAATTCTCCTCTGCCGTCGTGGGCGTGGGTACCTCCATCGAATCATCCGTGCTGATCACCGTGAACCTGGTGGATCTGGGCATCGAGCATCTGTGGGTCAAGGCCATTACGCCCTCCCATGGCAAGATTCTTACCCGCATTGGTGCCAACCACGTCATCTACCCGGAAGCCGATGCCGGTGTGCGTGCCGCACACCTGGTCGGTGGCCGCATGCTCGACTTCATCGAATTCGATGACGGCTTCGCCATCGTGAAGATGTACCCTCCGAAGGAGACCCAGGGCTTCACCTTGGCCCAGTCCCAAGTCCGCTCCAAGTACGGGGTGACGATCGTTGGTGTGAAGTCCCCGGGCGAGGATTTCACCTACGCCATGCCGGATACCATGGTGACTCGCCGAGATGTCCTGATCGTCTCGGGGCACGTGGACCTGCTCGAGCGTTTCGCAGCACGCCCGTAGGGCACGAGGATCGGGAATACGGCGGTGGGGGGGCCCCCAAATGTTTGGGGGCCCCCCCCCACAGGGTTGGCGGTGATATCAGCGGGCATTGCAAACCGGGGGGGCACCGGCGGCGGGCGCCTGGGTGGACCCCCCCAAAAAA